>CALHYX010000048.1 GCA_938041035.1 uncultured Acidimicrobiales bacterium | reverse complement strand
CGTTCACGTTCGGTTAACAGAGCGTCGGGCACTTTGGAGTCAATCGTCGGACTCGTGTCAGAGCCGACCTCGCAGATTGGCAGGACATGAAAACCATGCAGACCCACGACCAGCAGCAGATCCAAACCCAGCCGGTGGGGACGGGCGCCGCCCTACTCGAGATCACCGGCCTCGAGCGCCGCTACGGCGACGCCCCCCACGAGGTCGTAGCCCTCGCCGGAGTCGACTTTCACGTGAACCTCGGCGAGATGGTGGCCATCATGGGGCCGAGCGGGTCCGGGAAATCAACCCTGCTCACCATCGCCGGGGGTCTGGAGGCGCCGACGAGCGGCAGTGTGCGGCTGGACGACCGCTACCTCGAACAACTCGACCCCACCCAACTCGCCGAGGTCCGACGCCGCCGGGTCGGCTTCGTCTTCCAGGGCTTCAACCTGTTGACGGGCCTGACCGCGGTCGAGAACATCGCCGCACCGCTCGAGCTCGATGGCATGGCGGCCAAGACCGCTCGGGAGACCGCCCAGGCAATGCTGGCGGCCGTCGGCCTCGGCGATCGCACGAACGCCTTCCCCGATGATCTTTCCGGCGGTGAACGCCAACGCGTCGCCATCGCCCGCGGCCTGGTCGGTGAGCGCCAGCTACTGCTCGCCGACGAGCCGACCGGAGCGCTCGACAGCGCTACGGGGGTTGCGATCATGGAGCTGTTGCGTTCGGCGTGCAGCGAGCAGCGAGCAGTGGTCGTGGTGACCCACGATCCGAACATCGCCGCCTGGTCCGACCGGGTGGTCACCTTACGCGACGGCCAGGTCGAGAGCACCTACCGTCCCGGCGGTGCGTCATGAACGGCCGCGCATTCATCTGGCGCTGGGCCGGTCGGGTCGTACGGAACGAATGGCGCCAACACATCGTGATCCTCGGCCTACTGATCGCCGGCGTCACCGCTGCGGTCGCGCTGGGCGTGACGGCCTACAACCTGGGCGACCCGGAAACCAAGTACCAGGGCCACGCCCAGCTGATCGCCGACAGCACCGACCCGAGCGCATTCGGGCAGGCGCTGACCGATAGCGACATCAGCTTCGGGGTGATCCAGCATCTCTCCGTCGAACGCGACGGATCGACCCAGGCAGCACTGCTGCGAACCATCGACCCCGACAACGCCGTCGTCGCCCCGCTGATCGCGCTCGTGGACGGCCGCTACCCGACGGTCGATGGTGAGGTGGCGCTCACCGACCGGGCCTTCGCCGACCAGATCGACATCGGTTCGACAGTCGACATCGACGGCGTGAGCCTCACCATCGTCGGCACCATCGAAAACCCCATGAGCCTCGACGACGAGTTCGCCATGGTCACCACCGTCGACGGGTTCGCCTCGGCCGACGAGACCCAAACGGACTTTTACGTCGACGCCGACATGGCCACGGTCGAACGAACCGCCGGGAACCTCGTGCAGGGCATCACCACCAATGAGGGACCGAGCCAGCAGGTGTCGGGACTCATCGGCAACGTCGTGGGTGCCTTCGGCATGCTCGAGGTCGCGCTTCTGGTGAGCTCGGCATTCGCGGTTATCGCCAAACGGCGGGAGCGCCAGTACGGGCTGCTCGCCGCGGCGGGAGCCCCACCCAAGCTGGTCCGATCGGCCGCCATGGCCTCGGGCCTCATCCTGGGCATCATCGGTGCGCTGATCGGCCTCGTGATCGGGTTGTTGGTGGCCCGGGTGCTGGTCGGCGCGCTGGAGGGCACGCTCAACCACCGGATTGCGTTCGCGGCGTCCCTCTCGGCGCTTGCGCCAAACGTCATCCTGGCAGTGGCGATCGCGGCCTGGGCCGCTCGTCGCCCAGCGGTGAAGTTGTCGAAGAAGTCGGTGATCGGCGTGTTGTCGGCCACTCGACCCAAGGCCGAACCCGTGGGTCGGGTAGCGATCGTCGGAGCGGTGATCACCGTGCTCGGCGGCGCCCTCCTCGTGACCGGGTTCACCAACTTCAACGTCGCCATGGCGCTCGGCGGCGTCGTGCTCGCTCCGCTCGGACTGCTGATGCTCTCCCCCTTGTTGGTCGGAGCGATCGGCCGCGCCGCTCGCCGCCTGCCCCTCGAGGCACGGCTCGCGGGCCGAGCGATCAGCCGGTACAACCGCCGGTCGGCGGCCGTAGTGGCCGCAATCGCTCTCGCCCTGTCGATCCCGGCGGGTATCGCCGTCGTGACGGAGTCGATCGATGCCCGAGCGGTGAACACCGACCCGAACCTCGCGACCGATAGCGCGGTCATCTGGGCCGGTGAGATCGCCGGATACACCCCCTCGCAACTGCCGATCGCCATCGACGAAGCGTCGCTCAGCGAAGCGATGGAGCAGGCGTCGGCAGCCGCTCCTGAACTGGCGTTCGTCCCGATCGATATCGCGTTTCCGCCGGGGTACCTCAACGAGACCATGATCGAAGATGGCCGCCCGGAGGCGGCGAATCCGCTGCTCGCCTTCCGACCCGTCACCGAACAATGTGCGTTCTGCAGCAGCGACACCTTCGGGTTTGGCGGGGACATCGAATACGATGCCCGCACCGCGTGGATCGGTTCTCCCGAACTGTTGGACGCCCTGGGGATGGAGGCCGACTGGCTCGATTCGTCGTCGGTGGCGCTGGTCGAGCAGTCCGGCGATGCCCTGGGGGCAAACGGCATTCTCGGCGAAGGCGAGCAGGTCACCGTCGCCTCGTCATGGCCCGGGGCAGCGGCGGTTCCCAACGTGTTCGTAGCCCCCGATCTCATCGCGGCGGGCGACTACGAGGTCGTCACGATTGGCTGGTTGGGCACGAGCGATGCCGCCATCACCGCAGCGCAGACGGAGGCGATCCGTGAAGCGGTGACCACCTCGGTGGATGTCGAGTTTCACGAGCCGCCGGCACCGAAGTCCGGACTGCGGACCACCGGGCTGATGATCGGGCTCATCGCCGGCATCGGCATCACCATCTCGGCCGTGAGCCTGCTCGCCGCCGAGCAGCGACGCGACATTGCCCTGCTGGCATCGTTGGGCGCCCGACCGACCAGCGGACGCCGCATGTCAGCCGCCATGGCAGCCCTGTTGGCCTTCAGCGGAGCAGCCGTGGCGATGCTCATCGGCTACGTGCCGCTGCTGCCGATGATCAACTCGAGCGTGGACAACTTCCCGTTCGTGGTCCCGTTCCAGTTCTTCTTCGGTCTGCTGATCGTCTTCCCGCTGATCGCAGCCGCGACGGGCCTGTTCATGAACCGTCGAGCCGTGCAGGGCGTATCGCTGTCAGAATTGGTGTGAGATGCGCGTGCTCCTGGTGGAAGACGATCCCGACCTCGCCGAGGTGGTCCTGCTCGGCCTCCGCCAGGAGCACCTGGCCGTGGACCATGCGGCCTCGGTGGCCGATGCCACCGAGCTGCTGGCCACTACCCGCTACGACGTGGTGTGCCTCGACCTCGGTCTGCCCGACGGCGACGGTCTGGATCTGTGCCGGCAGATGCTGTCCGATGACGCCGATTCGTTTCTGATGCGACCGGCTCGGGTGCTGATACTGACGGCACGCGATGCGGTGGCCGACCGGGTGGCCGGGTTGGACGCGGGCGCCGACGACTATCTGGTGAAGCCGTTCAGCCTGGCCGAGTTGGCCGCCCGCATCCGCGCACTGTCGCGGCGCGACGGACACGCGGCCGGGCCGATCAGGATCGGGAATCTCGAAGTCGACCTGTCGGCGCATACCGCGGTGCGGGGCGGCGCGACGTTGGATCTGACCGGGCGGGAGTTCGCGGTCCTCCGCTACTTCTGTTTGCACCCGGGGGAGGTCGTCTCGACCGAAGAACTGCTGGAGCACTGTTGGGATGCCAACGTCGACGCGTTCACCAAGAGCGTGCGGGTGATCCTCAGTCGGCTCCGCCGCAAGCTGGGCGAGCCGGCGCTCATCCATACGATTCGCGGCGTCGGCTACCGGATGGAGCAAGCCTGATGCCCGGCCTTTTGGTCCTGATGTTGATGCTGATCAACTTCCTGGAGTCGCAGAGCCCGCTCGTCGTCGTCGTGCTTGGCGCGCTCGTGTTCATCGGGCTCTGGGGACGCCGCGAGGCCGATGCCAACGTGGCCCGCTCCGACCCGAGCGCGAAACCACCGTCGTTTCTCGGCTCCCTTACCCATCCCGACAACCGACGCCAGACCGTTGGTTGGGCACTCGGAGGGTTCGGACTCTTCGTCGTGATCTCGCTGCTCAGCGGCTCGGGCAACGAGTTCGTCTCACCGCTCATCGTGTTGGGCGTCGTCGGACTGTTGGTGGTCGCCCTCGTGCGTACCGTCATGGCCGCGAGAGGTTCGCTTCGGCGCCAGATCGGGGCGATGGGGCTGATAGCGGTCCTCCTGCCGATGACCGTCCTGGTCGTCCTCGTCGCTACGGGGTCGCAGGAGTTCGACAGCTCGTCGGAGATCCCGGAGCCGCCGGAACCGCCCGAGGAACCCGAGGAACCCCCCGAGCCTCCCGAAGAACCGGGCAGCGCGGACGAGGAGACCAACGGGCTTCCGATCGGTTTCGCGTTGGCCGCATTGGCGCTTACCGGCGGAGCGAGCTTCGCGGTGTCGACGTGGTCGTCGCGAGCGGTGAAGCCGATGGCGGCGATCACCGAAGTCGCCAACGAGATTCAGGCGGGCTCGCTCGACCGTCGCATCGGGCTCACCGGCGCGACCGGAGAGGTGCAGGCCCTCGCCGACAGCTTCGATGCGATGTTGGACCGACTGGCCACCGCCTCCGAGGACCAGCGACGCCTCATCGAGGACACGAGCCACGAGTTGCGAACCCCGTTGGCCGCGCTGGCCATCAACAATGAGGTGATGCTGAACAACCAGTCGCCCACCCTCGAGGACTACCGGGCCAGCACCGAACGGAACGAGGCGCTGGTGAAACGCCTGCAGTCCACCCTCGACGAGCTACTCCTCGACGCCCGCACGCGGGCCGCAGAAACCCGCCAGGTCGACAACGACATCATGGCGATCATCCGGCGGGTGACCACCCAGCACCGAATCGTCAGCCCCGAGGTTGCGGTCGTCGTGCGAGGTCCCGCCGCCCTTTTGCTGGGCATCGACGGGCCGAGCGTCGAACGAGCGATCGCCAACCTGGTGGAGAACGCGGCCCGGTACACGCCTCCGGGGGCTCCGGTCGCCATCGATGTCGTCGAGGGCGAGCGGGTACGGGTGTCGGTGTCGGACTACGGACCGGGAATCCCCGCCGACGAGATCGACGCCATCTTCGAGCGCTACCACCAGAGCGACGAATCGGGTGAATCCGGAACGATGGGTATCGGGTTGGCCCTGGTCGAGCAGGTCGCGGCCGCCCACGGCGGCGTCGAGGTCGTCTCCCCGCTTCCGGGCGACGAGCGGGGAACCCGGTTCACGATGACCTTTGATCTCCCGCCCGAAGCCGTCCGGCAGTGACCCCGGCCGCCGACGGCACACCGGTGCTGGTGCTGCTCAACGGTCCCCCGGCGAGCGGCAAGTCGACGATCGCCCGGCGCTTCATCGCCGACCGCCCACTCGCGCTCAACCTCGACATCGATGTGGTGCGGGGGCTACTCGGCGACTGGCTCGACGACCCGATCACGTCCGGTTTGGTTGCCCGAACGCTGGCGGTTGCGATGATCCGGACGCACTTGACCGCGGGCCGCGATGTAATCGTGCCGCAATTCCTGGCGCGAGCCGAATTCATCGACGAGCTGGCGGAGGTGGCCGAGGGCTCGGAGGCGAGGTTCGTCGAAGCAGCCCTGTGGTTGGATCGCCAGGCGGCGATCGAGGCCTTTGCTCGTCGCCGGGCCGCGCCGACCTTTCCCGAGCACCATGACGCGGCCGCGCTGGTCGACCGGAGCGGCGAGCCGGACCCGATCGGCGCGAGGTACGACGCGTTCGCGGCGTTGATGCAGGAGCGCCCGCTGACCAAGCGCGTCGAGGTCGTCGTCGACGATGTGGGCGAGACCTACGCCCGGCTGCTCGGGGTCCTCGGCTGAACCGACCTCGGCTCAAGCCGAGAAACGCAGCTACTCGACGGAATCGTCGTAGCGCATCGCCAGGGCCGGGTTGCCGCCGGGATCCTCAAACGCGATCAGATCGCCAACGTTCGGGATGGTGAACTTCTCCATGAGGATCCTGCCCCCGGCGGCCAGAATCTGCTCGCGAACCTCGTCGACGTCGTCCACCCCGAAGGTGCATTCGAACCCGAGGGTTGGCGCGTCATCGAGCAGTTGTCGGCGCGGTTGGATCGCCCCCATCGGTTCCTCGCCGGACTCATCGAGGATCTGCACGAAACCCGGCGGTCCGTACTCGCGAAACCGCCAGCCAAAGACCGATCCGTAGAACGCCTGGGTGGCCTCCACGTCGTCGGTGTTGATGGCGAAATGGGTCAGTCGTGGGTGCATGACCACCATCTTGGCAGGGACCCCCTGGGCCGGGCATTCTACACTTCGACTAGTAATGTCGAATTCTCGCCATCGCCCCTCGCTCGTGCGCAGCAATGCCACCACCCATCCGCCCGGCCGCGTACAACTCCCCACCCAGCCCGGATGGGACTACCTCGTGTTCGCCCGCTCCGGGGTGTTCACCGCGATCACTGACACCCAGGCGTGGACGGTTCCCACCCATCGAGCGCTTTGCGTTCCCGACGGCACCAGGGTGCGAATCCGGACCGCGCGGCGAGTCGCCATCCGGTGCCTCTACATCGATGCGGGCCTCGATGCGCTCGGCGCCGGACTTCGCGTCATCAACCTCACTCCGTTAACCCGCGAGCTCGTCACCCACGCCGTCGTCAACGCGCCGATGGATCTCGACGCGGCGCCCGATCAAGCGCTGGTCACGCTGCTTGCCGACCAGGTCGCCCAGGAGCCGCAAGCGCCGCTCCATCTCGCGCTCCCGTCAGACCCGGTGGCTCGCGAGGTTGCCGATGCGATCATGACGGATCCCGCGAACGGTCTCGAGCATCACCTTCGAACGGCGAACGCCAGCCGGCGGACGATCGAACGACGCTTCGTGGCCCAAACCCACACCAGCCTCGGGCAGTGGCGCCGCCGGGCCCGCATCCTTGCAGCGGTGAGCATGCTCGCTCAGGGCGCGACGGTGACCGAAACCGCGGTCGCCGTCGGTTACGCGTCGCCCAGCTCGTTCGTCTCCGCCTTCAAAGCCGAGCTCGGCTCATCACCCCGAGCGTTCCTGCGCAGCTAGCT
>CALHYX010000047.1 GCA_938041035.1 uncultured Acidimicrobiales bacterium | reverse complement strand
AGGAACGGCAGGACGGGTCCATCGTTGGGGATGCCGCAGCCGGCAATGGTGACCTTCCGGTATTCCTCCAGGTCGGTCACGATCGACCGGGCCATGTGGTTCAGCTTGTTGATGTCGTTGCCGACGAAGCGGATCCAGAAGTTCCGACCCTCGGTGTCGGGACTACGACCGAGCAGGCCCTTGTAGACCGCGGTCACGCCGCGCTGTTGCCAACCGCTCTTGGGATAGCTGATTGTGTGCTTGAGTTCGACGGCCACCGCCGCGTTGATGAGCGACAGCGCCATGTTGCTCTGCCCGGGGATGGTGCAGGGGTAGCGGGATTCGTTCATCCACGTCTTCATGCCTGCCGCGTCCGGGGCCCGATTGAGCAGGTTGCGGTAGATGTTGGTGATCCGCTGGCGCCGGAACTCGACCGAAGCCTTGTCGGCCGGAGGCGGCTTGGGCGCGGCGGCGTCGGCCGGGTGGCAGTAGGTGGCCTTGACCGCCCACCCGCCGGGCTTGGGCTTGTTCACCTTGCCCCACGGGGCCAGCACGACAACGTCGGACCCGATGTTCCTGCTCACCTTGGGTGCATACAACAGACCCGAGAAGTGCTCGGTGTGGGTGTAGCAGTCGGGGACATAGCTGACGACCGGAACGACGTAGTTCAGGGTCAGACCCTGACCCGGCTTCAACCGCTTCGACCCGAGGTGCACGTCGCACGCCTTCTCGTTGCCGGCCGGCACCGGGTCGGGCCAGCAGGCAACCGTGCGTTGGTTGTTGCCCTGCCAGTTGATGAACGACAGGCCGACGGCGCCATCGGTGGTGGTCGTGATGTTGGTGCACTTGAGGGTGAAACGGATGTCGTGGCGAAGACCCCGGTCCTGTTTCACCCGGTTGATCACCTTCGACGACATCTTGCAGTTGGCATCGAGGTCCAGCGGTTCCAGCTGGGCCTCGGCTGCCTGGGTCGGTCCCGCCAGGGTGAACAGGGTGGCGATGAGCGACGCCACGACAAACCACAGCAGTGTCGCTGTGGCTCCCCGTATCGTCGTCGTGGGTGTGCTTTGTGCGTGCATAGCTTCCTCACATTCGGTTGATGTACGAACGTGGGTTGCCGCGGGGCGCGCCAAAAGTTCCAAGGAAATCCGGAAAAGTCCCTGGCCTGGCCTGGTCTGGCCGGTTAGCCGCAGGCGAAGGTGGCGGCGTCGCCCGGCGGGCTGTCGGCCAGGGCGAGCTGCGTGAGCGTCAAGCTCACCGGAGCGGCGTCGGCGAGGAAGCTGATGCGGCTCAACCCGTCGGCCGCGCCGAGCGCGTCGAGCGACACGGCGAACGTGCGCGTGCCGGTTCCGACGCCGTTGGGCACCGGGCACTCGGCCAGCGCTCGGTCGTCGCGGTCGTTGGCCCGCACCGAGAGCGGTCCGGGGTCGCCGGCCGCGAGGGTGAACACCAGCCAGCCGCCCTCGACCGCGCCCTCGAAGCGCAGCGACAGCGCGCCGAACGGGTCGAGCCCGACCGAACCATCGGCCGTCGAGAAGGGTTGGGTGACTCCCCACGAGTCATCGGTCCATCCCGCGCTGAGCCCGCCGGAACCGAAGACGACGGTTGCCGGTTGGGTCGGGGCGACCGCGCGGGACCCGCCGTCATCGCCACCGTCCGGGGCCTCGGTCGATACGCCGGCTACCTCGGTGCGGACGGTGTCGTCGCCGCGTTGCCATCCGGCCAGCAGGGCGCCGAGCCCGACCGCCGCGAGCAGCGCCATGCCGACCAGCAGCACGGGCCCGAGTCGGCGTCGGCCCGCCGGTTCGTCCTGGCTCGCCTCGTCGAGTGGGGCCAGCTCCCGACGCCATTCACCGATGGTGGCCGGTCGGGCCGCGGGGTCGACCGAACGGCCTCGACGGGTCGCTTCCTCGACCACCGGGCCGAGCGCATTGGACCCCGAGGCCACGAAGCTCAACAGCGCGCTCGCCCCGTAGATATCGGCGCTGGCCGATACGACGCCGCCCGACACCTTCTGTTCGGGCGCGGCGAACTCACCCGTGCCGACCCCGGCGGTTACCCCGGAGGCCAACAGCAGATCCTTGGCCAGGCCGAGGTCGCCGATGGCGAAGCGTTCGTCGGGCCCGAGGATGCCGCTGCGCTGCCCCGACGGTGCGTCGTCGGCATGGATGAACACGTTGCGGGGCGACAGGTCGCGGTGCACGATGCCGGCGGCGTGCAGTTCGGCGAGCGAATCGTGGAGCGCGTCGGCCAGGGCGACGAGGTCGGCGCGGCCCGGTTCGGTGTCGGCCAACCGGTCGTGGAGCGTGCCCCCCTCGGCCAGCTCGAGCACGAGGTACGGGCGTTTGTCGTGGGTTTCGCCCACGTCGTGCACGGTGATCAATGCGGGGTGTTTCACCCGCCGCAGTAGTCGGCCTTCGTCGAGGAATCGCTCGCGCATTTCGAGGTCGAGGCTGTGGTTGTCGGCCAAGACCTTGACGGCCACCGCCGCGTCGAGGCCTTCGTCGATGGCTCGGTACACGGTGGCGAACCCGCCCGTGCCGATGACCTTCTCCAGCCGGTATCGCCCGAGCTGCGTGCCCGAAAGATCGCTCACGCGGCCGCCAGCCGAGCGGCCAGCAGGGCCCGGCCCCGAGCGATGCGGGATCGCACGGTGCCCAGCTCGATGCCGAGCCGTTCGGCGATGGCCTCATAGGTCATGGTCTCGACATCGCGCAGCACCACCGGTTCGCGGTAGTGGTCGGGCAGGGTGGCCAACTCCAGCTCGATGTCGTGGCGCCGGGCCACGACCGAACTGATGCGGGCGGTGGGCCGTTCGTCGTCGGCCCCGAGCTCGGCCGCTTCGGGTTTCCGCATGTGCGACCGCAGATGGTGCCGGGCCTGGTTCTTGGCCACGCCGAACAGCCAGGTGCGAAACAGCGACTCGGCCCGGAAGTCGGTGATCGATTCGGCCACCACGATCAGGACGTCCTGCACCACCTCTTCGGCCAGGCCGTCGTCGGCGATCACGCGGCGAACCGCGGGAACCACCAGCCGGTGGCGGTCGAGCAAGAGGAGCAGCAGTTCGAGCGCCGGTTCGTCGCCGTCGCGGGCGGCCGCGGCGACTCCCTCGACCACCCGGCGGCGGTCGTCTTCGCTCAGTCCGCGGTAGTCGAGCTCGGCCCGGCCGACATCGGCCGACGACGCCAGATTCGTGAGCACGCGGTCGGCTTCGTCCATACCGGCGCGGGTCCTACCCGAGGTTCAGGGCGAAGATCAGCGGTTGTCCTTCGTACGTGCCGAACGAGGCGGCGTCGACGTTGGTCTCGCCCAGCCGGCCGGCATCGATGAGGTAGCGACCCTGTCGGGGCAGGTTTTCGCCCTCGAACAGGATCAGGCAGTTGCCGTCGTCGGTGTTGATCCGACGGCCGGCTCGATCCATCGTGATGAGGCGGCTCTCCTCGATGTCGAGCACCGAGATCTTGAGCGCCGGTACATCGTCGTACTCGCCGAGGTCGTCGCAGGGTGCGGCGACGGTGATCGTGCCCCGCACGATCGCGAAGTCGA
>CALHYX010000046.1 GCA_938041035.1 uncultured Acidimicrobiales bacterium | reverse complement strand
GCGAACCATCTGGTGCCAGGCACCAGATGGTTCGCGGCGTGAAATTTCAGGCCTTGCGGCGCTCGCGGGATGCAGGGTTGACCCGGTCAGGGGTGGTGGCACCCCCGGTGAGACGCCTCCAGCCACCATCGATCGCCGCTCGTCATCGGTTCAGGGTCGAACCATGGCTATCCGAACCGTCATCCGTTCCACCCGAGCGTCGTCGATGCACGATTCTCCGCTCGTGCTCCGCCGCACCTCGCCCCTGCGATCGGCGGTGATCTTCGTCGCCCTGGCGTCGACGGCGCTCGCGTCGTGTGGGCAGGTCACCGCCGGCTCCACCGACACCGCCGAGGCCACGACCACGGTCGACGCTGACTCGCCGAGCACCAACGCGCCGGCGGGCGGCTCCGCCGCGCCCGCCAATTCAACTGCGCCCGCCAACTCCACTGCGCCCGCCAACTCCACCGTGCCTGCCGATTCCGCTGTGCCTGCCAACTCCACTTCGCCCGCCGATTCGACGGTGGCCACTCCACCGACAACGCAGCCCGTCGAGCCACCGGAAGCAAGCACTCCGGAACCACCCCCAACAACGGCACCCATCGAGCCGCCGGCGGACACGGCCCCCGTCGATGGGGGCGCCCCCGAACCCGGCACGATCGACCTCGGCGACAGTACGCCGTTGCTCGCACTCGAAGCCGTCGAGCTCCGCGAGTACGGCTCCGACGGTCTGTCGTACGACGTTGCGGTCGCCGCCCGCTACGCCGGCGGCGCGATCGACCTGATCATTCCGGTCGACCCGGTCAGCTTCGCACCGCGGGGCGATGCGGTCCTCGCCGTCTACGAATCCGGGGCGTACTGGACGGGCGGCGAGACGACGGTCGTCGGCTCGGAGGCCGGTGTCGAGGTCACCGCCCGGGTCGCCATCGGCGAGGACTACCGCACCGTGCGGGCTCAGATTCCGCCAATCGGTCCCGCGGCCGAGCTACTCGCCCTCGTGACCACCCCGGACCGGTTGGGCGCCGCGATCGGCATCGACGACCTGCCCGAAATTCCGCGGGAGAACCTCGGGCAGATCGTGTCCGATGCCGAAGGCGAATCCTCCAACCCGACGGACTTCGCGTCGGTCTTCGCCGGTCGCCTCGCCCAGCGCTACGCCGCCGACGGTGAGGTGGAGCCGGTCGTCGCCGTGCTAGCGGTCCACGGTGATGGCCCCGCCGTCGTTCACGTGCTGCTGACCGGTGTCGCCGATGACGCCTCCGACGGTGAGCTCTATCGCGTCGTTCTCGACCCCGACGATTCCGTCGGCTGGGCGGTGGTCGACGTCCAGGTTCGCGGGTTGTGCAGTCGGGGCGTGAGCGACGGCCTGTGCGTCTGATGCCCGGACAGCTGGCCTACTCCTCGTCGGTCCACCCGGGGATGGCCGGCATCTCCAGGACCTCGTCCGGGAAGGCGATCTTCATGTCCTCACCGTGACCGAAGTAGTTCAGCTCGGTGCGCGAGTTATCCACGGACCCGGTGGTGACGATCCTCAAAACCACACCGTCGGCGTCGTTCCACACCTCAAGCGTGGTGGGCCCAAACTGCCCGGCGAACTCGAGCAGGTTGTTCTGGTCATTGCGATTCAGATCATCGGCGTTGAACTCGGCCTGCGATCGCCGCGCATCGATACCACCGATGGCTTCGCTCCCAACATCGACGAGGTCCACGCCGAACATGGCCTCGACGTTCTCCACGCGAATGCTGGCGTTGGGGAAGAACCCATCGAGACCCCCCTCGTCGAAGATCGAGAAGTCGTAGTAGCTCGCCGGGTCGAGGTCGGCGGCCGCGCCGCCCATGATCGCCGCGAGTCCGAGGCTCACCGTCGTACCGCCAACCGTTACGAACTCCGCCGTCCCCTCGACATCACCAACCGCTTCCGGGCGGCCGACGAGGGTCAACGACATAACGTTGGCTCCGGCATTGTTGTCGACCCGCCCGAAGGCTTCGAGCTCGGTCTGGGCGACCCCACCATCGGCGAACGTGACGTCGATCGACCAGCGGTAGGAACGGGTGTCGAGCGGGGTCGCCTCTTCACCCCCGCCGCATGCCACCACCAAGGCAGCCATCAGAACGAGCGCGAGCAATCGACGAAAAAGCGGGAGGGGCACCGCACCAGTATCTCGCGTATCCGATACGATGGTCGTCAGTTAGTCCCCGGCCTTCCACCCAGGCGCTTGCGTGCTGGGGGAACGACCGGGGCTTTTTCTCTTTTCAGGTGGCAGCCAGCGTGACGTTCCCCATGACCAGCTCTTCGACGGTGAGCCGTTCGTGAGCGAGCCATCGTGAGCGGGCGCCGTGCCCCCGACGATCGGCCGGTCCCCGGTGGCACCGGCCGGGGCCCGACCTCGGGCCGGGTGATGGTGTTCATCGACGGCCAAAACCTGTACAAGTCGATCTCGCGCACCTACAACCTGCGCGTGCACCCGGTGCTGCTCGGCCGCGAACTCATCGGCGACCGCGAACACGTCGACATCCGGTACTACTCGGGCGTGCACCTACCCCGCGAGGATCCCGATATCCACGCCCTCGCGATGCGCCGCCACAAGTTGATTCGGGCCACCGGCGTCACCGTGATCGAACGGACCCTCCGCTACCACTGGGAGTGGAGGGTCACGACCAAGTTGCCGCGCCCCGAGAAGGCCGCCGACGGCGAAACCCACCCGGCCAAGGTGAAGAAGTACCGGGCCGCGCGCGAGAAAGGCATCGATCTCGCGCTCGGCCTCGACGCGGTGACCGCGGCGCTCGACGGCTGGTGCGACACGCTCATCATCGTCTCGCGCGATCGCGACCTGATGGAGGTGGCGCGCGAGATCAAGGAGCGCACCTCCACCCGGAACGTGCGCGTCGAGGTTGCCCTCGTCGAAGGTCGTGGCGAACGTCGACCCATCGAGGGTTACGACTACACCCACTGGATCGACAAGGCCATGGCCGAGCGATGCGTCGATGAATTCGACTACCGCAGGAAGTTGCCGAAGGGTCGGGTCCGCGCCTTCCTCGAACGGGTGAACCCCGACGACGCAAAGACGAGCTGACCGGCTAGCCCACCGTCACGTTCTCGGTGAACACGATGCCCTTTTCGATCGTGCGGTGCACCGGGCACCGGGTGGCGACCTCGGCTAGTCGAGCGCGAGCCGCTTCGTCGAAGGTGCCCTCGATGAAGATCTCGGTGGTCACGTGTTCGAGCCATCCGGTCAGGTCGTCATCGCAGTCGGCGCAATCGTCGGCGTGCACTTTGTCGTAGGTGAATCGGGCCGACACCGAGGTCAGATCCCAGCCCTTGCGTTGAGCGAAGAACGACAGGGTGATGCAGGTGCACGCGCCCAGCGCGCCGAGCAGCATTTCGTAGGGGTTGGGACCGGTATTGGTGCCGCCGAGATCGGTGGGTTCGTCGGCGACCCAGGTGTGGGTGCCGTTGGTGATCTCCACCACGGCGCCGGTGGTCAGGTCAGCTTCGATGGTTGCCATGGGCTCAGACTAGGTTCGGGCCGTGAGCAACCCGGAACCAAACACCGAGTCGTCGACCGAGCCCTTCGCCACCTACGCGCTCGACGGCCATGTCGCCACGATCACCTACAACCGGCCCGATCGGTTGAACGCGGTCAACGGCGCCCTGCGCGACGACCTCAACGCCGCCTGGAACACCTTTCTCGCCGACGACGATGCCTGGGTCGCCATCCTCACGGGTGCCGGACGGGCGTTCTGCGCCGGGGCCGACATGGTCGACGGCGCGGGATCGGTCGGCACCTTCCCGGGGTCGTTCTGGGAGAAGCCCACCATCAACTCGTTCGAAAGTGGCCTCGAGCTGAACAAGCCGACTATCGCCGCGGTCAACGGACCGTGCATCGGCTACGGGCTGACCGCCGCCATCACCTGTGATTTCATCGTGGCCAGCGACCGGGCGACGTTTGCCTATCCCGAGGTCACGATCGGTGTACCCACCATCGTCGGTGCGATCCAGCTGCCGGGACGGATCGGATGGGCCAACGCCATGGAGCTACTCCTCACCGGCGACACCATCGACGCCGAGCGAGCCGCCGCCATGGGCCTCGTGTGGCGGGTCGTCGACCACGATCAACTCCTCGTCGAGGCTCGCACCCTCGCCGATCGACTGTGCCGGGGGGCGCCGCTCGCCGTCCGGGCGACCAAAGAGGTCGCTCGGCGAACGCCCGCCATGGCGTGGACCGAAGCCGTGCGGTTCGGCGAAACGATGCGCATCGTGGCCGCCGCCACCGAGGACACGGCCGAAGGCCGCCGAGCCGCCCGGGAAAAGCGGCCTCCCGAGTGGACCGGCCGCTAACTCGCTCCCCGCCTCGCGATGTGAAACGGTCGCAGCGACGTCGGTCATCACGCCGACGAGTTGCACCGTGGGCAGCACCACCAATAGAAACAGACAAGGACCTCCATGAAGATCGGCATCGCGTTCGCCAACATCGTCACCTTCGCCGAGCCCGAAGGGATGGTCGAGCTCGCCACGGCGGCCGAGGCCGCCGGGTTCGAATCGTTGTGGACGGTCGAGCACGTGATCTATCCGGATAATTACGAGTCGACCTACCCGTACGACAAGACGGGCAAGATGCCGGCCGAAGCGAGCACTTCGATGCCCGACCCGCTCATCTGGCTGGCGATGGTGGGCGCCCACACGTCGAAGATCCGGCTGGCGACCGGCATCTTGATCCTGCCCGAACGCAACCCGCTCGTCCTGGCCAAACAGGTCGCCACGCTCGACATGCTCACCGGCGGCCGCTTCGATCTCGGAATCGGCGTCGGCTGGCTGCACGAGGAGTTCGATGCCCTCGGTATCCCGTGGGAGCGACGGGGTCAGCGCACCGACGAGTACGTCGACATCATCCGCACGCTCTGGAGCGGCGACAGCGTGAGCTTCGAAGGTGAATTTCACAACTTCTCCGGCATCAGCTCGAACCCCAAGCCCGCCAACGGCACCGTGCCCATCGTGATCGGGGGCCACTCCCCCGCCGCCGCCCGCCGCGCCGGTCGACTCGGTGACGGATTCTTCCCCGCCGGGGGCAACATCATCGAGTTGGTCGACATCGTGCGCCAGACCGCGGCCGACGCCGGTCGCGACCCCGCAGCCATCGAGATCACCTTTCCCGGCGACGCGCTGCTCGGCTCGGACCCGGTTGCCGCGGCCGAGGAGATGCGGGCGGCCGGCGTCGATCGCCTCATCGTGCCGTCGTACATCTTCCTCGGCGACACCGCCCAAAAGACCGCCGACTTCGGCGAGAAGGTCGTCGCCCCGATCGCCGACATCTAGGCAAACGTCCGGCGCCACTATCTGGGGCAACGCAGATAACTCGGCGCTGCGACATGTCGGTTCGGCGCCGGTGACGTACCCTGGCGGTGGAAAGAGGCATTCCCATGGGCGAGCGAACAGTGGACGGAAACGTCGTGCACCTCCACCAGGAGCGCGCGCCGATTCGAGTGCACCGCGACCGATCGGCGTCGGACGTGGCCGCCCGCTACCTCGCTGCGTTTGGCGCCGAGACCGGCGCGGTGGTGGACAAGATCGAGATCGGCGGTGCGATCCACGTCACCGTCGATGCCAGCTCGTGGCGGCTCCTCCTCGAGCTGTGTCCTGCCGACGGCGGCGGCTGCGATGTGGGTGTCTTCAGCTATGGGGCGCCCCCTGCGGTCGCGGCCTCCATCGCCCGCCACGCCTGACCACCGATGCCCGACTTCTTTCAAAACGGCACCATCGCGACGCTGCACCGGTTGGTCGACCGACCGTTGTCGGAGCTGACCGGCGAGCTCGACGACTGGCGCCGGGAACGGCCGATGACGCTGATCATCCCGTGCCTGTACAGCGAGCTCGCCGGGCCGGCGCTGTCCAACATCGTCGACCAACTCGCCGAGGTCAGCTTCCTCGAGGAGATCGTCATCGGACTGGACGGCGCTGACGCCGACCAGTTCGCCGAAGCCCGTCGGTTCTTCGCCCGCCTCCCGCAGCGCACGCGGATCCTCTGGAACGACGGACCACGCATGGTGGCGATCCAAGACGAACTCGGCACCCACGGCCTCGCCCCCCGTCAACCCGGCAAGGGCCGCAACGTCTGGTACTGCCTCGGCTACTTCCTTGCGTCGGGCCGAGGTGCGGCGGTTGCCCTGCACGACGCCGACATCACCACCTACGACCCCGCCCTCGTCGCCCGGCTCCTCTATCCGGTCGTCCACCCGTCGTTCGATTACGCGTTCTGCAAGGGGTTCTACTTCCGCTCCTCCGACGGCCGGCTCAACGGCCGGGTCACCCGGCTGCTGGTCACGCCGTTGATCCGGGCCCTGCGCAAGACCATTGGGCCCAGCGGCTACCTCGACTTTCTCGACAGCTTTCGGTATCCGCTGGCGGGCGAGGTGTCGATGCGATCCGAGGTGGTGCCGACCATCCGCATTCCGGCCGACTGGGGGCTCGAGATCGGCATGTTGTCCGAGGTGCACCGCCATTACGCCGCCAACCGCATCTGCCAGGTCGACATCGCCGGCGCCTACGACCACAAGCACCAGAGCCTGTCGGCCGAGGACCCCACCCAGGGCCTGCACAAGATGAGCATCGACATCGCCAAGGCCATGCTGCGCAAGCTGGCGACCGATGGCGTCGTGTTCACCCCGGAAGGGTTCCGCACCATCAAGGCGGCCTACTACCGGACCGCGCTCGGCCTGGTCGACCACTACCACAACGACGCGGTGCTCAACGGGTTGACCTTCGATCGCCACGACGAAGAGGGCACCGTCGAGGTGTTCGCCCAGAGCATCATGACCGCCGGCGAGAAGTTCCTTTCGAACCCGATGGAGACCCCGTTCATCGCGAACTGGTCTCGGGTGATGAGCGCGGTACCCACGGTGCTCGAAACGCTCGACGAGGCCGTCGAAGCCGACAACGCGTAGCGCCCGCAGCCGCTGCGGCCTTCCGGATGAACGCCCGCGGCTCGCACGCTCGGCGAAATTCGGCGCCGGTGGTCCGCTGAGCATGGGTCCCGCCAGACCCTTCCTCCGGGACCCCTCCCGGCAGACCCTTGTGACTCCGTGACGGCGTTTCTTACTGTCGATTTCATCTGAGCGGGCGTCGCCCGCACCGTCGTTCCGTCGACGGAGCGACGTCGCAGCTTTCGCTCAAGACAGCGTTTTCATCCCGCAACTTGTCAACGAGGAGTCGACGAACGATGAGGGTCATCCACCGAATGTCGCGGTCAATCCGCCAACGGGTTGGCTGGGTGGCGGCGTTCGCGTCGCTTCTGGCCCGAACGAAGGCCGCTCGGCGCGAAAGGGCGATCTTTCGCCGCGCGCTTATCGCCATGACCGCCGCCGGGATGGTGCTCGCCCCTTCGGCTGCCGGAGCGGTCGACAACGAGATAGCCGTGGTGGATCCCGACGATGCGCTCGCCCGGCTGCTCGACACCGACATGACCCACGAGCAGCTGAACGGCCTTCGAGCGTTGTACGAATCCAGTGCCGAAGGAGCAACGTTGGGCGGCCAGGTCTACGAAAGCGCTCGGGCGGACGAGCAGGCAGCGACCGAGTCCGATATCGAGCGCTGGACCGACGCTGCTCAAGAACAGGGCTGGATGGTGCCTGAGGTCGCTGAGGCCATCAGCCACGTTGCTACCGGTGGCCTAACCATCAGGGAAGCCTCGGAGCTGCGGGCGATCGCCGCGCACCCCGGCAGTGCGAACAGCTTCGTCAAAATCGCACGGGTTGCGATTCCGGATCGTTGGGATTCCATGGTCGTTCGGGTCACCGTCAACGACGAGGCCGGAATCTCGGTCGCGGGAGCAACGGTCGACCTCACGTTCAACGGCGTGGTGATCGGCTCGGCCGAGTCCACATCGGGGGGAATCGCCGAATTCGACATCCCGTTCGGTCCACTCGAACAGCAGCGGGCCCTGGCCTTGGGCCACACCTTCGGTATCGAAGCGACCCATGATTCGGGCACCGCCGTTCGGACCGGGATCCTCTGGGCCCGCGGACAATGGAACCAGGCGCTGCGAACTTCCCCGGCCGGGACGGTGGAGCACTTCACCCACGGTTCAGTGCTTCGTGAGCTTCACACCGAGGAGCTCGTCGCTCAGGAGTTGTTGGACCCGATCGCCAGTTCCAGCTCGATGTGCACCGGGCACTCGAGCACCAGCCAGGCGCCCGGGCCGGGCAAGAATATCAAGATCGCCGTCGTCTCGAACCCCGAAATTCTGGGATCGTCGATCCAATACGTAACCCAGCAGGGCATGCGCCTGTACGTCAAGGAAGTCCTACCCAGCGAGTGGATCCCAAGTTGGGGCAACGATTCGCTGGGCTCCGGCGGGCTCGCGGTCAAACAGTATGCGTGGTTCCGCGGGCTCACCGAAGCCCACACGTGGAACGGCAACTGCTGGGACGTGAAGGACTCGATCGACTTCCAACGATGGATTCCCGGCAACACCCATTCGTCGACCAACGCCGTCGTCAACCTCTGGTGGGACTATGAGATGAAGATCAACGGCAACTGGTTCGAGCCGAGGTACTGGTCGGGTTACTCGTCGGACTACTGCGGCAGGGGCAAGAACGGCACGACCATGCGCCAGTGGGGCACCCAGGCATGTGATCTGGCCGGGGAGAACGTCTGGGAAATCGTTGAAACCTATTACTACAGCGGGAGCGCTGGGGCGACGGTTACCAAGTGATGCTTCGGCGGTTAGGCGCCGTCGGAGCGGCCACCGCTCTGGCGTTCGCGGTGTCGTGTAGCACGGCACCGCAGACGCGGAGCGGCGGGTCAGAGCCGCTGGTCGACCAGCAGGCGACGGCCGGTGACGTCGATTTCGAGTACTGCAGCGAGATCTGGGGCATCCACCTCGGGCTGCCGGCCGGTTGGGAAATGACCGGTGGGTTCAACGATCAGCCCTCGACCGCCGTCGCCGGATATCTACAAATTACCGGGATCCCGGGGCATGGAGACATCGATCTCGAGGGCGTCGTCGCCGCCGAGACCGACCATGATCTGGGCCTCTTCGGCAGCGAGCCCAGCGTGACACCGATCGCCCTCGCCGCGACGGCCGCCGCGCTGCTCGTCGAGCCGAGCAGCGATGCGCCGCGCGACAGCTCCGGGGACCGAGTGGCCGCGATCTTCATCGAGTACGTCGAACCCATCCTCATCGGTGATCTCGAATACCGGTTCGCGTCGGTCCGGTTCTCGGTGGAGCAGCGCGACGATGTCCTGCCTATCCGGTTCGATCCGTGCGAGGTTGAAGGGGTTCTGACCTGACGACGACCGAGTGGCGAACAATGCGCACAAGGCGAGCAGTACACACGAGTCGCGAGCTTCTCGGTCCGCTCGCGGTCGCTGTCGGCATGGTGTTACTCGCCTCGAGTTGTACCGGGCAGCGTCCCGATGCGGGGGGCACCGGAACCGTCGCGGCGCCGTTATCGACGGCGGCGGCTACCGCCACGAGCGCTGCGCCGGTCGCACCCCCCGCTGCATCCTCGGCCGGGTCGTCAACGTCGGTTGCATTCGACGGAGGCAGCACGATCTCGCATTCGGTTTCCTCGCAGCAGTTCCTGGCCGCGCACGGCGACGTCGCGTACCTCGCATCGCCGATCGAATCAGCCGGCTGCGCACGCGGCGGACTCGAGGTGTGGCAGATCGATCGGAACGGCGACGAACGAGCGGTCGGCTCGGTCAACGCCGACAAGATCACGGCGGCTGCGGCGAACACCGGCGTGTTCGCCGCCGGGTCCACCTGCAACGGCGCGTCACCGCAGATCCACACCGCCTCGCCCGGCGCACCGCCACCAACCCCCGGGTTCCACACCGTGCCGAGCGGGCCGCTGATCTCGTCCCTGGTGACAACGCCGTTCACGCTGTTCGTCAACGATGACCTCCCGCTGGATCCGATCTCCCTGCAATCGGTGAACGGTGCGATCCCGTGGGGGTACCCGGTGGGAGGCGATGGCACGGTGGTGGGGGTGGAGTCGTCGATCGAGGCCTGCGGTGGCGACCACGCCGGTGCCCTGGTGCTTCTCGAAGCCGATCGAACGTCGACCCCGCTCACCGACCCACAGGGCCTACCGGTTTCCGGCGATGGGCTCTCGCTGCCGGAACTGGCGGTCGGCGACGACGGCTCGATTGCCTTCATCGACCGTGGGTGCGACGGATTCGAGCAGGTGTGGGTCGGGGTGCTCAATCAGGGCGAAACGCGGATCGACGACCTGCGGGCCATCCAGCTGCCCAGCGAGGAGTTCGCCGTTGCCGGCGCGGGACCCGACGCGGTGTCGGTGACAAACGAGGGCGAAGTGCTGGTCTGGCGCGCCACCCCGGATGCGCTGCACGTGTACGCGGCGCCCATTCGTTAATCGGCGACCCAGCCCACCTGGCCGGGGGCCAACGTCGCGATCGGCTGGCCGCTGATGAGATCGACGCCACCGTCGACAATCTCGGGGGCAAAGCCATCGACCCGCTCCGCGCCGACGTTGGCAAGAACGGTGATCCGCTGGTCGGGGTGCGAACGTCGGAAGGCGACGACCGTCGGCCCGACATCGAGCGGTTCGAGGTCGGCGGCCGGGTCGAAGGCGGGCTGACGGGCCCGGACGGCAAGCAGGTCGGTGATTCTGCGCAGCGCCTGGGCCGGTCGCGACGCTTCGTCCGCCAACTCGGCGCGCAGTTCGCCGTCGTCGAGGGTGACGCGGTTGATGGCTCGGCGATTCCCGGTCCGCTCCACCGCCGCGGCATCGGCCGGGGTGGCGAGCAGGCTGTGGATGTACACCGCGGGCACCCCGGGGAGCGCGGCCATCAGTGCGTGAGCCGCGACGAGGCGGTCGACGGAGCCCAGGGCATCGGCCAACGACAGGTTCAGCTCGTAGGGCCGGGGGCCGTTCGGGGAGTCGTACTCGGAGACGAACCCGCCAAGCGCTCGGGCCCGGTCGGCGAGTGCGGTGATTTCTTCGGTCGTGAGCAACCCCTCGGCGGGCCGCACGCCGAACCCGTCGTGGGACGCGAGAAAGTTGAGGAAGACCCGCCCCGGCGGCGGTGAGTCGAGGGCGGTCAACCACGCCTGGAGCGGGCCCGAGCGCTCGTGCCAGAAGGCGTCGAGCACGAGTGGCGGAAGGGTGAAGTTGTACACCGCGTCGGCCTCGTCGCCGGCCCCGAAGTAGGAGATGTTCTCGGCGTGGGGGACGTTGGTCTCGGTGATCAGTCGGGCCCGACCGGCGAGGAGTTGGGCGAACAGCTTGACGACGGTGTGGGTCTGCTCGAGGTGGATCGACGTGGTGCCGAGTTGCTTCCACAGATAGGCGACCGCGTCGAGCCGAATGAGCGTCGCGCCCCGGTCGAGGTAGTCGACGAGGATGGAGGCGAACTCGAGGAGCACGTCGGGGTTGGCGAAGTCGAGATCGACCTGGTCGTGGCCGAACGTGCACCAGACGTGGCGTTCACCGGAGGGCGTCGCCACGGGTTGCAGCAACGGGTGGGTGCGCGGCCGCGTGACCGTCGAGGTATCGGCATCGGGATCGGCGGTGACGAAGTAGTCGGTGCCGGGCGCCCGGCCAGCCCGGAACTGCTGGAACCAGGCACTCTGCGCGCTGGCGTGGTTGAGGATGAGATCGACCATGAGCTGATAGTCATCGGCGATGGCGCCGATGTCGGTCCAGTCGCCCAGTGCCGGATCGACGATGCGGTAGTCGATGACCGAGAACCCATCGTCGGAGCTGTAGGGGAAGAACGGCAGGATGTGCACCGCCGAGAAGCCATCGCCGACGTAGTCGTCGAGGAAGCGGCGAAGCGTCCGGAGCGGCGCTTCACCGGGTGCGACGACGGTGGCTCCGTACGTGATCAGCACCGTGTCGGCTGCGCTCCAGGCACCGAGCGGTCGACGGCGCAGCGAGGCGAACAGTTCGTGGAGCCGTTCGCCGATGGCGGCGTGATCGGCGCCCGGGTACAGCGCCTCGAGGTGACGACCGATCGTCGGCGATCCGGGGAGGCTGGTCACGCCGAGATCAGCCCGGGGCGGTGGTGGTGACCGGCACCGAAGGTTCGGGCAGCACCGCCGTCGTACTCGGCGGTGGGGGTGGTGGCGGTGGGGGTGGTGGCGGAGGGGGAGGCGGCGGCGGCGGTTGCGCGACGGCCGTCGTGGTCGGGCCGGCGGTGGTCGTCGGCCCCGCCGTGGTGGTGGGGCCTGCGGTCGTGGTGGTCGGGTCGACGGTGGTCGTCGGCCCCGCCGTGGTGGTGGGTCCGGCCGTGGTCGTCGGCACTGCGGTCGTGGTCGGTACCGCGGTCGTGGTTGGTGCCACGGTCACCGGCGGCGGAGTCCAGTCGGGAAAATCGAGTCGGTTCGAGAACACCGCGCGGGTGCCGCGCGGGTAGCCGACACCGCCGACCCAACCGTGATAGGCCATCCACACCTCGCCGGTGGGCGAACGCCAGATGGAGGGACCGCCCGGACCCCGAGCGTCGCCCCGGTCGCCCATGAACTGGCCGTTGCCACTGCGCCAGCACGGGCCGCGCACGGTCTCACACACCGCGTGACCGATCGAGTAGCCCGCGCTCAGCCACCAGTTGGCGGAATAGAAGAGGTGGTAACGCCCGTTGCGGCGCACCATGGTGGGACCCTCGATGAGGCCACCTTCCCAGGCGGCGCCGGCCGTGAGCAGGGTCGAGGTCTGATCGACGAACGAGCGGCCGTTGGCCGACAGCGCCCGGGTGTATATGCGGGTCGGGATCTTACAGCAGTTGCCGTCGTTCTTGTACAGCAACCACTGGCTGCCGTCCTCGTCCTTGAAGTACTCCGGATCGATCGCGCCACCGAGGCTCGCGGGGCAGACCAGGGGGGCGGGGTCGGCGGCGAAGGGACCCTGCGGTGACCCGGCGACGGCCACGCCGATGCACTGGCGGTTCGACGCAATGTCGCGGGCGGTGAAGTAGAGGGTGTACGTGCCGCCGATGTTGGCGATCGACGGCGCCCACGTCTGGAAGATGCCCGCGGCCGCCCAACCGGGCAGGGTCGGCAGGGCATCGCCGAGGAACGACCAGCTCTGGAGGTTGCCGCTGGCCTGGTACACCGGCACGTTCGCCGCCGCCGTGTTGGTGGAGTACAGGAAGTAGGCGCCCTGGGTGAAGATGACCGCGGGGTCCGGAGCGTCCTGGGGGAAGAATCGACCGCCCGGCCCGATCGTCGGACGGCGAAGGTCGAAACCTCCGGGCGCCTGGGCCACCGGCCCGGCGGTTCCGACGTTGTTGGTCTTGTCCGGCGGCGCCGGTTCCTTGTTCTTTTCGGCGAGCGCCAGGAGGTACGCGAGGATGTCGGCGTCGTCCACGTCGTCGGCGCTCGGGGCGTTCACCCCCGGCGGTTCGAGAACCCATCGCTCGATGGTGGTTGTCGGGGCCACGGGCTCGGTCGTCGAGGTTTCCGGCGGTTCGGCATCGGCGGTGGTCTGCGGTACCTCGCTGGTTCTCGCTGCGACCGATACGTCGTCATCCGCGACCGTCGTGGCGGTCTGTACGGCCCCTCGCACCCCGGCGTCGTCGCCGCTGAGCGCGACGGAAATGCCGAGGACGACAGCTACGGCGGCGGCCCCCAGGCCGATCAGTACACGCTTCATCGTCCCGGTCATTGTGGCGCGCGCTCCTCCGCGTTGCTACCTATCCGCACTCATCCGACGACGGTCGATGCCGGAAAGTTCCCCAAAACCTCAGCAACGGTTTGATCGAAAATCAGCGATGACCACTTCGGAGGCGTCGATCTGGGCGCGGAGCGCCTCGCCCCGTTCCAGCACA
Organism: uncultured Acidimicrobiales bacterium; assembly: GCA_938041035.1. Lineage (GTDB taxonomy): Bacteria > Actinomycetota > Acidimicrobiia > Acidimicrobiales > SHLQ01 > CALHYX01. The sequence goes on along the minus strand of CALHYX010000046.1, from coordinate 22,555 downwards.
TCGGCGAGTTGTTCGGTGCCCGCCGAAACGTCGGCGGCCCCGTCGACAACCAACGTGGCGTAGAAATTCAGCGGGGCGACGGAGAGGGCCAGATCGGGTTCGGCCGCGGAAACCTGGTTGAGCAGACGCGCCTCCTCGAGGTACACGGTGCGGAAGACCTCCGCCCGCGCCACCTGGTCGTCGCCGGCTTCGACCAGCCGGGGCTCCAGCGTGCTGTGGTTGGCCGTGCGTTCGACGAAGGCCTGACACGCGGGTTCCACCACGCGGGCCGCGCTCGGGAGATCGACGACCTTGCCGTACGCGGGCGCCGCCGCCTGCGCCGGTTCGGCGTTGGGCCGGATCATCGTCCAGTAGTAGACCCCGCCAAAGAAGGCGATGCCGAACAAGAAGATGAGCAGGAGGGGCAGGCCCGACTCCTCGCTCATCGGTTCGTGGATCTCTTCGGCGGGTACGTCGGTGCCCCACGCCTCAGCTTCTACCTGCTGCCAGCGCTTTAGCTCATCGGTCTCGGCCGAGAAATCGACGTTGGTTGGTCCTCCACTCACGTTTCTTTCATCGGCTGGGCGGTTGAAAACGTGAGTGTGTCGGACGCCACAGGTGGTTTGTTCGAAATTTGCTTGCAAAAGTTAGCACTTGCTGATTATGGTTAGCACACAGCAATTCGCATCCCCCTTTCAGGAGAAAAACCAATGGCTCCCACCGCCAACGAAACCATCACCAACGTAAACGACACCATCAAGGACGCGGCCTACACCTACGTGGGCCTCAACGCCATCGCCGCCGAGAAGATCTCGGACCGCATGAGCAAGCGCTTCTCGAACCTGAGCACCGACGTCAACGAGCGGGTCGAGGTTGCCCGCAAGGACTTCGACGGCCAGCTCAAGATCGCCAAGAAGACCGCCGTTTCCACCACCAAGGACATCCGCGCCAAGGTCGACCCGGTCGCCAAGCGCATCGAAGCCCGCCTGCCCGAGCAGGTCGCCTCCGCCCTCTCCACCGGCCGCACCGAGACTTGGAAGTTCGTCGGCGCCACCACCCCGGCCAAGCCCGCCGCCGCCAAGGCCTCCTCGACCAAGGCCCGCAAGGCCGCCCCGAAGCGCAAGGCCGCCAGCAAGGCCAAGGCCTGAGCAAGACCGGCGTGAGCGTTTCCAGCCGGAACGTCGGCCGGGAACGCTCCGAGCGCCCCACCCGGGGCGCCAACAAATCCCCCCACCCGGTTTCGGACTCCTAGGCTGACCCTCGTGGCATCCGCGGACAACCCTGATAACCGCTTGCAACAGCTCGGTTCCTTCATCCGCGATCAGCGGACGGGAGCCGAGCTGTCGCTGCGTAAACTCGCCGATCTCACCGGGGTGTCGAACCCCTACCTCAGCCAGATCGAACGCGGCATGCGGCGCCCGTCGGCCGAGATCCTGCAGCAGATCGCCAAGGCGTTGTCGATTTCGGCGGAGACGATGTACATCCAGGCCGGCCTGCTCGACGAGGATGCCGAGCGCGAGCAGCAGTCCGCTCCGGTGGAGGCGGCGATCGCCGCTGATCCCGACCTGACCGATGACCAGCGGCGCACCCTGTTGCACATCTACCGGTCGTTCACCGTCGAAGCCGACGACGACGCCACCTGAGTCATTCGGCCCACGCTGCTCAGGCCGTGGTCTCCAGTCGCCGAAACCACGGAGGGCGCGATTTTGTAATGCGTTCGCGACTTTACGTCAATCATCGCCGTCTACGGTAAGAAGGGCGCGAGCTCGAAAAGCGCCCCGACGACACCAACTTCCCCGCAGAAACCGAGATCGTCATCAACGACCGCACCTCCCCCGCAAACGATCACCAGATCTCCCGCCGCCGGCTGCTGAGCCGCGCCGGAGCCGGAATCGCGCTCGGCGCAGCCGCGACGGCGGCGGCGACAGGAACCGCAGGAGCGGTGCCCCAGACCAACGCCGACTGCCTCAACGTGAAGGACTTCGGCGCCCACGGCAACGGATCGAAAGACGACACCGCAGCCGTCGAGCGGGCGTTTGCCGCCATCCCCCGGAGCGGCGGGTGCATTTACTTCCCGCGCGGGACCTACGAACTGCGCCGCCAGATCGGCAGCCGCGACCGCTCCGTCACCGTGCTCGGCGACGGCCCCGACGTGTCGAACATTCGCTGGACCAACCCGCGCGGCGGCATGTCGTTCTCGTTCGACAACGTGAACACGAACCTGACCATCACCGGCCTCTCCCTCCTCACCCGCACGAGCGGCGGCGGCAAGGCGATCCGGGCCCGCTGGCCCGATATTGGTTCGTCCACGTTCGGTGCATGCAGCATCAACCAGGTCGAAATCCGAGGGGTGAACGGTTTCAGTCACTACTGGAACGAAGGCATCGTGATCGAAAACGGGTGGAACACCATCCTCGATGCCATCTGGATCCGCGGCCGGGCCAACACGCTCGATTCCGACTATGCGGTCCGCCTCGGTGGCAACTCGACCAACACGGCGATGAGCCGCATCAACATCAGCTTTGCCAAGACCGGCATCGAGGTCACGGGCGCGACCGAGGGCACCAATATCGACCAGTGCTACGTGCTGTACACGAACTACGGCGTCCGAGCGCACCTGACCAACCAGGTTCGGCCGTACCTGACGGTGAAGTCGTCACACTTCGATGTACTGAACGCGGGCATAACCACCCAGGGCCGCCCGCAATCGTTCTTTGACTCGAACCTGATTTATCGGCGCGAGAACCACGCCTTTACCGGGATCTCCCTCGGCGATGGCTGCCAGGACACCCACGTGACGAACAACATGATCGTCGACCCCGAGCCCGATACGCCCGGGTCGAAGAACGGCCTCGTGATCACCGGCACCGCGGGGCGTCCGGTGACCAGTTGCCATCTGCTCGGCAACAAGTTCACGGCCATGGATACCGGGATTTGGCTGAAGCCGTACTCGAGCCGCCTGCTCGTCGCCAACAACCTGTTCACCAACTGCGGCACCCGCATCCTGAACCAGGGCGCGACCAGCGGCGAACGGATCCACCACAACTTCTAGCGGCGGGGTCAGACCCCGGCGGCGTAACGGTGGGGTCAAACGGGGGTCAGACCCCCGGCGGCGGAACGGGGGGTCACAGCGGGGGTCAGACCCCGGATCGAAAGATTGAGCGTTTTTCGCGCTGTGGTCACTCTGGTGCCAGGCACCAGAGTGACCACGGGGAAAGAATGGCTGATCTTTCGACTTGGCCTTAGCTCTGGCGGCGGCGGCGGGAGATCGACACGAGCAGACCACCGATGAGCAGCAGCAGCAGTGCGGGCAACACCGTGTTGGCCGTCGTCGAACCGCTGAACGCGAGCGGCGCCGTGGGTCGGTCGTTGTTCGTGACCGCCACGGTCGGCACGTTCACGAACCCGGCGTCGATGTTGGGCACCTCCTGCCCGGCGGCCACGCTGATGACACCCGTGGTGAACGAGCCGTCGGCGTCGTTGTCGCCGCCGGCGATGGTCAACCGGGTGCCCGCAGGCGGGGTAAACCGCAGGCGGTAGTCGCCCGGCGGCACATCGAAGGAGTAGTCACCGTTCGCATCGGTCACCGTCGTGATCGGATTGCCGTCGTCGTCGAGCACCGGGTCGCCGTTGGCGTCGAGCAGCGTCACGACCACGCCGGCGTACACCGGTTCGTTCGGGTCGAGCTTGCCGTCGTTGTTGGTGTCGGACCACACGGTGCCCGAAATCGTCTGGATCGTGCCGGTGTAGTGAGACGGATCCTCATCGCCGACACCCGGGACCGGCTGGCCATCGAGGCCCAGGACGGGGGTGTACAGCGCAGGATCGCTCGGCCACGTCGCCGGATCGCTGAGGTCACAGCCACACGTCGCCGGATCCGGGAGTACCAGATCACCGGCGACCGAGCCGTTGTTCTCATACGGTCCCTCGGTGGCCACACCGGTTCCCTGACAGGTCACCTCGTCGGCCGGCAGCATCAGCGCAATGACATTGGTGGCGTCATCGAAGACACCGTCGCCGTTCACATCGCACACCACGACCACGCCCTGGTCATCGCTGACCGTTGCGTTGGCGATAGGCGTGTTGCCGGTGTTGGTCACCACGTAGGTCCACGTGACGTCCTCGCCGACGGTGATGTCCTCACCGGGCGCCTCATCGGAGTCGACGCCGTTGGTCGACTTCTCGATATCGATGCCGGGACCCGTGCCGTAGTAGTGGGACGGGTCCTCGTCGGCAGCCGGGGCGACCGGGTTTCCGTCAGCATCGACCACGTCGGTGTACTGGGTCGGGTCTGCCGGCCACGTCGACGGATCGAACAGGTCACAACCGCAGGTGTCGGGGTCCGGCAACTGCGGTGCGCCCGAAACGGTCGCGTTGTTCGTGTACTGACCCGAGACCGCCACGCCCGAACCTTCACAGGTCACCGAGCCGGCGGGCATCAGGAACGGAATCACGTTGGTGCCGTCGAGCACGCCGTCACCATCGACATCACAGTCCACGGCTACGCCCTGATCGTCGGTCACCGTGGCGTTTGCCAGCGGCACGTTGCCGTCGTTGGTCACCACGTAGGTCCACGTGACGGGGCTACCGACCGGAACCTCCGGCCCGCGAGGCGTATCAGCATCGACCCCGTTGGTCGACTTCTCCACGTCCACCGAGGGGTCGGTACCGAAGTAGTGCGACGGATCCTCATCGGTCAGCGGGCCGAGCGGTTCGCCGTCGCCGTCGAGCGCCGGGGTGAACAGCGTCGGGTCCTCCGGCCATGTCGACGGATCGAACAGATCGCAGCCACAGGTATCGGGGTCCGGCAGTACCGGGGCGCCGGTCAGGGCGGCGGTGTTCGTGTACTGACCACCGGTCGAGACGCCGGTGCCCTCACAGGTCACCGAGCCCAGCGGTTGGATCAGCGGGATGATGTTGGTGCCGTCGAGCACACCGTCACCGTCGACATCACAGTCGACCGTCACACCCTGGTCATCGCTGACCGTGGCGTTGGCGAGTGCGGTGTTGCCGGTGTTCGTGACGACGTAGGTCCAGGTGACGGTGTCACCCACGGGAATCTGCGGGCCGGTCACCGTGTCGGCATCGACACCGTTCGTGGCCTTCTCAATATCGGCTCCCGGGCCACTGCCGTAGTAGTGGGACGGGTCGTCGTCCTCGACGGGCAGCACGGCGTTGCCGTCAGCGTCGACGACATCACCGAACAGCGTCGGGTCTTCGGGCCACGTCGCGGGGTCGAACAGATCACAACCACAGGTATCGGGGTCGGGCAGCTGGGGCGTACCCGAGACCGAGGCGTTGTTGGTGTACTGGCCGGCCACCGCCACTCCGGTGCCCTCACAGGTCACCTCGGCGTCGGGCAGCAGGAACGGGATGATGTTGGTGCCATCGAGCACACCGTCGCCGTCGACATCACAGTCGACCGTCACGCCCTGGTCATCGCTGACCGTGGCGTTGGCGAGTGCGGTGTTGCCGTCGTTGGTCACCACGTAGGTCCACGTGACGGGATCGCCAACGGGGACCTCCGGACCACGAGGCGTATCGGCATCCTCACCGTTGGTCGACTTCTCAATGTCGATCGAGGGGTCGGTACCGAAGTAGTGCGACGGATCCTCAGCGGTCACCGGGTCGACCGGGTCGCCAAAGGCGTCGACGACGCCCTTGTGCAGCGTTGGATCCTCGGGCCAGGTGGCGGGATCGAACAAATCACAGCCACAGGTCGCCGGGTCCGGCAGGGCCGGGGTTCCCGAGACGCTGGCGTTGTTGGTGTACTGACCGCCGGTCGAAATGCCGGTGCCCTCACAGGTCACCTCGGCGTCGGGCAGCATCAGCGGGATGATGTTGGTGCCGTCGAGCACACCGTCACCGTCGACATCACAGTCCACGGTCACACCCTGATCATCGGTCACGGTCGCGTCGAGCAACGAAGTGTTGCCGTCGTTGGTCACCACGTAGGTCCACGTGACGGGATCGCCAACGGGGATCTGTGGGCCGGTCACCGTGTCGGCGTCAACACCGTTCGTGGCCTTCTCGATGCCCACGGAGGGCTCGGTACCGAAGTAATGCGAGTCGTCGTCGTCGCTGGGCGACGGGATCGGCTCACCATCGGCATCGGCCGGGGCCACAAAGCCGCTGGTGTCTTCGGGCCAGGTCAACGGATCTTGGAGATCACACTCACACGAGTCGGGATCCGGCAGCAGCGGGTCGCCGCTGACCGAAGCGTTGTTGGTGTACTGACCGGCGGTCGCGATGCCGGTGCCCTCACAGGTCACCTCGGCGTCGGGCAGCATCACGAGAATCACGTTGGTGCCGTCGAACACGCCATCACCGTCGACATCACAGTCAACGGTCACACCCTGATCATCGGTCACCGTGACATCGCCCAGCGCCGTGTTGCCGTCGTTGGTCACCACGTAGGTCCAGGTGATCGGGTCGCCCACGGGTACCCGCTTACCGGTCGGGGTATCAGCGTCGGCGCCGTTGGTCGCCTTCTCGATGTCGACGCTCGGGTCCACACCGAAGTAGTGCGACGGGTCCTCGGCGTCGACCGGGTCGAGCGGTGCCCCATCGGCGTCAGTGGCGTCGGAGTAGTCCGCGGCGTTGGTCGGCCAACCGGAGGGGTCGGTGATGTCGCAGCCGCAGGTGTCGAAGTCCGGGAGGGCCGGCTGGCCCGAAACGGTCGCGTTGTTGGTGTACTGACCGCCGGTCGAAATGCCGGTGCCCTCACAGGTCACCTCGGCGTCGGGCACCATGATCGGGATGACGTTGGTGCCGTCGAGCACGCCGTCACCGTCGACATCACAGTCCACGGTCACACCCTGATCATCGGTCACCGTCGCATCGGTCAACGCGGTGTTGCCGTCGTTGGTCACCACATAGGTCCACGTGACCGGGTCACCGGCCGCAACGTACGGACCGACGGGCGTGTCGGCGTCAACACCGTTGGTGTCCTTCTCGATATCGATCGAGGGCTCAACACCGAAGTAGTGCGACGGATCCTCGGCGTCGACGGGAGCGAACGGCTCACCGTCACCGTCGAGGAGGTCGCTGTACAGCGAGGCGTCATCGTCGGGCCAACCGGAGGGGTCGGTCAGGTCACAGCCGCACGTCGCCGGGTTCGGCAGGGCCGGCTGGCCCGAAACGGTCGCGTTGTTGGTGTACTGACCACCGGTCGAAATGCCGGTGCCCTCACAGGTCACCTCGGCGTTAGGCACCATGATCGGGATGACGTTGGTGCCGTCGAGCACACCGTCACCGTCGACATCACAGTCCACGGTCACACCCTGATCATCGGTCACGGTCGCATCGGTCAAGGCCGTGCTTCCGTCGTTGGTCACCACATAGGTCCACGTGACCGGATCGCCGACGGGCACGTTGGGCCCGGAGGGAGTGTCGGCGTCGACACCGTTGGTGTCCTTCTCGATATCGATCGAGGGGTCGGCACCGAAGTAGTGCGACGGATCCTCGGCATCGACCACCCACGGCGTCACACCGTCGGGGTCGGCGAGATCGACATAGGCGGAGGGGTCTTCGGGCCAGGTCGACGGGTCGCCCAGATCACAGGCGCAGCCCGCCGGCGGCTTCAGGGCCGTGCCCGAGACCGAGGCATTGTTCGTGTACTGGCCTGCCGTCGCGATTCCGGTGCCCTGACAGGTCACCGATTGCACGGGCAAGAAGAACGGGATGATGTTGGTGCCGTCGTCGAACAGGCCGTTGCCGTCGATGTCGCAGATGACGGTGACGCCCTGATCGTCGGTCACCGCAGCGTCGCGCAACGCGACGTTGCCGGTGTTCGACACGACATAGGTCCACGTGACCGGGTCGCCGGGAGCGATTCCCGGGCCAGGCTGGGTGTCTGCGTCGGCACCGTTGGTGTCCTTCTGGACGCCGATGGCGGGGTTGGGCTCGTACCCCCAGTAGTTCGAGGGGTCCTCAGCATCGACCGGGAACAGTGGTTCGCCGGTGATCGGGTCGGTCGGGGCGATGAACCCGCTGGCATCGGTCGGCCAGGTGGAGGGGTCGCTGGTGTCACAACCACAGGTCGCCGGGTCGGGCACGGCGCCCTGGCCCTCAACGGTGGCATTGTTGGTGTACTGACCGGCAGCGACCGCGGTGCCTGTGCCCTCGCAGGTGATCTTGTCACCCGGGAGCATGAGCGGGATGACGTTGGTGCCGTCGAGGCTGCCGTTGCCGTCGACATCACAGTCGACCGTCACACCCTGGTCGTCGGTCACCGTGGCGTCGATCAGTGCGGTCGATCCGGCGTTCTCGACCTCGTAGGTCCAGGTCACGGCCTCTCCTTCGGCCAGGATGGGACCGTTCGGCGTGTCGGCATCCTGGCCGTTGGTGGCCTTTTCGATATCGATCGCGGCGTCACAGAAGCCGACCATGAGCGACACGTCGTTGGAGCGCACCGGCAGTTTCAGGTTGTCGGTACGGCCACCAAAGGTGTTGGTGTAGATGTCGTCGCAGTTGTTGCCGTCGGTCTCGAGGGCGAGGCGAACGGAGTGGGTCGCACCGAACGGCAGCGTGCCGAGGTTGGCGTAGACCGCCGTCACATCGGCGGCGCTCGCCGGGCAGGCACCGAGGCCGGTGACGGGAACGCCGCCGGCGGGCGCGGTGCACCAGGTGTTGGTCAGCTCGGAGACACCCGGGTCGCGGGACACGGTCCCGGCCGGATCGGCGGTGTACCAGAAAGTCTCGCCGCCCTGACCGGTGATCGAGTTGAAGGTGAGACTGCCGGTGAAGGCCGACGGAGGCGTGCGGCCGTCGCCGGTGAGGGTCATCGACGAGGGTTCGGTCGAATCGTTCAGATGGGGAAGCACATCGATGATGCGGTAGTTCTCCAGGTCGACGTTGCCCTCGTTGACGACGGTGAGGTCGAACAACATGCCGCTATTTTGGGCGATGAGCTCACAGTCGGTGCCCCAGTCGGCCGGCGGCGGATCTTCGGTCGGGTGCGCCAGGCACGGACCGATGTGGTTGCCGAGCACCTTGACGATGCCGGACTCCTCAAACGGGGCCGGCGTAAAGGCGTTGGCCGACGACTTCGCCGGTGCCTTGGGGGTACCCAGAATGGGGTCGTTACCGGTGATGGTGACCGTGTTCTTCAGCGTTGCGTTGGCCCCGGCGTTGACGACCTTGACGGTGTACCGGACCGTGTCCGACCACCCACCGATGTGGTCGCCGAACGAACACGTGATGACGGTGGTGTAGGCACAGGTCGCGCCCGGGGTGGTCGGCAGCTGGGTGAAGGCCACGAACTCGTAGTTCGCCGACAGCGGATCGGTGATCTTCACGTCGTTGATGCTGTCGAGCGACGAGCCGACGACCTTGGGGTTGATCTCGAATTCGACGATGTCGCCGTTGATGACGATGTCGGCGGCGCCGGCCAGGTTCTTCTTGCCAATCGCGAGGGCCGGCTCGACGATGTAGATGGCGTCGGCGTGAGCGGATCGCACCCGAGCCAAGGTGTCGAGGAACTCGACGGTGTTGGAGTCGAAGTCGTTCTTGAAGTCCGAGATGTCGGTCGACGACGAGCCGTCGTCGGAGAAGGGCAGGTTGCACCAGCCCGACGTGGTGACGTCGGTGGGGAACGCGTTGTTGTTGGTGCAGTTCTCGAGCGGCGCGTTGCCGGTGCCGTCCCAGTCGCCCAGGGCGCGGGAGGCATAGACGAACAGTTCCTGGTCCGCTTCCTGGAAACCGGCGGCCGGGTTGTCCTTGACCCGCATGTTCAGGTTGATCTGGAAGCCGACGCCGAAACGGACGTCGTTCTTGATGTAGCCGGCGGTGCTGTGCCACGGCTGCGGCTCGGTGAGCCGGACGCGGACGTGGGTGATGTCCTCATAGCGACCATCGCCATTCGGGTCGAAGTTGGCGGCAGCGAGTGCCGCGGGGTCATCAGCGTTGACCCAGCCACGAGCGTCAGCGTCGCCGCCGTTGCAGGTCGCTCCATGTTCAGCCACGGCGATCCCGGGGGTGACCGCGCCAGCGGCGACCTCGACCACGTGGGGGATCTCCCCGCGGTTGGTCACGTAGGCCTGGGTGTACCTGGGCCAGTAGACCGAGCTGCCAACACTGCCGGTGCCAGCGATGACATGAACGAGGTTGGTGGCCGTGCTCGGCGCGCTCGTACCGCCACCGATGGTGGGCAGATCGAATACCAACTCCGGGCGCGTCGCGTGCGTGTCGACCACGCTCACACCGTGCGATGGGGCGAACGGGATGAGCTCCTGATGGGTCGGGTCGAAGCTGACGCAGCCGTGAATCGCCATCTCGAAGTCTCCGGCCCTGGCGGACGGGTTGGTCACCGTGAGAAAGTCGGCTACGACCACCAATTCGTTGCCGCGTGGCGTCTGGCCGTCGCCGTCCCAACGCCAGTACTGGCCACCATCGGTGCCATTGGCGCCATCGGTGATCGAATAGCCGGGGCCACCGTAGGCCTGGCGGCGGCGATCCATACCGCGATAGATCAGGTCGGTGTTCGGGTCGTACCCCTCAATCTCGGCGAGCGGGCCGTTCTGGTACCGGATGTAGTGGCGAAACGAACGTCCGACGGACGCGGGGGGTGGGCCCTTGGGGAACTCGTACGGCGAAGCGTTGTTCAGGCCGTAGTCGGCCTCGTCGACCGCGCCGCTGGTGCCGTACACCTGGATCGGCACGATGTCGGTGTTGGTGTTGACGATCTCGTCGTCGCTGCCGGTGATGGCGTTGGCGATGATCTGCGGGGTGGGCATGTCGCCGAGGGCCTCTTCCGACATCCACATGGCGATCTGGCCGGAGATCAAGGTGGACGAGTTGCCGGAGTTGTCGGCGTTCTTCGGCGGTGGGGTGCTCGTGTCGTGCCCGGTGATGTCGATCTCGACAATCGGGTAGCCGTAGCCCGCGGTCGCGGTCTGGTCGGTACAGGTCCACGTCCCGGCGGTGGTCTGGTCGGCGGTGCCGAGTCCGGCCGAACCGAACGGGTAGGAACCCGAGCCGTCGTAGCCGCCACACGCGGTGCGGCCGTTGGGCATCAGCCCGGTGGCGAGCACGGCGTCGGGAGTGGAGAACCACATCTGGTCGAAGAAGTTGATGTCGATCGAATCATCCATCGGCTCGGCGCCCTTGAGGCCGCCGGCGGGAACGAGTCGCAGGTTCCACACGAAGATGCGACCGTTTACACCGCCGTTGTCGATGCCAAAGATCTCTTCGTCGGGTTCGTAACCGATGACCGAACCGGACACGGCGTCCTTCTTGACCTTGCCCTTAATCCAGTCACCCTTCGGACGGGCCGACACCGTGAGCGGTACCGGGTCCGAGACCACGGGGCCACTCTGATCGGACTCGATCGAGGCGACGGGAGCGAGGCTGTCCCCGTCGAAAAACGCGCCGACGAGCGCACGGGGGTGAATGGCGCCATTGGAGCCCTGGAATTCGTCCTCGGTGACACATTCGAGGTCACGGCCACCGTTGGCCGTGTTGGTGCCGGACACACAGCCGGCGGGGAGGCCGGTGGTGGTGGACGGATCGGCGAGCCAGGTCATGCCTTCGGGCAGCGACATCTTCAGCGTGACGCCGGTGCCGTCGACCTCGTTCACGTTCCAGTCGATGCGGTACTGCACCTGGTCGTTGGTACGAACGACGTTGTTGTTCGGCCCACCGTCCTCGCCCGGCGTGTGCACGCCGTTGCCGGAACCGTCGTCGAGGGGATCGCCAAAGCTGGCGGTGCCGTCGAAGTCGACCGACAGCACGATCTCGTTCTGCTGCTGCGCGGCCGCGGGTACGGCCACGATGCTCGCCACGAGGGCGATAATGAGAAAGAGCAAGCTCGAGTTCAAGACTCGACGTGAACGCTGCATCGACGAAATCGACATGGTGATGGTGTCCGGTTCCTGTGACAACGGGGCTTCGGCGCGGATACGCCTGACAGTCCCGTCGACAATCGGCGTGCGCCCATGAGGGGCCAAACGACCCGAATCCCGTTCAGCAATCTCCGTGCGTTTTCAACCACTTTGCGTCGATTCGCTCAAGTGGGTTCGCGGAGATGACGAAAACGCGGGAACCAACCTCCCGTTACGGACCCATTGCCTTGCAACGTCGCGCCATTCTGCTCACCATCGCCTTTCTCACCATCGCCATCGCCGTGGCGATACCGTTGGCCGCGCCTGGCGCCGTCGGGTTGTGTGAAGCCAACGCCGACGGCACGGTTGGCGGCGGGTTCCTGTGCGACGGCGACGATGCGCCACCGCCCACCAATCCGTTCCCGGAATCCGTCCCGCCGGTCGCCGGCGCCTGCCCCGACGGTGTGACGATCGACGACCTGCTGGTGCCCGGTTGCGGCGCCTACCTCGGCTCGTCAAACCGCCAACAGGATGGCTTGGATCTGTCCATTCAGGAGGCCATCGCCGATCGGCAATTCGCGATGGTGCGCATCTACCGGGTGGGTCCGGACGCGCAGCTGTTCACCGCCGATGCCCAGCGCCTGGCCGATGAGGGGCGCACCATCGTGGCGTCCTGGAAGGTGGCGACCGAGGGCGGTGACGCACCGCCGTGGGCGCGAGTGGCCCGCGGCGACTACGACGCCGAGCTGGCCCGTTTCGCCACCGAGATCGCCGACAGCGGCCACACGGTGATGTTCTCGCTGCATCATGAGCCCGAGGACAACGTCGGCCGCTTCGGCACCGACGCGGACTATGCGGCCATGATGCGCCGGGCCCACGAGGTGATGGAGCCGATCGCCGGTGACCAGATCGTGTGGTTCATCAACTACATGGGCCATTCGTTCGGCTCGTTCGACCAGGTCGAGGCCATGTATCCAGGTGACGATGTCATCGACTGGATCAGCTGGAATCCGTACAACTGGTTCGACTGTCACGACAACGCGCCGTGGAAGGGCTTTGAGGAGCAGGCCCGCCCGTTCTATGAGTGGGCGCAGGAAAATCATCCCGACAAGCCGTTGATGATCGGTGAGACGGCGACGAATGAGGACCCGGCTGACCCCGGCCGTAAGGCGGCATGGATTCAGGACATGGGTGCGGCGTTGCAGACCGAGTTCCCCGCGATCAAGGCGTTGCTCTGGTTCCACCAGTCGACCGACACCAACTTCTGTGAGCGCCGTTGGGACTCCTCGCCCGAGTCCATCGCCGCCTTCACCACCCTCGCCGCCGACCCCTATTTCGCCCCCTAAGCCCTCCCGCGACCCCTCTGGTGCCTGGCACCAGAGCGCCCGCGGTGAACGGAAGACGTCATAAACAATCAGGCTTGACTGTTTGTTAGTGATGTGCGATGGTGGCCCGGTGACCACCCGTCGGACCCAGGCTGAACGCCGAGCCGCCACCACCGAGGCGCTGCTCGAAGCGACCGGCCAGCTGTTGTGCGAATCCGGCTACGCGGGCACGACCACCACGCGGGTGGCCGAACGAGCCGGCGTTTCCCGAGGAGCGCTGCTGCACCACTACCCCACCCGCACGAGCCTGCTGCTCGCGGCGGGCGAGTGGTTGTTCGAGGAGCGGGTCGAGCGCTTCCGCAAGGCCATGGTCGACGGCGGCGAAGGGGTCGATCGACTCCACCGGGCAATCGACGTGTTGTGGGAGCTGTTGTCGTCGGACTCCACCGCAGCCTGGTTTGAGCTCACCAACGGCGCTCGGCACGACGACGACCTGCGCGAGCCGGTGGCCGAACTCGCCCGGCGCATGACCGACCGGGTGTCCGACACCTGGGCCGACACGTTCCCCGAACAACAACGCCATGACTTCGCCGGCGCGGTTCCCGCCCTCGCCGTTCTCACCCTCGAAGGGCTCGCCACCCGCGTGCGCAACTTCGGCGATCCCGCGCCCAGCTCGGTCGAAGAGGTCATCGACCTGTTGAAACTGCTCTCTCACTTTCTTGAAACCCCTGGAGAAGAATCATGAACCCATCCCCCACCACCGGGCCGAACACCATCCCCACCACCGGGCCGAACACCGACCCCACCACCGATGACGAAGCGTTGCCGAACGAGACGCAGGTCCGCCGCGCGGCGCTGGACGATGCCGCGTTCGACGCACTCGTCGCCCGGCTGAATCGCCAGTCGGTCGACAAGCACTTCGACGCCTACGGCGACGTTGACTGGGACCATCCCGACAACGTCATCTCCCCCACCGACCCTCGTTTCATCGAGGCGTGTGAAGGCACCTTCGGCAAGACCGACTGGTACGGCACGCTCGACCAGGACACCCGAGCCCGCATCGGTCTGCACCTGATCGCCGACCGCATGCGTACCGGCATGTTGTTCGAGAACATCCTGAGCCGCGGTCTGCTCAACTATGCCGCCAACCTGCCCAGCGGCTCGAACGAATACCGCTACGTGCTGCACGAGGTCGTCGAGGAATCCCAGCACTCGATGATGTTCCAGGAGTTCGTCAACCGCACGGGCCTCGACATGCCTCGAATCCCCCTGCGCATGCGGCTGGGCGGCCCTCGGCTCGTGGCCCTCGCCCATCGGTTCCCCGAACTGTTCTTCGTATTCGTGCTGGGTGGCGAAGACCCGATCGACCACGTGCAGCGCGAAGCGTTGCGCAACGACCTCGACCTCCATCCCCTGACGAGAAGGATCATGCGCATCCACGTCACCGAGGAAGCGCGCCATCTCTCGTTCGCTCGCCACCAGCTCAAGCGCCGCGTCGCCCAACTTTCGCGGCCCAAGCGTTTCGTCCTCGCCCACGCGGCACCGTTCATCCTCTTTCAAATGTCGGGGCAGATGCTCGGCGTACCCGGCCACATCGCCCGGGAGTACAACATTCCCGCCGAGGTGCTCGCAGCGGTGAAGAACGATCCCGAGAACCGGGAGTTCCTGCACGCCTCGCTGTCGAAGGTCCGGCGCCTGCTCGACGAATGCGGCCTGCTGACCCGCAGTTCGCTTCGGCTGTGGAGCGCATTCGGCCTCCAGTAGACCCGCCGGTCGGGGCGGCCGACTGCAAGCCGGCCACAGAAACCGGGCCCATTCGGTAGCGCGCGGGAGCTAACGGGTCTACCCTTGGGGCTTGCGCCGGACAGCGTGGGTCGAAGGAGCACCAGTGCGATTCCCCTCCCTACGTCCGCTCGTCGTTTTGTGTGTCGGGGTGCTCGTCGCCGCCTCGTGTCAGTACGACCCGCAAGAGGTCGGATCGGGCCCGTTGGCGATGTGTCTCGGCCAGCCGGCCGACACCGGGTACGGCTACTCCAATGGCGATATCGTGCCCGCCGACCCCCCGGGCGGTGCGAGTTATCGTGGTGCGAACACGGCGGAGCGCACCGTCATCGCGAACGGCCCGGTCACCTTCTCGGGCGGCGACGGCGACGACACGATCTGCGCCAACGACACCGGGCTGGCGTCGGGGCCCGGTCTCATCGTGATGAACGGTGAAGCCGGGAACGATCGGATCCACTCGGAGTTGGACCGGCGTGTGATCATGCGCGGCGGCCCCGGCGACGACGTGCTCACCGGGGGCGCCGGCGACGACGTCCTCATCGGCAACGGTGGATTCGACATCATTCACGCCGGCGCCGGATTCGATGATTGTCGCAGCGTCGAACAGCACACCGGGTGCGAGCTGATCGACGGCCAACCGGTCGACGACATCTTTGCGGCCAACGAACGGCTCGGGCGCGGTGTAAACCTCGGCAACGCACTCGAGGCGCCCAACGAAGGCGATTGGGGCCTGGTGATCGAGGCCGACTGGTTCGATGCGATCGCCGCCGAGGGGTTCGACTCCGTGCGGGTGCCGATCAAGTGGTCGAACCACGCCGACGCGAACGCGCCCTACACCATCGACCCGACGTTCTTCGATCGCATCGACTGGGTGGTGGCCCAGGCCGACCGGGTGGGGTTGGCCGCCATCGTGAACGTGCACCACTACGACGAGATCCACGACGATCCGGCCGGACACCGCGACCGATTGATCGGTCTGTGGAGCCAGATCGCCGCCCGTTACCAGGGTGCGAGTGACAACGTCTTCTTCGAAGTGCTGAACGAGCCCATCGGCGAGTTCGTCTCACAGCCTCAACTGTTGAACGACCTGTACGCCGACGTGGTCAGCACCATCCGGGCGACCAATCCGACCCGACCCATCCTGCTCGGGCCCGCGTTGTACAACGACATCGGTTCGCTCGACGACCTGGTTCTGCCCGCCGACGACAATCTCATCGTGTCGGTCCACTACTACACCCCGTATGCGTTCACCCACCAGGGCGCACCGTTCGCCAACCCGATCCCGCCCACCGGCGTGGAATGGGACCCCAGCTTCACGGGCCTCGGCAACGGTTGGCAGAACTACTCCTGGCAGACCACCACCACGTCGACCGCCGGGTCGTTCGATGCGCGGTTCGACGCGCAGTGGGCGGCGCTCAACCTCCACACCAGCGACCCGTTTACGCCCGACGAGATAACGGTGACCGCCGGTGGAGCCGCCACGCTGCTGGTCCTTTGCGGTGCGGGCGGCTCGTTCGAGAATGTCGCCACCCTCACGACGACGTCTGCGGTCACCACCCAGACGTTGCCGCTGACCGGCTGTCCCACCGACTCGCAAGAGGTCGCCTTCCAAAACGCGGGTAGCGCCGGCACCCTCGTCTCCTTCGCGGCGCTCGAGATCTGTGACGGCACCGACTGCCGCGCCGGTATCAGCACCAACCTCGAGGCGCTGGAGGGTCAGTTCGATGTGGCCCAAGCCTGGGGTACCGCCAACAACGTGCCGATGCACCTCGGCGAGTTCGGAGTGTGGGAAGCGGCGCCTATGGCCTCCCGGGTCGCCTGGACATCGGCGGTCCGCCAGACCGTCGAGGACCGGGACATGTCGTTCGCCTACTGGGAGTTCGGCGCCGGGTTCGGTTTGTACGACCCGGACACCGACCAGTGGCGATCGGCCCTGCTCGACGCCGTAAACCCGTAGCGGCCGGCGCGTTCGACGGAAACCGTTTCGACCTAGAAGAACGGGCTGATGAACACCTGCGGCTCGGGTTCGGGCACCACCGGGCGTCGGGGCCCGAGCCGCAGCGCCCGCATGGCGACCATACCCAGCACGGGCCCGGGGGCCAGCAGCACCATGGCCCACCCCCACCCGTGGGCGTCGCGGATGACGGGCACCAAAAAGATGGTGAACACGGTGAGAATGAAGCCGACGGCCAGTTGCAGCGTGAGGGCCGTGCCGATGTGCGCCGGCTCGACGACCTCGGTGACGATCGTCGAGAACTGCGCGCTGTCGGCCACCACCCAGAACCCCCAGACGAGGCCAACGCCGACCACGATGGGCCACGGGGCATCGACGAGAAACCCGATCACGAACGCAACGGAACCGGACCAGCGCATGGCGAGGGCTGCGGCTTCGGTTCGGGTACGACGGTCACTCATGACGCCGGCGTAGATCGACCCGACGGCACCGGCGGCGATGACGAAGAAGGCGATGAGGCTCGCCGCTCGAGTGTTGTCGACCACATCGCCGTAGAAGGCGGCGATCCAGGCCCACATGGCGTAGAGCTCCCACATGTGCCCGAAGTAGCCGACGCTCGCCAGCCGGAAGTCGCGGTTCGCGATGATCGAACGAAGTTGGCTGGCATCGAGGACGGCCGCGCCGACCGAATGGGGCCCATCTTGGCATCCCCGTTCGATGATCAACCCACCGGTGAGACTCAGCGCCGAGACCACGAGCATGAGCGGCTTCCAGGACAGGCCCCCAATGGCGTTGATGAGGTGGGGCAGGGCGCTCCCGAGCGTGAGGGCGCCGATCATCGCGCCAAGGGCAAACCCGCGCCCGGTGCGGTACCAGCTCGACATGGCTTTGAGCGCCGGCGGGTAGACCCCGGCGAGAAAGGCGCCGGTCGCGAACCGGGCGACCAGCGCCAGGCCGTAGGAGTCGAAGACAACGATCGCGGCGTTGGCCAGGGCGGCACCGACCGAGCCGAGCAGGAGCAGTCGGCGCGGATTGATGCGGTCGGCGAGGCTGAGCGCTGATGACGTGACCGCCCCGGCGACGAACCCCAGCTGCACCACGATGGTGAGCCAGCTGCCCTCGGCCCGGGTTAGCGACCATGCCTCGCGGAGTTGACCCAGCACGGCGGCGGTGGAGAACCACGTGGCCATCGCCAGTACGAGGCCGCCGGCGTGGATGAGCAGCTGGCGGCGCGGCGCTCGGGAGTCCGGATGGTCGACCGCGTCGACGGCGTCGAGTGCCATGCACTCGGAACCGTAGCCCGACCTTCCAAATTCCCGGCGTTGCGCCGGTACGCGCTACCCGGCTGGGACTCGGTACGCTCACAACGGAAATCTTGGCTGCGGTTCCGGTTCCCGGCGCACCCATCCCGCCCTCGTAGCTCAGGGGATAGAGCATCGGTTTCCTAAACCGTGTGCCCAGGTTCGAATCCTGGCGGGGGCACTGGTCAGATTCCCTCGCCATCGGCGGGCGTGATCGACCAGACGCTCGCCACGACCAGCCATCGCTGCTTCGGAGCATTCCGTCGAGGTTGATCGAGAGCCCAACTACTAGGGATTGGACGCACCGACACGCTCGTTCTCACCGATCCGGAACCTTCACCGTTGTAGAGTCTACCTACTAGTAGGTAGACTCAGTCTTCCAACCACAAAGGAACGTGATGTCTGATCAAAAGCGAATCCTCATCCTGATGTCGTCGCACGACGAGCTCGGCCTTTCCGGTAAGAAGACCGGAACCTGGTTCGAAGAGGTGGCGACCCCGTACTACGTGCTGCGCGAAGCCGGCCATGAGGTCGTGCTCGCCTCGCTCGAAGGTGGCCACGCCCCCATCGACCTGCTGAGCATGCAGTCGCCGTTCACCACCCCAAACACCGACCGGTTCCTCGACGATCCGGTCGCCATGTTTGCCCTCCAGAACACCAACAGCCTGCGCACCATGAACACCAATGACTTCGATGCGCTGTTCGTTCCCGGCGGCTACGGACTCCTGTGGGACCTGGCGGGCGACGCGCAGACGATCGCCATGCTCGAGCAGTTCTACGCCGACGAAAAGCCCATGGCCATGGTGTGCCACGGGCCCGCGGTCCTCCGCGACGCCAAGAAGCCCGATGGGACGCCGCTGGTGAAGGGCGTCAACCTGACCGGCTTCAAGAACGACGAGGACATCGAGCTCGATCTGCTCCGCCATCTGCTGTTCTCGCTCGAGGATGACCTGCAAATGCGGGGTGCGAACTACTCGTCTTCGGACGAGAACTGGGACGTCAACATCGTCGTCGACGGCAACCTCCTCACCGGCCAGAACCCGGCGAGCGCGCCGGGCCTGGCCAAGCAGCTCGCCGACGTCATCGGCTAAACCCGTCATCAGCTAACCCAACACCCGCACGGCTCTGCGGGGTCCGCATTGCGCGGACCCCGCAGACCCACCCCTCCCCTAGTGAAAAGCGCTCGCTCCATGAACCAACCCGTAGCCGTCGACCACCTCACCATCGACGTCCTTATCGACAACCGCTCCGATGCTCTGTCGAGCGTTGGAGCCGGTGTCACCGGCGAGTGGCAGCGGGCCCACGACGCCGGCCAGTCCGAACTCAGCGGCGACGGCCACTGCTGTGCGAACCACGGCCTGTCGTTGGTGATCACCGCTCGGCGCGGGGACCAGACCCGCCGGGTCCTGTTCGACGCCGGACCGGCGGCCGCATCCATCGACTACAACGCCACCCGCCTCGACCTCGGCCTGCCCGAAACCGACGCGGTGGTTCTGTCGCACGGCCACTGGGACCACGCCGGCGGGCTCCCGGCCGCGCTCAACCAGATTCGGGGAGCCACCGACAAGCGGGTCCCCGTCTACTGCCACCCCGAGATGTGGCACCAGCGGGCCCTTCCTCTACCCGGGGGCGGGCTGTTTCCGATTCAGCCCATTCCGACCGCCGAACAGCTCGCCGACGCGGGCGGCGACGTCGTCATCACCACCGACGAGCAGATCATTCTCGACGACATGTTCTACATCAGCGATGAGATCGCCCGTCGAACCAGCTATGAAGTTGGTTTTCCCGGACACATGCGGCGCCGGGGCGACACCGAACCCTGGGAGCCCGACCCGCAACTCCTCGACGAGCGCTACCTCGCGGTCGACGTGGCCGGGCAGGGGCCGGTCGTGTTCTCGGCGTGTTCGCACGCCGGCATCGTCAACGTGCAGCGGGATGCGGCGGAGCGCTTCGGCCGTCCGGTCCACGCGTTGTGCGGTGGGTTTCACCTCTCGGGCGGAAACGAGAAGATCATCGATGCGACGGTCGCGGACCTGGTGAGCGCCGACGTCGCCGTGCTACTTCCCGGCCATTGCACCGGCTGGCGAGCCGTCGCTGCCATCGACGCCGCCATGCCCGCTGGTCGGGTGACGCCGATCGCGGTCGGTATGCGCATAGAGGTGGCGGCAAAGAAGTAGCGGCCGCCTGGCCCCGGAGTCGGCGGTGGTCAGGCTGTACCCTGACGGCCAAGGAGCCCTCCTCGACATGGCACAACCATCGGGACGACCGATCAAGGAAGAGTTGATCACCGTTGCGCAGCGTCTCATCCAAGACGTCGGCGTCAGCGACTTCAGCTACGCCGATCTCGCCGGGGCGGTCGGGGTCACCAAGGCCTCCATCCACCATCACTTCGCTCGCAAGGACGACCTCGTTTCCGAGGTACTGGCCCGCTACTGCGACCGGTTCAACTCCGAGGTGGACGCCATCTCGCCGGGTGCCGCAACCGATCGGATCGGTGCGTACGCAAAGCTCTTCAACGTAAGCCTCAGCGAAGGGCTCATGTGCCCCTGCGGAACCGTGGCCATGGAATGGAGCGCGGTTGGCGAGCGTTCGCAACGCTCCGTCGAGAAGTTCTTCGCCACCCAGGTCGCGTGGTTGACCGCAGTGGTTCAGGACGGGGTCGATTCCGGCGAGTTGGCTCGCGGTGTCGATTCCTCTTTGCTCGGCGCCGGTATTCTCGCGGCCCTCGAAGGTACGTTGCTCCTCAACCGGGCCGGGACCACCGTCGAACCATCGGTCATCGTCGGCGGACTAATGGCCGCACTCGTCCGAGGACCCGCCCCGGCCGACCACCGATGAACCGGCACCTCACCGGATGGCTGTGGGTGGCTGCGCAGGTCGTCATCCTCGGTGCGCTCATCGTCCTCCCCGGCCGAGACGACTGGGCAACGCCCCGCTGGGTGGAGCTGATCGCCGCGGTGCTGTTCTTCGGCGGGTTGGCGCTGGTCGGCATCGCCGCGCTCGGCCTGGGACGATCACTCACGCCGACACCGGTACCGACGCAGGCGGGGTCATTGCGCACCAACGGGCTGTACGGCGTGGTGCGCCACCCGATCTACACCGGAGTGCTCGCCGTCGTCGCCGGTATGACGTTGCGCTCCGGCAGCTTCGTGCACCTGGTCGTCGCCGTCGCGGCGTTGGTGTTCTTCGACCGCAAGGCCGCGTGGGAAGAAGCCCAGCTGGCCGCCGCGTACCCCGGCTACGCCGACTACGCGGCCACCACCCGGAAGTTCCTGCCCGGCATCTGGTGAAACGCCGCGTTCTTTCCTCTCCGACGACTGAACCGTTGGGGGGGCAGGCCCTCCCAACAAGACACCGCGTAGCCCTCTTCTGGCCACGACAGGCGATCGTCATCATGAGAGCCGTCTACGTCCATCCAGAGAAAGCGAAACGAGATGTCTTTGAGGCGGGAAACCTCAGGCCGGCGGGCTCGGCCACTCCTGGTAGCAGCACCACTGCTCGCACTGTTAACCGCATGCGGTGGGGTGCAGCTGAGCTTCGGAACACCTGATCCAACCACGACGCCGGTGCCCACCACGGCAGCCTCGGTGGTAAGCGAAGCCCCCGACGTGCCGATCGATCAGCCGATCGCGACCACCACCGTGGCGCTCCCCGTCGAGACGACGGCTCCGGCAACAACCACCGCTCCCACCCCGTCCGCGGCGCCAACCACCGCGGCCCCCGAAACCACCGCGGCCCCGACACCGCCGCCGCCACCCCCACCACCGCCGCCTCCCCCACCACCGCCGACCGAGCCGCCTCCGCCACCGCCACCGCCGCCACCGCCGCCGCCTCCCCCACCGCCGCCGCCTCCACCCCCTCCTCCTCCACCGCCGCCGCCTCCACCACCACCTCCGGCACCGACAAAAAGGGCCATCTCCATCAGCGTGTGGGACGTCCAGGGCAGCCTCGAGGTCAAGGTCGAGGGTCGCCGAGCCATGCGGGTGGTCGACGCCGGCCGCGACGACGGGTCGGGCACGGTCAGCAGCAGCGCCTTCTCCTCGCTCGCCGGCGCCGCCGACGTCGTGAGCATCTCGTTCGACTACGACAACGTGTGCAACGCCTTCAAGCCCGACAACCGGTACGTGTTCCGGGTCTACGTCGACGACGTCGCCGTCGTGGTCGATTCCCATCCGAACTACAACCCGGGCAGCGGCAAGTCCTCCTGCAACGGCGTGAACGGCGTCAACCGAACCGGCAAGATCAACGTCGTGACGGGCCAATGGCTCGGCTGGAACTAGCCGCCCAACCGATCGGCGTGTTCGTCATCGATGACCATCCCTCGTTCCTCCGGACAGCAGGGATGGTCATCGACGCGACCGATGGGTTCACCCTCGTGGGGTCCGCGACCTC
>CALHYX010000045.1 GCA_938041035.1 uncultured Acidimicrobiales bacterium | reverse complement strand
TGCAGCGGTGAGCATGCTCGCTCAGGGCGCGACGGTGACCGAAACCGCGGTCGCCGTCGGTTACGCGTCGCCCAGCTCGTTCGTCTCCGCCTTCAAAGCCGAGCTCGGCTCATCACCCCGAGCGTTCCTGCGCAGCTAGCTCGGCAAACCAGACTCCCGCAATCTGACGCCTTTCTTCGGGGGGTCTGACCCCCCCCCTTTACGTTCGTTTGGACATTACGGCGGTGCAGCCCGTCGTTTCGTGGGGTCTGACCCCCCATCTTCATGACCCCCCACCTTCGTGGGGTCTGACCCCCCTTTAGGTTCATTTGGGCACTATGGCGGTTCAGCCCGTCGTTTCGTGGGGTCTGACCCCCCCGTCTTCGTGGGGCCTGACCTCCTTAAGTTCATTTGGGCATTTCGTGGGGTCTGACCCCTCGGCGTTCGATGAAAGCGCGAATGACAAGCGTCCGTCGGGCCGGGCTGGACGGTTGGCGCGTGGCGCCCGTGCATCGGGCGGCGATACGGTGCGACGCGCCGCATCCGGCGCGATCAGGGGGCTGACATGAGCGAACGAACCACTCGGTACCGCGACGACCAGGTGACCTATCGAGGGGTCGAGGGCGAGAACCTCACCATCGAGAGCGCCAACCCGGCGAACTACGTCGAGGCGATCACCGACCCGGCCGGCGGCGAGCCGGTCGAGATCGACGCCAAGCTCTTCGTCCCCGACTCCCCCGAGCCGCACCCGACGGTCATCGTGGTCCCGGGCAGCCTGGGGGTCGGCCCGAACCACGAGGCGCACGCCGAGACCTTGTTCGAACTCGGGTTCGCCGTGTGCGTGATCGACCCGTTCGGGCCCCGAGCAGTGTCATCGACCGTCGCCGATCAGACCGCATACAGCTTTGCCGCGAGCGCCTTCGACGTGTTGGCAACGCTGCGGGCGCTGCGGCAGCGGCCCGAGATCGACGCCGATCGCATCGCCGCCCAGGGCCACAGCCGGGGCGGCTCCGCCGTGACCATTGCGGCGTGCCGGCGCTTCGCCGACCCGATCGTCGGAACCGACGTGGGTCTGGCGGCCGTCTACGCCGTGTACCCGTGGTGCGGCCATCAGTTCCTGGACCCGGAAATCGGGTCCACCCGCTACCGCTCGATCATCGGCGAGCGCGACGAATGGTGCTCGGTGCAGCAGGCTCAGGCCCAGGCCCACGCCATGGCCGTGGGCGGTGCCGACGCGACCATTCGCGTGGTGGCCAACGCCCACCACAGCTTCGATCGCCTCGAAGCGGTGCACGAGATCGAGGACGCCATGGTGGCCCCGGAGGCGCCGACCATCATGTTGGCCGACGACGGCGCCATGATCGACCCGCGCACCGGCGAGCCCGACGCCGCCCTCACCGACTACGACGGGTTCGTCACCGCGCTGAAGGGCGGGCACGGCCGCACCGGCGCATCGATCGGCGGGGCGGGCGACGAGCCGCAGGTGTTTCGCGACGACATGGTGCGTTTCCACTCGCCGCTGCTCGGGAACGTTTGAGCAAACTCACGTTCGCGCTGTCGGTTCCACGCTGGTGCGGACGGGGGGACTTGAACCCCCACACCCTTCCGGGCACCAGGACCTAAACCTGGCGCGTCTGCCAATTCCGCCACGTCCGCGTAGCGAGGATCAAGGGTAGCGGCGCGCCGGCGTCGCGGCGCAGCGGTACGCCTCACCCGGCCCGGTCGATGCCGCTAACCCTGGCGTTTCGCCAGCTCGGCGGCCAGGGCGCGAAACGCCCGGCCGCGATGCGAGATCGCGTGCTTTTCGTCGCCCATCTCGGCAAAGGTCTGGTCGCGGGATTCATCGGGGAGGAACACCGAGTCGTACCCGAACCCGCCCTCGCCGCGGGGTTCGAGCGTGATGATGCCCTCGACCACCCCTTCGACCGCCAGCTCGGTTCCATCGGGCCAGGCCACGAGGGCCACCGTGCGAAACCGGGCCTTGCGCCGGTAGTCGGGCAGCCCCGCCAGCAGCGCGAGCAGCTTGCCGACGTTGTCGGCGTACGTGGCGTTCTCGCCGGCGAAGCGGGCCGAGTACACACCGGGGGCACCGTCGAGTTCGTCGACCTCCAAGCCGGTGTCATCGGCGACCGCGGCGTTGCCGCTGGCCTCCATCACCGCGACGGCTTTGAGCCGGGCGTTCGCTTCGAGGGTGTCGCCGTCCTCCACCACGTCGGCCAGGTCGGCCGGGCGGGGAAGCAGTTCGACGTAGGCGCCGAGGATGGCCTCGATCTCGGCCACCTTGTCGGGGTTGGCCGAAGCCACCACCAGCTCATCGCTCATCGAGCCGCCGGTGGATCGGCCAGGATCGCGCGTTGCATCTCGGCGATTTCGCCAATGCCCTTCTCGGCCAGGCCGAGCAGTGCATCGAGCTGGCCGCGCGAGAACGTCGCGCCCTCGGCGGTGCCCTGCACCTCGACGAATTCACCGGAGCCGGTCATCACCACGTTCATGTCGACCTCGGCGGTGGAGTCCTCGACGTAGGGCAGGTCGAGCCGCGCTTCGCCGTCGATGATGCCGACCGAGATGGCCGCGCATTCGGTGGTGAGCGGGTTGGCGTCGAGTTCGCCGAGTTGCACCAGACGGGTGAGTGCGTCGTGCAGGGCGATGTAACCGCCACAGATCGACGCGGTCCGCGTGCCACCATCGGCCTGAAGGACATCGCAGTCGACGGTGATCGACCGCTCCCCCAGCGCGACCATGTCGCACACGCTGCGCAGCGATCGACCGATCAGCCGCTGGATCTCCTGGGTACGGCCCGACGTGCGCCGTCGGATCCGTTCGGGTGAGGAGCCGGGAAGCATCGAGTATTCAGCGGTGACCCAGCCCTCACCCTTACCCTTCATCCAGCGGGGGACGTCGGCTTCGATCGATGCCGTGCACAGCACGCGGGTGTCGCCGAAGGCCACCAGGGCCGAACCGTTGGCCATGGTGGTGAAGTCGCGCTGGAACGACACCTCACGAAGTTCGTCGGGTTTGCGGCCGTCTGGTCTCACTGGGTCTCCTCAGGGGGCGGTGGGGCCTGGCCGCGGCGCCCGAGGTCAGACCTCGAAGGTGGCGCCGATCTCAGCCAGGTCGACCGCAGCACCGTAGGCCACTTCGGCCTCCGAGCGGTGCAACGCGCCGTCATTGCCCGGAACGATGTGGGTGATGACGAGGCGGCCGACGTCGTTGGCCCTCGCCATCGTTCCGGCCTGCCCGCCGCTGAGGTGCGGGGCCAGTCCTTCCTGGTCGTTGGGCAGCGAGGCTTCGCACAAGAACAGATCGATGTCCGGGCCCAGTGCGCCCACATCCCATCCGGGGCCGGTGTCGGAGCTGAACGCAAACGAGGTTTCGCCCACGTCGACCCGGCACGCCAGGGTCTCGACCGGGTGATCGGTACGCGAAAAGGTCCACCGCTGTTCGCCGATGGTCACCTCGGACGTCTCGTCGATGGTGGTCCAGTCAAACGTGGGCGCCAGCTCGTCGTCGAGCAACGTGCGGGCCATCCCGTGGGTTTCGGCCGTGCCGTAGACGGGAACCCTTTCGACGAGCAGGACATACCGGAGGGCGTTCCGCAGTACGGGCAGATCGAGCCAGTGGTCCGGGTGGCAGTGGGTGGTGACGACCGCGTCGATCTCGCTCAGCGGCAAGTGGCGCTGCCATTGGGCCAGAACCCCGCTACCGCAATCGAGCAGCACGTTCTTGCCCGCGGCCTGGATCATGTACCCGGTGCAAACCTGATCGGCGCCGGCAAAGGAGCCGGCACAGCCCAGGATCGTGATGCGGATCGTCATAGCGCCTTAGTTCGTCTCATGCCGGTCGCTCGAACCGCCTCTCGGCCGTGTCGAATCCACCGACTGGTCCCACCCAACAGCTTCGGCCTGAAGGAGCTCGGGCCCAAGCAAACGTCGTCCTAGTTCTTCGAACCAGTCGACGTCTCCGGACGAAAGGAAACGATGCTGGCGATCCGGGGCGCCAGCATCGCACGCCAGCGCGCTTCCCTCCAATATCCGTCGAACTTCGAACGCGGTCTCATCCGCCGATGACACCAGCACGACCCCACGACCCAGCGACTCCGAGATCGTCCGAGCCAGAAACGGGTAGTGGGTGCAACCGAGTAGCAAGGCGTCGACCTTGGCGTCGCGGATCGGCGCGAGCAGGCGGTTTGCGAGCACGCGGACCTGGTCGCTGCGGGTTTCGCCGCGCTCGACAAACTCGACGAACCCCGGACACGCGGCACAGGTGAGGTCGCGCTCGGGCCCCAGTTCGGCCACGAGCGTCTGGTATGCACCGCTGCCGATCGTCCCCACGGTGCCGATCACGCCGACGCGGCCGGTCTCGGTCACCTCCAGCAACGACCGCACGCCCGGTTCGATGACGCCGATCACCGGACGGTCGATCTCCTCGCGCAGATCCTCGAGGGCCGCCGCCGATGCCGTGTTGCAGGCGACGACGATCATCTTCACGTCGTGTTCGGCCACGAGATACTGGGCGATCTCGATGGCGAAGTCGCGCACTTCGCCAAGTTCGCGCGGCCCGTAGGGATAGCGGCCGGTATCGCCCACGTAGATGAGTTGCTCGTCGGGCAGGAGGTCGATCATGGCGCGGGCGACCGTGAGGCCGCCGAAACCGCTGTCGAAAACGCCGATCGGGCGGGTATCCATCGCCGTTCAGGCTACGACGACGAGTTCATGTTCGGTGACCGCGCCGTCCCTGATCGAGAACGCCCGGGTCGCCGGCTCCGGCAGTGCGAGCGACACGATGACGAAGATCCACACGCCGAAGGGGTCAAAGCGGGCCGCGTCGGCGATGTCGGTGGTCGACGGGTAGGCCTCGGTGTGCGGGTGACTGTGCATCACGCCGAGCACTTCGGTGCCCGCCGCTTCGGCTGCGGCCTCGATATCGAGCATCTCGCGGCCGTCGATCACGTAGATCTCCGCCGACGCTGCCGTGTTGGTCGTGGGGTGGAACACGTCGATGGTGCGTCCGCCCGGTTGGCCGGTGAACAACCCGCACGCCTCGGCCGGGAGGCAGGTTTTGGCCCACGCCACCATGGCTTCGAGGGTGGCGCTCGCCAGGTGGACGGCGGTCGGTTCGGCTCGTTCGGCCATGCGGGTGAGACTAACCAGGCGACTCGGCCCACCCACCCCGCTACGCTCAACTCCGCGATGGCCAAGGGCAAGAAGACCAAGAGCGAGCGGGACTCCAACAATTCCGTGATCGCCACCAACCGGCAGGCGCGCCGGAACTTCGAGATCCTCGACACGTTCGAGGCCGGCATCGTCCTGAAGGGCAGCGAGGTCAAGTCGCTGCGCGAAGCGCAGGCCACGATCGGCGAGGCGTTCGCCCGGGTCGAGGACGGCGAGCTGTTCCTGGTGAACATGCACATCAACCCGTACTCGAAGGCCACGGCCGACATGTTCAGCCACGAACCGACCCGGAAACGCAAGCTGCTGATGCATCGGCGCGAGATCCAGAAGCTGGGTTCGCGCATGGATCAACAGCGACTCACGCTGGTGCCGATGTCGATGTACTTCCTGAACGGCAACGTGAAATTGGAGCTCGGGCTGGCCAAGGGCAAGAACGTGGTCGACCGCCGCGAGACCATCGCCAAGCGAGATGCCGACCGCGACGCCGACCGCGAGATCGCCCGAGCCCGCCGACGCGAGTAGTCAGCGGGGCAGATCGCGAAGCCGCGCGAGGCAGCGATCGGGGTGGGTGAGGGCCAGCGCGTGGCCGGCGCCGTCGAGCACTTCGGCTACGCCTTTCTCGAACACCTCCGATACCCGGGTCGCCATCGGATCGGCGTCGAAGGCCGGGGACGAACCACCGATGAGCACGTGGACCGGGGCCGTGATGCGGCCGAGGTCGTCGTCGGCCAGCGGTTCGAGCGGTGGGAACACCGGCGGGTGAAATCGCTGCGCATGGACCAGCAGTTTCGCCTCGTCTTTGTCGGCGAGCGGCGGCATTCCCTGGCGCTTCGCCAGGCGGGTTCGCATCGACCGGGGCATCATCGCGGCGACGCCGTTCTTCACCCCCCAGCGCATGAAGCGGGCCAGGCGGAGCTTCACGATGCCGACCGGGTCGAAGAGGATGAGCGACGAGATTCGGTCGGGGTTCTGGGCGCCGAGCTGAAGGGCGACGTACCCGCCGAGCGACATACCGACGATGTGGGCCTGATCGATGCCGAGCGCATCGAGGGCATCGTCGAGCCACGGGCCGTAGTCCTCGCCGCTCGTGAAGGGCTCCCGCTGCTCGCT
Source organism: uncultured Acidimicrobiales bacterium (assembly GCA_938041035.1). Lineage (GTDB taxonomy): Bacteria > Actinomycetota > Acidimicrobiia > Acidimicrobiales > SHLQ01 > CALHYX01. The sequence continues at coordinate 4,051 of CALHYX010000045.1, read as the reverse complement.
CCGCCCGACCTCGCCCATGACGTCGAGGGCATACCGGTCGCGGTCGGGTAGCGCCTCGGCGTACGACACCCACCGCCGCGAGGTGTCGCCCATTCCGTGGAGGAACACGATGGGCGTTCCCGAGCCCGGCCACCGGTAGCACTGCGTCGGGCCGAACCGGGTGTCGACGACCTGTTCGGTCGGTCGGGTGTCGGTCGCGGTGGCCCAGAGCTCATCGTCGACCCGCCGGAAGTGTTGCTCGGCCTTCTCGCTCTTCCATCGGGCGAGGTACGTCTTCTCATCGGACTTCTTCGTCATCATGGTACGAGTGTACCATGACTTTGGTACGAATGTATCAACCGAGACCGATAGGTTGGGTTGGTGCCGCCGGAGAAGACCGTGACCCCATCCCCATCCCGACCCCCATCCCCATCCCCGAGCAGGGAAGAACGTCGCCGCCAGATCCTCGACGCTGTCGGTCGGATCATCCTCGACGGCGGGTTGAGCGGCGCCACGTTCCGCAGCATCGCCACCGAAGCCGGCGTGTCGGTCCGCCTGGTGCAGTACTACTTCGGCACGCGGGACGAACTACTGCTCGCGGTACAAGAGGACGTCGCCGCTCGCTCAACGGCACGGCTGATCGACCGCCTGGAGGCCACCGACGGCAGCCCCCGGGAAGGCCTCCGAGCGATGCTGATCTCGTTCATTCCCACCGACGACGACAGCCGGATCGCCATGTTGATGTATGTGTCCCTGCACACGTCGTGGCTGATGGACCGGGGTTCGGCCCCCGAGGATTCCTATGCCGTTCCCCGACTCGGCCACGCCACGATCGTCGACCATCTGGAGCGAGCCGGGCTGGGCGAGGACGTCGACATCGACACCGAAGCCACCCTGTTGATGACCCTGGTGACCGGCTTGTCTCTGTGGGTGCTCGACGGCATGCACACCGCCGAAGAGGTCATCGCCGCCCTTGATCACCAGCTCAACCGCCTGTTCGCCGGGTGACCCAACAAGGGCATGACACAGCTGCAGATTGCGGAATCTGCGTAGTGCCTGCGATTCCGGCACCTACTCGGGAGCGAGCTTGCGTCGCTCAGTGACTGCGAGGTTAAAACCCGGTTGGAACGACGTCCACGCCCCTGCGCAACGATGGCCGCCTGGTTCGTCGTCGCCGAGTCCGCCCGCACGACTGCACGCCCCGACGAAACTCAGGTTCGAGTTGAACCCAGCAAGCCGCCGTTACCGGGCACCGCACCGGGGCCGTTACCGGGCAGGTCGCCCACGGTCGGGGTGAGCATTCTGCGCTGCTGATATCGGGTGTCTTGTAGCCGTGCGGCAGTTCCCGTTTGAGTGGCGTTCCCGTACGAATCACTTCACGCAGCTGGAGCCAGAAGAGTTGGTGCGCCACGCCCCTCAAGAAGACTCCGTCAGCGCTCATCGCCGTTGGACCCGAAGTACTGCACGAGACAGAACTCGTTGCCTTCGGGGTCAGCCATTGTGAGCACAACGCCCTCGTCATAGTCGTAGCGTCGGTCGAGTGATCGACCGCCCAACTCCACTACCTGGGCAGCAGCGGGAGAAATGTCGTCGACCCGCACATCGATGTGGATCCGAACCTTCGCAGTCTTGGCTTCCGGAACCGGCTGGAAGTTGATCACCGGCAATGACCCACCGAGTTCTCCCAGGCGTACCCAGCCAGGCATTGGTTCGCTCGCCGCAAGACCAAGCAGCTCACCCCAGAATTTGCCGAGCAAAGCCGGATCGGCGCAGTCGATCGTCAGACCGGACCATGCGTGGTGATTTTCCTTCATGTCCTTCTCGACGTATCAATGACGAAGTGCGGTTCACTCACAATAGGGCAGCTCGACTGGCCGCGCCGGTCGGTGGAGCGACTGCGCATGTCTCCGGATCGCACAGGGATGAGCGAACGGAAAGCGGGAGCGCTGACATCCCGACGGGCTCACGAGCCCGCTCTGACGAGGGCGACTAGGATCTGAGTCTGGGTTCTGCTAGCTGTTGCTTACGCAAGCGGACCCATCGTGGCGCCGTCGCAACGTGAAGCCGGCCGCTCGCTAGTGCGAAGGGTCACAGTTGTGTCGATCTGCCCGTGATTCTGTGACGTCACGCTTGGGCCGATACCGAGTGCCTGCTGATCGCCTGCAGGCATGATTCTGGGCGGTTTTATGGATCGGGCATCGAGACGACGGAGTTGAGCGTCATACCGCTGGGGTAGTGTTGCTGCATGGCCGAGAACAAAATCTGGACTGCCGAAGAACTGCTGGCGTTGAGTCCAGACGAACGAGATCAGGTCATCCGGGAGAGCGTCATCACCGATCCCGACAAGATCCCGACCGCAGTGACCGAACGTGCCAGGCTCAAAGCCGACGCTCGCATCGCCGCAACCGAGAGCGACCACCGGGCACGGTGACCCCCGAACGTCCGCGTCGACCCTCAATTCTTCATAGAACTCGACGCACAGCTCGACCAATCGCGTGGACCCAACGGCGAACCATCCGCCAGCGACTTCCTGCTCATCGATCTGCCATCGCTGTCGGCAGTCATTGCCGAACGGTTTGAAGAGTTGCCAGCCCTCTATCCCGATCGCGACGACTACCGCTACCTCGTCGGAACCGGCGTCCTCGTGTCAGCAGTAACGATCACGGCCCAACTCGTCGCTGACGGATCCATCGTCTTGTTCGGTATCGATATCGACCTGAGCGCCTGGCCGACGTAACAAGCGATCCTCAATTCCCGAGCACCGCATCCGGGCCGATACGAGCGGGCCGCAGTGGGCGAGGTCGTGATTCTGGGCGAGTGCCGCACAGCTGCATTGCCATCGAACGTCATACGCTGTACCTTGAACGTATGACAATGATCAGTTTCCGGGTCGACGACGATGAGGCCACGGCCGCCCAGCGATGGGCCGATGAGCTTGGTATCGACAAGTCCGAACTGCTGCGCGACGCACTTCACCGGCACCTGACCCGACTCGCTACCGAACACGACGCCGAAAAATGGCTGGACGCTCCTCTCACCAACGACGAGTCAGCCATCGGCCAAATCGCCGAGTGGGGACCCGCCGAAGACTGGTCGGATTGGGCCGATGCAACACGGTGAGGTCTGGTTCGCACAAACACCGGGCGGCGACCGCCCCGTGTTGGTTCTCACTCGCGACCCCGTGGCTGATCGAATCGGGTCGGTTGTGGTCGCTGCCATCACCCGGACGGTCCGCGATCTTGTGTCTGAGCTCGCGCTGACACCTGACGACGGTGTTCCGACGGACTGCGTCGTCAACTTCGACAACATCCACACGATTCCTCGTACCGCCTTTGGGCGACAGGTCACCAAGCTCAAGGCACCTCGACGTGCCCAAGCCTGCCAAGTGCTTCGCGACGCCACCGGTTGCTAGCACAACGCGAACCCGCCCGATAATCGCGACCCCGAACGCCACGGCTCGCGTCACAGAACCGGCGAAGTGTGGCAGTCCCCCGTTGGTGACCGGCAGCGCATAATCACAGTGTCGCTAGGGCTACTTGTGTTGCTGGAGATGATGCTGCCAGGGTCCATGCCGAGTGTTCTGGGCGAGCCTGGCCGCGGAATCCGACGCTCGCTCGCCGAGGTGTGAGCCCGTGACGTAGTCGGCGATGGATTGGGCTGCGTCGGCTTGCATGCCGGGCATGACGTGTGAGTAGACGTTCAGCGTGACGGAGCTGTTCATGTGGCCGAGCCGTTCGGATACGACGTGGATCGGTACGCCCGATGCCAGTGCGATCGTGGCGTAGGTGTGCCGTAGATCGTGAAACCGGATCCTCGGGAGCCCGAGGTGCCGGCTGATGCGCAGGAATCGTTCGGAGAGATAGTCGGGCCGCACCGGGGCGAAAGCGGGCGTGAGAAACACGAACCGATCCGGATTCACCAGTCCCAGCCGCTCGCTCCCCACCGCCTGACGCTGTTGGTGCTTGACGAGGCGGCGTGTTGTTTCGGTGTCGAGGTCGATGAGTCTCCCGCTCCCGCTTTTGGGTGTGCTGATCACCATCTCGGTGCCGATGCGGCCCCTGGTTTGGAGTAT
>CALHYX010000044.1 GCA_938041035.1 uncultured Acidimicrobiales bacterium | reverse complement strand
CTTGTCGCCGGCCGCGGAACCCCGCACACTGGAAGTGTGTTTGTTCACCACCGCCACGCCACCCACGCCCTCGCCCAAGACCAGCAACTGGTGATCGGCCGAGCCCCGGAATGTGACGTGATCCTGTCCGACAGTGATCGGAAGATCTCCCGTCGGGCCGCCGTCGTGTCGTTCGAGCAGGACTGCTGGGTCGTGCAAAACACCGGCCGACGTACGTTTCACCTGGTGGAGTCCAGTGGAGAGCTCGAGGTCGCGCCCACCGCCGCCAGTTCGAAACGACGGATTGTGCACCATCACAGCTGGTTGCGCTTTCCCGGGTCGCAGGACTACGCCGTCGTCCTGGTCGTACCCGATGGGCAGCTCCCCAAGCCCCCGAACCTCGGCTCGGCCGCCGACGACGGCCTCACCATCGAAGAACGCTCCGTGCATTTCACCGAGAACGAGCTGCGCTCGTTGCGCCTGATCTATGAGGGCTACCTGCGGCTGCCGCCGTATTACACGCGTCGACCGAATTCGTTCCGAGCGGTCGCTGCCCGCCTGGGCGTTGAAGAGGGCAAGGTCAAAGCCGATCACCGGCGGGCGATCGACAAGGTCATCTCGGCGGGCGGTCCCAACGATGCCCAAGTCAACCGAGACGCCCTGGTGGCGTGGTTGCTGTCGCGGGAGCTGCTCGAGTTCGAGCTCGGCGCCGACGCCTAGATCCCTAGCCGGGGTCTAGGTGGGCTGCGCATTCCTTTTGCGCTGTTGCACGTCGTCGAGCAGGCCGACCAATGCTGGTAGGACCACCAGGTCGGCGAGCAGGGCCATCAACAGCGCGGCGGCACTGAGCATCCCGAGCGTGCGCAGCGCCGGTACCGGGAAGAACAGGAACGTCACGAACCCCGCCGCCACGATCAACGTCGTGGTGCACACCGCGCCGCCGGCGTTCCGGGCCGCCTGTTGCAGGTGGCCGAGCCGGGTGGGCGATGACATGGGGCGCAGATACACGTCGTGGATCAGGTGCACCGTGTCGTCGACGCTGATGCCGATCACGATGGCGCCGACCACGACCGTGATCGGATCGATCGCGATCCCGAAGAAGCCCATGGCCCCCATAAGGGCCAGGGCGGGCAGCACGTTCGGGATCATCGCCACGAGACCACGGCCGAGCCGGCGAACGGCCACCACCATCAGCAACGAGATGAGGGCCAGCGCCAGGGCGTAGGAGCGTACCGAGGTGCTGAGCGCGGTGGTGGCGCTCTGCATGACGGCCGGGTAGATCCCCGTAACCGTCACATCGGCCTGGGGCCCCACGATGTTCTCGAGGCCCGCCTCGATATCGCGTACCTCCCCGGCGATGCTGATGTCGTCGGGGTAGTTGGTGGCGAAGGTGAGTCGGGCGGTGCGGCCGTCCTCCGACACCAGACCGAGTTGCTCCACGAGCGGGTCCGCCGCAATCGCGGGCAGCAGTCGGTAGATGTCGATGATGCTCGGCTGTGGGTTGGGAGTGGATCCCGCGTATGGCTGCTGTTGCACAAAGGTCTGCATCTCGTCGAGCGTCCGGGCGAAGTCCGGGTTGCGGACGTCATCAACACCGGCGGGGCGGACCGTCACCTGCAGGGTGGCACCCACCCCGTCGACCTCGGCGAGCCGGTCCAGGAGCCGCGTGGTCTCGGTCTGCCCGACCCAGGAGTTGATGTCGAAGCCGAGCTGGGTGCGGGTTACCCCGATGAGGGCCAGCACCACGACCGCGGTGGTGCCGGCCGCGACGGCGATCCGGTGGCGGTAGCTGGCCGTGACCACCCGCTCAACCACGGTGCCGACGAGCGTCAGGGTCGGCGGTCGATGCTGTCCAGAGATTCTCGGTAGCAGGGTCGGGCTCAGCACGAGGGTGACCAACATTGCGGCCAGCACCCCGATGGCGCCGAACAGGCCGATTTGGGCGAGGGGCTCGAAGTCGATGAAGACGAAGCTCCCAAAGCCCGCCGCGGTCGTGAGGCTGGTGAACACGATCGCGGGCCGCTTCTCCTGGACGGCATCGATCGCCGCCTGGCGCGGTTCGAGGCTGGAGAACTGTTCCGTCGCCGTGGCGTAGCGATGGAGCACGTGCACGCCGTCGGCGACGCCGGCGATGAGCACGAGCATGATGAGCACCTGGCTGAACGCGTTGAGCTGGAGCCCGGCCCAACCCATGATCCCCAGCGTCCACACCAGCGACAGCGAAACGATTGCCAACGGGAGCACCGGCGCCCGCCACGACCCGAACGCGATGCCGACCAACAGCGCGATGAGGACGAACAACAGGCCGGTGCCGATTCCGATCCACATCGAAACCAGTTCCCCGTTCTGCGCCGACACGACAAGGGTTGAGGCCACCTGCGGTTGGAACTCCGGCGTCTCGACGGCGTCGATGGCGGCGAAGAGGCCGTCGACGTGCTCTTTGAATTCCGGGGCGCGAAGTTTGTTTCCGTCCTCGTCGATCAGGTTGATCCCCGCGAACAGCGCCAGGTGGGCTCGGCCCGGCTCCTCGGAGTACAGGCTGCCCTCCACGAGGGGTGCGTTGCGGATCAGGTCGGTGTGGTCGGGGTTTTCGATATCGAAGATCCCGATGAAGGAGTCCGCAGCGATCGACTGCACGGTCTTGACGTGGGGAACCTTCTCGACCTCGCGGTGCAGCGCCTCGAGAAGCGCGAGGTTTTCCGGATTCAGCGGGTCATCCAGCTCGATCCGGAAATAGTTGACGTCGTCCGACCCGAACGTCTCCTGGAACTGCGCGTAGTCCCGGCCCTCCGGGGAGTCAACGATGACGAAGGCGTCGGGTTCGGTCGCCACGGTCAGGCGAGGAATACCGATGCCGAGGAGCAGGGTGAGCGCGCCGAGAACGACGAAGACGAGCCGCGGCGCAGCCGCGGCTGTTTCTACCAGTCGATCCCACAACATGTGGTTCCACTATGCACGAGCGCGGTGACGAGGGGTTAGGTCCGATCGGACCTGTCGAGTTACGGCTTGGTGCCGATCATCAGGTGGTTGAGCCCCCACTGGGTGCCGAAATAGTGCAGCTCGCTACCGGTGAAACCGGCCCGGCCCAGTCGTTCGGCGATCTCGCGGTTCGGCACGAAGAAATCCTCGTCCTCGTGCATACCGCGCTCGCCGTCCATGTCGATGTTGGTGCCGAGGACCCGGTCGTAGCCCTCGACGAGCTTGTGGACGAGGATTTCCGCCAGCGGGTTGCCCATGGTGATGATCACGTTGCCGCCGGGCTCGAGTACCCGGAACACCTCGGCCAACTCCGGGTCCCGGACCGGTTCGGGGATGTGATTGAAGTTGGCGATCAGCGTGACGGTGGCGAACGAACCATCCGGAAACGGTAGATCGGTCGGATCCTCAACGATCTGGTCGGGGGTGAGCCCTTCGTAGGCAAAGACATCGATGCCGACGCCCTTGCCGCCGAGGTGGTTCTGGATGAAGCGGTCGTGGCGACCGCAACCCAGGTCGAGACAATGGCCCCGTACATGGCGGGCGACGTAGTCAAAGCGCTCGGTGGCGAGCGACGACAGCCCGAACCGATCCTCTTCGAACAGGGTCAGGGCCCGGAACGGGAACGTGATGGTGTCGATGGCTTTTTGAAGCGACGATCGCATCGGGAGAATCTAGCGCAGACCGGATTCAGGCCGGTCGAGGGTCTCACCGGCGCCGAGATCGGCCTTTTCGGCGCCCGGCCCGGGATCATCGAGCCGGGTCCGCAGCAGCGCAACCTCCTCGGCGAGGGTGCGCACCCGCCCCTCCATCCGGCTCAGTTCCCAGGAGAAATGCACTGCGAGCACGAAAAGGAACGCCATGCCCATCATCAGCCACAACGCCGGTGGGTACGAGACGCCGAGCGCGTCGGCGACGGTATCGAGCAGGCTCGGCACGGCGGCCATGGCGGCGACGAACACGCCGATCGTCAACCACAGCAACGAGTATTTGGCCTTCAGCACGCCGCGCGACACCAGCCGAAGGATGAACAAGATGGTGCCGATCGACAGCACGGCCACGAGGGCGTGAGCCTGCGCACTCATGACGGGGTGCCCTTCGGTGGCTTCATGTGGCTCGGCGGCGCAGCCCGGAGGTGCCGATCACGACCAGGAGTCGGGCGTAGTTGTAGAGCAGGCGGAAGCTGCGGTTGGACGGTTGGCCGCCGGCGCGCTGATGCATGACGGTGTCGACCTCGCGCACATCGAAGCCGGCGCGACACGAACTGATGAGCGTCTCCACCGAATCCATGTATTCGACCGGGTAGTCGCGGGCGAATCGCTCCAGCAGCGACCCCTGCACCGCCCGAAACCCCGAGGACGTGTCGGTGAAGTGTTTTCCGGCGAGGCGACGGGTCAGGAAGCGAAGCAACCCCATGGCGAGGCCCCGCGTCTGCCCGACGGCGTAGTCGCTGCCGCTGCCGAACCGATTGCCGATCACCATGTCGGCGCCGTCGTCGAGGCCGCGCAGCAGATTCTGGATCTGACCGGCGTCGTGTTGACCGTCGGCATCGAATTGCACCGCTCGTTCGTACCCGTGCTCGACGGCGTAGCGGAATCCCGCCCGAAGGGCCCCGCCGATACCGAGGTTGAACGGCAGGGAGACCACGGTGGCACCACCCTCGGTGGCGACCCGCTCGGTTTTGTCGGCTGAGCCGTCGTTGACCACGACCACGTCGAGCTCGGGTACGACGCGCCGGAGCTCCGCCAGCACGGCGGGAAGCGACAGTTCTTCGTTGAAGGCGGGAATCACCACGACACAATGCGCCACGGCGTCCACGCTAGTGGCTGGCAATGGATAACGGGGGTGAATGCGACCACTCGCCGTGGTGGGCCAAGTAGTCTGCCGTGGTGCACCGCTCCCGCCGTCTGACGACCCCTGCCGCTGGTCTCGATCCCGATCAGCTCGCCAAACTCGGCGACCTCGCGGCGTCGGGCGGCATCGAGCGGATCCACATCCTGGCCTGGCGCGATCTTGCCGACATCGAAGCCGGGGGCAGCGAGATTCACGCGGCGACCGTCGCCCGGATCTGGGCGCAGGCCGGGCTCGAGGTGACCATGCGCACCAGCTGGGCCCAGGGATCGCCGCCCGAAGCCGTTCGTGATGGCTACAAAGTCGTACGCAAGGCCGGCCGCTACCTGGTTTTTCCCCGAGCGGTGCTCTCCGAACTCGCCGGTCGTCACGGTGGCCGCGACGCACTGATCGAGATCTGGAACGGTATGCCGTTCCTCTCCCCCGCCTGGGCCCGTGGCCCGCGGGCGGTGTTCCTGCACCACCACCACGAGAAGATGTGGCCGCTGGTGTTGTCGCCCCGCTGGGCCCAACTCGGCGTCACGTTCGAACAGCGGCTGGCCCCGCCGCTGTACCGCCGGACCCCGGTCATCACCTTGTCGAACTCCTCGCGCCAGGAGCTGGTGAACAAGATGGGCCTCAAGCCCGAACGCGTTCACGTCGTGCCGCCGGGAATCGAGGCCCGCTTCTCCCCCGGTGGCGACCCCTCGCCAACCCCGCTGGTGGTCGCCGTTGGCCGGCTCATGCCGTCCAAGCGCTTCGAGGCGCTCATCGGGTTCATGGACCGAGTGCGGCGCCGCGTCCCCGACGCCGAGTTGGTGATCGTCGGGGAGGGCTACGAACTCGACAATCTCGAAGCGCTCATCCGCAACCTCGACGCCGAATCGTGGGTGCGCCTGCCCGGCCGCGTCGACGACGATGAGCTGGTGGACCTGTATCGCCGCGCCTGGCTGGTGGCCAGCGCGTCGATCAGCGAAGGGTGGGGAATGACGCTCACCGAGGCCGCAGCCTGCGGCACGCCTGCCGTGGCCACCGCCATCGCCGGACATCGCGACGCGGTCGCCGATGGCCTCAGCGGTCGTCTCGCCGACACCGACGACGAGTTTGTGTCCCACCTCATCGAGCTGTTGACCGACGAGGACGAGCGTCGGCGCCTCTCGACCGGCGCCCTCGCCCACGGTTCGTCGTTCACCTGGGAGGCCACCGCGCGCGGCGCCCTCGAGGTGCTCGTCGACGATGCCCGCAAGAAGGGCCTCCCCCGCTCCCGATGACGACGTTTTCCGCCGGTCGGCTCGCCCGGAGCGGCCGCTGGGAAGTCATCTTGATGGCGTTGATCAGCTACGTTCCGCTGTTGTTCACCCAACGCGGGCAAATCGGCGCCGACACCAAGCCGTATCTCTACCTCGATCCCGGGGGGTTGCTTGCCGACGCCCCCTACCTGTGGCAAAACGAGGTTGGCCTCGGCACTGTGCCGCACCAAAACATCGGTTATCTCTGGCCCATGGGCCCGTACTACTGGGTCATGGAGGTCGCGGGGTTTCCGGACTGGGTGGCGCAGCGCCTGTGGATCGGGACCACGATCTTGCTGGCGGGCCTCGGCATGCGGTGGCTGCTGCGCACCATGGGCTGGCGCCACGGCGGCGTGGTCGTCGCCATGTTGGCCTACGCGCTGACGCCGTACGGTCTTGCCTACTACGCCCGCATTTCGGCGCTGCTTTTGCCGTGGTCCGGGCTGCCGTGGATGATCGGCCTCGCCATCCGGTCCGATCGGTCCCGCGGGTGGCGCCATCCGGCGCTGTTCGCGTTGGTGGCGCTCACCATCGGCAGCGTCAACGCCACCTCGCTGCTGCTCATCGGCCTCGGACCGGTGATGTGGCTGCTCTACATCGGGATCGCGGAGCAGCGGCTGAAGTCGATCGTCGCTCCGGCCCTGCGCATCGGCGTGCTGACCGCGGCCACGGGCCTGTGGTGGGTGATCGGGGTGCGAACGCAGGGCGCCAACGGGCCGCCGGTGCTTCGATTCACCGAGACCTACGAAGCGGTGGCCGATTCGTCCACCGCACCCGAGGTGCTGCGCGGGCTCGGGTACTGGTTCTTCTACGGCAACGATCATCTCGGTCAGTGGGTCGAACCGAGCCGGGCCTACACCGCCCGAACCATCGTGTTGATCCTCAGTTTTGGGCTCCCGATCCTCGCCCTGCTGTTTGGCGCGATCGGTCGGTGGCGTCACCGCGGCTTCTTCGTCGGGCTGATCGTGATCGGCGCGCTCATCTCGATCGGCGGCCACCCGTTCGATGCACCGTCGTTGCTCGGCGGCTGGTTCATCGACTTCACCCGAACCGACGCCGGCCTCGCATTGCGCAGCACGCCGCGGGCCGTGCCCCTGGTGGTCCTCGGAACCTCGGTGCTGCTCGGCGGCGGAGCCGCAGCGGTGGTCGAGCGGCTACCGCGTGCGGGATCGGTGGCCCGGGTCGGGCTCGCGGTGCTGGTGATCGCCAACATGGCGCCGTTGTTCAACGGCCAGATGGTCGCCCGGTATCTCCAGCGGCCCGAGCAGATTCCGGAGTACTGGCTGGAGGCGGTGTCGCACCTCGATGCCGGCGACCACGGCACCCGAATCCTCGAGGTTCCGGGCGCCGACTTCAGCAGCTACCGCTGGGGCAACACGGTCGAGCCGGTGACGCCCGGCCTGACCGACCGGCCGTATGTCGCACGCGAGTTGGTGCCCTTTGGCTCCGAACCGTCCATCGACCTCCTCCTGGCGTTCGACCGCGGCTTTCAGGAGGGGCTGTACGACACCGACTACCTCGCGCCGATCGCCCGTCTGCTCGGCGTCGGCGACGTTGCCCTGCGATCCGACCTGCAGTACGAACGATTCCGAACCCCGCGGCCGGTGGTTACGTGGGCCGACCTGCTGGCGACGCCCGGCCTCACCCAGCCGGTGGGCTTCGGGCCCTCGACGCCGAACATCGCGGGCCCGGAACAACCAATGCGCGACGAGATCGCCCTCGCCCTGCCCGACGATCTCGAACATCCACCCGCGGTGGCGGTGTTTGAGGTCGAAGATCCGCTCGCCATCGTGCGGGCGCGGGGCACGGACCGTCCGCTGCTGCTGGCCGGCGATGGCTCGGGCCTGGTCGACCTCGCGGCCCTCGGCCTCTACGACGCCGACCAGATGGTGGTGTACGCGGCGACGGCGGTGGCCGATCAGGCGATGGCCGACCAGATGCTGGCCGCCGGCGCCGATCTGATCATCACCGATACCAATCGCAGACAGGCTCGGCGGTGGGGCACCATCCGGGAAAACACCGGCTACATCGAACGCGCCGACGAGGAACCGTTGCGGTACGACCCGGGCGACTACCGCCTGGTGGTGGTGCCCGGTACCGACGCCGGCGCCCAAACCGTTTCGGTGCAGACCGGTGGTCGGGTGCAGGCGACCAACTACGGCAACCCGGTGAGCTTCACGGTCGACAACCGACCGTCGCTCGCCCTCGACGGTGACCCCGACACGGCGTGGCGGGTCGGAGCGTTCGCCGATGTCACTGGTGAGTACCTTCGCCTGGATTTCGACGAACCCAACACCATCGACGAGGTCACGCTGGTGCAGCCGCTGAACGGCTTCCGCAACCGGTGGATCACGGAGGTCGAAATCCGGCTCGATGACGAGACCGTGTTCGCCCCGCTCGACGACAGTTCCCGCCTCGCTGCGGGCCAGACGATCCCGGTCCCCAACGGTAGCTATGAGCGCATCGAAATCGAGGTGGTAGACACCAACGTCGGCGTGCGGGATCGCTACAACGGTCTCAGCGGGGTCGGCCTCGCCGAACTTTCCGTGGCCGGGTTCTCGTTCGACGAGTCCATTCGGTTGCCCACCGATCTCGATCAAGTCGACGACACGGGCCACCGGGTGGGCTTCGTGGTGACCCGGCTGCGGTCGGACCCGCAGGAGCCGGTGCGATTCGACGGCGAAGAACGCCTCGACCGCACCTTCACGGTGGGGTCGGATCGCGCGTTCGGCATCGTGGGCGAGGCTCGCCTGTCGGCCTACATCAGTGACGACGTCATCGATGAGTTCGTCGGGGTGGAGTCGGGCGCGGTCGCCGTTTGGACGTCGGAGCGTCTCGCCGGCGACCTGGCCTCCCGAGGCCGCAGCGCGGTGGATGCCGATGAGGGAACGGCCTGGCAGACCGGGTTCGACGATCCGACCGGTGAATGGATCGAGCTCGAATTCGGTACGGTGCGCGGCTTTGAGGAACTGTCGATTCGGTTCCTCGCCGACGGCGACCATTCGGTGCCGACGAAGCTCCGGGTGAGCACCGACGGTGGCGAGCCGATCGAATTTCCCGTCCCGGAGATCGCCGACCTGGATGAACCCGGAGCGACGGTTGAAGTCGCTCTTCCCCTGACCAACGCCATCGCCGGTGAACGGCTCCGAATCGAGATCGCCGAGGTGCGACCCCACTTCGCCAAGGACTGGTACAGCGGGAACGGCCGCATGATGCCGGTCGGCATCGCCGAGATCCGCCAGGTGGCGGCTCCGGTGGTGCTCGACGACCGGTTCGACACCGGTTGTCGTTCCGATCTGTTGGCGCTCGACGGTGAGCCGGTTGCGGTCCGGATAACCGGAACCACCGAAGATGCACTCGCGCGTCGCCCGCTCGATCTGGAGCTGTGTGACCCGGCCCTCGCGCTGAGCGAAGGCGTACACCGCCTGACCACCACCGGCGGGCGTACCAGCGGGCTCGACATCGACCGGCTCGCTCTGCTGTCCAACGAGGACGGCTCAGCCGCCGTGCAGAGGCCGGTCGACGCGTCCGCCACGCCAACCCTCACCGTGGAGAACCACTCGGCCACGTCGATGTCGGTCGATGTTGACGCAGGCGCCGGCGACGATCCGTTCTGGTTCGTGCTCGGACAGAGCTACAGCGACGGCTGGAAGGCCACCATCGATGGGGTCGACCTCGGTCCACCGATGCTGGTCGATGGCTACGCCAACGGCTGGTTGGTCGACGGCGCCGCGCCCGGGGCTCGAATCGAATTGCGCTGGACCCCCCAACGCCTCGTCTGGTTTGGCCTCGCGTTCTCGCTGGCCGCGGTGTTTCTGTGCGCGCTCCTGGCCTGGCGAGGGCGGGCCGACCCGGGCGTGGTGACCGCCGACGCGCCCATGCTCGAATTCACGGGGCGCAGCGACCCGGAGGCTGGTGCGGCGCCGCGGTCGACCACCTACGTGTTCGCCGGGGCCGCCCTGGTCACCGGTTTCGCCCTGGTCAACCTGCCGCGATGGCACCTGGCCGCCGTTCTGGTCGGCGCGGCGTATGCGCTCGCCCGGTCGTTTCCGAGGTGGCGGCGGGTACCGGCGCTCGTCGCCGCAGCCTTGTTGCTGGTGTCCGGGGCGTATACGACGGTGGCGCAGTACCGACACCGGTTCCCGCCCGACTTTGGTTGGCCGCAGTTTTTTGATGCAGTGCACGTACTCGGGGTGCTGTGTGTGCTGTTCTTGGCGGCGGACGCGGCTGTCGCAATCGCCGAGCGGCGCCGCCGAACCGCACAGGAGCAGCGATGAATCCAGAGGTCGAACCGCGCCCCCGCCGACGTCTCGGCATCGTGGCTGCCCTCGCCTTGTTCGCCGCGGCGTGCGGGTCCGGAGGCGACGGTGCGGCCCCCTCCCCCACCTCCGCACCCGAATCGACCCCGGCCGAAGCGACCACGGTGGCGCCGACGGAGGCGCCGAATGAGACCGACGCTCCGGGGGTTTCGTCCAGCGCACCGGCCACGACGCTCCCACCGAACCCCCTCTACGACGAGGCAGGCCGGGCCGGTATCCCGGACCAGCCCTCCAACTACCAGGTCGCGTTGTACGGCGACTCGGTGGCGCACAGCGTCCAGGAGCATGTGGACATCGCCCTCGATACCGGGCTGCGCATCGACCTGTACCCCCGGACGTTCCCCGGTAGCTCTGTCTGCGACTGGTTCGACGCGGTCGAGCAGGACCTTGTCGGCCGCGAGTTCTGGGCGGTGATCCTGCTGTTCAGCAACAACACCTTCACCGACTGCATGGCCGACGAGGCCGGAGATCCGCTCGTTGGCGAGGCGTCGTTCGCCAAGTACGAAAGCGACCTGCGTCGACTCGTCGATCGGTTTCGCGAAACCGGAGCATTCGTCTACCTGCCCACCTTCGCCAACAACCGGGGTGCCGCCGAACGGGGTGAACAGGCCATGGTGCCGTTCAACTCGTTGTTCGCCCAGTTGGCGAGTGAGGACGACGGGGTATTCGTCGTCGACGCGGCGGCGGCGGTGCTCGACGCCGACGGGAACTACACCGAAACCCTGCCGTGCCTCGATCACGAACCCTGCGTGGGCGGTGTCGACGCCGACGGAATCGGGTTCAACTACGTGCGCGAGGGCGACGGCACCCACTTTTGTTCCGGCGGTTTCGGCGACGGGGTGCCGATCGAACCGGGGGCATGCCCGGCCTGGTCTTCCGGCGCGTTTCGCTACGCCGGGGCGATGACAGCGCCGATCATCGAAGCCGCCTACGCCCAATGGGCGGCGGAGAGCGGCTGACGCCTGACGGCGGAACTTCAGGCGTCGGCGAGCGGTCCCAGGGTGGCCGCTTCGTTCGCGATCTGCACCGCCAGCTGGTCGGCGATGAAGTCACTGAAGTGCAGACCGTCGGCCCGGGCCCGGGGGTCGCCCTGCAGTTCGGCGATGAACTCGCCGTCGAGGCAGACCGAATTGAACAGGTCGAACACCCCGACGCGCTGGGTGGTTGGATCGGCACTCGCCACGACCCGCTCGATCGCGGCGTTCATGGCGGGCACCCGCTCGGCGTCGATGCCGAGCGATTCGGCCTTTTCCTCGTCGATACACGGAAGGGTTACCCACAGCACGGCCGCGCCGCGGTCGGTAATGCTGGTTTGCAGGTCTCGGTAGTCGGCCTCGATGCGATCGAAGAAGGCGTCCTCGGTCGCCCGGGTGAACCCGAGTTCGCCCGCCATACGCCGCGGCAACATGTCGACGGTGCCGGCGACGATGATGACCACCTCAGCACCGTCGACGGTGCCGCTGGCGTCCGCGATCGTGCTGTAGTCGGAGCGACACGCCGGGCTGATGCGTTCGCCGGGCCATTCGATCTCGCCGCCTATTGCCACGCCACAGCCCGGGAACGACAGGTCGCTGCGCACCGGCTCGGGCAGGTCGGTGGCCGAGGCATAGCGTTCGAGACCGCCCCGCATGTTCAGAGCGATCGAGTCGCCGACGATGGTCAGGACGGGCGGCCGGTCGGCGAGCTCCCAGACGACAGGGGGCGTCGTGGTGGTGGGCGAGCTCGTGGTGGTCGGGGCGGGCAGGGTGTTCTCATCGGTGCCCCCGCCGCCATCGACGCTCGATCCCCCATCGGCCTCGGCGGCCGAAAGCGTTGTTGTCGGCGACTCCTCCACCAGCGGACCGGCGACCTCGTCGGCGTCGAAGTCGAACTCCGGGCCCTCGTCGCGGCCGATATCGGAGTAGGCCACGACGAAGCCGATGACGGCAAAGATGGCGGCGGCGCCCGCGAGCGCGGGGGAAAAGACCTTGGCGCCCGGGCGGCTACCGCGCCGTATCGGCTGCTCGAAGTAGTGGAACGACAACCAGGCGACGGCGGTGGTGACCGCCATGCGCAGGACGAACAGGGCAATGCCGTCGAACCCGACCGCCTCGGCGTCGATCCACCGAAAAATCGGCCAGTGGTACAGATACATGCCGTAGGAGACCTCACCCAGCCACCGCAGCGGGCGCCAGGAGAACACGGCGGTGATCGGGCCGGATGTCTGGGTGGCGGCCGCGATCACGATGGTCGAGAGGGCGCCGTACCCGGCCAGACCACCGGTGAGAAGCCAGCCGGAGTTGAGGTCGGTCACCACCCAGAGGACGGCGAGCACACCGATCGAGGCGACGCCCAGCCATCGCAGCACCGGATTGGTCGTAATGAACTCGCGCCCGCGCGGGGTGGAGAAGGCAACCGCCAGCAGCGCACCGAGCAGGATCTCGGCGGCCCGCACATCGGTACCGTTGTAGATGCGGTCGAATCCGTCGAGGACGGCGACCGAAGCGATCGAGGCCACCAGCCCCGCGGCGATTACCGCACCGAACCAGCGCTTGGATCCGATCTTGGCCAGCAGGATGTAGGCGATGAACGGGAAGAATACGTAGAACTGTTCCTCGATCGACAGCGACCAGAAGTGGGCGGCCGGCGATGGCTCGACCACCTCTTCGAACAGGGCGTTGTAGCCGGCGCCGGGCGGCGGGAACGCGGCCCGCCAGTTCGACACGTAGAACGTGCTCGCGAGCAGGTCCCCGTTTAGGCGGTCCATCACGCTCACCTCGGTGAACGAAGCCTCGGTCTGCAATCGCGGCAACCAGTTCCAGAAGACCGCTATCGCCCCGATCGTGAGCAAGGCCGCGGGAAGAAGCCGTTTGAAGCGCCGCTTCCAGAACGCGACGAGGGCGATCGTGCCACTCCGTTCGCGTTCGCTCAGCAGCAGTGAGGTGATCAGGAAGCCGGACAGGGTGAAGAACGTCGATACACCGAGGAACCCGCCCGACGCGATGGCGAAGCCGCCGTGGAACACCAGCACGACCGCCACCGCGATGCCCCGGATGCCATCGAGGGCGGGAAAATGGGGAAAGCCCGACCCGCTCGGCGTGGCGGGCGGCGGGTTGGGCGCGGAGGACTTGTGAGTGACGTCGTTCATGGGCTGGATGGGCCGGGCGATCCCCTCGGTCTCACGGCGGCCACGGCTGACTCTACCGGCCCCGTCGGGCTACGACAGGCGATACGAGGGTGGCTCAATCGTCGGCCGTCGGGCGTCGGCGCCCCTTCTTCACCTGGCTGCGGCGCTTCTTGGCGTCGACCCGGCGTTTCTTGGCCGCTCGACTGGGTTTCGTGGCCCGCCGCTTCTTCTCCGGAACGAGCGCAGCCCGGAGTCGGGACTCCAGCCGTTCGAGTGCGACCTGGCGGTTGCGCAGCTGGGATCGCCGCTCATCGACCACCAACCGCAACTCGTCGCCGAGTTTCCTGCGCAGCCGGGCCCGAGTGGCATCGCTGATGCCGCGGGCGGTCTCCAAATCGATGCGCGCCTCCACCCGCGAGTGGGCGCGGTTTGCGTGTTGACCGCCGGGCCCACCGCTTGGTTGAAAGCGCCACTCGACATCGGCCACCGGTATCCGGCACGAGCGGCCGGCATCGATGACGTCGTCCATCGGCCCAGGCTAAGACCCGGGGGTCACCGCTTCACGGATTTGTCGGTTCCGGTGGATAGAGCTCATCCGGCGGAGCGCCCCACCGGCGCCGGGCAGCGTCGCGCAACGCCGCCACCCTCCCCCGCGTCGAGTAGTACTCGGCTCGCGTAGAAGGGACGAGGACACCGGCGCCGAGTTGATAGAGCGCGACGCCGGTGCGAAAGACCACTGGCCACCATCCGTAGTGATCGGCGAGCAACAACAACGTGTTGCGTTCCTTCAGGTAGTCGATCAGCACGTGGTTGGTGTTCACATGGGGGTTGCGCACCTCGGCGCCGCGCATCACCCCGACCCGCCAACCAGCGGCCTTGGCCCGCAGTCCGAGGTCGGCCTCCTCGCAGTACGCAAAGTACCGCTCGTCGAACAACCCGATCTGCTCCATACAGGGGCGGCGGAACAGGTGGAGAGTTCCGTGGCCATAGTCGGCTTCCTCCAGGCCTTCGGCGACCATCTGGGGGGCGTCGATGGCGCCGAGGAACGGTTGGACGACGGGCGTGAAGCCGTCGCCGACGTCGGCGCTGACCAGCCCGACATCGGGCATGTCGACGAGCCCGTGCACGATGCGGCTCAACGTGTCCGGGTTGGGCACGGCGTCGTGGGGCGCGACCGCGGCCCATTCGCAGGTGTCGTGGCGCAGCCAGTGGCGCAACCCGGCGTTGCTGCCCGGCCCGAAACCGGAGTTGTGGTCTTGCCGGATGAGGGTGACCTCGTCGTCGAGGCCGGCGAGTAGCCGATCGAGTTCGGCGGGACGAGAGCCGTTGTCGACCACGGTGACCACGACATCGACGTCGAGTTGGGCGCGAAAGCGTTCGATGGTGCCCACGCAGGCATCGGCTTGGTTCCAGTGCACGAGGATGACTCGGACGACAGGGTTCATCGGCCGCAATGTGTCAGCTGGAGCCGCCGAGGCCAAACCCGGAGCGCCCGGTTCAGACCGGGGTTGCTGTCGCCGATTCCGCTCGCGCCTGGGCGATGGCGTGCTCGACGAGATCCAGCAGCGTGTCACGCGCCGCCGGGCGCGCCCGGGCGTCGGTGACCACGATCGGTACCTCCGGAGCCAGCGCAAGCGCTTCCTGCACCGCTTCCAGCGAGTGGCGGAGGCGACCGTCGAAGGTGTTAATGGCGACGAGGAACGGCAGTCCGGATCGTTCGAAGTAGTCGACGGCGGGGAAACAGTCGGCCAGTCGGTCGGTGTCGACCAGCACGACGGCGCCGACGGCGCCCTTGATCAGATCATCCCAGATGAACTGGAAGCGATCCTGGCCCGGCGTACCGAACAGGTAGAGGATCAACTCGTCGTCGAGTCCAACCCGACCGAAATCCATGGCGACGGTCGTGCCGCGCTTGGTTTCGCGAGCGGCGCCGAGGTCGTCGATCTGCTCGGATGCGGCTGTCATGCTGGCTTCGGTGGTGAGGGGTTCGATATCGGACAACGAGCCGACGAAGGTCGTCTTGCCCACGGCGAAGCCGCCGGCGACAACGATCTTGACCGGTATCGGCATCGGCCCAACCGCTACCTCGGTATCGTCGGGCTGGGGATCAGAGCGACTGAAGACCATCGAGAATCCTCTCGAGCAGCGAGACCTCTTCGGCCCGAGTTGCCGAAGCGGTATCGGCGTGGGTCATCAACAAGCCGTCGGTGATCATGTCGCCGACCAGAACCCGGGTTACCCCGATCGGGAGTTTGAGATGGGCGCTCACCTCGGCGACGGACAGGGGCTCGCGGCCCAGATCGACGATGTCGCGCTGTTCGAGTCGAAGCGTGCGCATCTTCCGGGCGCCGTGAGCCGTGGTGCGGACCATCGTCTCGACGGCGAGGTCGACCGCGGAGCGGGTGCGGCCGCCGACGAGGGCATACGGCCGAACCCGCAGCGCTCGCAGCGGTTGAACGTCTTCGGTGGAGGTCATCGGGGAAGGGCGAACTGCAGCTCTTGGCGCAGCGCGGGGTTGAGGATGGAACCGGTCTTGTCGGCGAGTACGGCGAGGTCGTAGCCGACCGTGCCGAGGTCGCAGTCGGCGTCGGCGACGGCGGCGAGGCTCGAACCGTCGGGCATGCCGGTGACCAACATGATCGCGTTGTCCATTTCGACGATGACCTCGTGTACCGTGCCGCCGTCGAAGCGATCCGCCGCACCGTGGGACAGACCCATGAGGCCGGCCGCCACCGCGGCGAAGCGGTCGGCGGCGTCTCGGGTGAGACCGTCGGAGATCGCCAGGGGAATCCCGTCGGGCCCGACGGCGATGGCCTCGTGGACGCCGTCGCCGTGACTGACGAACCCGTTGACGAGTTCGCGCACGACGACAGCATTGTCGCTGACCGACATCATGGTGTTTCCTCCTCGGCTTTACGGCGCCCGCCGCGATAGCTCGACAGCATCTGACGAAGTTCTTCCGGCGTGCGTCCGCCGGCGGCCCGCCCGCCGGCCACGTCCGGTTTGGTTGGGTTCCGGGTCGACCGGGTGGACGCCCCGGGGGCAGCGGTGGTGTGGGCCCGGTCGGCCAGCGCGGCGAACGGATTGCGCGACGCCAGCTCGGTGGCGGCCGGGCCGCGGGACTCCGTCGCCGCCGATGAGGTGGGGTCCGCTACCGGCTTCGGGGTCGCCGCTGGGGTCGACTCGGCCCGGGTGGCGGGTGGGGAGGCAACCGGTGTGCGGGCGGCGCGGCGAGACGGCAACGGGGCTGGCGGATCCTCGGACTCGACAACGACCGTCACCGGGGTCGGCGCTTTGGTAACGACCGGCTCGCGTTCGCCTGTGGGCGCACGTTTGGCGGCCTTCTTGGCCGCTGACTTGGTCGGCGCCCCCTCTTTGGCTGCCGCCGGGTCTTTGGCGCCGAAACGGGGTCGCTCAGGTCGCGTCGGCTCCTCGCTCACGAGGGCCGCGGGTAGATCGACCACCGCGTCGGAACCGCCGCCGGAGCGGGCATCGAGCGATACCTTGGCGCCGAGTCGCTGCGCGAGTCGCGCTACCACCTCGAGACCCAGATGGGTGGAGGTGGAGAGCCCGAGTGCCGGCGGCGAATCGAGCACGGCGTTGAGCACCCGACGGCGAGCGTCGGGCAGCTCGGATCCGCGGTCGGAAACCGTGATTCGGTAGAAACCGCTCGGTTCCCGCTTGGCCGCGACGTGGACACGCTCGGAAGCGGGTGAGTTCTCGGCGGCATTCTCCATCAGTTCGGACAGGAGATGAGCCAGGCTGAGCGCGGTGGAATGAGTCACCGAACCCGGAGCGGCGCCGCTCAACTGCACCCGGTTGAAGTCGGCGATTTCACCCTGCGCCACCCGAAGTACATCGGCCATGTCGACGCGGGTGTCGAGCGTCGGGCCCTCGTCGGCGCCGGCGAGAACGAGCAGGCTCTCGGCGTTGCGCCGCATGCGGGTCGCGAGGTGGTCGAGGCGGAAGAGGTGGTCGAGGCGGTCCGGGTCGGTCTCGGACGCCTCGAGTTCGTCGATGAACGAGATCTGGCCGTCGAGCAGTGTTCGGTTGCGTTGCGCCAACTCGATGAAGATGTTGCCGATCCCCTGGCGAAGCAATTTGGACTGTTCGTCCGCGATGTTCACGGTCGCATCCTGCACTCGGTTGATCGACGCCGCTATCTGGCCGAACTCATCGCCGGAGTACACGGTGAGATGCGGTAGACGCAGCTGCGGGGCCATCCCCGGGCTGCTGGACTCGCCGTTGGACGTGATCTGCGACACCAGGGCCGGCAGGCGGACATCGGCCACCGCGGCGGCGTCATCGACCAGGTGGCGGAGGGGACGGACGGTGTGCCAGACGATCACCGCGCTCAACGCGGTGGCCACGATGATGGCGACCCCGGCGATGAGTAGGTAGGTCCGGACGGCGCTGCTCGCATCACCCCGATGCTCGGCGAAGCCCCACGCGGCGAGCAGCACGGCCACAAAGACGGGCAGGGTCACCGCGATAAGCACTCTCGTGCGAACACCGATAGTCATCGAACCTTCTGCCGGAAACCCGTCGTCCATCGACGCATCCCGATACCGATCAATCGACCATTCGGAGGCGCACTTGAGCGCCGTTTTTCAGCGCCGACAGCGCTTTGGCCCGCCTGCGAACTAGTTCAACGGCGCGGCGGTCGGCGGGATCGGAGCGGGCAGCAACGATTCGCCCATGAGCGCCTGGTCCACCGCGGCGGCACAGGAGCGCCCCTCGGCGATCGCCCACACGATGAGCGACTGGCCCCGGCCCATGTCGCCACACACGTAGACGTCATCGACATTGGTCCGATAGTCGGCGTCGCGGCCCACATTGCCCCTATCGGTGAACTCCACCCCGAAATCGGTGAGCAGGGCACCCGGTTCGGCGCCGGTGAAGCCCATCGCCAGCAGCACCAGGTCGGCGGGAAGTTCCTGCTCGCTACCCGCCACCGGTTCGAAGCTCATGCGACCGTCGGTGATGACCCGCTCGACCTCGACGGTGCGCACCGCCGTAACCGCGCCGGCGTCGTTACCGACGAACTCGGTGGTGTTGATGGCATAGAGCCGCTCGCCCCCTTCGTCATGCGCCGAGGACACCCGGTAGATGAACGGCCAGGTTGGCCAGGGGTTGGCGTCGGGCCGGGAATCGGGTGGCCGAGGCATGATCTCGAACTGGCTGACCGATGCGGCTCCCTGGCGGTGGGAGGTTCCGAGACAGTCGGCGCCGGTGTCGCCGCCGCCGATGATGATCACGTGCTTGTCCCGGGCGGTGATCGAGGGCTCACGCAAGTCGCCCTCCTGCACCCGGTTGGCGATCGGAAGAAACTCCATCGCCTGGTGGATGCCGTTCAACTGTCGGCCCGGTACCGGAAGGTCGCGGGGCACCGTGGCGCCGCCGGCCAGGACGACGGCGTCGAAGTCAGCGCGGAGTTGCTCGGCGGTGATGTCCACCCCGACGTTGACCGAGGTCCGAAACTCGGTGCCCTCGGCGGTCATCTGGTCGATCCGGCGGTCGAGCACCTTCTTTTCCATCTTGAACTCCGGAATGCCGTAGCGCAGCAACCCGCCGACGCGGTCGTCGCGTTCAAAGACGACAACCCGATGGCCGGCGCGCGTGAGTTGCTGGGCGACGGCGAGTCCCGCCGGGCCGGATCCGACCACGGCGACGGACCGGCCCGACGAGAACGTCGGGATTTCCGGGGTCACCCAGCCCTCGGCCCAGGCCCGGTCGATGATCTCGACCTCGACCCGCTTGATCGTGACCGGGTCCTCGTTGATTCCGAGCACACAGGCCGCCTCGCACGGGGCCGGGCACAACCGACCGGTGAACTCGGGAAAATTGTTGGTGGCGTGGAGTCGGTCGATGGCCTCGCGCCAGTGGTCGCGGTAGACGAGGTCGTTCCAGTCCGGGATCAGGTTGCCGAGCGGGCAGCCGTTGTTGCAGAACGGAATGCCGCAATCCATACATCGTGATGCCTGGACCTTCAGCTTGTCTTCGTCGAAGTCCTCGTAGACCTCGTTCCAGTCGCGCAGGCGGAGCTCGACCGGCCGATATTTCGGCAGGTCGCGTCCGTGTTTCATGAATCCGCGTGAATCACCCATGTTGCTTCCTCAGCCTCGCGAGGCCGCCATGACGACCTCCAGTTCATCGAGCCCCTCGACCCGAGCCCGTTCCTGGGCCTCCAGCACTCGCTTGTAGTCACGTGGCATCACCTTCACGAACGCCGATGCCTGATCGACCGGCCATCCGTCGAGGATGCGACGGGCCACATCGGAACCGGTCTCCTTGTGGTGCTTCTCCAGCTGCTCGCGAAGCAGAGCGGCGTCGTCCTGGTCCGGGGCTTCGAGGTCCACCATCTCGGGGTTGACCTTGGCGGGAAAGGTCCCTTCGGGGTCCCAAACGAGCGCTACGCCGCCGGACATGCCGGCACCGAAGTTCCGACCGGTTGCTCCGAGGACGATGGCTCGCCCGCCGGTCATGTACTCGCACCCGTGATCGCCGATTCCCTCGACGACCGCCACGGCTCCGGAGTTGCGGACGCAGAAGCGCTCTCCGACGACGCCGCGGATGAACGCCTCGCCGCCGGTGGCGCCGTAAAGCAACACGTTGCCGGCGATGATGTTCTCCTCGGCGACGAACCTGGCGGTCGCAGGCGGGCGAACCACCAACCGTCCCCCGGACAGGCCCTTGCCGACGTAGTCGTTGGCATCGCCGGTCAGGCGAAGCGTGATCCCTCGGGGAACGAAGGCACCAAAGCTGTTGCCGGCCGACCCGTCGAAGTTCACCACGATCGTGTCGTCGGGCAGGCCGTCGCCGCCGTAGCGCTTGGTGAGCTCGTTGCCGAGCATCGTTCCGACGGTGCGGTTCACGTTGCGGATCGGCGTATCGATGGTGACCGGCGTTCCCGATTCGAGTGCGGGTGCGGCCCGCTTGATGAGCGACTGGTCGAGCGCCTCGTCGAGGCCGTGATCCTGGCCCACTCGGTGGGCCAACGGCGTCCCCGGGGGCAGCTCTGGCTGGTACAGAATGGGGCTCAGATCGAGGCCTTCGCCCTTCCAGTGGTCCACGGCCGCGGTCGTGTCGAGACACTCCACATGGCCGATGGCCTCGTCGAGGGTGCGGAAGCCGAGTTCGGCCAGCAATTCCCGGACCTCCTCGGCGATGTACTCGAAGAAGTTGACGACGAATTCGGGAGAACCGGTGAACTTCTTGCGCAGCTCAGGGTTCTGCGTGGCCACTCCGACCGGACAGGTGTCGAGGTGGCAAACCCGCATCATCACGCAGCCCATGACGACGAGCGGTGCTGTGGCGAAGCCGAACTCGTCGCCGCCGAGAAGGGCGGCGATCATGACGTCGCGGCCGGTCTTGAGCTGACCGTCGACCTGTACGACGATGCGATCGCGAAGATCGTTGAGGAGCAGCGTCTGCTGGGTCTCGGCCAGGCCGATCTCCCAGGGAGCGCCCGCATGCTTGACCGAGGTGAGCGGCGAGGCTCCGGTCCCGCCGTCGTAGCCGGAGATGAGGACCACGTCGGACTTGGCCTTGGCAACTCCGGCGGCCACCGTGCCGACGCCGACCTCGGACACCAGCTTCACGTGGATGCGCGCCTGCGGGTTGGCGTTCTTGAGGTCGTGGATCAGCTGCTTGAGATCCTCGATCGAGTAGATGTCGTGGTGCGGCGGCGGCGAGATGAGGCCCACGCCGGGAGTGGAGTGTCGAACCTCGGCGATCCACGGGTACACCTTGTGGCCGGGCAGCTGACCGCCCTCGCCCGGCTTGGCGCCCTGGGCCATCTTGATCTGGATGTCGTCGGCGTTCACGAGGTACTCGCTGGTCACGCCGAACCGGCCGGACGCGACCTGCTTGATCGATGACCGACGCAGGTCACCGTTGGCGTCCGGAGTGTTGCGATACGACGCTTCGCCGCCTTCGCCGGTGTTGGACTTCGCCCCGATGCGGTTCATGGCGATGGCGAGGGTTTCGTGGGCTTCGGCCGAAATCGAGCCGTACGACATCGCCCCGGTGGCAAACCGCTTGACGATTTCGGCAATCGACTCGACTTCTTCGATGGGCACCGACGGCCGCTCGGAGCGGAACTGGAACAGGCCGCGCAGCGTGGCGTGGCTGGTCGACTGATCGTCGATCAGCTTGGTGTACTCCTTGAAGATCTCGTAGCGGCCCTCCCGGGTCGCATGCTGCAGCTTGAAGACCGTCTCCGGGTTGAACAGGTGATACTCGCCCTCGCGCCGCCACTGATAGTCGCCGCCGACGTCCAGAGTTCGATGGGCCCGTTCCCGAGGCCGGGGACTGAACGCGACCCGGTGGCGGCGAGCGATCTCCTCGGCAACGATGTCGATTCCGATGCCGCCGAGGCGGGTCACGGTGCCGGTGAAGTACTCGTCGACGAAGTCCGCGTTCAGACCGATGGCCTCGAAGATCTGGGCGCCGGAGTAGGACGCAACCGTGGAGATGCCCATCTTGGCGGTGACCTTGAGGATCCCTTTGTCGGCCGCCTTCACGAAGTTCTGGTGAGCGGTGGCCTTGTCCATCGAGGGCTCGAGACCGTTGAGGGAATCATCGATCATCGCGTCGATGCTCTCGAAGGCCACGTAGGGGTTGATGGCCGTGGCGCCGTAGCCGAGCAGCAGACAGAAGTGATGAATCTCGCGGGCATCGCCCGCTTCGACGACCAGACCGACCTGGGTGCGGGACTTCTCGACGATGAGGTGATGGTGCACCGCCGCGGTCGAGAGCAGCGACGGCACCGGCGCCATCTCGGCGGTGGCGCCGCGATCGCTGAGGATCAGCACGCCCGCGCCGGCCTCGATCGCCGCGGCGGCGTCGGCGCGAATGCGGTCGATGGCGCCGGCCAGCCCGGACGCCCCCTCCGCGACCGGGTACAGACACGAGATGGTGGCGCTGGAGAACTCGATGGCGTCGCCCGGTACGAGCCCGATGAGGCGATCGATTTCATCGTTGGTGATCAGGGGGTGATCGATATGGATCTGGCGACAGCTTTGCGCGGTCCGCTCAAAGATGTTCGGCTCGGGGCCGAGCGACGCGCAGACCGCGGTGATGAGTTCCTCGCGGATGCCGTCGAGGGGCGGGTTCGTGACCTGGGCGAAAAGTTGGTGGAAGTAGTCGAAAAGCGACCGCGACCGGTCGGACAACACCGCGACCGGAGTGTCGGTGCCCATGGAGCCGATCGCCTCTTTGCCATCGCGGGCCATCGGCGCCACCAACAACTTGAGCTCTTCGTGGCTGTAGCCGAACACCTGTTGCCGCTGCACGAGCGTGCCCTCATCGGTGCGGGTGATCTGGGCGGCAGCGAGATCGTCGATGTGGACGAGGCTCTGGTCGAGCCACTGTTGATACGGGTTGGCGGCGGCGAGGGTGGCCTTGATTTCGTCGTCGCGCACGATCCGGCCCTCGGCGGTATCGATCAGGAACATTCGTCCGGGCTGCAGGCGGCCTTTTTCGACGATGGTCGATTGATCGAGATCGATGACCCCGACCTCGCTCGCCATGACGACCAGGCCGTCGTCGGTAACCCAGTACCGCGAGGGGCGCAGACCGTTGCGATCGAGCACGGCGCCGATCACGGTGCCGTCGGTGAACGCGATCGACGCCGGCCCGTCCCACGGCTCCATGATCGAGGCGTGGTACTGGTAGAACGCGCGCCGGGGGCCGGCCATCGATTCATGGTTCTCCCACGGCTCCGGGATCATCATGAGCACGGCCTCGGGCAGGGAGTAGCCGCCCATCACCAGCAGTTCGAGGGCCTCATCGAAACCGGCGGTGTCGCTGGCCCCCGGTGTGCAGATCGGGAACAGCCGGTCGAGGTCGCCGGGCAGCCGGTCGGTGGCCATGGTGGCTTCGCGGGCTCGCATCCAGTTGCGGTTGCCCTGGATGGTGTTGATCTCGCCGTTGTGGGCCACCAGTCGGTATGGGTGCGCCAGCGGCCAGGACGGAAAGGTATTGGTACTGAACCGGCTGTGGACGAGGGCGAGCGCCGACTCGATGCGGGTATCGACGAGGTCGGGATAGAACTCGGCGAGCTGCGGCGTGGTCAGCATGCCCTTGTAGACGATGGTGGAGCTCGACAACGACGGGAAGTAGATGCCGTCGTGGGACTCGGACATGCCGCCCATGGCCTCGTTGACCTCGTCGAGGCCGGCGGGCAGGTGGATCTCGTGTTCGATGCGCTTGCGCAGGATGTAGAGCCGTCGGTCGAGGTCAGCCCCGCCGACATACCCGGAGCCATCGGGCGCGTCGGCGTCGGGAATGGCCAGGAAGACCTGCTCGAAATCGGGCATCGTGATCCGGGACGCGGTCCCGAGCGAGACCGGGTTGACCGGCACCGCTCGCCAGCCCAGCACGTCGATGCCCTCATCGATGGCCAGGCGTTCAACCTCGCGGCGAGCTGCGGCGGAGCCGGCCGGATCCTGCGGACAAAAGGCGATCCCGGTGCCGTAGTGACCGGCGGGGGGTAGCGGAAACTCGGCCACCGCCCGGTACAGGGCGTCCGGCACCTGCAACATGATGCCTGCGCCGTCACCGACGTCGGGCTCGGACCCGGTCGCGCCGCGGTGTTCGAGGTTGCACAGGGCTCCGATGCCGAGGGCAACGATGCGGTTCGATGCCCGCCCCTCGATGTCGCAGACGAAACTGACGCCACACGAGTCGTGCTCGAACGCCGGGTGGTACAGGCCCTGGGCCGCAGGAAGGTCGGTTCCCGAGCGGGCTGAAGGGACGGAGGGGTGCGAAGAACGGGTCATGAAGCTCTTTGGGTGTTCCTGGGTATCGGTCGCTTACCGGAGGTGAAGCGGGAAACTACGGGTCGGGCCGTCGTCCCAGGAGCGCCGTTGCTCCGTGAGCCCCGGGGGCTCGGGATCGCGTGCAGTACAAGTCGCGTGCAGTACAGGTAGTGGTCAACGACCTGGACATGCCAGCGGAGGGATTACAGAGAAAATGTTCGAAAGGTGCGTGCTCCGGGAGCTTCGCGTCGTTGCGTGTCACCAGATCGCAGCCTGCGATGGGTCATCATAGCTCCATGTCTGCGCCAGATGCCCACTTGTTATCCGATCTGCTCGCCTACGTCGGCGAGAGCCCCAGCCCCTATCACGCCGCCGCCAACGCGGCGCGCCGGCTCACCGACGCGGGATTTGTCGAGGTCGAGGAGCGAAGTGCGCTTCCGGGCGGTCCGGGCCGCTTCGTGCTGCGCCGATCGGGGGCCCTCGTTGCCTGGGTGCAGGGGCCCGCACACGATGCGGCCACCGGTTTCACCATGGTCGGGGCCCACACCGACAGCCCGAACCTGCGGGTGAAGCCCAACCCGGATACGGGGCGGGCCGGCTACCGCCAGATCGGGGTCGAGGTGTACGGCGGGGTGCTGCTCAACAGCTGGCTGGATCGTGACCTCGGGGTTTCGGGCCGACTGGTGGTGCGCGACGGAGACGACCTCACCAACCATCTGGTGCGCATAGACCAGCCCTGGCTCCGGGTGTCGCAGCTCGCGATCCATCTCGACCGCGGCATCAACGACGACGGGTTGAAGCTCAATCGGCAACAACACCTGTCCCCGATGTGGGGCCTCGGCGGCGAGGGTGACTTCCTCGAGCGGGTGGCCGGAGAGGCCGGCGTCGACGCCGGCGCCATCATGGGCGCGGATCTGATGCTGCACGATCTGTGTGCCCCGCAGGTGATCGGCGCCGACGGCGAGTTCGTCGCCATGGCGCGCATCGACAACCTGTTGTCGTGTCATGCGGCGGTTCAGGCGCTGCTCGCCGTCGCCGACAACCCCGGTTTGCGCCGCTCTCTGATCGCCCTGTTCGATCACGAGGAAGTCGGGTCCGTTTCGGCGTCCGGGGCGGCGTCTCCCCTGCTCAGCGGCACCATAGAGCGGTTGACCGGGGGTGGCGAGAACCGGTACGTCTCCATGGCCGACTCGTTGTTGATCAGTGCCGACGGGGCCCACGCCACCCATCCCAACTACGTCGAACGGCACGAACCACAGCACCACATCGCCCTCAACGCCGGTCCAGTGCTGAAGCACAATGCCAATGCCCGGTACGCCACCGACGCCGACTCGGCCGCCCGGGTGCGGCTCGCCGCCGAGCGTGCCGGCGTGGAACTCCAGGAGTTCGTGAACCGCACCGACATGGCGTGTGGCTCCACCATCGGCCCGATCAGCGCCGCCGAGTTGGGGGTGGCCACCGTCGATATCGGGTGCGCACAGCTCTCCATGCACTCGGCCCGCGAGGTGTGCGGCAGCGCCGACCCGGCCGCGTTCGTTGCGCTGTTGAGCGAAGTGATGGGCTAGGCCGTTTTCGCCCGCTAGTACCGGCGCACCCGCATCGGGAGCCGTTGACGCAGCAGCCGACTCGGTCGGGTGAACATCAGTGCGATCGCAAAGACCTCCAGGCGCCCAACGATCATCAGGAAGGCCAGGACCATGCGCGCCGTCAGGCTGAAGCTGTCGAGGAAGGTGTTGGTCGGCCCCACGTTGTTCAGTGCCGGGCCCATGTTGCCCATCGAGCCGACCGCACCGCCGAGCGCGGTCAAAAAGTCGGTGCCGAGCATGGCGACGAGAACCGTGCCGGCGCTGGCGAAGGCCAGGTAGGTAAGGGTGAAACCGGCGATGCCGTTGACCATGTTGTCGGGAACCACGTCGCGTCCGATCTTGACCGGAATCACCGCGTGGGGATGACGAGCCTGGCGAAGACTGCGTTCGGTCAACAAACCCATGACCCGAAAACGGCCGACCTTGAGCCCGCCCGAGGTGGAACCCGTACACCCGCCGATGAACATCAGCACGAGCAGCACCATCTGGCCGCTGGGGATCCACTGGACAAAGTCGCCCGGCGTGCCTGCTCCCTGCGCGTTGCCGAAGCCCGTGCTGGTGCCCAGGGTGGCCGTGTTGAACGCTGCGGTGCGGACGCTGGTGCCGAACGAGAACGGGCTGGCCAACCACAACGGCAACATGATGAGCACGAAGGCGACGAGCAGTATCGTGAGATAGGACCGGGTCTCGTGGTCGCGGGCGTAGGCCCCGAGGTCACGTCGAAACAGCGTTCGGTAGTGCAGGGAGAAGTTGATGCCGCCGATGACCATGCCGGCGATGGCCGCCATCTCGATCGGCACGCTGTCGAATTCGCCCACCGAATCGTTGTACGGCGAGAAGCCACCGGTGGCCGCGGTGGTGAACGCATGTTGGAAAGCGTCGTACAAGCCCATGCCGGCCAGCGTGTACAGCAGGGCGATCAGCACGGTCACCGCGGTGTACACGTACCAGAGGCGTTTCGCGGTTTCCGAGAGCCGGGGGACGAGTCGACCCGCGGCGGGGCCCGGAGCCTCGGCGGCCAGAAAGCCGACCCCCCGCACACCCATCGCGGGCAGCACCGCAAGCACCAGAGCGACGATGCCCATACCGCCGAACCACTGGGTGAGCTGACGCCACAGCAGTACGCCTCGCCCGATCTGGGGGTCGGGGTCACCGAGATCGGGGAGGTTGGTGAGCACGGTGGAACCCGTACACGTGAACCCGGAGACCGACTCGAAGATGGCATCGGCCATCTCGGTGCCAAAGCCCACTCCGGCGCGTTCGGTGATGCCGGTCAGGATGTACGGCAACGCACCCAGGACCGACACGAAGATCCAGGTGCCGGCGACGCCGGCGAACACCGACGCCGGCCGGGTATCGCCAATGGTCGAGTTGGATCGGATGATCGCGCCGAGGGCGAGGAAGGCGGCGGCCGAGACGACGAGTTCGATGACGTCGTCACCGCCGCTGATGATCTCGACGGCGACCGGCAACATCATGCCGCCGCCGATAAAGAGCAGAGCCAGACCGAGGATGACCCCGAACGTCGACTCGAAGCGGCCGACGGTCTTGATCAGCGGATCGCTCATGCTCGTCGCCCCCCGGGAACCGTCTCGGTGTATCCGCGCCCGGCCAGCGTGCTTCGGGTTCGCGCGGCGATCCGATCGAGGAGCCGGATGGCCGAAACCACCACGGGCAAGATGGCCAACCGGCCGGCGATCATCAGGGGTACGAGTACCGCCCGCTCCCCCACCCGGAGTTGCTCAGCCGAGGGTACGCCGACCAGCGCCCCGGTGGTCGACACCGCGCTTAGAGCGGCGATGAGGGCCCGCCGGAACCCATCCTCGAACAAGGCGACGGCGTAGGCGCCCGCGAGGACGAAGCCGGCATAGAGCACCAGGTACCCCACGAGTTGTTGGACCACCGACTCGGCGATCGGGCGACCGTCGATCTTCACCACCAGCACCGACTTCGGATACAGGCGCGACAACAGATCTCGGCGGATGAACGCCAACAGCGTGCGAATGCGCAACCAGCGGAACCCACCGCCGGCCGAGCCCGACATGGATCCGATCGCCATGAACACGAACAGCAGCGTGGTGGCCCCCGGGTGCCAGGCTTCCCAGTCGTGGGCGCGCAGGCCGGTGGTGCTGATCGTGCTGGCGACGGCGAAGACGGCCTGGCGGCTGATGAGGGCACCGTCGTTGGCGGCGACGGCGATGCTGGTGACGACCACCCCGATCGTGGTGGCGAACACGTACAGCCGCAGTTCCTGGGACTTCCACACCGAGTTGGCCGCGCCCCGGATGCCCCACCACAGCACGGCGAGGTTGGTGCCGGCGACGAACATGCCGAAGATCGCCACCCATTCGGCGCCGGCGTTGTTTTCGCCCCAAAGGGAGTTGGTGTTGGTGGCGAACCCACCGGTCGACGCGGTGGACAGGCCGTACGCGAAGGCGTTGAAGACCCCGATTCCGGTCGCGGCGTAGGCGACGACCAACAGCGCCGAAAACCCGCCGTAGATCGCGAGAATGTTGCGCATGGCGCGCCGGCTCGACGGGGCGATCGACCGCAGAGCGCCGTGGGTGCGATCGGGGTCGGAGGACAGGCTGTGGGTGCCGGTCAGGAACGGCAGCACCGCCACCGCCACGGTGAGCCCGCCCAGGCCGCCCAACCAGTTGCTGATCGCCCGAAACGCGAGGACACCCCGGCTGGCCTCTTCGACCACGGGCAGCGCGGTCATACCGGTGGTGGTGAACCCGCTGGCGGACTCGAACAACGAATCGCTGAACGCCGACCAGAAACCCCGGCCCGAGAAGGTCCCGGTCACCAGGTATACGGCGGTGCCGATACCGATGGCGGTGACCCACACGAGCAGCAGGATCGTGAGCGACTGACCCGTGCGGGGATGATGATTGAGCCGTCGGGTCTTCAACAGCGCGGCCGCGACCGCGATGGCGGCCACGCCCATGAGGCCCATCGCGAGAGCGTCGTCGCCGCCGTCGAGGAGGTCCAACAGCGCACTGGCGATCAACCCCACGCCTGTCGCTCCGGCGGCGACGGCGCATGGCCACAGATAGATGGAACGACGCTCGTGATGAGCCCCGATCAGCTCGGGCGGTGCCGCCCGATCCGAGAGCGAACTCACGCGAACAGACGGGCCGCTTCGTCGACCGCCTGCGGCATCGCGAACAACACCAGGTGATCGTGTTTGCGCAACGAACTACGGCCGCGGGCGATCTGGGCTTTGCCGTCGCGCACTATCGCGCCGATCAACGCTTCCTTCGGCAGGTTGAGTTCGGCGACCGTGGCGCCGTCGGCCACGCTGCCGTCGGCCACTTCGAACTCGAGAACCTCGGCATCGCCGGTAAGGAAGGTCTGTACCTGGGCCACGCCGCGGACGAATTGGAGAACGCCGTTCGCACTCGCCGTGCGGGGCGAGATGGCGCTGTCGATGCCGATCTCGTCGAGCAGTTTGAGGTACTGGAGGTTGTGGGTGACCGCGACGGTCTCCTGGGCGCCGGACATCTTGGCGTAGAGACACGCCAGCACGTTGGCGTGATCTTCACCGGTGAGGGCGACGACCGCCCCGGCCTGTTCGATTCGGGCCTCGATCAGCAACGAAACATCGGTGATCTCGCCCTGGAGGACGAGGACGTGGTCGAGGCGTTCGGCGAGGAAGCGGGCCCGGCCCGGGTTGCGTTCGATGAGCACGACCTCGGCGCCCCGGGCGCTGAGTTTGTCGGCGAGCATGAAGGCGGTCCGGCCCCCGCCGAGCAGGATGATGCGCTTGGGGATGTCCCGGGCGAGGCCGAGCAGTTCGACGATCTCGCGTCGAGCCGAACGTCGGCACACCACCCGCAACAGATCGTGGGCCTCGAGCATCTGGTCGCCGCGCGGGATGATGGTTTCGTCGCCCCGGGTGATTGCACCGACCAGAAACTGCCATTCGGGTTCGTAGCGGGCCGCCACCTCGGACAGACGCATGCCGGCGAGCGGGGCATCGTCGGACAGGCGGGCACCGATCACAACGACCTCGCCCCGGAGCATCGACGCGACCTCGCTCGCGCCGGGGTATTCGAGGATGTCGAGCACCTTCTTGGCCGTCTCGGAGTCCGGGTCGATCACGAGGTCAGCGCCGGAGGCCTTCAGTACCTCCTCGGCCTCGTCCGACATGAGCTCCGGCGCCTCGATGCGCACGATGGTGCTTTCGACACCGCCCTGTTTGGCGATCATCGAGGTGACCAGGTTCACCTCGTCGTCGGAGGTGGCCGCGACGACCAGATCGCAGCGTTCGAGGCCCGCCTGGCGCAGCGTCGCCGGGTGGGTACCGCTGCCCGCGACGGTGAGCACATCGAGATCCTGGGCGACCTGTTGGAGGCGGGCCTCGTCGACATCGATGACGGCGACGTCGTGGCCTTCCCGGCTCAACCGGTCCGCCACGTAGGAGCCGACCTCGCCGGCGCCAACAACGATGATGTGCACGGGTGTCCTCACTCGGCGGCGATGGCGGGCGGCGGGTGCTCACGCCCGGAGTTTCAGATGGCCGACCGACGTCGACCTCAACGCCCGAAACGATATCGCCATATGGCCGTTGGGGTGATGACCGCGTCGAGGGGGACATCCCAGGACTCGGCTCGCAGTCGCGGACTGCGTTGCAGGTCGTGAGCAAGACCGACGAGCACCGGGCTGCGGGGCCCGCTGAACGTTCGGTCGTAGTACCCGCCGCCCATACCGAGGCGGTTGCCCTGATCATCGAACGAGACCAGGGGAACGATGACCAGGTCGATGCTCGATGCCTCGATGGCGGGGAGGTCGGCGGCCGGTGCCGGAATACCGAGGGTGGCCGGCCGCATCGTGGCCGGGTCGTCGACTGCGCAAAAGACCATCGACTCGCCGTCGATCCGCGGGTAGGCGGTCACACACCCGGCCCGGCGCAGGGCGCCGAGCGCCGGCCCGGGGTCGAGTTCGCCGCGCACGGCGTGGAATCCGCACACGACCTCGGCTCCCACCGCGGCTGCCAGGGCGATGACCGGATCGATCACCGCCGCGGCCGCTGCCGCCTGCTGCCCCGGCGCCAACGCGGCTCGGGCGGTCTGGAACCGGTGCCTCGGCTCCGGCCGGCCACCCGGAGCGAAACCCTGAGTGGCTTGGGGTTGGTTCGGTGTCATCGCCCGAACGCCCGCTCGACGACGTACAGGGCGAACGCGCCCCGCCCGGTCCACGCAACGGTGCGGATCCAGTTGGCGTGCACCAGTCGGCGGTGCAGGTCGGCGTCGAAGCCGGTGCTCAGCCGCCCGTGGGCGGGTGCAAACCACAGCGCGGTCGACCCGTAGGCGACAGCCCCGAGCACAAGGCCGCCGAGCCCGGCGGCGATCGAGACGCCGTCGACCAGACCAGCGGCGATGGCGAGCATGGTGATGCCCTCCACCAGCATCGGCGGCCCCACCACGAAGCTGATGAGCCGCATGTGGCGCCGCTGATATTCGATGTAACCGTCCGGCCCGACCAGGGCCATCAAGGGGTAGTGGTTGAGCTGGATCAGCCAGATCACGCCCACCATCATCCAGGTGGAAGCGGCGTGAGCGAGTGCGATGGCCATGCTCAGCGTGCTTTCGCCGGGCCGGGGTCACCGGGGTCGGCCCCGGCCGGGGCGGTCGTGCACGGTGCGGTCAAGATGGTGATCGTCTTCCCCCGGTTCGACCGATTGGCCGTAGTGCGGCATCCTTGCTCAGTGACAGCACGCTAACTAGCGTGTCGCCGGCTCGGACGTGTTCCCCGAACGCTACCGGGACGACTGGCTTCCAGCCGGGAAATTGCGCGGGAAACCTCCCGCGCCGAAACACGTGATCTGAGGAGTTCCCCTTCGTGAGTGCCATCCCCTACTTGGCGCTGGTGTCGGCTTTAGCCGCTCTGGCCCTGGCGATGTTCTTCTTCAACAATGTGAAGCAAGCCAGCCCCGGCGATGAACGCATGGTCTTTCTCATGACCGAGATTCAGAAGGGGGCGCGGGCCTTCCTCAAGGCTGAGTACACCTGGGTTTCGGTGTTCGTGGTCGCCATGATCGTGCTGATCGCCATCATCGTGCACCCGCTGGCCTCGATCAGCTATCTGGTCGGTGCGGTCCTGTCGGCTACCGCGGGCTACGCCGGCATGACCGTCGCCACGATGGCCAACGCTCGAACCACCGAAGCGGCCAAGCAGGGCCCGGGAGCGGCGCTGCCGATCGCCTTCCGTGGCGGCGCGGTCATGGGTTTCGCCGTCGCCGGTCTGGCGCTGCTCGGCCTCATGGCCGTCTACATCGTCTTCGTCACGCTGCTCGAGCACAAAGAAGCGTTCGAGATCGTCACCGCGTACGGCCTCGGCGCATCGTCGATCGCGCTGTT
Source organism: uncultured Acidimicrobiales bacterium (assembly GCA_938041035.1). Taxonomy (GTDB): domain Bacteria; phylum Actinomycetota; class Acidimicrobiia; order Acidimicrobiales; family SHLQ01; genus CALHYX01. The sequence continues at coordinate 67,205 of CALHYX010000044.1, read as the reverse complement.
CTCACGCGTCGGTGGCGGTATCTACACCAAGGCCGCCGACGTTGGCGCCGACCTCGTCGGCAAGGTCGAAGCCGGTATCCCCGAAGACGACCCCCGCAACCCGGCCACCATCGCCGACAACGTGGGCGACAACGTCGGCGACGTCGCCGGTATGGGCGCCGACCTCTTCGAGAGCTATGCCGGGTCGATCATCGCCCCGATCTCACTGGTCGCCTTCGCCACCGGCTTGGCCGCCGACGACATCGGCGACGACGCCCTGTCGCTGCTGATGTTCCCGATGGCGATCGCCTTCGTCGGCATGATCGCCTCGATCATCGGTTCGTTCCTCGTCAAGGGCGGCGAAAGCACCGATTCGAAGGCCCTCAGTCGGGCCCTGCACCTCGGTACCAACGTGGCCATGGGCATCACCATCGTGGCCACTGTCGCCATGGCCTTCTGGCTCTTCGGCGACAGCGACGCCTTCGATCAGCCGATCGGTCTGGCCATCTCGGTCATCGGTGGCCTCATCGTGGGTTGGGCGCTTGGCAAAACGGCCGAGTACTACACATCCGATCACTTCGGCCCGGTGAAGAAGATTGCCGCCCAGGCCGAAACCGGCCCCGCGACCACGGTGTTGTCGGGTATCAGCGCCGGCATGGTCTCGGTGGCTGCGTCGGTGCTGTTGATTCTCGTCGGGGTCGGCGTGGCCTACTGGGGAGGCGAGCTCGCCTTCTCCGATGACATCTCGAACCTCAGCGGCGGCATCTACGGCATCGCGGTGGCCGCTATCGGCATGCTCGCAACCACCGGTGTGGTCGTCTCGGTCGACGCCTATGGCCCGATCGCCGATAATGCCGGGGGTATCGCCGAAATGGCCGAACTTGACCCGTCGGTGCGCGAAGTCACCGATGCGCTCGACTCGCTCGGCAACACCACCGCTGCGGTGGCCAAGGGCTTTGCCGTTGGCTCGGCGGCGCTCACCGCGTTGGCCCTGTTCAAGAGCTTCGAGTTCGCCATCGCCGAGGCGGGCGGGGATCTGAACCTCAACGTGGGCGAGGTCGATGTGTTTATCGGCCTGTTCATCGGAGCCGGGCTGCCGTTCCTGTTCGCGGCCCTCACGATCGATGCGGTAGGCCGGGCGGCCACCGAGATGATCGAAGAGGTCCGACGCCAGTTCCGGGAGATCCCGGGTCTGCGCGAGGGCAAAGAGGGCGTGATCCCGGACTCGGCTCGCTGCGTGGAGATCTCCACCGCGGCATCGCTGAAGGAGATGATCATCCCCGGTGCCCTTGCGGTCGTGGTTCCTCTCGTGGTCGGCTTCATCGATGTCGATGCGCTGGGCGGCCTGCTCGCCGGTGCGCTGGTGACCGGCTTCGCCCTGGCCATCTTCATGGCCAACGCCGGCGGCGCCTGGGACAACGCCAAGAAGTACATCGAAGCCGGTGCCCACGGTGGCAAGGGCGGCGACCCCCACAAAGCGGCCGTCGTCGGCGACACCGTCGGCGACCCGTTCAAGGACACCTCGGGCCCGGCGATGAACATCTTGTTGAAGGTCATGACCATCGTGTCGCTGGTCTTCGCCTCATCGTTCGTCTAGGCCCGTTTTCACTAAGGCAGTGTTCAATTAGGCCCGTGTTCATTTAGGCCCGTGTTCATTTAGGCAGGCGTTTGACGGGCTGAGCCGGTAGCGGTTCGGGGCCTCCAGGCGGCCCCGAACCACACACCAGCTACTCCGCTCGTGGATGGTTGTTTCTCGCCGGGTCAGCCGACCCGGCGAGTTCGCGTTTTACTCCGTGGTGGCGTGAACCCGCCGGAGTCGATCAGCGGGCGACACATGGCGTCGTAGTCGGCGGTGTCGATGGCGGCGTCGACGTGGAGGCTGTGCACGATGGCCCACAACGACTCGGCGACGCGTTCGGGGACGTCGATGTCGATGGCGATGCAGAAATCGACCACGCCGACCCAGAGCAGTCCTCGCACCATCGCTTCGTCCCAGGGGCCGCTGTCGAACAGACGGCGAGCGGCGAGGATGACGGTCACCGCGGTGCGATCGGCCGGACAACCAGCCGCGAGGCCGGCGACCAGCGCCCGACGGCGCAGCTGCATCTCGTCGCCCGTGAGCCACTCGGCCGGCCGCAGGGTGGCCGGCGCCGGGGCCGCTCGACCGATGTCGATGACGGTGTCGTCGGTGTCGTCGGTGCCGTCGGTGCCATCGGTGTGACCGGTGCTGTCGGTGGTCCGGGCCGGGCCGGGGTGTTGCGACGCGCCACCGCCATCGAGGAGACGAAACCGGCGCTCGTGGGGGGTCGAGGTTGTCATGGTCCCCATCTTGGCGAGGGGGTGAGACACTTTTACCAAACGTTGATTTTCCGGGCTTCTCGGGGGTACCGCCCTGTGGATAACCCCGATCTCAGTCGTCGGGGCCGAGGATGGGTTCGAGAATGTAGAAAAACGGATTGGTCTCATCGGGGTCGGTTCCGGCGGTCACCATCGACAACCGCAGGGTGCGCCGATGGAAGATCCGCACCATCTCGTCGTCATCGATCTCGTCGTCATCCCCATCGATCCCGTCCCCTGCGGCATCCGTCCCTGCGGTGATGACGGCCCGGAGCGCCTCGTCGGCGGAAGCGAGGTCGGGAAACGACGTGCCGAGCAGGGTGCCGATGTCGGCCACCGTCTCGCGCTCGTACCACTCCCGGTAGCGGACGTAGTTGAGCAGGAAGTCCGGTATCGCCGCCAACAGGTCGCGCTCCCACGGCTCAAAGGCCGTGGAGGTCGGTAGGCGGCCAATGTCGGCGAGCAACTTGCGCAGCCCCGACGCCTCGAAGGAGTCCGGCGTCGGCTCCGGCAGGTGCAGATCGTGATCGAGCTCGATGCCCCGCAGTTCGGCAATGGCCTCGATCGCCCGACGGCTGATGCTGGCCCGCTCGAGCATGCCCTCGATCCAATTGGCGCCGCGGATCTCCGGCATCATGAAGAACGTGGCGCCGATGACCGCCAGCTGGAGAAAGGCCACGGTGTAGTACCCCACGACCCGCAGATCGACCTCGGTACCCGTCACCTGGGCGTACTGCCGATACAGCGCAGGAATGTCGCCCATGTTCTCGTAGGGGTGCCGGCCGCGGAAGCACCCGAGGTCCCAGTGGGTGTCGCCCAGATTGGCGATCTCAAAGTCGAGCAACGCCAGGACGTCGGTGCCGGCGGACATGAACTGGCCCGCATCGCCGGCGATGAAATGCACCTCGGTGCGGTGTTCCGGGACGTGACGGCGCAGCCAGGACTGGAGATACTCGAGCGTGGTGTCGATGTTGCCCGCCATCGCCCCCATGGCGTGCATCCGCTCGGTGGCGTGCAGCGCGATCTCGCGCGGCGTGCTGGGCGGGTTGGCCAGCCGCTCGACGTGGGCGAATTCTTCCACCGGTACCGCGTGTACGGCGGCGAGATGCTTCATGTAGTTGAGCGTGGCCTGCCAACGTTCGTCGGTCATGGTGGTCGGGTTGTCGATCGCGGTGTGCAACATGCCGGGCGCCCGATCATCGGTTTCGACCCAGTCCATGACGAACGCCGGTGGCGAGTCGACCCAGCCGTAGATGTGGGGCACGAGGATGCCGTTGGCCTCAAGCACCTTCATGGTGTCCATCTCGAAGCGCAACGCCTCGACCGGGGCGATGGGGCGGTTGCCGCGAAACAGCACAGACCGACTCGTATCGCCCGACCGAAACGTGACCTTCCACTGCGGCCGCCACCGCTCGAGGCGTTCGATGGCTTCGACGTGACCGTTCAGGTGCGCGGCCACCCACGCGGTGATGCCCTCGCGGCACTGAGCTTCGTACTCGCTGTGGTCGAGCCTGCTGTCGGCATCGGCCTGGTCGTTCCTGGTAGTGCTCAACGGGTCCTCCCCTTCCGGGTGCGACCCTACGCGGCGCCGGCGGCTGTGGCACGGTGGCGATGTGGCAGGTTCAGTCGAGGGGAAACAACCGGACGAGTGCCCGTTGGCCGGCGGCATAGCCAACGCCGGCCAGGTGGTGCGCTCCGGCTCGCATGTGTTGCGCCCCTCGACGCCGCACACCGAGTCGATCCACGCCTTTCTTCGTGCGCTGCGGGCCGCGGGATTCGATGGCGCACCGGAACCCATCGGCATCGACCCCAACGGGCGCGAGCGGCTCGGCTACATCGAGGGCGAGGTGCCCGTGGCCCCGTATCCGGCGTGGTGTCAGACCGACGCCGCGCTCCGCTCGGTCGCCCGGCTCCTGCGCCGGTTCCACGATGCTTCGCGCTCGTTCGATCCGGGCGATCACTGCTGGAGCGATGCCCTGCGCGACCCGGCGGGCGGGCCGGTGGTACTCCACAACGATGGCGAGCTGTCCAACGTGGTGTTTCGTGATGGTGTCGCGGTCGCGCTGATCGACTTTGAGTTTGCCGCTCCGGGGCGCCCGATTTATGACCTGGCGCACCTGGCCCGGCTCTGGATTCCGATCGACGACGCCTCCGACCAGGAGCGTTTGGGGTTCGAGCCCGCCGACCGCCCGCGTCGACTGCGGGTCATCGTCGATGCGTACGGCCTGGCGCCCGAGGAGCGGGCCGACATGATCGGTGCCCTCGACGACGCCATGGATCGGGTGGCGGCGGCGGTCCGCCGGCGCCTCGAAGCAGGCGATCCAAACTTCGTCGACCGGTGGCGACACACCGACGGCGCCGAACGCTATGAGCGCCGGCGCCGCTGGTGGGAGCAACATCGTTCTCGGTTCGTCGACGTGCTGGCGTAACCCCGCCGGTCAGCTCTCGTAGTCCACGTCGGAGGCGCCGCTGGCCGAGACGTTGGTGGAGGACGGGTTTCCGAACACCGTGAGGTCGACGGCACCGTCGACCGAGCCGCTGATGACATCGGTGACGTGCACCGCGGCGTCGATGGCGCCATCGAGGTCCACCGTGGCGGTTCCCACGATCATGGCGGCGAGGTCGATGTCGCTACCGCCCGACGCGCTCAGCGTCAGGATCGACGTGGAGCCGGTCAGGGTCACGTCACTCGAGCCGTCGACATCGACGTCGAGCTCATCGAGCTCGACCGACCCCTCGACGTTCACGGCGCCGTCGAGCTTGAGGTGGAGGTCGCCGGATGCTGTGCCGTCGCCGATGCCGTCGAGGTCGATGTCGACCGCGCCGTCGGCGTCGAGGACCGTGAGGCTCGGCAGGGTCACCGTGAAGCGCACCGGCTCGGAGCTACGAAAGGACACGTTGTCCTCGGTGTCGATTTGGAGCGTGTCACCGCTCACGCCGACCTCGAGATACGGGAGGAGGTTGTCGTCGGTGGTCACCGCGACACTGTGGGTATCGCCGTGGGTCACGACGAGGTCGAACGCCCCCGCGATCGTGATCTCGTCGAAGCCACTCAGGTCGTAGTCCTTGTCGACCCGGTTACCCGAACCCTCGATATCGTCACCGAAGGTGACGCTCAACGATCCACAGGCGCTCGCCACGACCATCAGGGCGAAACACGCGGCGGCGACGGCCTCCCGACGGCGCACAGGGCTCTCGGCGGCGGCCGGAGAGGTGATCGCCGATGAGGTGGTGGTGGTGATCGGGTTCGAGATGGCGCTGCGTTCGTTCATGAGCCCATCGTCTCGGATCCGGGGCCATCGGGGTATCGGGGATGACCCTGATCCTTCCCCGAGCTTCTCAGGGGTGCCCGGTAATCAGCGTTGTTCGTTCAGAAACGCCACGATCTCCGCGGCGGCGGCTTTCGCGTGGGCGGGTTTGCTCAGCAGGTGATCGGCTTCGTCGATGATCACCCGGCGCCGGGGTTCGCGAGCGGCGTCGAAGAGTTCTCGACCCTGGTCCGGGTCGACGGTTCGGTCGTCGCCCGGGGTGATGATGAGGAGCGGGCGGTTGAGATTGGCGGTTGCTTCGAGCACATCGTGCGTGTCGAGGTCCTCGACGAAGGTCCGCCCGAGATGAAACGGGCGGCCGCCGATGCTCACCTCGGCCCGGCCATGCTCGACGATGTCGCTTTCCCGGCCGGCGAACAGGTGGCGCACGTGGGCGGCGCGGGCGGGGGCGCCGATCACCGTCACCGACTCGACCGTCTTGAGCTGAGCGGCCGCCAGGAGAACCGCGGCCCCGCCGAGGCTGTGGCCAATGAGGGCGCACGGACCAAAGCCGGCCTGGATCAGGGCGAGGGCTGCCCGGCGCAGGTCACCGACGTTGGACGACACGGACGTTTCGGCGAAGTCGCCCGAACTGTCTCCGAGTCCGGTGAAGTCGAAGCGCAGCGTTGCGTAACCGGCCTCGGTGAGCGCCCGCGCGAGCCGGGTCATGGTGTGCAGGTCCTTCGAACAGGTGAAGCAATGGGCCAAAAGGACCGAACCGATCGCCTTGTCCGGCGGCAGATGGAGTCGGCCGCTGAGGCCGACGCCGGACGCGCCGACAAAGTCGAAGGGTTGCACTGCGGGCCGATCCCCCGGCGTTGCTGCGGTCATGTGTCCCCTGGTCTCACGTTGTGTGGTTGAAACGGGCGTGAATCCCACCTTCGGTGTTACGACTCGTGTTGGGTGCGAATTTGTCGCCGGTGGTGACTTCATTCTGGCTCGATCAGGCCGATTCGAGACAACGAGGGGGCCAAAAGGCCCAGGGACAGGACAGTTGGAGGTCCTCGTATGTCAGAAGCACATCGCACCACCGAGGCCTACGTTCGCTCGGCGCACCGCCGGCAGGCCGGTGACAAGGCGTCGTGGCGGCTGTTGCTCGAGGCGGAGGAAGAACGCTGCCGCCGCACCGGCTTTCGGGCCGGAGTGCTGTCGCTCGAGTTCGGACCGTCGTCGGCGGACTTCGACTGGAACGATCCGCACCGCACCGTCGCCATCCTCGAAACGGTGTTTGATCACCTCAATCCCACCGACCAGGTCTGTACGCTCTCGGCGCATGAGATCGGCGTGCTGTTGATCCCGGTTGACACCGTGCACGAGGTCGAGGGGCGGGCGATCGAACTCGACGCCGCCCTGAAGGCCAACGGCATCGATCTGGCCATCGGATGGGCTCTACGCCGTCCCGACGCCGGGCTCTTCGACGCCGCGGCCCGCGCCGACGCCAACGCCGCAGTAGCTCATCAGCGGGCGCTCCGACTGCTCGACTGAGGCGCCCGTGGGCCATGGTTGGCCTCATGGACCTCGACGGCGCACTGGCCCAGCTCGGCCTCGATCGAACGGCGACGGTCGCCGACGCTCGGCGCGCCTATCGCCAAGCGCTGCGCCGCGTGCACCCCGACGTGCAGCCGCCATCGGCTCGCGCACCCGAGGGCGACGCCACCGAGAGAATCGGGGAACTGCTCGCGGCGATGGAGACCATCGCAGCCGCCTCGGGTGAGGACGGTTCGCTCCCCCAGCGCCCCCCGGCCGCCGCGGTCTCGGTCCCCTCGCCGACCGACACCGACACCGACACGGGCGCCGAAGGCTCATCGCTCGCCGGCGGCGTCGATATCGGTGAGGACCCAACCTCCGCGTCGGTCGAACTCCGTCACGATCCCACCGGTCCGCCGCTGTTCTGGCAGCTCCATCAGGCCTTCGACGAGATTGGTGATGTGACCTACGCCGATCGAAACCTGGGCCTGCTCGCGGGAATCGTTCGCCAGGCCGGTCAGTCGCTGCAACTCGCGGTCCAGCTCTCGACCGACTCGGGCGGTGCCGTCACAGCCGCCTTCACGCTCGAGGCGATCGATGCCGGCGAAGCGCCTCCCATAGAACGCATCGTCCAATCCCTCGCCGATCACCTGTGACCCGCGGAGATCGCCGCGCGAACACCGCGTTCAGCGCCCTTCGCCATCGCGACTTCGCCACCTTTTGGACCGCGGCGCTCATCTCCAACTCAGCGGCCTGGTTGCAAAACGTTGTCGTTCCGTTCCTGATGTTCGAACTCACCGGTTCGAACGGTCTGGTCGGTCTCGCCGCGTTCGCGTCGCTGTTCCCGGCCTTCCTGCTCACGCCCTTCGCCGGTGTCCTCGCCGACCGGGTCTCGCGCCGGCTCATCCTGGTGTGTTCGCAGTCGGTATCGGCGCTCCTCGCCCTGGCCTACTGGGGCTTATGGGTGGGAGACGGCCTAACCAGCGGGTGGATCCTCTTCCTGCAGTTTCTGTCCGGTATCTCGGCCGGGTTTCAGGTCGCGGCGTGGCAGTCGTTCGTGCCCCAACTCGTGCCCCGCGAAAGCCTGCTGCACGCCGTCCGGCTCAACTCCATTCAATTCACCGTCGCCCGGGCCCTCGGCCCGCTGGTCGCCATCGCCGCCCTGGGGTTTCTCGGCACCGGCTTCGCGTTCATGATCAACGCGCTCACCTACCTCGGGGTGGTGGCCACGATTCTCGCGGCCCGGCCGATCGAATCGGTTGCGCCCCGAGCCGAAACGCTCCGGGCGATCCTCGGCGAGGGGTTCGCATTCGTTCGCGCCCACGCCAGCCTGCGCTACTCGACCGCCGCGGGCTTCGCGATCGCGTTCCTGGGCCAGTCGCTCGCGTTTTCCCTCGCCCCGGGTCTCTCCGAGGAGATCTTTGATCTGGGCGAAACCGGCCAACGATTGATGCTCCTCGCCCTCGGCTGCGGGTCGCTGCTGATGTCGAGCTTCATCATCGTCCTCGGCGATCGACTGCCGCGCTCGCTGCTCACGCGCTTTGGCCTCGGCACCTATGCGGCCGGTGTCCTCGCCGTCGGGGCCACCGACATCTTTGCGGTGGCATTGTTCGGCTTCGGATTGATGGGTATCGCCCACCTGGCCGTGGCGGTCTCTTTGAACACCGCCATCCAGATCCAGGTCGACGACGACATCCGCGGCCGGGTCATTTCGTTCTACATTCTCGGGGTTCTCGCCGGTCTCCCCCTGGGGGCGATCATCTCCGGCGCGCTTGCCGACGTGATCGGCCTCCGGGCCGTGATGCTGGTGGCGGGCACGCTGTTCGTCGGTTTCAACGTGTGGGCCTGGGTCGTCGCCAACGGGTTTGCCGCGCTCGACGCCACCCGAATCGACGGGTCGGGTCCGCCCGACCGTTCCGTGCGCTGAACGCATCGCTCAGCGCGGCGAACGAGCTCGTTCAGCGCGCCAGCTCGACCGCGACCGACGCGGCCACCCGGGCGTTGTTCTCGGCGAGGGCCAGGTTGGCGGGAATGCTGTCGCCGTCCGTCGCCGAGGCGAGACGCGCCAGGACGAACGGAGTGATCGCGGCCCCCGTGACCCCTTCGGCCTCGGCCGCCTCGAGGGCGGCGTCCATCACCCGGTGCAGCGAGGCGGCGTCGAGCGCGTCGGCGGAGGGGATGGGGACCGCCAGCACGGCTCCGGTGCCGACCATGCGCCGGTGGGCGGCGAGCACCGCGGCGGCTTCGACGACCCCGTCGACCCGTTGGGGCACCGCCAAGCCACTGTGCGGCGTGTAGAACGCGGGGAACTCGTCGGTCTCGAACCCGAGGACGGGCACGGACAGCGTCTCGAGGTACTCCAGCGTCGCCGCCAGGTCGAGGAAGATCTTCGCCCCCGCACAGACGGTGACCACGCCCTGGCGGGCGATGGCACCCAGGTCGGCGCTCACATCACCGGTCGTGCCGGCCCCCCGATGCACACCGCCGATCCCTCCGGTGGCAAAAACGTCGATCCCGACCGCGGCGGCCAGGGTCACCGATGCCGAAACCGTCGTCGCGCCGAACTCCCAACCCGCACCGACGGCAACGCCCAGGTCCCGCTCGGCGGTCTTGGTCGCCGGGCCCAGCACCCGTTCCTGCTCGGCTTCGGCCAAGCCAACCCGCGCGACACCGTCGAGTACGGCGGTCAGCGCGGGCACCGCCCCTGCGGTGGCGATGGCGTCGAGGCACCGGGTGAGCGCCTCGCCGTTGGCCGGCGAGGGCAGTCCGAGGTGGGAGAAGATGGTGGTCTCGAGCGCTACGACCGGTCGACCCTCGTCGAGTGCGGCCCGGACCTCGTCCGAGCAACTGACGTCGGGATGGCCCGGACCATCAGGCGAGGTCATCGGTCGCCAGCCCCTCGAGGTCCGACCCACCCCGGAACACGTGCGAGGTTCCGTCGCTGCGGACGAGAACGCCCGAGCCGGCGAACTCGCGGCCGTCGGCGTCGCGAAGGTCGAGATCGAAAACGCCCTGCTCGAGCCGGAATGGCTCCTGCGAGGACATGATCAGTTCCCAGTCGATCGTCGCGGCCTCGGGTTGTTGCGCGACGAGCAGACTGGCGTAGGAGGAATGGACCGCGATCCCGTTGATGTGGACCAGGTCGAGCGTGAAACGGGCGTGTTTCAGGTCTTGTCCGAAGCCCCGGCGGGCGCCTTGGCGGCGGCCTTGGCTTCTTCGGTGAGATCGATCTTGGCGCCATCCTCGGCGTCGGCCAGCTCGAGCAGTTCACCAGCCATGGATCGCAGGCGATCCTTCTGGGAACCAATGGTGACCTGTACGGACTTCAGCTCGCCCTTCTTGGCCTCGATCTCCTGCTGGATCGCTCGAAGCTCGCCCTGGGTGCGAGAGGCAGCCTCAAAGGCCTTGCGGTCGCTCTCCCGCTGAATCTCGGTGGCCTGGAACTGCGCGTCGGACAAGATGCCATCGGCGCGAACGCGGGCCTCATCGAGCGTCTCGGCCGAGGCCTTCTGGGCCATGCGCAGCACGAGCTCGGCCGCTTCGATGCCGCCCTCGGTGGTCTGCTCAGCCGCATCGGTGGTGGCGACCGCGGCAACCTTGGCCGGTTCGGGCTGAGGTTCGGGTTCCGGGCTCTTGGCCGGGACGACCTTCGCGTCGGCCTGGGGCTTGGCGTCGGCGTTAGCCTGCGCGTTTGCCTTGGCGGCGGCTTCCTCGGCGGCAACGACGGCGGCGAGTGACTCGTCGAGGTCGGACTCCAGACGATCCATCTCCGCGAACATGGCGTCGAGCTGCGATGCCACCTGTTCGAGGTAGCTATCGACCTCGATGGGGTCATAGCCCTTGCGGCCCTTGGTGGAGAACGTCTTTGCGATGACGTCCCGTCCGGTCAGTCCTCGCGCTGTTTTTGGTCCCATTTCCTCTTTGTCCTATCGGCTCGGGGTTGCCTACTCCGCCCGGTCGCGCTGGACAGTCTCGCCCAGATTGCTCGCGTTCGTAAACTTGAGAAGCAACACCTCGGTCGTTCACACGAGACGACGACACCATTTTACCGGGAGCGGCTCGGCCACGACATGGGCCGATAGGACCACAATGCGTGGTCGGAGGCTGACTAGCCGGGCAGGTATTTCATGGGATTCACCGGGGTGCCGTTTTCGCGAATTTCGAAGTGCAGATGGCAACCGGTGGAGAGGCCGGTCGTGCCGACCTGACCGATCTGCTCGCCCCGTTTGATCGTGCCGGGACCGGCTCCGGCGGTCTGCATGTGGGCGTAGAGCGAGCTCACACCGCCCCCGTGGTCGATGACGATCGCGTTGCCGTAACCGCCGCGCCAGCCCGAAAAGATGATCTCGCCGTCGGCGGCGGCGACGATCGCCTGGCCACAGGCGCCGCCGATGTCGACGCCGGCATGGAGGCGGTTGATCTTGAGGATCGGGTGATACCGGGAGCCGAAGGGACTGCCGACGCCACCGGCGGTGGGCATGACGAAGCCGGACGGCGAGGGTGCGGTACTGAGCTTGGTCTGGCGGTCGGTTTCGTCCTTGATCCACTGGGTGAAGAAGTCCTCGTCGTCCTTCAACCCGTCGTAGACGCTTTGCTCGGCCGCAACCCGCGTGGCCATCTCGGCCTGCAGTTCGGTTTGCAGGAGCTTGCGCTCCTCCAACACCAGCAGTTCGGCGGCCAAATCGGCCTGAACCGCCTGGCGTTCGGCCTCGGCCGCTTCGGCGGCCTCGGCGGCGGCGAGCTGGTCCGAACGGGTCTGGCGCAGACGATCGAAGACGTCGGAGTTGCCCCCGTTGACGTAGTCGAGGTAGCTCGACTTTCGCGTCGAGTCGGTGACGTTCTCCGCGCCCAACAGCGCCGGGGTTCGGTCGTCACCGTCGGACGTGCCGACGTAGGCTTCGACGGCAAACGCGCGGGCCTCGGCCTCGAGCTTCTTGAGCTCGGCGTCGCTCAGCGCGACCGCGGTCTGCTTGTGGACGAGATCGAGCTGGAGGGCGGTGAGCAGCGCCCGGGAGCTGTCGACCTTGCTCTGCTGGTGATCGACCGCGGCGGTGATGTCGGCCACCGCCTGCTCGAGTTCGGCGAAGTCGGCCCGCAGCGCATCGAGGCGGGCCGCGGAGGCGGCCTGGTCGGCCTTGGCCTGATCTCGCTGCTCGCGCGCATCGTCGATGTCGGTCGGCTCGTCGTCGGCGGTGACCATCGGGGTCGCGCTCAGCGAGGCGATGAGGAGCAGTGCCGCGAACACCGATCGCCAGTTTCGACCGGCGGGAAGGCGCAGCGAAACGGTCTCGGCGCCGTCGACGGGCGGCGGTGGGGTGTGGGGGGTTCGCAGTTTCATGAGCGTTTTTGGGTGTCGGGCATGATCGCGTCAAAGACTGCCCGGGGTCGCTCCGCCCGTGAACGACGACAGTTTATGCCGGGAACGAGCCGCGCGGTGGATACCCGAAGCCTATGGGGTCCGGTCCCAGGAAGGCCATCGGGACCGGTGCCGCCACCGCGGCGACAATGTCTGGTGGAATGGAGCCCGTCATGGCGAGAGACAACTCCCCCTCCGGCCCCCGGCCCGACCCGCGCTCGTTCTACGTCGAGGCCCCCGCCGACCCGGTGGCCGCCGGTGCGCCCCCGGTCGATGAGTACCGTGCTGATCAGTACCGTGCTGATCAGTACCGTGTTGATCAGCCGCGTGTTGATCAGCCGCGTGTTGATCAGCCGCGTGTTGATGACTACGGCGTCGAGGAGGTCGCGCCCCCGGCGCCTCGTCGCCGCCGGCGATGGCGGCGCTATGTGGTGCTCGCCCTGGTTCTGCTGTTGGTGGCCGCCGCGGGTGAACTGCTGTATCTGCGCAGTGTTTGGCGCAGTGTCGAACGGGCCTCGATGGAGGGTTCGCTGGCCGCCGAACCGGCCGATGGGATCAACTATCTGATCGTCGGCAGCGACAGCCGCGAGGGCGTCGATCCCGATGACCCCAACGCGGGCAGCATCCTCGGCGGTGGCCTGGGCAGTCAGCGCACGGACACCATCGTGTTGTTGAACGTGTCGGCGAACGGATCGACCATGATGGCGATTCCGCGCGACCTGTTCGTGACCATTGCCGATACCGGAAGCTCGGGGCGCATCAATGCCGCCATTCAGGGTGGTCCGGCTCGGCTGGTACGAACGATCGAGGCCAACCTCGGGGTACCGGTCCATCATTTCGTGGCGGTTGACTTCGTGGGGTTCGTCGGCCTCGTCGACGCCCTCGGCGGCGTGACCATCGACTTTCCCCATCCCGCGTTCGACCGAAAGTCCGGTCTCGACGTGGGCCAGGCCGGACCGCAGAACCTCGACGGACCCCAGGCCCTCGCCTACGTGCGATCGCGCACGTACACCGAGATCATCGACGGCGCCGAGGTGGTCGATCGCCGCTCGGATCTCGGCCGAGTCGAACGGCAACAGGATTTCCTGCGAGCGGTGCTCGGTGATGCCCGCTCGGTGCGCAACCCGTTCACGGTCAACCGGGTGGCGTCGGGAATGTCCGATCACCTCGTGGTCGATGACCAGATGGGTATTCGCGATGTCCTGCGCATGATGCAGCGACTGGCGCGTCAGTCGCCCGAAACGGTGGTTTTGCCGACCCGCCCGTTCACGACCGAGGGCGGGGCGCAGGTACTGGGGCTCGAGGCGGAGGCCGCGCAGCCCTCGCTCGACCGCTTCCGTTAGCCGCATCGCACCACCACCGATCATCGCTGCATGCTCCCTGTTCAGGCGTCGTGACCCGGGTGCTCGGAGCCGCGCTCGTGGCGCCAGAGATCGGCCAACAGCGGGTAGGGATTGATCCAACCGTTGTCGCCGTCGGGCGCGATCTGGAAGTGCAGGTGCGGGGTGCCACGGGCGTTGCCGCTGTCGCCGTTGAAACCGACGACTTCACCGGCGAACACCCGGTCGCCCTCGGCCTGCGGGCCGAGTTCGGCGAGGTGGGTGTAGTAGTAACGCGTTCCCGAGTCGCCGATGAAGTACACGCTCAGGCCGCCGAGCCGGCTGTTGCTCATGCGCTGGATGACACCGTCCTCGATCGCCAGGAGCTCGGTACCGTGCGGCGCAAGAACGTCGGTGCCCTTGTGGCGGCGGCCGCCGGAGCGGCGGTTGCCCCAGCTGTCCACGAACTCGCGGACCTGGTTGACCGGAAAGACGGCAAAGCCGAGGCCGTGGTTGGCCCACGGGGCGGTCGACGCACCGGCTTCGGCTTCGATCTCGGCGACCTCGATGCGCAGCTGCTTCATGCGCGTCTCGAGGTCGTGGATGCCGAGTCGCAGGTTGCGCACTTCGGCAGCGCGAGCGGTCGGGGTCGCGGCCGGCGCGGGCTCGATGATCGGCGTACCGTCCAGATTCACGCGGGTCTCGGGGGCGACGGTTTGGTCGGCGGTGGCGGGGTCGGCCGCGGCCTCGATCGAGGCCAGCCGGCCGGTGGCGAGGAGGTACGCCGGAAAGAGGTCCTCGAGCGCCCGCAGCTTCTCGGCTCGTTCCCGAGCGAGCGCGTGAACCTCCGGCGCCGGCCCCTGCTGGAGTTCGAGCAGCAGGTCGGGGTCGGCCGCCAACGCCGCCAGGAAGGCGTCGGTGTCTGCCGCGGTCTGGGCCGGCAGACCGTCGGCGGCGTCGGCGTCGATGGGGACGCCGGTGGCCGCTTCGTTCTCCCCGGTCTCAGTGGACTCGGATTGCGGGTCCGGGTCGGACTGGGCCGTAACGGGAAGGATGAGCAGGTCGGAAGCCAGCAGGGTCATGACGACCGCCATCGCAATAGCGAGACGATTCGCGCGACAACGCGTAACGAACATGAGGTGTGGGTCGAACTTTCTGAGGCGGATTACCGGGGGGAAGGTCTCGGGCAAACGGGCGGTTCGCACGAAGCTGAGGACATTACGAATCGGTGACGGACACGACAAATCGCCCACCCGGCTCCCCGGCCACACCAGCAACACGAGCATCACCAGCCCCACCGGTCCCAATCGCCCCAGGGCTTGAAAAATCAGCCAAAAGTGTCCCCGAATACTCGCTCGCAACCATGGGATGCAAAACTTCAGAAAATCTTGGGGCTACGGTGACGAAATGCTTCGACACTGTGTCCTTTTGTCCACCTCGGGCGACGCCCCGGAGGGTACGGCCGCGGCGTTCGCCGCCGAACTGCGCGAGCTGCCGGCGAAGATCCCGGAGATTCAGAGCTACACGGTTGCCCTCGACGCGGGTATCGATGCGGATCGCCCCGACGCCAACGCCGCGCTTGCGGTGATCGCGGAGTTTGCGACCGCCGCCGACTACCACACCTACTCGGCCCACCCCGATCACGTGGCCGTCGTCTCGAAGTACAAGCCCCACCTCAGCGGACGGTCGGCCATCCAGATGGAGGCCTGACGGTCGGGCCCTGAATCGGGCTCTGAATCAGACCGTTCGCCACCGGTCCGGCTCGATCGCCACGACGGCCCCTCGTTCGACCAGCCGGTCGAGGTGCTGGGTTATCGTCCGGGTTTCGGCGGCGTCCACCCACGGCAGATCCACGTGGGGCCGATAGAGGAATCGGTGCTCGACCAGCTCACCGAGCGTTCGGGGTTCGCGGAGAAACTCGACCAGCGCGGCATCTCGTCGATCGATTGCGGCTCCGAACGCATCGAGGGCGGTGATGAAGTCCTGCCGGTCGGTGTAGGTGCCCTTGTGGTGAAAGGTCACGTACCACTCCGCCTCGATCTCTCGACATCGGGCGATGCTGGCTTCGAAGTCGGACAGGCTGCTCTCGCGGTCGGCGTAGTAGGGCCCGAACCCGGTGAGTTCGATATCGCCGAGGTACAGGACCCCCTCGGGTTCGATGAACAGGCAGCAGTGCCCCGGGGTGTGACCCGGCGTGTGGACGACGGTAATGGTCGACCCGCCGACGTCGATAACGTCGCCCTCGGCGAAGGGCTGGGCGTCGGGGCGGGCCGTGAAGTGATAGTCGTGGAGCAACGAACGGGTGAACGCCGGCTCGGCCTCCGCCGGTAGTCCGTAGACCGAAACCAGGGCCTCGACGCTCGCCAGCGCGGCCCGATCGCCCTCGTGCACCCACACGGGAACATCGGGGTACAACGACAGTCCGGGGACGTGGTCCTCGTGGACGTGGCTCAGGGCAATCGAGTCCACGGTTCTGGAACTGTGGGTTCCGATGCCGCCCCACTCGACGATCGACAACGACGGATCGATCAGCACCGTCTGGTCGGCACCGCTCACCAGGATCGAGTTGCCGTGGGGATACGTGCCGCCCTCGATCCCGGTCAGGACGGTCACCTGTCCCAAAACCTGCGGTGGATGAGGGTCGGCCGGCGTTGGTTTCTGGTCGTGGCTCACCGCCAGAACCTACCCTCACGAGATGAGCAACGACGCCACTCCCCCGGCCGAGCCCGAGGCTGCTCCCCCATCAGCCTCCCCGGCGATGGTCGCCCAACGGGTACTCGACCACCTGTGGCCGGACGACACCGCGCCCCAACGGTTGGGGATGGCGGTCGAGGCGATCACCGGCGACTCGGCCACGTTGACACTCACCGTGACCGCCGAACACCTGAACGCCCACGGCATCGGCCACGGCGGCATCACCTTCGCCCTCGCCGACACGGCGATGGCGTATGCGACCAACGCGGCCAACGAGGTAGCCGTCGCCACCGGAGCGAGCATCGACTTCCTCGCTCCGGCCCACCCGGGTGACGCGCTGCGCGCCACCGCGTCCATCACGAACCGCTCCGGGCGAAACACGGTGTGTGATGTGGTCGTGACCAACGGCGATGATGTCGTCGTCGCGTTGTTCCGGGGCCGCACCCGCTCACTCGGCCGCCCGATTTTGCCCGACGACTAACCCTTGGCCGATGCCGCGCCGGCGGCACCGGTGGGCCGAAGCTGGTCCAGGGTCTTGACCGCACTCTTGTCGCCGATGGCCACCGGCTGCTCCGAGGCGACGTCGACGCCGTCGTGTTGGGCGAGCAGCTCGTTCACCGACCAGTCGCTGACGATGTCGAACCCGGCATCGCTGATCATCTGGAAGGTACGGTTCGAGGCGGCTCCCGTGGCGTTCAGGTACCCCTCGAGGAACAGCGAGTTCGCCGGGTACAACGCCATGGCCTCGAGCGATCGCAGATGGAACTCGCGTCCGGCGGTGCAGCGGATCTCGGCCGCCGGATTGGTGAATCGATACATGCACAGGACCCGCAGGCAGTATTCGGGCGTCAGGCCGACCGGTTCGTCGAGCACGTTGCCCTCGAACGGCAACAAGAAGTTGACCGGGATCGACTCGCTGCCGAGCCCCGCCAGGGTCTTGGCGATCTCCACCAGGTCGCTGGCCGGCTCGCCCATGCCCGCGATCAGCCCCGAACAGGTCTCGATGCCGTTGCGTTTCGCCGCCCGCAACGTCTCGATTCGATCCGCATAGGTGTGGGTGGTGCAGATCTCGCCGTAGTGCTCCTCGGAGGTGTTGAGGTTGTGGTTCAGGCGATCGAGTCCGGCGGCGGCCAGCACGGCGGCCTTGTCGTCATCGAGCAGTCCGGCCGACACACACACCTCGAGCGGGTAGGCATCTTTGATCTTGCGGACCAGACCGGCGAGCTGCTCGGCCCGGCCCGCCGATGGCCCCCGGCCCGAGAAGACCATGCAGTAGCGGAATGCGCCCGACTCATAGGCCCGCTGCGCCTCGGCGAGAATCTCGTCGTCGGGCTTCATCGGGTATTCCTCGATGTCGACGTCGCTGGTTCGAGCCTGGGTGCAGTACGAACAGTCCTCGGGGCACTTGCCGTTGGCCGCGTTGTTCAGGATGTGGACCTGAACCTGTTTGCCCCAGTAGTGGCGCCGCACCTCGAACGCCGCATGGAGCAGCGAAAGCAGCTCGATCTCGGGGTCGAGAAGCAGCTGCTCGCACCGGGCGTCGCTCAGCTCGACTCCGGCGAGGGCATCATCGGCCAGGGCCTGGTAGAAGGCCCGATCGGGCCCGGATGTGGTCGCGTCACTCGTCACTGTCACAGCGACCGATGATGACACAGCCTCGGGTCAGCTCCGAATGCGGGCGCCGGAGTTGTCAGGTTTTGGAGGCCTCGCTGGTCGACGCGAACTCCGAGCCGAGGTACGCGGCGATGACCGCGGGATCGTTCTGGACCTCGGCGGGGGTGCCCTCGGCGATCTTTGTGCCGAAGTCGAGCACCATCACCCGATCGGCAATATCCATGACCAGGCCCATGTCATGTTCGACCAACACCATCGAAATACCCAGCTCCCGCTGGATGTCGAGGATGAACCGAGCCATGTCCTCGGTCTCTTCGAGGTTCATGCCGGCCACCGGCTCGTCGAGCAACAACAGCTCGGGTTCCATGGCGAGGGCCCGCCCCAGCTCGACCCGCTTTTGAAAGCCGTACGGCAGCAGCGCCACCGGGTGCTTGCGCCATCGCCCGATCTCGAGGAAATCGATGATGTCCTCGACCTTTCGTCGACTCGCGATCTCCTCGGCCTTGGCCGGGCCGAACCAGAGCGCTCCGGCCAGCCATGATCGCTGCATGCGAACGTGATGACCGGTCAACAGATTGTCGATCACCGTCATCTGCGGGAACAGCTCGATGTTCTGGAACGTGCGGGCGATGCCCAGCTTGGCGATCCGGTCGGGTCGAGTTCCCATGATGGAGTCGCCCCGCCAGCGGATGTCGCCCTCCTGGGGCCGATACACCTGGCTGATGGTGTTGAAGATCGACGTCTTGCCGGCCCCGTTTGGGCCGATGATGGCAAACAGCTCCTTGTCGGCCACCGAAAACGAGACGTCGTTGATCGCGGTCACGCCGCCGAAACGAAGGGTGACCTCGGAGAGCTCGAGCAGGGGTGTGCCGGACTCGCTCACGATGACCACTTCTTTCTGCGCTTGTAGTGCTTCACGTCGCGGAACGACTTCTTTTCGGTGTCGTCGCCGCTGTGGAGGCCCAGATAGAACTCCTTGACGTCGTCGTCGGCGAGCAGCTTGGCCGGTTCACCGTCCATGACGATCTTGCCGGTCTCCATGATGTAGCCGTAGTCGGCGATCGACAGCGCCATCATGGCATTCTGCTCGATGAGCAGGACGCTGGTGCCGCTCTTGTTGATGTCGACGATGATGTCGCGGATCTGTTCGATGAGCATGGGGGCCAGACCCAACGACGGCTCATCGAGCACGAGCAGTTTGGGGCTGGCCATCATGGCCCGGCCGATAGCGAGCATCTGCTGCTCGCCGCCCGAGAGGTACCCGGCCGTCTGGCTCCGGCGTTCACCCAACTGCGGGAACAACTCCATCACCCGGTCATAGGAGGCTGCGGTCGCCGCCTTGTCCTTGATGGTGAAACCGCCCGTCGTCAGGTTTTCGTCGACGGTCATCTCGGCGAAGACCCGGCGACCCTCCATCACCTGGGTGATGCCGGACCGCACGATTTCCGACGGCTTCTTGCCGGCGATCGCCTCGCCGTTCCAGGAGATCGAGCCTTTGGTGACCGCGCCCTCGTGCACGTCGAGCAGCCCGCTGATGGCCCGAAGGGTGGTCGTTTTGCCGGCGCCGTTGGCGCCGAGCAGGGCCACGATCTGGCCGTCGGGCACCTCGATCGAAAGGCCGCGCAGAACGAGGATCACCTCGTTGTACACAACTTCGAGATTGGCGATTTCGAGCATGGTCCCCCGAGAAGGTCGGTGGCGGCCCGGATGGGCCGGACCGCCACCGTCACACGATTACTGGATCATTCAGCCTTGAAGCAGGGCTCGTAGTCCCACTCGGCGGCGGTGGGCGACACGTAATCGGCTTCGAGGAGGGTGTAGCCGCGGTTCGCGTCGTCATCGGTCACCGTGCCGTCGGGCGTGAAGACCGACGCATCGATGTCGTAGAGGTAGGTGCCCCGAACGATCGAGTCGTTCGGCTCGCCACCCCAGCTCTGGTTCGGGGCCAGACCCATGAGGTCAACCTCGATCTCGTTGGCCGCGGCCAACACGCCGGCTCGGGTGATGTCGCCGTTGCTGATGGCCTGCTCGAGAACCTGCTGGGCGATGAGGCCCTCGATCCAGCTGATGATGTACACATCGTCAGCGATCGCGTCGGGCCGCAGCTCACGCATGGTATCGATCAGGTCCTTCATGCCGGGCGAGTCCCCGATGCCCCACAGGGTGGTGTAGGTGCTGTGGGTGTAGCTCGCGTCGAGCACGGGTCCGAGGTCGGTGCCCAACAGCGCCGGGTTCCAGGCCGGGCTGTTGCCCGCCCACTGACCCTCGTAGCCGCCGGCGGCGGCGCCGCCGATGATCTCCGCGGTCTGGCCGGGGCCGGTCGTCAACCAGACGAAGTCGGCGCCGGACTCGACGATGCCGGTGATGATCGGCGTCTGATCCGCACCCGGGATGACCTGGGCCTGGCCGTCGTAGACGATCTCGAGACCGAGCGCTTCGGCAGCCACCTTGGCGCCGAGCGAGCCGTCTTCGCCGTAGTCGCCGGGGAAGCCGGCGATGGCGACCTTGTTGCCGTGCTGCTCGGACATGTAGGTGACGCCGTTCATGGCCTCGATGCAGTAGTTGGCCTGCACCTCGAACACGTTCTGGCCAATGGTGGGATCGGTCCAGCCGGAGTACCACGACAGAGGAATCGCAAGCAGGTCGTCGTCGACCAACGCTTCGGAGATGGCGGCGGTGTGCGGCGACCCGGTCGAGTTGGTCAACATGACCACCGACTCGGCGCCGTCACCGGACATCACGTCGTAGTTCTCGAGGTGGGTGGGGACGTCGTAGGCGTTGTCGAGCACGACTGGTTCAACGGTCCAGCCGTTGATGCCGCCTTCGGCGTTGACCTTTTCCCAGAAGACCTGCTGGCCCTCAACGATCACGGTGGTCAGCGCGGCGAAGGTGCCGGAGAGATCGGCGTTGAGGCCGACCCGGATGACCTTGTTCTCGGCATCGACGCCGAGCCCGGTCAAGATGTCGCCTTCGGCCACGGCGTCGTCACCTTCGTCTTCGGCCATGGCGTCGTCGTCGCTGCTCGCACTGTCGTCGGAGCTCGCTCCATCGTCGGTACTCGCACCGTCATCGCCATCGCTGCTGCCGCAGGCGGCAGCCACGAGGCTGAACGCAAGCAAAAGGGCCAGTAGCCCGGTTAGTTTCCTCATCAATTTCCCTCCGTTGTTGTCAACGTCGGCGGAGCCGACCTCGAAATGGTCCCACGATCCGGGGCGGGCGCCCGGTCATGGGTGACGTGAGGTGAGCCACGTCAATAGCTGAACGGCCATCGCTTCCAGTAATTGCGGACCTTCACCCAGATGCCGAAGAGCCCCAGGGGCTCCACGATCAAGAAGACGATGATCAAGACGCCGAACAGCACGATGTTCCAGTCAAAGACGCTGAGCGTCCATCCCGGGGTCACCGTGCTGGTGTTGATGACGCCGAGATCGCCGCTGCCATCGGTCAGGATCAACTCGCCAACGGTGCCCCCGATGGGCCCCTCGGACTTGTCGAGCCACTTGGTGATCTCCTCGACGAACTGCGGGATCATCACCACGAAGAACGTGCCGATCAGCGTGCCCGAGGTCGTCCCGGCGCCGCCGATCAACAAGATGGCGATGAACTCCACCGACAGGAACAAGCCGAACGCCTCGGCGAGGATCTGACCGCTGAGCGCCGCGAACAAGGCGCCGGCAACACCGGCAAAGAACGACGAAATGGCGAAGGCGATCAGCTTGTACTTGAACTCGGGAACCCCCATCACCTCGGCGGCGATGTCGCGGTCTCGAATAGCCTGTAGGGCCCGGCCGGTGCGGCTGCGGATGATGTTCTTGGCCACGAAGGCGAACGCGATCGCGAGCACGAGGTACAACAGATACCGCTTCTGGGCGTCGGTGACGTCGAACCACAACCACCGCCCGTCGTCGGACACGTTGATCAGCGGGTCCTCCTCTTTCCAGAGGCGAATGTCGAGTTCGGGGTACTTGCGGCCGAGGGCCGGTGGGCCTGCGATCTTGCGCCCCCACGACGTGTTGCCGAGGTGGATCCCCACGAACACCAGCCCCAGGGTGACGATCGCGAGGTACAGGCCGCGCAACTTCACCGCGACCGGCGAGACGATGATGCCGATGAGTACGGCGGCGATGCCGGCACCCGGCAGCCAGATCCAGATCGGCAGGCCCAGCCCGTACAGGGCTTCGGAGGACTCGCCGCCGAGGAAAACGCCGGTGCACGCGCCGACCCCCATGAAGAAGGCGTGGCCGAGCGACACCTGGCCGGCGACGCCGGACAAGATGTTGAGGCCGAGGGCGGCGATGGCCAACATGAACACGGTGGTCATGGGGCGGAGCCAGTCGGCGTCGCCGAGGAAGCGCACGAGGGGAATGCCATCGCCGATCGACCAGGAGAACACCCGTCCGAGCACGGGGATGTCGGCCAGCCAGCCGGTGCCCGGGATCTTGGTGGTGATCGCCGGAATGTCGAACGGCAACAAGAACAGGAGGAGAATCCCGAATGCGGCGAGGACCTTTTGGGTCCACGTCGAAAAGATCTGGCTTTCCTGCTCGTAGGAGGTGTACAGATTCGGTCGTCCAAACATCGCTACCCCCTCAAACCCGTCGAATCTCGGGCGTACCGAACAACCCGTAGGGGCGGACCAGCAAACCGATGATCATCACGATGTAGGGCACGATCACCGGATACCCGGCGCCGAGCCAATCCGACTCACCCGCCGCGTACTGGCCGGCGAAGATCTCGGCCAGGCCGACGATGAGACCGCCCAGGAGGGCGCCGGTGGCGGAGTCGAGGCCGCCCAGGATTACCGCCGGAAGGGCCCGGAACGCAATGTTGGCGGTTTCGGGTTCGACGGCTCCGGTCTGCTTCACCGGCGGCTGGGTGGCAAAGATGCCGCCGATGGCGGCGAGCACCGCGCCGGCTGCCCAGGCGATGGCGAATACCCGACCGACGTTGATCCCCTGGGCCATGGCGGCCTCCTGATCGAAGGCCACGGCGCGCATCGCGATACCGGTCTTGGAGCGGTAGAAGAAGAACACGCCGACGAAGGCGACCACCGCCGTGATCAGGGCGGCGATCACGCTGTAGTTGATGAAGGCGCCGCCGACGGTGGTGCCACCGTTGCCCCAGGGAATCTCCAGGGCGCGGAATTCGGTCTTCACCGTGTCGTTGTTGAACACCCGCAGCACGATCTCGAGTCCCAGGGTGATCACCGCGACGGAGAAGAGGGGTTCGCCGACCATGGGGCGAATCGTGATCCGCTCGATGATCAGCCCGAGCAACGCGGCGAAGATCAGCGCGACGAGCACGCTCAGACCCCACCCCAGCCACTCCGGGCCGATGTTGATGAGCGGGTTGGGCACCGTCGTGAACGGGATGTGCTCGTCGGCGACGAGGAACGACACGAACAGCGCACCCGCGGCCGCCAGCGCACCCTGGGCGAAGTTCACCGTCTGGGTGGCCTTGAAGATCAGCACGAACCCGAGTGCGATCAACGCGTACACGGCACCGAGGCCCAGCGCCTTGATCAGCGTCTCGAGGAAGAGCGCGGGATCGTTGACTGCCTGGATCACCAAGAAGATGGTGGTGGGGATCAGGGCGCCGATCAGAAAGAGCAGCGGGACGTTGTCGCGATCGAGCCGGATCAACGGTACATACCCTCGATGAGCTCGCCGAACATCGACATCATCGCTTCCCGCTTCAACTTCTGGGTTGCGGTGAGCTCACCGTCCTCATGATCGAGTTCCTTGGGAATCATCTCGAATTTCTTGATCCCCTCCACCCGGGCGAACTTGGCGTTGGTCTCCTCGACCACACCCGACACCAGCTCGAGCACCTCGGGCTTTTCGGACAGGTCGCGGTACGTGGTGTACGGGATGTTCTGGCGCAGGGCCCAGTTGCCCACGGTCTCGAGCTCGATGCCGATGAGAGCGGTGAGGTACTTGCGGCCGTCGCCGATGACCATCGCCTCGTTGATGTACGGCGACGCCTTGAGGCTGTTTTCAATCTCCGACGGTGAAATGTTCTTGCCGCCCGAGGTGATGATGATGTGTTTGATGCGGTCGACGATTTTGATGTGGGAGCCATCGACCCATTCGCCGACGTCGCCGGTGCGCAACCAACCGTCCTCGGTGAACGCTTCGGCGGTCTTGTCCGGCTTGTTCCAATACCCCGCGAACACGCCGGCATGCTTGGTCTGGATCTCGCCCGTCTCGTCGTCGAGCCGGAGCCCGATGTCGGGATAGGGCTCGCCCACGGTGCCGAGCTTCATGCGGCCCGGGAAGTTGCCGGTTGCGATCGCCGAATTCTCGGTCATGCCGTACAACTCGTACACCGGTACGCCGATACCGATGAAGAACTCGAGAACCTCGGGCGCGATCGGTGCGGCCCCGGAGCCGGCGTGGCGGCACCGTCGAAGCCCGATGCGTTCCTTCATCGGTCGAAACACCAACGGAAAGCCAATGGCGTACAGCACCCGGCTCACGGCCGTGTGGTTCCCGCCGTTGGCGACCTTGGCCTTGCCGATGCGGGTGGCGAGCGCCATGGCGAACTTCAGCCAGACCTTCTTGAACGGCGAGGCATCGTTGCCGCGGATGTGGACGCCGGCGTGCAGGCGTTCCCAGATGCGGGGAACGGCAAAGAACAGCGTTGGCTGCACCTCGTGCAGATTCTGATTGACCAGCTCGATCGACTCGGCGAAGTTGAGGACGCATCCGGCGCCGGCCAGGCTCCACGTGGAGAAGATCCGCTCCGCCACGTGGCACAACGGCAGGTAGGTGACGATCTCGTCCTTGGGGCTCGGCGGCTTTCCCCCCGGGAGCCGGTCGGGGTAGTTGACGATCTTGTCGATCGCGTACTCGCAGTTGGCGTTGGTGAGCATGGCGCCCTTGGGCGGACCGGTCGTTCCGGAGGTGTACACCAGCGTCATCACGTCGTCGGGTTCGGCCTCGGCCATCCGCTGCTCGACCGCTCCGGGGAACTCGGCGCGGTGACGGCGGCCCAGCTCGAGAAAATCCTCCCACGCCATCAGTCGATCATCGTCGTAGGTCGCCAGCCCGCGCGGTTCGGTGTAAATGATCGTCTGGAGCTCGGCGATGTCGGATCGATCGATTTCGAGGACCTTGTCGACCTGTTCCTGGTCTTCGGCGAAGTGCACGGTCGCGCCACAGTCGGTGAGGGTGTATTCGACCTCGGCCGCCGGGTTGGTCGGGTAGAGCCCAACGGTGATCCCGCGCACCGCGACCGCTGCGAGGTCGAGAATCACCCATTCCGGGCGGTCCTCGGAGTGGATGGCCACCCGGTCACCGGCATCGACGCCAAGGGCCAACAAGCCGTAACCGGCGTCGAGGATAAGCCCCCACGTTCGGGCCCAGTCGTACTCCTGCCAGATGCCGAAGTCCTTGTTGCGCATGGCGATCTGCTGAGGCGAGGAACGAGCCCAGTCGCGCGCCCGGCTCGCCACGGTCGTGGTCCCGGTTCCGGTCTTGGCTGCCATCGGCTCGGCTAATGCCACGTACTCTCCCCCATTACCAGCGTGTTTATGGCCCGACGGCCGGCGATTTCGCGCCGACCACCCCCCTCGGGTTCCCCCTTCATCGTGACACGCCCGGGGGCGTGGCCGCCAAGACGGTGGAACCTGGTTCGGCACCCTAGCACCGCGTCGAATTCGGCCCGGGGTTCGCTTTATTGCGCGCCGGGCCGGCGACACCGGCGGCCGTCAGGATCGGGCATCAGCCGCCCGTGTCGCTCCAGTGCCAGCTCTCGGACGGGAGGTTGAACAAGCCGTAGTCGGCGGCGTTGGCGACCATCCAGGCATACTCGGCCGACGATGCACCGAATGATGCGCCGTTGATGTGGAAGTCGATCGCCCGCCCGTACTCGTGGCGCGACGAACCCGGACGCGCCGTCGGTGGCGAACAGGCCGACGCCGGCGAGTCATAGACGTCGGGGCAGTTCTGGCGGCGCAGGGCGACCTGTTGATCGCTGCTGCGCCAACCCCAGCCGGTGAGCACGATCCCGTCGGCCGCGGCCGCTTCGATCATGGCGGCGACGTTGCCCGCGATGGCTTCCTCCACCACGATGCCGTAGACCCGCCACAGCCGCAGCTGTTCGCCGTTGGGCCCGTTGCGGATGCCGAAGAACTCGACCCCACCACGGCTCTGCAGGTCGTCGGTACCGCTCGGCGGGGTGACCACGACCGGCTCGGGCGGCGGTTCGGGAAGTACCCCGATCAGCGGCAGTTCGTCGTCGGCGAGCGAGCCGATGTTCTCGTTGCTGCCGTCGCTATCGAGGAGCCGCACGGACCGAGCGCCGCCCACGGACTCGAACACGGCCAACGAATCGATGCCGTCACCATCCCAGTCGCCGGCCAGAGCGCGGGCGCCGGCCGCCGCCTCGACCTCGATGTGAGGCCCGAGTTCGTTGCCTTCGCGATCGACCCGAACGAACGTGGCCATCGGCGGATCGAGCGCCTGGTTTTCCTGCCCGTCGGCCGCGCCCGTGCGCAGCTCCTCGGGCAGGCGGAAGATGCCGAACTCGTCGATGCCGTCGCCATCCCAGTCGCCGACCACCGGTTGGTCACCGCGTTCGCCATAGCGGGCCCGGCCGAGGGTCTCGCCGGTCTGATCGAAACGCAGAAACTGGCCTCGTCCGTCAAACAGGCTGTACAACCCCGGTTCGTCGATGCCGTCGCCGTCCCAGTCGCCGGCCAGCGGAAAGTCGCCCTCTCGGCCCATGACGACGAGATCGGCGCCGCTGTCGCCGCCGCCGAGCACGAGCGCCGCGGCACCGTCGGCCTGGCGGTACACGCCCGGCTCGTCCACGCCGTCGCCGTCCCAGTCGGCCAACAGCAAAGGCTCGCCACCCGCGGTTCCGAGGTCGAGGGTCGCACCATCGACGGCATCGGTGAGCGCCAGCTGGGTGGCCGAGTCCACCGTGCGAAACCGCCCCACCTCATCGGGCACGCCGTCGATACCCGCCGGAACGTCGGTGGTGGCATAGCCGATCGTCGCCTTCAGGACCTTGGGCACGAAGTAGTCGGTGAAGTAGTAGTCCTCGATGGCGCCGCTCAGCCCGCCGACCTCATCGGCGCCACTGGCGCACAGGTGATTGGCCGCCGACGCGGCGCTGTCCCAGACGTTCTGGGGATCGCGGACCTGGTCGCCGTTCCCGTCGGTGGCGTACTCGCGCCAGGTCTCGGGAATGAACTGGAACACACCGAGCGCGCGATCCCATTCCAGATCGTCGTCCCACGTCCCGGCGTCGGTGTCGGGGATGGCCTTTCGGCCCTCCTCGCCGTTCAACGGCTCCGACAGAATCGACGGGAAGAGGGTGCCGTTCGGGCGGCGCTGGGTGTCGTCGATACGGGCGTGATCCGACGCGACATCGGCAATACCGGCGAGAAGGGCCCAGGGAAGCTCGCACGGGGCGTCGGACGCGGCGATTCGGTACACGGTCAGCATCTCGGGCGGAATATCGGTCAGGGCCCGTACCGACGGATACACCCGTTCTTCGTACAACTCGGCGGTCGACCCGATGGGGTTGTTCTTTTTCGGGGTGTCATCGACCGTGGTCGTGGTGGCCGGAACCGTGGTGGCATTCGGGTCGACACTGGTGCTCGAACTACTGGTGCTCGACGTGCTCGAATCGGCCTGCCACCACTCGCTCTGGGCGCTCACGCCCAGATTGGTGACGACGGTGGTGGACGCGACGAGCAGCGCTCCGAGAATACCAATAGAGAGCACCCGCCGTGCCAGCCAACTACGCATCGCCGCCAGGGTACCCCAGGGGCCGATCTGGACAGAAGCGCCCGGGATCGTGCGACCATGCCCTATGGCCCTGGTACTCGTCGTGTCGCACTCCCGCACCGGAGGTACCGACCGCCTGCTCGACGCGTTCCTGGCCGGTCTGGGCGACCCGATGTTCTCCTCGATCGACGTCCGACACGTCGATGCCCTGGCGGCGACGGCCGAGGACGTCACCGGCGTGGCCGCGGTGGTCGTGGCGACCCCGGAGAACTTCGGGGCGATGTCCGGCGCGGTCAAATACTTCTTCGAGACGGTGTTCCACCCCCTGGGCGATTCGTCGCGCGGCCTGCCGTTTCAGCTGCTGGTCAAGGCCGGCACCGACGGTTCGGGCGCGGTGCGCACGGTCGAACCAATCGTCGCCGGCCTGGGCTGGCGCCCGTTCCGGCCACCGCTGGTCGTGGTCGGCGACATCGAGGTGGAGCACCTCGAAACGGCCACCGAGCTGGGCATGACCCTCGCCGCAACGCTGGAGGGCGACGGATAGGGTCGCCCCATGAGCAACGCCGCAACATCGGTCAGCGAAATCTTCGATCCCGAACGATGGCACCCGGTCGCCGGTTTCGACTTTGCCGACATCACCTATCACCGGGCGGTCGATCAGGGCACCGTCCGGATCGCGTTCGATCGGCCGGAGGTGCGCAACGCGTTTCGCCCTCAGACCGTCGACGAGCTCTATCGGGCCCTCGACCATGCCCGGATGAGCACCGACGTGGGCTCCATTTTGCTCACCGGGAACGGGCCGTCGCCCAAGGACGGCGGCTGGGCGTTCTGCTCCGGGGGCGATCAACGCATCCGCGGACGCGACGGCTACAAGTACGCCGAGGGGGCCACCGCGGATGCGATCGACCCCGCCCGGGTCGGGCGGCTTCACATCCTCGAGGTGCAACGGCTCATTCGCCACATGCCGAAGGTGGTCATCTGCGTGGTGCCCGGTTGGGCGGTGGGCGGTGGGCACAGTCTGCACGTGGTGTGCGACCTGACCATCGCCAGCGAGGAACACGCGGTCTTCAAGCAGACCGATACCGACGTCGCCAGCTTCGATGGCGGTTTTGGGTCGGCGTATCTCGCCCGCCAGGTCGGCCAGAAATTCGCCCGCGAGATCTTCTTCCTCGGCGCAAACCACTCCGCGGCCGATGCCCACCGCATGGGCATGGTCAATGCCGTGGTGCCGCATGCGGAGCTGGAGGCGACGGCGCTCGAGTGGGCCCGGGTCATCAACGAGAAGAGCCCGACCGCGCAGCGGATGGCGAAGTTTGCGATGAACCTGGTCGACGACGGCCTGGTCGGCCAACAGGTGTTCGCCGGCGAGGCGACCCGGCTGGCCTACATGACCGACGAAGCGGTCGAAGGACGAGATGCATTCCTCGAAAAGCGCGAGCCGAACTGGGACGGCTTTCCGTACCACTTCTGATCACCCACGGTTCCCGGTCGCGCCGCGGAACCGGACTGCGGTCTGCGAATTGTGCGCCGGTTACAGACCGCTTTCGGCGACGATGCGGACGTCGAACTCGGGGCGTTCGGCGGGCTCGATGACCCGCAGGCCCATCACGCCGTGGTCGTGGTCGGCGGGGTCGACCCAGTTCCCCACCCCCGGATCCGTGCGGGCGATGATGATCCGCACGGAGCCGTCGGGTTCGACGGTCGCGTCCTCCATGGACAGATACCCCTGGCCGGTGAAGTAGTTGGCCAGATTCTCCATCCAGTGGTTGCACAACTGGAAATTCCAGTGGCGACATTCCGGCGGGGTGAAGCGCACCTCGAGCGCCTCGCCTTCGGCCAGCCGCCAGTAGCCGAACTCGAAATGGCGGTCGTCGGGCGAACCGCCGATGCGCTTGTAGATCGCCGGGGTGTGCATCAACACGTTCTCCTCGGTGAGAAGCTCCTGGGTCCACTCGCCGTAATCGGCCTGCAGGCCGAGAACCAGCTGCGCCGCGATCGCCAGCCGTTCAGCCATGTCGGCCGGCGTCGGCGTGTCCGGGTCGTCGACCGGGTCGAGGCACTCGATCTGCAGGCGCGGCCGACTCTGCATCTCGCGATCGTCGTAGACGACGCGCATCATCAGTTCGCGTGTGCCCGGAGCCATCGGTAGCCAGTTGCCCGGCTGCTCGGTCTGTGACATCACGAAGTCGACGTTGCCATCGTCGTCGGTGAAGTCGTTGACGTCGGCGGTGAACGGCGACTCCGAGGAGTTCGGGTTGAAGAACTCGAGCATGGGCTCGGCGGCGAGGCCGGTCGGCACCGCGCCGACGTCGTCGGGTACCGGCGGGGTCCACGACGAGGCGTGCAGATGCGGCGCGCTCCCTCGCTGGCCGGTGATGCGGTAGGTCCGCCGCGCATCGACGGCCTGGACCACGTGGTCCTGGTTGGGCGACTGCACCCCGATGCCCCCCTTCATCGGCGGCGGGATGACGGCGATCTTTTGGACTCCGGTGGGGGTGGTGCGCTCGATGGCCCGCATGCTCGCCATGAACATCATCCGGGTCAGGTAACGGAACCCCTCGACCCGATCCTGCGGATCGCCATCCGGGGTTTCGCGAACGACGATTCGTCCGGCGAGCTTGAGCGTGTCGCAAAAGTCGTCCCAGGCTCGGCCGTCGAGTAGACGCGCCTCGCGTTCGGCGTCGTGGTCAGTCACTTGTTCCTCCCGTACAGGTGGGGCGGGCGCCCGGACGCCCACGGTCATAGGCACCGCACAACGTCGTCGCCTACCCTACGCGCCATGTCCGCAGACGCCGAAAAGCCAAACCAACCAAACATTGTTCTCATCGTGAGCGACGAGGAACGGCGCACCGACTGGCTCGACGGCTACGCCGACCTCCCGGGTCACGACCGCCTGGCCGCCGACGGCATCAGCTTCGACCGCTACTACACCCACAGCTCGCCCTGTTCGCCGTCCCGGGCCAGCCTGTACACGGGTCAGTATCTGTGGCAGCACGGCGTCGTCGACAATGTCAGCTTCCCTGCCCACCACGCGCTACCCACCGACGCCGGCACGATCGGGTCGCTCCTCTCCGAAGCCGGCTACGACTGCGGCTACGTCGGCAAGTGGCACCTCTCCCACGGTGCCAACCCGGACATGGAGGCCTACGGGTATGGCGGCTGGCAGGGCGACGACGTGCACTTCACCGGCAATGCGTACACCGGCCGGTACTTCGATCCCATCATCGCCCAGCACGCGATCGACTGGCTCGAGGCCCGGGCCGACTCGGACCGACCATGGTGCCTGACCATCGCGCTGGTGAATCCCCACGACATCATGTGGTTCCCGATCGATCAGCCCGACTACCTCGCGGCGAACCCCGAGGACGCGAAGGCGTTCCGGTTCATTCAGGATCTGCGCGTCAAGGGCCTTCCCCTCGAACCTCCCGGTGACTTCCCCCGGCGCTTCGACCGTCTCCCGGACAACTTCGACGACGATCTCCACACCAAGCCCGAGGTGCAGCGGGCCTGGCGCCACGTTCGCAACCGCGAGCATTTCACCGGCGCGATCGAGGCCGACGACACCGAGACCTGGCTGCGGGGCCTCGACTACTACGCCTGGCTGCACGAAGAGCTCGACCGCTCGGTGTCGACGATCATCGCCGCGATGGAGCGCCTCGGGATCTATGACGACTCCGTGGTGGCCTACACGGCTGATCACGGCGACGCGTGCGGATCCCACGGTCTGCGGGCAAAGCTGCCCTGCATCTACGAAGAGGTCATGGGTGTCCCGCTGATCGTCAAGATGCCCGGCACCACCACCCCCGGTACCCGTACGGACGCGCTCGCGAGCAGCGTCGACCTGGCCGCCACCCTCATCGCGACGGGGGGCGTTGACCTCGACGGTCACGAGCAACTGCACGGGGTCGATCTGACGCCGACACTCGCGGACCCGCAGACCGCCGCGCGCGATCACATTCTGCTGGCTCAGGACAGCGCCCAGTCGCCGCTGCTGAAGAACTCCCGATACGCCCTGCGCGGCTACGTCGACGCCGATTCGAAGTACGCCCGCTACTACGGCATCGGCGGTGGCATCGACCGCAGTGGCGCCCCCGACCCGGCCGGCAAACTCTTCGATGTGGACGCGGCGTTCGATGACCACGACCACGAGTGGTACGACACCGTGGAGGACCCACTGGAGCTGCACAACGTGGCGGCCGACCGGTCCCGGCGGGCCGAGCTGCGGGAGTCCTTCGAACGGTTGCGAGAGTACGAACGCTTGGCGGGCGGCTGACCGGCTCCGCTATCGCGGGCTACGCCGCCGGGCGGATCCCGATGATCGATGCCCGCTCCATCACCCGTACGTCGGGCCAGTAGTCGCTCGACGCGTAGTGCTGTACGGCGCGGTTGTCCCAGAAGGCCACGGAGTCCTTCTCCCACCGGAAACGGCATTGGTATTCGAGGGTGTGGGCCTGGTCGCACAGGTGGCCCAACAGCTCGTGGCTCTCGGCGTCGTCGAGCTCGACGATCCGATTCGTGAAGAACCGGTTCACGTACAACAGCTTCTTGCCGGTCGCATGGTGGCGGATGACGACGGGGTGATGCGCCAGCGGGTACTTCTTGCGCATCTCGGCCTTTTGCTCGTCGTCCAGGGAGCCGCCGAAGGTGCGCATGAAGTCGTGCTCGGCGGTCAACCCGTCGATGCGCTCCTTCACCTCGGGGCTCAGACCGTCATACGCGGCGTACATGTCGGCGAACAGCGTGTCGCCCCCGGTCGCGGGAACGTCGATGGCGTGAAGGATCGCTCCCATCGACGGGACCTCGCGCCAGGTCACGTCGTGATGCCAGCCGTTTTCGTACCCGCCGATCTCGGCGTTCTTGGAGAAGCGCACCAGTTCGGGCACGCCGGTGTTGGACGGGATGAACGGATGGATCTCCAACTCGCCGAAGCGTTTCGCGAACGCGGTGTGCTGTTCGGGGGTCAACGGCTGATCGCGAAAGAAGATGACCTTGTACGCGTGCAGCGCAGCACGTACCTCGGCGATGGCGTCGTCGCTCAGCTCGGCTGTGAGGTCGATGCCGTCGAGTTCGGCGCCCACGGTGGCGGCGAGCGGGGTGACCGAAAAGTGGGCCCACTCCATCGCTCCGAGCCGCTCGCGTTCCTCGGCCAGATGGCCGAGCGGCCCGACCCACACGTCGTCCCAGGTCGGAAGGTTCACTCGCTTGCCGCCGCCGCCGGCTGCGGGGTCGCGTTCACCGGTGGCGGGCGGTCGATCCTTGGTGTCTTCGATCATGAGGTCCAGTGTGCCCAATTTCGGTGGGGCCGTGCGACATTCATCGGCGGGCCCCTTCCGCGAGGTACAAAGGCGCATCCACTAGACAGGTTTGGAGATGTCGACCGCCCGCCCCGTCAACCCGGACGGTCCGATCGCCGTGGCCACGCCCGCGTGGGAGGACCTGGTGCGAGGTCGGACCGGTACCGCGCCCTGGTCGGTCTCGGTGACCCTCTGCGCCGCCGGCTCGTGGCGCGACCCCCGGCTCGGGCAGGGGGCGCGAATACGGTGGCACGCCGATGGTTCGCAATCGTGTCTGTCGATCGACGAGCCCGTGAGTGGCGTGATCGCTCGAGGCGGGGTCGTCACGGTGATCGTCAAGGGCGTTGCGGTCCTGGTCACCGACGTCGGTCAGGCACTCGGTGCCGGAGCCATCGCCCACTTTCTCCACCCCGAAGAATCGGGCACTCACGATCATCGCGGCGGAGCCGTGCGGCCGGATCGTTGGCTGGGCCGCGAATGCTGGCACACATCGGTGAGCGATCCGGAGTGGCCGGCGCCGATCGAAATGTTGTTCGACCGGGAGACGGGCGTGCTTCTGCGTTCGTGGCGGGCGCCGGACGCCGAGTGGCTCGAGGAGATCGAGGTGAACATCGATCTCACCGACCACGACTTTGCCTGGACCGGACCGGTTGCGCTCGGCGATCGGCCGGGTACGGCGACGGTGACCATCGTCGCCGCGACCGGGTTGATCACCGCCGACCATGAGATCGAGGCGGGTCCGGGTCTGTACCACCTGGAGGGTCCGTCGGGCCTCTCGCTCGCCCGCGCGCTCGACTGGGCCCGGCGACGTGCCCGGCAGGTGCGCGTCGTGCGCGGCGACGAGGCCTATTCGGCCGGCGAGGTTGCCCTCCCCGGCCTCATCGATCGATTCAGGCCGAACGCATCTCGGTGAGCGCGTCGAACAACATGGCTTCCTGGTCGGCGAGCGCGTGGATCGGGGTCGATCCTGCGGGCACGAGCGGCTCCTTGACGTAGAAGCTGAGCCAGTCCTGGATGCCGGAGAGTCCGGCACGCGCCGCGAGGTCGGTGAACAGGATGAGATCGAGCATCACCGGTGCGGCCAGGATCGAATCTCGGCACAGGAAGTTGATCTTCAGCTGCATCGGGTAACCGAGCCAGCCGAACAGATCGATCTGGTCCCAGCCCTCTTTGTCGTCGCCCTTGGGCGGGTAGTAGTTGATGCGGACCATGTGGCTGATGTCGCCGTACAGCTCCGGGTGCTCCTCGGGCTTCAGGAGATCCTCGAGCACGCCGAGCTTGGTGACCTCTTTCGACCGGAAGTTCTCGGGATCGTCGAGCACCTCACCGTCGCGGTTGCCGAGGATGTTGGTGGAGAACCAGCCGTTGATGCCCAGGCGGCGCGAGCGGATGCCGGGCGCGACGATGGTCTTCATCAGCGTTTGGCCCGTCTTGTAGTCCTTGCCCACGAGCGGTACCTGGTTGAGGTCCGCCAGCTCAAGCAGCGCCGGAACCTCGCTGCTGACGTTCGGGGAGCCGTTGATGTAGCCCACGCCGGCGCGGATGGCGGCATAGGCGTAGATCTGGCTCGGGGCGATCATGGGGTCGTTTTCCTTGAGGCCGAGTTCGAACGCGGCCGGGGAAAGATGGGCTGCCGATGTGGGCCGGTAGGCCTCGGTGCTGGCGGACCACAGCACGACCACCCGATCGCAGCGGCTCTTGAAGTCCTCGAGGTCGGCGATGAGCGCCTCGGCCTGTTCCATCTTGGTGTCCGCCGAGATGACGTTGTCGGTGTTTTCGAGTCGGCTGACCCAGCTCTGATCGAACGCGGCCGGCCGGGCGACGACGGCCGCCAGGTCGTCGGCGACGAGGTCGAGCATCGGCCCTTCGAGCACCCGGGCGTGGCGGGCGGCCTCAAGGGCGTTGGTGGCGTAGGGATCCCACGCCATGAACTCCAGGTCGGCGAGCTCGGCCAACGAAACGATGTCACGGATGGCAACGCCGTCGATTTCACCCATTTCGGTGAGCGAGCCGACGGCTTCGTTCTTACCCTGGCGAATGAGCGAGAGCCCGGCGAGAAGGGTGGATGTGGTGGCGCCGAGGCCGACCACGGCGACACCGAGGGTGCCGCCGGCCGGCGCGGGAGACGGGGAGGAAGCGGAGACGGAGGGGGGCGTGGTTTCGTTCATAGCGCCGACAGTACGGACCTGAATAGATCACGACAAATAGGCCCTTACTCACCTTTCCATAAGAAACGACTATGTATACTCGAACCCATGCAGCACCTTGGTTCCGCGGTTGGCCTCCGGCTCCAGACGTTGGCCTACCTCGACGCCGTGGTGCGCGTCGGCACCTTTGGCGATGCCGCCGATGAACTCGGCGTTTCGCAGCCCGCGTTGTCGCAGGGCATCGGGCGGCTGGAACAGCTGCTCGGGGTCGAACTCTTCGTGGCCGACGGTCGTCTTCGTCGTCTCACCGCCGAGGGGGCTCTGGTCGCGGACTACGCAGCGAAGATGTTGGCCGACACCAGCCGGCTGCTCGATACCGTCACGGCCCGCCGAGATGGGGTTGGCGGCGTGCTGCGAGTCGGCATGATCGATGCCGCGGCGCTCTATCTACTCAGCGATGCGGTTGACGCCTACCGCCGAGCGCACCCGGCGGTCGACCTCCGGCTCACGATCGAGACCTCCCGGCGACTGGTCGAGGCGTTGCACGACCATCAACTCGACCTTGCGCTGGTGATCGCGCCGGCGCGCGGGGTGGTCACGCCGGTGCTCACCGAGAGCCTGTACGTGTACGGAGACCCGATCGCCGATCTCGCCGACGCCGATTCCTGGGCGTTGTATCCCGAGGGGTCCCACACCCGTCACATGGTGGACGACGCGCTGGTGGGCCTGGGTATCGATGCCACCGTGACCTCGGAGAGCGGCAACCCCTCGATCCTCGCCCAGCTGGTGCGCCTCGGTCGGACCTGGACGGTGCTCCCGGCCGGCATCGCCGAGTCGGGACCGGAGCCGCTGAACCGGCTCACCGAAGCGGTCGCTGAGCGCCAACTGGTCGCGGTGAGACGGTCCAACGCCGAACCCGACCCGCTGCGCGACGACTTTCTGGACGCGATGCTGACGTAGCCGCGCTGCCCTCATGGCCCTTGGTGGTCGCCATGACGGGCCCACGAGCGGCGGGTCGAGGAACGGTTACCCTTGGCCGGTATGCACGACCCCGAGGCGACGGCCTCAACCCGGCCTGAGAACCCCCCGGTGCGGCTCATGGACGTTTCCGTACTTCACGGATCGAACCGGGCGCTCGACGGGGTCGACCTCGAGCTGATCCCGGGCACCTCGATCGCCCTCGTTGGGGCGAACGGATCGGGCAAGACCACCCTTCTCGATGTCATCGCCGGTCTGCGAGCGCCGACCACCGGTTCGGTGGCCGCTCCCCCGGTGGCCTATGTGCGCCAACACCACGATCACCGCAGCTGGATGCCGATAACCGTCGGTGAGGTGTTGGCGATGGGTCGCTTCGACCGCGGCCGTTTGTTTGGCCGGCGGTCCGCCGCGGACCGTGACGCGATCGCCGACGCGGCGAACCGGTTGGACGTGGCCGATCTCGATCGTCGTCAGTTCGGTGAGCTCTCCGGTGGGCAGCGCCAACGAGTGCTCGTCGCTCGAGCGGTCGCCCAGCAGAGTGCGCTGCTGTTACTCGATGAGCCCATCACCGGCCTCGACATCCCGAGCCAGGAGATCATTCTTGGCGTCGTCGATCAGCTGACCGCGGCCGGCGGTATCGCGGTGTTGTCCACCCATCACCTCGACGAGGCCCGTCACTGCGACCGGGTGGTACTGCTCGCCGGACGCGTGCTCGCCGACGGTGAACCCGATGCGGTGCTGACCGTGGAGAACCTACGGGCGGCGTTTGGGGACCGGGTGTTGGGCGACCACCGCGATCACGACCATGGCGGCGAATTGCTCATGCTCGACGATCACGGTCACGGAACCCACGGCTGACCGGCACCGGGCTAACGCGGCGGGGTCCCGTGGACGAGCATGAGGCTCCGAAGGTCGGTCCCGGCGCGCCGATGGGCCGCGATTTCCTGGTACTCGGCGGAGTCGAACCATCCCCGGGCCGCAGCTTCGGACGGAAAGGTGAAGATCACCATCCGTCCCGTTGGATCCGCACCCTCGAGCGCGATCGGCGCATCGTCGTAGGTAAGGAAGCTGCCCCCGTGACTCTTGAGCACAGGGAAGAAGCCCTTTTCGTACTCGCGGTAGGTCGCCGCGTCGGTGATGGCGAACTCGGCGATCATGAAGACGGGGACATCGGTGGGAGGCACATCGCTGGAAGACACATCGCCTTGTTAGCCGCTCATGCCTGCGTGCGCCAGCTGCATTGGGCGACTTGGAGAGCATGTCGTTCGTTTGGATAACGATTGCTTGCGGTATAACGAACACTGTTTTGGAGGAAAGATCTCGTTTACGGCGAGACAGCGTCGATGGATGGCATAGATTGTTCTTATTGTTCTGGCGGCGGCCGAACAACGAACGAGGTACTGACATGGTCCTTGCTACGTCAAGTAGCGCCCCGACGTGGCCAAGCCCCGCAACGTCAACCCAGTCACACGTGATCAGGGTGGCACGGGCTTGTCTGCGCGACGCGCCTCCCGGTGAGTTATCGCTTAAGGCGATCTCTCGAGCGGCGCACCATTCCGCGTCCACGCTCGTGTATCAATTCGGTAGCCTCGAAGGCCTCTATGCGGCACTCTTCGTCGATATTGGCCTCGAAGTCGCCGAGTTTCTTGATCCGGCTCGCGCCCCGGTAGATGTCTGCGCTTTCGACTATGTGGCCGACCGCATGATCACCTGGGTCGCCGAGGAACCGCGGGCGACCGACTTCCTGCTCGGCCATCCTCCGGCCCATGACCTCGCGTCCCGGCGCAGCGACCGGTGCGCCGAACCACTTTGGCGGCTGTTGGCCCTCTTCCTACCCGAGCATGACCGCGGTGGGCAGGAGCCCGAGGTGCTTGTACGGGCGTTGCATCATCACATCGCGGGTTGGTTCCGGGTGGCGGAGCGCTGCGATGACCGCGCCGCCTTTGCGGCCTACCTGTCCGGCGCTGCCGCGCTGCTTGCCCGTTCGATGGAGCTGGTGTTCCACGAATAAGGCGATCGCCGATGCGTCGCTTACCCGATGTTCGACGCTAGATTGGGCCGCAGAGCAGTTTCGTATTCGACCCCGCGGCGAGACCTGGTGATCGAAAGATCACCAAATGCAGTGGAGTTGGCGTGCTCGTCATGTTCGGGAGAAACTGCACGTTCGCACGGGCTGGGACCGCTTCGGGGGGAGCGCTCTCAGCCCGTGTTGTTTCCCGTTACGGAACGGTTACCGACCCGCACGAGGTCACCGGTGAGGTCTGGCCGTTGGCCTTGGCCACGGCGTCGACCAGGTAGGTCCCCGACGGGAGAAAGAGCCGGCGGGAGGAGATGCCGGCGGAGAGGATCGATGAGCCCTCTTGCGGGCCGTCCCACAGAATCTGATGGGCGGCGTTCTGGCCGGCGGTCCAGGTGACCAGCACCGCGGCGCCGTCATAGGTGGCATCGCATTCGGTCGGGGGCAACACGCCGCCCGGCGGCGGGGGTGGTGGAGGTGGTGGCGGGTTGATGCCGCCGACGGTCACCGAGCCGCAGTCGGTGGCGCCCGACGTTTGCCCGTTTGCCTTCGCGGCCACGGACACGTCGTAGGTGCCATCGGCCAGGAAGATGATCCGCGAGGACACGCCGCTCGAAATGATGGTCGAACCGGAAGCGGCCCCGGTCCAGATGACCTGGTGCGCCGCTGGTTGCTGCGCGACCCAGGAAACGGTGACCGCCGCGCCGTTGTAGAACGCCGAACAGCTCGAGGGTGCCAGCACTCCCCCGGGCGGTGGGGGTGGTGGCGGAGGCGGTGGTGGTGGCGGTGGCGGGTTGATGCCGCCGACGGTCACGGTGCCGCAGCTGGTGGCGGTCGAGGTTTGGCCGTTGGCCTTGGCCACGACGGACACGTCGTAGGTGCCGTTGGTGACGAACAGGATCTTGGTGTTGATGCCCGAGGAGGCGATCGTCGAGCCGGTGAACGCACCGCTTTCCCAGATGACCTGATGGGCCGCGGCCTGGCCGGGTGTCCACGCAACGGTGATGCGGCGGTCGTTCACCGAGGCGTCGCAACTGGTCGGGGGCAGTACGCCCCCCGGGGGCGGTGGAGGAGGTGGCGGCGGTGGTGGTGGCGGTGGTGGAGGGGGTGGCGGGTTGATGCCGCCGACGGTCACGGTGCCGCAGCTGGTGGCGGTCGAGGTTTGCCCGTTGGCCTTGGCCACGACGGACACGTCGTAGGTGCCGTTGCTGACGAACAGGATCTTGGTGTCGATGCCCGAGCTCACGATGGCGGCGCCGCTGGACGGCCCCTCCCACAGGACCTGGTGGGCGGCTACCTGACCCGGTGTCCACGAGACGGTGATCCGGGCGGACCCGGCGACTCCCTCACACGCGGTCGGTGCCACCACGCCCGCCGGTGGCGGCGGTGGTGGAGGGGGCGGCGGAGGTGGAGGCGCCGTCGTCGTCGGCGGCGTCGTGGTGGTGGTTGGGATCGGCGGCGGGAGCTGGGCGATCGTGGCGACGAAGACATCACGGCCGTTGGGTCGGTCGTTGTCGGCCAGGTCGTCGGCCCAGGAATCGAACGCCACGGTGAGGCCGTCCCCGGAGATTGCCGGATAACCGCCGCTGCGGCCGTTCGACTGGGAACCGCCCGCCGGCACGCTGGCTCTCGTGAGTTCTTGAATCCCCCGGTCGTACACGAAGATGTCGGCGACGCCGTTGGTGTCGCCGGGGATGAGATTGGTGCTCTCGGAATAGAACGCGATCACCCGGCCGTCATCGGACACGGCGGGTTCGAAGCTGCGGCTGTCGCCGTCCACGCCGTTGGCGGCTTCGCTCAGACGCACCGTGGTTCCCGTGATGCGGTTGCGGACGAAGACGTCGATGAGGCCGTTGGTATCACCGGGGACCAGGTTGGCGGCGTAGGCGTGAAAGGCGACGATGGAGCCGTCGGCGGAGAGCTTGGGGACCCCGCTGTTGTTATTGCCCTGGACGCCGGCTGTGCTGATGCTCAACAGCTCGGCGACGCCGGTGCTGAGGTTGTAGACGAACACGTCTTCGAACGGACTCGTGTCGTTCGGCACGAGGTTGTTGGCCCGGGAGAAGAAGCCGACGACCGTACCGTCGCCGGACAGGCTGGAGTGGCTGGAATAGTTGTTGGATTGCGACCCGTCCCAACCCACGCTGACCCGGGTGGTGACGCCGGTGGCGGTGTCGTGCACGAAGATGTCCTCGAACCCGTTGGTGTCGCCCGCGACGAGGTTTGTCGCCGTGGACTGGAACGACACGTAGCGGCCGTCGTTCGAGATCGACGGGCGGACGCTGGGGCCGTTCGCCTGGGTGCCGGCGCTGTTGACGCTGACCCGGGAGGTGGTGCCGTTGACGGTGTCGCGTACGAACACGTCGGTGCCCGCATTGGTATCGCCGGGCACCAGGTTGGTGGCCTCGGAATCGAAGACGACGAACTGGCCGTTCGCCGAGACGTCGACCATGCCGCTGAACCCGTTGCCCAGCGTCCCATCGGTGGCCCGGCTGATGAGTTGGGTGGTGCCGGTGTTGCGATCGCGCAGGAACACGTCGTGCTGACCGTTGGTGTCGCCCGCGACGAGGTTGGTCGCGCTCGACTCGAACGCGATGAATCGGCCGTCACCGGAGGCCGCCGCCATGTTCGAACCGGCGTTGGCCGGGCCGTTGGTCACGTTGGCGCTGACCAGGGCGTTCGTGGCCGGGACATCGTGGGCCGCGACCATGGAAGCGAAGCCGAGCGCGGCCAGAACGGCGAGCACGGAGACCAAGAGACGCATACGCACGGGGATTTGAGCCCTTTCGGTTTCCGCCGCTTTCACCATTCCGGTCCCGACGCGTTCGGAACCGATCCAACCAGCATCCAGACTACCGAACGTGTGACTGAAAGGGCAATACCGCACCCACCGTGGCGGAAACTTGAACCTCCGATGCATTTTGGCTTCTTTCAGACATTCTGGATACCGGGTCGGGCTGCGGTGCCGATCGACCGCCCCGTAGCGGCCAGGGGACCGGTTGGGAACCGTTGGGATAGGTATTGGGCGCGTTCACCGGGCACGCTGGGGCCATGGAGCACCGCGATGTGATCGTCATCGGCGCCGGGCCGGCCGGCGCGGCCGCTGCAATCGAAGCGGCGCGCAACGGCGTCGCGGTTACGGTTTTCGACAAGGCGCCGTACGGACGCGACAAGGTGTGCGGCGACGGGCTCACGCCACGGGCGGTCGGCGCGCTGAACGAGCTGCACATCGAGCTCGAAGACGCCCACCTCATCGATGGCCTGCGCATGATCGCGGGCTCGAAGGTGCGTCAGCTGGCCTGGCCCGAGACCAGCCGTTTCCCCAGCCACGGCGCGGTGTGGCCGAGGCGACGATTGGACGCTGCGCTGATCGACGCCGCCACGGCGGCGGGAGCCGAGGTGGTCTGGTCCGCCGAGGCGACACCGCTCCTCGACGGCGACCGGGTGATCGGGGTCGAGGCCGCTGGCCAGAAGTGGTCGGCGGACCTGGTCGTGGTCGCGACGGGTGCCCCGGGCATGGTCGCCCGGCTCCTCGGTGCCGACCGGGTGGTCGATGAACCCTTCGGGTTGGCGATTCGCACCTACGCGACGACTCCCCGCCACGCCGATCGACACCTCGAAGCCTGTCTCACGCTGACCGATGACCAGGGCACGGCGGTGCCCGGCTACGGATGGATGTTCCCCGCGGGGGACGGAACGGTGAACATCGGGGTGGGTGCGCTGTCGACCATGAAAGGCTTCAAAAAGCTCAATCTCAACAAGCTCCTGGAGACCTATCGCGAGACGGTGCAGGAATCCTGGGACCTCGGCGAGTATCTCGAACGGCCGCGCGCCTGGCGCCTGCCGATGAGTACCCAACGGCGCCACGGTCCGGGTTGGGTGGCTATCGGCGACGCCGCCGGGCTGGTCAACCCCATGAACGGTGAAGGCATCGACTACGGACTCGAGTCGGGCATGTTGGCCGTGCAGCTGTTCGTCGCCGATCCCGCCACCGCTCCGGCGCGCTACGACGCCCAGATAAGCGAGCGCTTCGACAGCTTCTTACGCACGGGCCGCCGGTTCTCGTTCCTCATTGGTCACCCGTGGATTCTTCGGGCCGGGTTGCGCGTTGCGGTCGGCACTCAGGCGACCTCCGATATCACCCTCGCGGTGATGGGAAACCTGGTCGACTCCGAGACCCCCGGCGCGGCCGGGCGCGTGCTGCGAATCGCCGACCGGGCGCTAGCGGGCGCCGATCCCCTGCTGCGCCGGACCCGCGCCGTCGCGTGAGGTTCGCCATGTGTGCGCCCCAACACGGTTGCGGCACCCGCGACGCGCGAAGCTGACTCTGCGGCGGCGGCTCAGCGGGGGCCACCGATGACAGATGAGGCGATGCAATGGCGGCAACGATTCCAGGATTCGGGTCAACCAACGCACCCCGGTGGGGTGCGGCTCGGGCCAAGAGCTCGTACCGGGCCACGGATCATTCGATGGCGCGTTACGCGCCGGACTCAGTCGTGCGGATCATCGAACGACGACGCGTAAACGCAGAGTTTGACCGATGGGTTGCCGATGTCGAGCGCTCCGGGCGGACCACGGCGCACCCCAGCATGTACGCCGAGACGCAGGAATGGGTCCGGCTGCTCGAACGGTAAATCGCTAGCTGGTCGGCGGCCGCGGCTCTTTGGGCAGCCCGAGTACCAGTTCGCCCAGAATGTTGCGCTGGACCTGCGACGTGCCGGCGTAGATGGTGCCCGCTCGGGCGTTGAAGAACGTGCCGATCCACGACGCGGAGTGGTTTCCGGCGCCGGGTAGATCGGCGTGGAACGACACCAACGGCAGCGGTCCGGTGGCGACCATGGCGTCCGCGCCGAGGATGTCGAGGGCCAGTTCGGTGACTCGCTTGTGGTACTCGGACCAGTACAGCTTGAACGCCGACTCGCCCGGTCCGGGCTGCTCGCCCTTCAGGAACCGGGTGAGCGTACGCATCCCCAGCAGACGCATGATCTCCACCTCGATGTAGGCCTGGGCGAGACGCTGGCGGACCACCGGATCATCCGAGACACCACGCTCGCGGGCGAGCGCGAGCAGCTTGTCGACCTCGGCGCGAAACATCACCGGCATCGTGGCGGCGGCCTCGCCGCGCTCGTAACCGAGCAGGGTCATCGCCACGGCCCAGCCGCCGTTGACCTCGCCGATCACGTTGTCCTTCGGGGTGCGGGCTTCGGTGAAGAAGGTCTCGTTGAAGTCCGACTCGCCCGACAACATCTCGATCGGGCGAACCTCGACGCCGTCCTGGTCCATCGGGCACAGCAGGAAACTGATGCCGCGGTGTTTGGGAGCATCGTGGTCGGTGCGGCACAGGACGAATATCCAGTTGGCGAACTGACCGGCCGAGGTCCAGATCTTTTGCCCGTCGATGACCCATTCGTCACCGTCGAGCACCGCTCGACAGCCGAGCGAAGCGAGGTCGGAA
Source organism: uncultured Acidimicrobiales bacterium (assembly GCA_938041035.1). GTDB lineage: Bacteria > Actinomycetota > Acidimicrobiia > Acidimicrobiales > SHLQ01 > CALHYX01. Next base: position 23,500 of record CALHYX010000044.1, on the reverse strand, counting down.
CCGGCGTTTGGTTCGCTGTATCCCTGACACCAGACATGCTCGCCGGAGATGATCTTGGGGAGAAACTCGGCCTTTTGCTCCGGGGTGCCCCAGTGCAGGATCGTGTTGCCGACCATCTGGATGCTGAATGCATCGTTGGATCCACCGGTGGGAACGCCCGCCCGCTGGAACTCCTCGGCGAGCACCACCTGCTCGGTTTCGGTGAGACCGCCGCCGCCGTACTCGGTCGGCCAGGCCGGCGCCAGGAACGAATTCTCCGCCAGGGTCTTGCGCCAGGTGGTCTGAAACTCCGCTACCTGCTCGCTGTCGAGCGCGCCGATGCCCGCCCACGTGGCCGGCAACTTCTCGGCGAGGAACGCCTGGATCTTTTGGCGAAACTCTTCGGCGCTGGCGTCATAGGTCGGTTCCATAGGGATATGGATAGCACGAGGCCTTGGCGAACAGGACGTCGATCGAGGCTTCGCCCCGGGGGCTCAGGGGCGAGCCGGGAACTGCGGACCCTCGGTGCGGGTGCGCTTGAGCTCCCAGAATCCCGGCGTCTCGGCGAGGGTCACCATTGCGTCCCAGATGGCGAGGGACCGGTCGGCGCGAAACTCTCGGGAGATCACCGGACCGAAGATGCCGACCCGCTCGCCGTTGGCGCCGTCGAACGCGAGCAGCGGTGTGCCCACGTCGCCGCCGGTGAGGGCCAGGCCTTCGTCCATGGCGGTCTGGATGACGGCGTCCCACGACTCGTCATCGGCCGCAGCCGCATGGGCGGGATCGAGCCCGAGCTCGCTCAGGAGCGCGGCGACGTCGACATCGAGGGTCTTGTCGTGATGCACCCTGGTGGCGAGCGCCCAGTACAGGCCCTGGATGGGAGCCTCACCGTCGGCCGCCCGCACCGCTTCCATCACCCGGAGGAAGTCGTGGGTGGCCTTCGACGGGGCGTAGTAGTCGGAGTCCGGTGACGGCTGGTTCTTGAGGAGCAGGCTGATCGGGCGCCACGAGATCTCGAGGTCGCGCTGGTCGGCAATGTCGTCGACAACCCACCGGGCCGTCATCCAACACCACGGTCAAATGGGGTCCACCCAGAAATCGATCTTCATACCGTCGTCCTCGTTCGTTGCGTTCGTACGTTCTATCGCCCGCAGGACTGCTAACGGCGGGTTCGGGGCCGAGACCTAATTGTTGTCTGCGCTGTCGGCGTCGTCATCATCGCCCGGCTCGCCGATCAGGCCGCCGGCGGCCGCGAGGGCGACGGCCAGGTTGGCCGCCCGTCCGTACACGGCCCGGAAATAGTGCTCGGCGACGTTCTCCTGGCCATGGATCGGGGGCCGACCCAACGAGCGCACGACGGCACTCGGGTCTTCGGCCATGACGACGGGCGCGAGTTCGTCGGGCATCGCCTCGCCGTCGCCCCAGAACTCCCTGGGGTCGAGCGCGGGCTTCTTCGACTTGTTGTTCGAACGGCGATTACGGCCGCTGCGCTGATTGGAGCGACGTCGGCTTCCGCTCATGACGCCACCTCCTCGGTCGCGGTTGCGGCATCGGTCTCGGGCACCGGTTCCTCGGTGAGCAACATGTCGGCGTCGATGCCGAGAGCCTGTTGGAGTTGACCGGCGTCGAGGTCGCCGACCGAACTGGACTTCGGCAGCACCATGTTGGCGATCTGGCGCTTGCCGGCGACGACCTCCTCGACCCGTTCATCGACGGTGCCGGGACAGACGAGGCGGTGACAGATCACCGTGTTCTTCTGGCCGATTCGCCACACGCGGTCGCGGGCCTGGTCTTCGACCGCCGGGTTCCACCAGCGGTCGTACAGCACCACGTGGTTCGCCGCGGTGAGGTTGAGTCCGGTGCCGCCCGCCTTGAGCGAAAGGACCATGGCTCCGGCGCCCTCGCCGGACTGGAACTCCTCGACCAGTCGGTCGCGGGCTCCGCGGGCGAGGCCGCCGTGGTAGCAGGCGATCGGCTTTCCCGTGCGCTCACTGAGATACTCCGCCAGCTTCTCGCCCCACGACGCGAAGTGGGTGAAGATCAACATTCGTTCGTCGGCCGCGAAGACGCTGTCGACGATCTCGTTCAATCGGGCGAGTTTGCCGGAGCGGCCCTCGAGACCCTTGTCGTCGGCCTCGTAGTTCACGGGGTGGTTGCAGATCTGCTTGAGGGCCGTAATCGCCGCCAAAACGGCGCCCTTGCGCTCGGATCCTTCGCTGGTGGTGTCGGCGACCAGGCGGTCGAGGACCGCCTGGTACAGGCCGATCTGCTCCGGTGTCATTGCGCAATGGTCGAGTTCGTCGATGCGATCGGGGAGTTCGGCGGCGATCTCGGGTTCGGATTTCGTGCGGCGGAAGACGAGGATGCCGTTGAGGGCCTGGAGCGCGTTTTCGGCGCCGGCCTTCTGGTCGCCCGGCTGGGAGAGTTGTGCGACGAAGTGGGACCGCTCCCCTACCAGGCCCGGGTTGGTGAACTCCATGATCGCCCAGAGGTCACCCAGCCCGTTCTCGATCGGTGTACCCGTGAGCGCCAGACGGGTGCGGGCGCCGATGCGGCGCAGTTCCTTGGAGGTCTCACTGTTCGGGTTCTTGATCGCCTGGGCTTCATCCAGGACGACCTTGGACCAGTCGATCGCGCTGAGGGTCTCGACATCGCGGACCGCAGTGCCGTACGTGGTGATGACCAGATCGGCCTTGTCGACCATCTTGGCGACCTTGGCGCCCGCGCTTCGGTTGGGGCCGTGGTGGACCACGACCTTGAGGTCGGGGACGAACTTCGCCGCCTCCGAGGCCCAGTTGCCTACGACCGCGGGAGGCGCGACGACCAGCGCGGGTCCGAGGTCCTTCGAGCTGTTGATCGAGGCGAGCATCGTCGGCGTTTTGCCCAGACCCATGTCGAGCGCCAGGCAGCCACCGAGGCCGGCCGCGTCCAGGAACTGCAGCCACGCGAGGGCGTCGGCCTGATAGCTGCGAAGCTCGCCATCGAACCCGTCGGGCCGGGTCGGCAGATCATCGGGTATGTCGCGAGCGCTGCTGAGCAGGTCGGCGGCCCAGGCCTCGCCGGCGATGGAGATGCCACCGGCCAGGGGCGAGCCTTCGAGACCGAGCGCGTGCCGCAGCATGTCCGCACCGGTGAGTCGGGTCTGGTCGGCGCGTTCGGCCAACGCGGCCGCGGCCTCGGCGAGGTCGGCCTTGTCGAGTTCGACCCACTGACCGCGAGACTTCACCAGGGGTCGGGCCTGGGCGGCGAGCTCCGCGATCTGGTCGGCCGTGAGCTCGATGTCGTCGAACACCGCCGACCACCGGACGTCGGCGAGTTGTTGGGCGCCGACGACGGATTCCTGAGCCTCTTCGGCTGTGAGGCGCAGCGATGCCGACGGCTTCCGGCGCGACAGCGATGGCACCCGCACGTCGAACCCGGCGATTTCGAGCATCGAACCGGTGACGGTCATGAGCTGCCAGGCCTCGTCCTGGCTCAGGATGACTTCGGCCCGGCGCCGTTCTCCACCGCGCTGAAGTTCCGGGAAGAGTCGTTCGAGACGGGCGAGCTGTTCGCGCACGTCCTTGCGCTTGGCCTTGGCGGAGTTCACGATGGTGGACTCGACCGGCTCGAGGTTCCCGTCGTCGCCCTCGGCGAGCACCGACAGGTACCACGCACCGACATCGTCGGGCGGTGCAAGTTGGACGACCAGACGGTTTTCGGCCGCGCCGAGCACCGGCTTGGCCCACTGGCCCATCCGCCGAGAAAGGTCGGCTCCCAACTGGCTGGGCGAATGCACGACCGACCCATCGAGACTGGCCATGATGGTCTCGCCCAGATCGGTCCGATTGTTGACCGATAGCGGAGCCGCGGGGACCTCGAGTCGGTTGGCCGCCTGGCGGAAGATGGCGTCGACGAGGTCGCCCACGACGGCGAGGCAGAAGGTTTCGGCCACCTGGCGCCCATTCAGGATGGATGCGGCTCGCGGCATGGCGGCGGCGAGCGCCGAAAGTCGCTCCGGGTCGACCAGGGCGGGACCCCAGCGCACCTGAAACCGGCTGCCTTCCTTGGCGTCGGATCCGGTACGGCCCCGAGCTCGTTTGACCTGCGGCACGGCCCGGCCCTGGGCGACGAGGTCGACGGCGAGCGCGGCGGCGAGCCCCATCCAGGTCGCGCTCGGCGCGTAGGCGTCGTCGTCGGCGGTGGCCCCGAGTGCCATCACCCAGCCCAGCACGGACTCGATGGGCGCCACGAGGGCGTCGGCGCGGCCGACCGACGGCACCTTCACCGGTTGGTGGGCGCTCCATTCGATGCCGCCGATGCCCGCTTCGGTAAGGCGACGTTTGACGTGGGCGGCCGATTCCAGCGGGGTGCCCGGGCCGGCGGCCCAGGCGACGATCTGGCCGGGCAGCCAGGAGAGCTGAAGTTGAGCGATCCCGGGCTCGATCGGTTCGGCGTCCGAGGTTGCGCCGTCGCTGCCCTTCGCGGCCGTCTTCGATGGGCCGATGAGGGTGGTGAGCACGGCGTCGATGCGGTCGTATTCGCCCTGAAAGTCGGCGAGCACCACGTTGCGCTCCGGTCCCTGCACGGTGGAATGCACCCGGTCGAGATCCCGGTCGGCGTCGTCGAGCAGACGCACGAGCTCGCGCTGCCAGGCTTTCGGGTGGGCCTTGAGGAGTGCGTGTTCGGGATTGTCGTCGCTGAGTGAGCCGTCGTCGGTCGAATCGACATGGCGGCGAACGACGCCGGCGAAGCCCGCCGGCGGGGGTTCTTCGGCAACGATGGGTTCGTCGTCGCCGTCTTCGATGGGTGGATCCTCGATGTCGGTAAGCGGGTCGTCGCCGGGTGGCGAGTCCTCATCCACCGGTCGTGGTTCGGTAGTAGTGATCGGTTTCTCCGTTCGCGGCGATCGCCCTGGGCGGCGCCTCGTTGGGCTGTTGCGTCGAACGGCTACCCGTCACGGCGCTGAGCCACATGTGCAGTTCTTCGAGCAACCCCGTTTCACCACTGCGGGTGAGGCCACGGGGAACTCTATGTGCGGTGTGCGCAACGCCAGGCCAAAGGCCGCCATCGCGGGCCGAGGAATGCCGCCGGCCCTGGGGCGTGTACCCCCGCACGATGCCGAAACTATATCCTCTCCGGTTCCCATCGGCACCAGCAGCGGTTCTCTGAAGCGCCACGGCCCGGTGTTTATTGACCGGGCGTTGTGCCGATAGACACCCGATGGTCTCCCCTGCTGCCACCGCTTCCGGTGGAACCCGAGCCGAGCGCGGCGCGCCGACGCCCGATGGCCGGGGTGACGACGGGGCGCCCCGGATGCGGTTCGCCTTTGGCGACGACTTCGACCCCCGATGGAACGACCGCTACCCCGAACTGGCGATGGTGGCGAACGCGGCATCGCTGGCCATGCCCGGCCTGGAACCCTACGTTGCCCGCTCGGTTCGAGCCGGTGCCGCCCGGCTGGATCAGGACGGAGCCGATCAGGACGGGCCCGATCGAGACGGGCCCGATCGAAACGGTGTCGATCGAAACGGTGTCGATTCGCTCATCGAACGGGCGGAGACATTTGTCCGGGAGGAATCGGCCCACCATCGAGAACACCGGAACCTGAACCGGGCCGTGATCGCGACCTATCCGGCCACGGCCAGGGTCGAACGCTGGGCGCTGAGGGCGTATCGCCGCCTGGAGGACCGACGGCGCGAATCGTTCTCGCTCGCGTTCGCCGCCGGGTCCGAAGCCGTTGCGTACGCGGTGGCTCGGTGGGTGGAGAAACGCCGGGCGGTTCTGCTCGGCGGCGCCGAGCAGCAGGCGGCATCACTCTTCCTCTGGCATCTCGCCGAAGAGGTCGAGCACAAGTCGGTGGCGTTCGATGTGTACCGCGCGTCCGGAGGTGGCCGGGCGCGCTACCTGGCGGCGATGGTGTGCTCGATGATCGTGCTGGCGCTGGTGACGTTCGCCGGAACGCTGACCATGTTGGTGGCCGATCGGCGTATCTGGAACCCGATCGCCCACATCCGACTGTTTGCGTGGTCGTTCAGTTTCGTCTTCGAGCTGCTCCCCACAATGTGGGTATCGTCGTTGCTGCGCCACCACCCCGACGACTTTGCCGACCCGCTCTGGTACTCCCAGTGGCTGGCCCAGTACGACCCGGAAACCGAGACCTTTCCCGCCCTGCAGACCTAACGCGCGTCGACCGAGTCCATCGGGTGAAGCCCGGCCGCAGCACCGCCAGAGCGGTGTCGTTCACGGGAGCAGTCGAGGCCTACTAGGTTCGCCGGTACGGGGTGAAAGGCACGCCGAAACGGGGGTAGGGAAATGCGGCAGGACGATCGAGTAACCAACACGTCGGGCAACCGACCCTTCGCGGCTATCGCGGAGCAACGAATGTCGCGCCGCGACGTGCTCATCGGCGGAACGGCCACCATGGCGGCAGCCTTCGTCGTCGGTGACGCGGTCTTCGCCGACAGTGCCGAGGCCGGTATCCCGCCGCGGCCAGGCCACGGTGGCTACCGGCGGCCTCAGGGTCCGCTGCTCGGCTTCGAGTCGCTTCCGCCCGACGTCACCGACGCCATCACCGTTCCCGAGGGGTACGAGGCGCAGGCCCTCGTGCCGTGGGGCGACCCGATCCGCACCGATGGTCCGGCCTTTGCCGAGGATGCCTCGAACAGCAGCGACGACCAGCTGGAGCAGCTCGGTATGGGGCACGACGGCGTGTGCTATCTGCCGCTCGCGTGGGGCGCCAAAGGGTCGCGCCGAGGCCTGCTCGTGATCAACCATGAGTTCACCACCGCCAACCTGCTCTTCCCCGACGGAAACGCGGACTGGACCGCCGAGAAGACCCTCAAGGAGCAGTATGCCCACGGTCTGAGCATCGTGAAGGTCATCAACAAGGGCCAGGGCTGGAAGCTGGTGGACAGCCCGAGCAGTCGCCGGATCACCACCAAGACGGTGATGGAGCTCACCGGCCCGGCGGCGGGGCACCGGCTGCTGAAGAACCATCTCAACCCGGATGGCACCACCGCCACCGGCACCATCAACAACTGCGGCAATGCCTGCACACCGTGGGGCACGGTGGTGACGTCGGAAGAGAACTTCCGGGGCTACTTTAACGCGTCGCTCGATGGCGAGTACACCGAGGAACAACAGGCCGACTTCGACCGCCACGGCATCGATGACACCCCGTGGTATCGCTGGCACGAAACCGATCCGCAGTGGGAAGCCACCGACGACCCGCAACTGCCCAACATGATGGGGTGGATGGTGGAGATCGACGCTCAGCGGCGCCGGAAGCGGCCCCAGAAGCACACGGCGATGGGGCGCTTCGCCCACGAGATGGGTCGCGTCGCCATCTCCAAGCGCGGTCGGGCCGTTGCCTACATGGGCGACGATGCGATCTTCGAGTACCTCTACAAGTTTGTGAGCGCCCGGCACCACAAGCGGATGTTGAACCGCGAGCACATCAGTCCGCTTTCCGAAGGCACGCTCTACGTGGCCCGCTTCGACGACGATGGCACCGGCACCTGGATGCCGCTGGTGCACGGGCACGGCCCCCTCACCGCGGAAAACGGCTTCGCCGATCAGGGCGAGGTGATGGTGAAAGCTCGCCTCGCGGCCGATGCTCTGGGGGCTACGCCCATGGACCGCCCGGAATGGAGCGCCGTCAACCCGGCCAACAGCGAAGTGTTCGTTACCCTCACCAACAACGGTGCCCGCCAGGAGCCGAACGGCCCGAATCCGCGCGTCGCCAACGCCAACGGCCACATCGTCAAGATCGTCGAGGCCGATGGTGATCTCGCCTCCACCACCTTCGACTGGGACATCTTCCTGCTCGCGGGTGCGGGGTCGCAGACCGACGATGGTTCGACGATCGACGAGTCGGTGGCGTTCGGTTCTCCCGATGGCCTCGATTTCGACCGGTACGGCCGCATGTGGATTCAGACCGATGGCAACCAACCCGTCGAGTGCAACAACCAGATGCTGGCGGCCGATCCCGATACGGGCGAGGTGCGGCGCTTCATGGTTGCGGTGCCGAATTGTGAGGTCACCGGGGTGGCGTTTACGCCGGACCACACGACGATGTTCATCAGCATTCAGCATCCGGGCGACCGGGGAACACCCGAGGATCCAACGGCGACGAGTTCGTGGCCGAACGGTGGTCGGCCTCGCCCGGCGATCGTCGCGATCACGCGAACCGACGGCGGAATCGTCGGCGCGTCCTAACGAATCCAGGGGGTGGGTCGGCTCTTTGCGGGTGGGCCTCGCCGCATGCCGCCCGGCGGGCGCGCGCGGCGCCCTCCTCGGCCTGACGTATCGGGTGAGCGGGCCCTAGGGTGAGCGGTCGATGCGAGGAGAACCCGTCAACCCATGACCGATCCAGTCGACGATGATGACCAGAGCTTCATCGATGAACTCCGCGAAGCGGCGATCGAAGCCGAGTTCGACACGGGCGAACAGGAAGACACCGTCGAGGAGGCCCGAGCGAACGTTGTCCTGCGCGTCGCCCGCATGACGCTCGGGTTCATCGTGGTGATTCTGGGCATCATCGCCCTACCCCCTGCCGGGACCGGGATGGCTGATCATCGCCGCCGGTCTCACGATCCTGTCGCGCGACGTCGCGTGGGCCGACCGGCTCCTGCGCTACATCCGGAAGCGGGTGCCCGGGGTTCCCGAGGACGGCAAGATCCCCCGTTCTTCGCTGGTCACCATGGCCGTGATCAGCCTGGCCGCGGTCGCATTCTCGCTGTGGTGGACGTTCGGACGATGAGCGCCGACGACATCACTGCGCACCGCGACGCGATCGACACCGCTCTCACGACAACCCGGTCGGTGCGCCGCCGCCTCGACTTCGACCGTCCCGTTCCGGCGCAGGTGCTACTCGACTGTATCGATGTCGCCGAGCAGGCCCCCACCGGTGCAGGACAGTCGAGCCGGCGCTGGATCATCGTGCGCGACCAGGCCACCAAGGCCAAGCTGGCCGAGGCCTACCGTGAGGCCGGTGGCTCGTGGATGATGGAGACCGCCGACCGACTCGAAGGCACCGGGCACCGACTGGAACGGTCGATGACGAGTTCGGCCTACCTGGCCGCCAACCTCGAGCGGGCTCCCGCGTTGGTGATCCCGACGATCATCGGCGAACACGATGGCAGCGGACGGCCCGGCCTGTTCGACTCCGTGATCCAGTCCGGCTGGAGCTTCCATATCGCGCTGCGGGCCCGGGGTCTGGGGACGACCTGGACGACGATGCACCTGGGCAAGGCCGCCGAAGTGGCCGAGATGCTTCGTATTCCTGCCGGCGTCACCCAGATCGCCCTGTTCCCGGTCGCCTACACCATCGGCACGGACTTCTCCCCCGCGTCGGGCCGCTACCCGGCCCGATCGATCACGTTCTTCGACCGCTACGCCAACACGATCGAGGGAGATGCCGACGGGCCACTCTCGATGGCGCAGTCCCCGGGCGTAACGATCGATATCGATATCGACGCATCGGCGGCCGCGGTCTGGAAACTCGTGATCGACCCCAACCTTCCGGCCCGGTTTTCCGAGGAGTTTCAGGCCGGCCACTGGGGCGAGATCGGCGACCCCGGCATCGGGTCGACCATCATCGGCACCAACGAGCACCCGCAGATCGGCACCTGGGAGACCACGTCGCACGTGACCGAGTTCGAGGTCGAACAGCGGTTTGCGTGGGCGGTGAGCGACCCGGAAAATCCAGGAGCCCGGTGGCGGTTCGAACTCGACTCGCGCGGCGGGTCCAGCACCCGGCTGCGCTACGAGCTTCACCTGGGGCCCGGTCCCTCGGGTTTGACCGCGGCCGTCGACGCAAACCCCGAGCAGGCGTCGCGCATCATCGCCGGACGCCAGCGAGAACACCGCGGGAACATGGAACGCGTGCTGCGGGGCATCAAGGATCTGGCCGAATCGGGCTCATGACCAGCGGACAGGCCATCGAGGCGGCCCTCCGGCAGACCTGCGCGGCGCTGTTGGCCATGCGGAGCGAGTCGGCCGAAACGGCGCTCGCCGTGCAGTTCATCAAGCGTTACCGCCAGCTCGACGACGCCGCCCGTCGTCGGTTCTTTCTCCATCTGGCAACCGATCAGGGACCCGATCCCGATCTGGTTGGCGCCGCGATTGCGGCCTACCGGGACGATCCATCACCCGGAAACTCCGTCGCGCTTGCGGCCGCCGCCGAACCCGCGCGGCAACGGATCATACGAGCGGTCAACGTCGCTCCCGGGGCCACCCGCGCCCTGGTCGGATTGCGGGCCGACCTCCTTGCGGCGATCGCGGCGGCCGGCCCGGGCGACGAGCGCGAGGCGCTCGAAGCCGTGGACGCCGACCTGCTCCACATTCTGCGGTCGTGGTTCAACCGCGGCTTTCTCGAACTGCGGCGCCTGGACTGGAGCACACCCACCGCAATTCTCGAGCGGCTCATCTCCTACGAGGCGGTACACGAGGTCAGCGGATGGGACGACCTCCGGCGCCGGCTGGCTGCGGATCGCCGGTGTTTCGGCTTCTTTCATCCCGCCCTGCCCGATGAACCGATCATCTTCGTCGCCGTTGCGCTCACCCGCGGCCGGGCGGCATCGATCCAGGCCGTGCTCGATGATGACGTCGATGAAACCCTCGAGGGGGTCGACCACGCGATGTTCTATTCGATCTCCAACTGTCAGGCCGGGCTGCGAGGGGTGAGCTTCGGGCATTTCCTGCTGCAACGAGTCACCGAGGCGCTACGGGCCGAACTTCCCCAGCTCACCACGTTCGCCACCCTCTCCCCCATCCCGGGCCTGCGGGAATGGATCAGCGAGGCGCGCCCTGGACTCGCGTCGCATCTTGACCCGGTCGAGGCTCCACTCCGCTCGCTCGCCGACGAGCTTCGCGATGATCTGGCCACGGCCGCCGTCGACTACCTCGTGGTCGCCAAGCGGGGTGCGTACCCCCGCGATTCGGTCGCCCGGTTCCATCTCCGCAATGGCGCTCGGATCGAAGCCCTGAACCACTGGGGTGACTCTTCGACCAAGGGTTGGCTCGAGTCGGCCGGGATGCTCGTGAACTACCTGTACGACCCCGATTCCCTCGCCGCGCAGCACGAGGCCTATGTCGACGATGGCACCGTCGCCATCAGCCCCTCGATCGCAGCGGTTGCCGACCGCGAAGGACGACCGACCGCATGAATCTGGTATCGAGCTTTCAGGAGGCGTCATCGGGTCGGGAAGGCGCGGTGGCGTTCCGGATGGAGAACGCCCCGGCGATCACGTACGGGCAGCTGTGGGACCGCGTGGCGGCGCTGACCGCGGCGTTGGCGGCGGCCGGAGCGGAAGCTGATCGCGCCGTGGTGGTGCAGGTCGACAAATCGATCGACGCCTTTGCGCTGTACCTCGCCACGGTTGCGTTGGGAGCGATCTACGTACCGCTCAACATCGCCTACACCGAGGCCGAGCTGCTCTACTTTCTCGACGACGCGGACCCGAGCCTGGTGGTCGCTCGACCCGGGCAGGACCCGGTCGGGGCGACCCGTCCGTGGATGACCCTTGGCGCTGATGGCACCGGAACGCTGCTCGATCTGATCGATGGCACCCGCGTGGCACCGGTCGAACGGGCCGAGCGCGACATCGCAGCAATGCTCTACACATCGGGCACCACCGGTCGCTCCAAAGGGGCGCGGCTCACCCATGAGGGCCTCCGCACCAACGCCGAAGCGCTGCGGACCATCTGGGGGTGGCGGACCGACGATGTGCTCCTGCACTTCCTGCCCATCTTTCATGTTCACGGCCTGTTCGTCGCCATGCACTGTGCGCTCCTCGGTGCGAGCGAAACGTTGTGGCTCGACCGGTTCGACCCCGAACGGGTGCTGGAACTCCTGCCCGACGCGACGGTCATGATGGGTGTGCCCACCCACTATCGTCGACTGCTCGATACCGGGAAGCTCGATCCGGAGGCCCTGGGTGGGATGCGGCTGTTCACGTCGGGCTCGGCGCCGATGACCGCGCTGTTGCACGACGAGTTCACCGCGGCCAGCGGTCATCGCATCGTGGAGCGTTACGGGATGACCGAGTGCGGGATCATCACGTCGAACCCGCTCGATGGCGAACGGGTCGCAGGAACGGTCGGCTTTGCCCTGCCCGGCGTCGAGCTGCGGATCGTGAACGACGAAGGTGTCGTCATCGGCCGAGGCGAAACGGGTGTGGTCGAGACCCGCAGCCGGTACATGTTTGCGCAGTACCACGGGCGCCCCGACGCCACCGCGGAAGCCATGCGCGACGATGACTTTTTCGTCACCGGCGATGTTGGCCATCTCGACGAGGACGGCCGTCTCACCCTCGAGGGTCGCGAGGGCGACATGATCATCTCCGGTGGTTTGAACGTGTACCCGAAAGAGATCGAGATGGTGCTCGATGAGCTCGCCGGTATCGCCGAGACGGCGGTGGTGGGCCTGCCGCACCCGGACTTTGGAGAAGCGGTGACCGTGTTCGTGGCCCCCGATCCGACCATGGCGCCGCGGGAGACCGCCGAGCTCCAGGCCACCGTCGACCAGGGCGGGTTGGTACTGGCGTCGTTCAAGCGACCCAAGCGGATGATCGTCGTCGACGAGCTGCCCCGAAACACCATGGGCAAGGTGCAGAAAGCGATGTTGCGGCGCGACTACGCCGAGCTCTACCGCGGCGCTGGTGAGCAGCACCTCCGGGCGACGAACTCCAACGACGCCTAGCGACGCTCCCGTCTACTCGGACCGGGTCACGCGGCCCGTCAGCTTGGCGGCGAGATCGCGTCCGATCAGGTCGCGAAACGCCGCGGCCGCCGCCGGGTTGAGCGAGGAAAGCGCCGCCAGTTTTTCCTGATCCCACTCGCGGATGCGGACGGCGCCCTGCGCACCAACGTCGGCGTTGGCGACTCCGCCGCTCACGAACGTACGCTCGCCAACCAGCCGGCCCTGACCCATCGTGGTCACCGTCCGGCCGCCCTGGTGCACCACCACCTCGCCGGCGAGGATGACGGCCACGGTGCCCTGGGGTTCGCCCTCGCGACAGATTGATTGCCCGTCGGCAAGTTCGCGTTCCACGCCGAGTGACCACAAGGTGAAAAACTCAAGTCGGTCCAGGCCCGGAAACAACTGGTCACGCAGCAGTTCCTCGGAGTCGGAGAGTTGGACCCGCCGCTGGTCTCGCACGGTACGGCCGAGCTGGAGCGCGTGCGAGAGACCGAAGGCGAGGTTCCACCACACCACCGACCAGATCGTCGCGATCAGCCCGTACACGATGAACACGGCCGAGGTGGCGACGAGCGCAGCTCGCAACTTCACCGGGCTCCGAAACAGCGATGAGCCCACGTAGAAGACGTACGCGATGTTCAGGGAGAGGGTGCCGGCGTCCACGGGCGGTTAGCGATCCTTGCCCGTCGCCCGCCTGGTTTCGCTCCAGCTCATGCCCTTTTCCACGTTGGGCTCGCGCGGTAGCCCAAGCACCTGTTCGGCCACGATGTTGCGTTGCACTGCGAAGGTGCCGCCGCCAAGGGTGAGCGCGGGACTGAACACGAAGCCGTAGTGCCACACCGGGTCGACCTCGGGGAACGGGCTTTCGGGCCCGGCGGGGAAGTTGATTTGGGTCGCTCCGCTACGCATCCGCGACGGCAGCGGTCCGGCGGGTCCGGAACCCTCGATCATGCCGGCCGCGCCCTGGAGATCCTTGGCCAGCGTCATGACGGTTTGGCCGTGTTCGTCGGCCATGATCTTTTGGATCGAGGCTTCGGGCCCCGGGGTCTTGCCGGCCAACTTGGCCGACAGGGTGCGCAGGCGGTTCAGGCGAAGGACTTCGGCGTCACAGTGAAGCCGGGCGAGCCGATCGCGCCGCGTCGGGTCCTCGACGCCCGCTTGGGCCGCCAGCTCGATGAGGGCTCTAGCGCTCGGCCCCTCGCCCCACAACGAGCCGGCCGAGGACAGCGATACCCGTTCGTTGGCCAGGGTGACCTTGGCCAGGCGCCAGCCGTCGCCTTCCTCACCGACCCGCATACTCACCGGCAGCCGCATGTCGTCGAAGAAGACCTGGTTGAACGAATGCGCGGTGGTCATGTCGACGATCGGGCTCATGGTGAGACCGGGAGTGTCCATGGGACAGAGGAAGTAGGAGATCCCCCGGTGCTTCGGCGCGTCCGGATCCGTGCGGGCGATCAGAATCCCCATCTGGGATCCGTGGGCGCCGCTCGACCAGATTTTGGCCCCGTTGATGATGTACTCATCGCCATCGCGTTCGGCCCGGGTCGCCAGGGCGGCGAGGTCCGAGCCTGCGTCGGGCTCGCTGAACAGCTGGCACCAGGTTTCCTCGCCGCTGAGAATCTTCGGCAGGTATCGCTCTTTTTGCTCCTCGGTCCCCCCGAGCAGGATCGTCGGTGCGGCCCAGCCAATGCCTATCGGGTTGGTGGGCAACCGAACCTTGGCCCTGCTCAGCTCGTCGCTGATGATGAGCTGATGGATCGGGTCGGCGTTCAGTCCCCAAGGGGCCGGCCAGTGCGGTACGACGTAGCCGGCTTCGACCAGGGCGACGGGTGAGGGATCCGGGTTCCGGAGGAGCCACTCCCGCACCGCGACTCGGCGCGCGTCGTCGTCCGGGGGTAGGTCAAAGTCCACGCGGTTCTCCAGCTCGGCTCGGTGGGGCCGACACTGTCAGTTCGCGTCGGACCAACGCCAACCCATGAGATCGGCAAGGGCCGAGGTGCGAATGTCGGCGTGGTTTCGGGCCGCCACCACGAACTCCGAGCCGCGGCGGCGACGCCGCATCGGAGAGACGAAGATGTTGCCGTCGGTGAAGACCGCTCGAAACATCGGGCGTTGATGGATCCGACCCGCGGGAGCGAGCACGGCGAAGCTGGACAGCTCACTCGGCAGACCGCTGACCCGGTGATTCCACACGCGGCACTGCACGGGGGCGTTGCGCATGGCGACCACGATCGAGCGGCGCAGGAGCCAGGTGGAGAGGTTGATGTCGGCGTCGACCAGCAGATCGTCGTCGGGTCCGGCGACGAAGACCTGCGGATCGGTGGCGGGATCCGGCTCGCTTCGGTAGATGACCCGGTTGTGTCCCTTTGCGTCGGCCAGGAGCTGGCGATAGCCGTCGATCGCCGGTGCGGCGATCGAATCGATATCCAGCACCGTGGTCGCGTGGCCTCCGAGCAGGCTCAGGGCACGAGGGGCGTCGTCGACGGCGACCGGCTCGGCGGCACCGGTGGATCCGAACCAGTCGGTGAGCAGGTCGGCCGCCCGGTCGGCCGGGTCGATTCCGGTCGTGACGTCGCGGAGATCGACGGTGACCGGGCCGGTGGGCGCGGAATCGGCGAGGCGCAGTGGAACGACGACGTCGACGTAGTCGGCGCGCTCGACACTGCGCCACGAGGCCTTTACCTCCAGGCCGTGCGGCCAGACGTCATCGATGGCATCGCGGGAGAACCCGGCGACGAGGCACTCGGCGCCGCTGTCGTTCAGCCGGCCGCGCATGAGGGTCTGTTCGGTGGCGAAACCGAACCAGTCGGTCCCGTCGAACGATTCGCCCATGCGGGCCGACGCCAGCCGGTCGCCCGAGGCCCCGATCGGGGTTAGGGACGAGAACCACTCGATGGCGTCGTCGGCATCGCCGAAGCGCAGCAGAACCGAGGCCGGGAGCGCGTTGGTGGTGGACGCGACCAGTTCGGCCAGTAGGTAGTCGACCGCGTCGCCGTCGAAGAACCGTTTGCTCCGGACATTGCCGTCCGATGCCAGGGAACGACCCCACAACCCCGATCGCTCGCCGTCGTCGACCCAACCAAAGGCACCCACGGCGATGTGTTCGATGCCCGGTGCGGGTTCGACCACGGTCGCGCCGAGCGAGGGATGAGCCCGCAAGGTGGCGGAGACGGCGCCGACGAGCTGGCTGGAGTTGAGCCCCGGCTCCGGGCGCTGGTTGGTGAGCAGTTCGAGGAGATTGCCAACCTGGTCGCTCGGGGCGACCTCGTCGAAGAGGGTTCGGAGATCCATGGCGACGACATTACGCCGCGCGTCGACCCTCGTCGGGTATTCCCATGCGATTCTGCGTTTGTGACCGCGCGGTGGTCAGGCTCGGGCCGGGGTGAACGACGCCGGCAGGTGCTTGACGCCGTGGATGAAACTCGAGCGCAGCGGCTCGGCGGGGCCGGTTGCAACGATGTCGGGCAACCGATCGAACAGCTCGCGAAACATCACCAGAATCTCGCGCCGGGCAAGGTGAGCACCCAGACAGAAATGCGGCCCGGGTCCGCCAAAGCCCACGTGACGGTTGTTCTCGCGCAGAACGTCGAATCGCAGCGGATCGTCGAAGACCCGCTCGTCGCGGTTCGCGGCCAGATAGAACAGCGCGACCTTGTCGCCCGCCTCCATCTCGGCGCCACCGAAGGAGATGTCCTCGGTGACGGTGCGCCGCATGTACGTCACCGGTGAGGCCAGCCGCACGATCTCTTCGACCGCGGTAACGCCGACGCCCTCGACGTCGGCCTGCCACAGGGCTCGCTGATCCGGGTTCTCGGTGAGGTACCGGAGCCCCCAGCCAATGGCGTTGCGGGTCGTTTCGTTCCCGGCGACGACGAGCAGAATGAAGAAACTCGCAATGTCGGCGTAGGAGAGCTTCTCGCCGTCGACCTCGGCGTTGACCAGCATGGTGGTGAGATCGTCGGCCGTGCCGTCGACCTTGGACTCGGCAACCTCGTTCATGAGGCCGGCGAGCTCCCCGCCCGCGGTCAAAAGCGCGGTGAGGATGTCGGTCGCGTCCGGCACGTACTCGGGGTCACCCGCCCCGAGGATCACGTTGGTGCGGTCGAACACAAAGTCGAGTTGGGAATCGGGGATACCCATGAGATCGCACACGATCTTCAGCGGCAGCCGGGCGGCGACGTCGACGATGAAGTCGCATTCGCCCCGTTCGGCGATCTCATCGACGATCAGTGCCGCCTGAACCTGCACACCCTCCTCGAGCTGGCTGAGCATGCGCGGGGTGAAGCCGGCGGAGACGACCTTGCGCAGTCGAGCGTGCCGTGGGTCGTCGAGGGCGATCATCGAACCGAAGAACTCGTTGAACTCCGGGGGCGAGTCGAGGATCGTGATTCCCTGGGCGGACGAGAAGACCTCCGGGTTCTTCGAGATGTCGAGGATGTCCTGGTGGCGGGTGACCACCCAGGCCCCAGCCCCCTGTTCCAGGCCGTAGCCCTCCGGAATCAGCTCTTCGTGCAGGTGGCTGAGCGGTGCGTCGCGCAGGATCTTCAGGTCGGCATCGATCTCGGCCATGGGCCGGAGCCAGAAATCCGACGGAATCGGCGTGGGGAGCTCGGATGCGGTGCCCGGAAGGGTTGTCGTCATGTCCCCTGTCTACCGTCGGCCGACACGTCGGGCGAACTCCACCCGCACCGTTGGCAAGCAACGTCGACAACCGGCGGTGCGAGGGCTCATACTGGATCCGTTCGACGACCGATCCGACAACCGATGGGGAAACGATGCACGACCTGGTGATCCGAGGCGGAATGGTGGTCGATGGCACGGGCGCCGCCCCCCGAACGGCCGACGTGGCGATCGAGGGCGACACGATCGTGGCCGTGGGTGCGGTGCCGACCGCCGGACGCCAGGAGGTCGACGCCGACGGCGCCCTCGTGACACCAGGCTGGGTTGACGTCCACACCCACTACGACGGCCAGGCGACGTGGGATCCCGAGATGGCCCCGTCCGCCCACCACGGGGTCACCACCGCGGTCATGGGGAACTGCGGCGTGGGCTTTGCCCCGGTACGCCCCGATGGACACGACTTCCTCATCGAGTTGATGGAGGGGGTGGAGGATATCCCCGGAACCGCCCTCCACGAGGGGATCGACTGGCGGTGGGAGAGCTTCGGCGAGTACCTCGACACGCTGGCCACGATGCGCCGCACCCTCGACCTCGGGGCCCAGGTGCCCCACGCTGCGGTGCGGGCCTACGTGCTGGGCGAGCGAGCCCACGAGGATGACTTGAGCGTCGACGAATCCCGGCAGCTCGCCGATGTCGTCGCCGCCGGGATTCGCGAGGGCGGGCTCGGCTTCAGTACGTCGCGCACGATCCTGCACCGGTCCCAGCACGGCTACGTGCCGGGCACGTTCGCGCCCGACGAGGAGCTGGCGGTGATCGCCGATGCCCTGGCCGAAGTCGGACGGGGATTGTTCCAGTACGTGTCCGATGACCGGGTGGATGGTGGTGAGCGGGCGTGGCTGCACGACCTGTCGGCCAAGGGAGTCGATGTCACCTATTCGCTCGCCCAGGTGCCGGGCTACGCGCTCGCGTACCGCGATGCCCTCGACGGGGCGGCGGCGCAGAGCGCTCGGGGAGCCCGGATCACCCCACAGGTGCCGGCCCGACCCACCGGGATGCTCTACGGGCTGCAGAGTTCGTTCCACCCGTTCATGACCCATCCCAGCTACCGGCCGCTGTGGGGCCTCCCGCACGGAGAGCTCGTCGCCCGGTTCCGGGACCCTGAGTTCCGGGCTCAGTTGTTGAGCGAGGAGCCCCAGACCCACAACCGCCCGGCCCACGCCCTCGCCACCATGTTCCACCAGATGTACCCGCTGGGCTCGGTGCCGGACTACGAACCGACCCGGGAATCCAGCGCCGCCGCAGTGGCCGCCGCCACCGGTCGCCGCCCCGCCGAGGTCGTCTACGACTGGCTGCTCGAGGACGACGGCATGGCCTTCCTGTTCTCTCCGCTCGGCAGCTATGTCGACCATGACCACGGCGCCATCCGCGAAATGCTCGCCCACCCCGCATCCGCCGCCGGCCTCGGCGACGGTGGGGCCCATTGCGGCCTCATCTGCGACGCCAGCTTTCCCACCTATCTGCTCACCCATTGGGCGCGCGACCGCACCCGGGGCGAGCGACTGCCCGTGGAGCTGGTGGTACAGAAGCAGACCCAGGCGACCGCCACGGTGTACGGCATGACCGATCGGGGCGTGCTCGATGTCGGCATGCTGGCCGACGTCAACGTGATCGATCACGACAACCTGGTGCTGCACGCACCCCGCATGGTCCGCGACCTTCCCGCGGGTGGCAAACGGCTCCTCCAGGATGTCGAGGGGTACCTGCACACGGTCAAGGCCGGCGAGGTGACGTTCGTCGACGGTGAACCCACCGGCGCCCGCCCCGGACGAACCCTGCGAGGTACTGACGCGGGTATCGAGCGCACCTGACGTGCGTCTGATCGCTCGCACCCTCGACCAGATCCACTCCCCGATCGGCGCGGCTCACGGCCTTCTGGCGCAGCGATCCGGCGACCGGGAGTTACTCGATCTGTCGCAGGCCGCGCCGAGTCACCCGCCGGCGCCCGTGGTCGCGGCCCGGATCGCCGAGGTCGCCCACGAGCTCGACGGCGCCCGCTATGTCCCCCAGCCCGGTCTGCCCGCACTGCGCGACGCGTTCGCGGCCGAGCTGCGCCGCGACTATCGAAGCGACCACATCACCGCGGACAACGTGGTGATCACCGCCGGGTGCAACCAGGCGTTCTGCCTCGTGGTGTCCGCCTTGGCTGAACCCGGCGATGAGATCGTGCTGCCGGTCCCCTACTACTTCAACCACGACATGTGGCTGCGGCTCGATGGCCTCGTACCCCGGCACCTACCGCCTGCCGCCGACGCCGTGTCTTCAAACGCGACGTCCTCAAACGCGATGTCTTCGAATGCGATGTCTTCAAACGCGATGTTTCCCAGCGCCGCCGCGGTTGCCGGCGCGATCACCCCGCGAACCCGGGCGGTGGTGCAGGTAACGCCCGGCAACCCCAGCGGTGCGATCCTGGCGCCTTCGGATATCGCCGCCCACGCCGCGGCGGCGCGCGAACGCGACATTGCCCTGATCGTCGACGAGACCTACCGCAACTACCGCCGGACCGAGGCTCCCCCACACTCGCTGTATGACGACCCGGAGTGGGCCGACACCTTGGTCAGCCTGCACAGCTTTTCGAAGGACCTGGCGATCCCCGGCCACCGGGTCGGCGCAATCGTCGGGCACCCGGACCTGCTGGCCGAGGTGCTCAAGCTGCTCGACTGCGTTGCCATCTGCGCTCCCCGGATCGGCCAGGAGGCGGCGCTCACCGGACTACTCGAGGCGGCCGACTGGCGCCGGGAGCAGACCGCGCGTACCGCGGCCCGCCAGGACGTGTTTGAGTCGGTCATGGCCGATCGGCCCGGCGGCTTCGAGCTGGTCTCCGCGGGGGCCTACTTCGGTTGGGTACGACACCCCTTTGCTCACGCGACGGCCGACGTGGTGCGCGATCTCATCCTCGACCACGACGTGTTGACGATCCCCGGTTCCGCCTTTACGCCAACCGACGAGGGGTTCCTTCGGTTCAGCTTCGCCAACCTGGACGAGGCGGCCCTGGCCGACCTCGGGGACCGACTTCGGGCCTACGGTCGCAAAAACCCTCGCGATCTGGGATAAAACCACTGTTGTGCTGACCGTTCTCTCACCCGCCAAGTCCCTCGACTACGAATCGCCGCTGACGACGAAGAAGTTCAGCGAGCCGCGCCTGCTCGACCACTCGGCCGAACTGGTCGCCACCCTCGCCGCCAAGAGCCCCGACGAGATCGGCGACCTGATGTCGATCAGCTCCGAGCTCGCCGAGACCAACTTCGAGCGCTACCAGTCGTGGGAACGCCCGTTCACCACACAGAACGCCCGGCCCGCGCTGCTGTCGTTCAGCGGCGATGTGTACCTGGGCATGGATGCGCCCAACACCTTCAGCGAACGCGACTTCACCCACGCCCAAAAGACCATCCGCATCCTCTCGGGCCTCTACGGGGTTCTTCGCCCGCTCGACCTGATGCAGCCGTATCGACTGGAGATGGGCAGCCGCCTCGCCAACGGTCGCGGGCGCGACCTCTATGCATTCTGGGGCGACATCGTCACCGACCAGTTGATCGAGGACCTCGAGGCGAGCCCAGGGTCCCCGGCGCTGGTCAACCTGGCATCGAACGAGTATTTCGGGTCGGTCAACCCCGACCGGCTCGGCGCTCGCATCGTCACCCCCGTCTTCCTCGACGCCAAGTTCGGAGGCGAACCCAAGATCGTCAGCTTCTTCGCCAAGCGGGCGCGCGGTGCCATGGCGGGCTGGATGGTGCAGGAACGGGTGAAATCGGTGAAGGCGCTACGGCACTTCGACGGCATGGGCTATGCCTTCGACGAGGATCGCAGCGCCGGCGACCGGCTGGTGTTCGTCCGCCACGACGGCACGATGGCCTCGCCAACAGCGGGCTGACTCGGGGCCGGGTCGGTAGATCTGACGCAGCATCAGGGGCTCGCGTAGGTTGAGCCCATGAGCGCAGAACCGACCAGCCAGAAGATTGAACAGGCGTGGGAGACGCCCGCCGCGGACGAGATCGTCGAGTTGACCAAGTCCCACGTTGCGGGGCTCGAAACGACCGACGATGACAGCGTGTGGGTGCTGGCGGGCATGCACCACGTGGTGCTGCACACGATCGGTCGGAAGTCGGGCACCGAACACAAGGTCGCGCTACCCACCTGGAACGACCGCGACGGACACCGCATCGTGGTCGCATCGTTCGCCGGAGCGGTCAAACACCCGTCGTGGTACATCAACATGCGCGACCGCGAGGCCAACCCCCGGGTCAAGATCCGCACGCAGAGCGGGCTGTACTGGTCCGACCATGAACTCCTCGTCGAGGGAGCCGAGCGCGACGAGGTCTGGGAGCAACTCCTCGCCGACCGGGCGTGGTACGCCGACTACCAGGCCAGGACCGATCGCACGATCCCGCTCGTTCGCCTCCCCACGTCCGAGAGGATCGAGGCATGAGCATGCACGACGGAAACTCGGCGGTCGTCACCGGCGGCGGCAGCGGCATAGGACGGTCCGCCGCCATGATCTTCGCGCGGGAAGGTGCATCGGTGATGGTGGCCGACCGCGACACTGCGGGCGGAAACGAAACGGTGGCGCTCATCGAGGCGGCCGGCGGCACCGCCGCATTTGTGGAGACCGATGTGACCGACGAGGCATCGGTCGCGGCCATGGTGGCGGCAACCGTCGATGCGTTCGGGCGCCTCGACTGCGCGTTCAACAACGCCGGCATCAACGACGACATGTTCGCGTTCCACCAGCTCGACCTCGAGTCGTGGAACCGGATGATTGCGGTGAACCTCACGGGGGTGTTCCTGTGCCTCAAGCACGAGGTTGCCCAGATGAGCTCGCAGGAGAAGCGCAACGGGGTGCAGGGGGCGATCGTCAACAACTCCTCGGGGGCCGGCATCGTGGCTGCCCCGGGCCTCCCCCACTACACCGCCGCCAAACACGGCGTCCTCGGGCTCACGAAGTGTGTCATCGCCGAGCACCCGGGCCGGATCCGCTGCAACAACGTGCTGCCCGGCTCGACCGACACGCCGATGCTCCAGGGATTCATGGAGGAGGCCGGGCCGGAGATCCGCAAGATGATCGAGTCGACCGTGCCCGGCGACGGGCTGGTGAAGCCCGACGAAATCGCCGAGGTGGCCGTGTGGCTGTGTTCGCCGCTGGCGGGACGGGTGAGCGGGCAGTCGATCGTTGTCGATGGCGGCGCCATCTCCCCCCGCTGACCCGGCAAGGATTCCCATGCAGCTCGACCTGATGGCCCACCCGCGATCGCTTTCGGCGATGCAAACGCTCGCCCGCCGAGCCGAGGATGTCGGATTCGACAGTCTGTGGCTCACCGAGAGCGGGCGCACCGCCTATCTGTCAGCCGCTGCGGCCGCGCTGGCGACCGAACGCATTGGACTCGGCACCGGCATCGCGGTGGCCTTTCCCCGCAGCCCGATGGTCACCGCGCAGGTTGCTTGGGAGTTGGCCGAGGCCAGCGCCGGACGGTTCACGGTGGGCCTCGGCACCCAGGTCAAAGCCCACATCGAGCGGCGCTACAGCACCGAGTACGCCCCGCCGGGTCCCCGCATGGCCGACTACGTTCGGTCGCTGCGGGCGATCTTCGCGGCGTTCGCCGGGCGGGAAAAGCTGAGCTACGACGGCGAGTTCTATCAGTTCTCGCTGCTGCCGGCCCAGTGGTCGCCGGACCCGCTCGACGTGGCCGAGCCGGCGATCTACGTGAGCGCAGTGCTGCCGTGGATGACGCGTATGGCGGGCGAATTGTGCGACGGGATCCACATCCATCCGTTCCACTCGCCCGCTTACCTGCGCGAGGTTGTTCGACCGAACATCGAGGCCGGAGTCGAACGCGGTGGCCGTTCGATCGACGACGTCCGGTTCGAGATCCCGATAATGACCGCGGTCGGCGATACCGAGGAGGAGATCGCAGCCGAACGCGATCGCGCCCGCATGATGATCGCGTTCTACGGCTCGACGCGGACGTATTCGCCGGTCTTTGAACAGCACGGGTTCGACGGCCTGTCCGATCAGCTCCACGCCGCCCAACGGGCCGGCGACATGGCCACCATGGCCTCGCTCATCACCGACGAGGTGCTCGATCACTACATCGTGTCGAGCACGTGGTCCGAACTTGGCCCCACCCTGGTCGAGCGCTACCGCGACCTCGCGCCCAACCTCGC
>CALHYX010000043.1 GCA_938041035.1 uncultured Acidimicrobiales bacterium | reverse complement strand
CCCTCAAATTCGTCCGGGACGCTCTATGACCAGGTCGGCGTCTTTGCCGCCTACTCCGATGTCAACATCCGGCCCACGGGGTCGCGCGGTGGCACCGGTGGCGGGCGCGAACACATCTGCGTGCTCACCGATGCCCGCACGAAACCCGATGCGTTCACCACGCCGACGCAGATGGCGGTGCGCCACCCGGCCGAGGGGTTCGTCTACGCGCTGTTCTGCAAAGACCTCACCGACCCCGAGGCCGAATTCCTCTACGTCGCCACCATTCGTTATGACCCCGGCAACCCGACGGCGGGCAACTTCATCACCCAGGCCGATGTCACCGCCTACGCCATGGCGCTGTTCCAGTTCGAGGCGCCGCCGGTCACGGTGGCCCCTCCCGAAGCCGACCAGGTCGTGGGCGTCGAGACGTGGCTCGGCTACCCCGGCGGGGCCGTGCCCGACCAGGTGGTGCGGGCCGCAGCCGGTCCGTTCTGGGCCGAAGGCACCGCCGTCGGCACTGCGGTGGCCTATGACATGGGCGACGGCCGGCCCGGTTCGGTGTTCACGTGCGCCGAGCTCGCGCCGCCGTTCGACCCGGCGCTGCCCGCCGAACCGCAGCGCCCCACGTGCACCCGCTACACCTACGGCTACTCGTCGGTCGATGGTCCCGGCGGCGCCTGGCCGGTGTCGGCCACCGCGAGCTACGAGATCAGCCTGGTGACCGAAGATGACCTCACGCCTCGCCTCGTGCAGACCCTCGACGGCCCCACCGCGGTGATTCCGCTCGTGGTGACCGAGCTCCAAGCGGTGATCCGCTAACCGAGCGGCGCCCGGCGATCTTGCCGTCTCGGCACCCACGGGCGAAGCTCGTCGCGCGCGGGCATAGGCCCGCACGCAGCGACCAGAAGGCAGGCCCGTGGCTCTTCCAGCAGGACTCCCCGACACCGACGTGGTGCTCGTCGACGAGATCGACGACGGCATCCTCACCGTCACCATGAACCGGCCCGACAATCTGAACGCGCTCTCGGCCGGGCTCGTCGAGGGGCTGCACGCCACGTTCGAGGCCGTCACCCACGACCCGGCCGCTCGGGCGGTGATCCTCACCGGTGCCGGTCGGGGCTTTTGTGCCGGCGCCGATCTCACCGGGGGCGACGGTGAGGTGAGCCCGGGCAGCGAGGGGGTCAGCGATACCGCGCGCACCCTGATCGTGCAGGAACGCATCGCGTCGCTGCATCTGCTCATTCAACGCTGCCGCAAGCCGGTGATCGCGGCGGTGAACGGCGCCGCGGTCGGGGGCGGGTTCTCGCTGACGCTCGCGTCCGACATCCGCTACGCGGCCGAGTCGGCCCGCTTTGGTGCGGTGTTCATCAAGCTGGGTGTGTCGGCCTGCGACATGGGCACCAGCTACTACCTGCCCCGGCTCGTCGGCGCATCGCGTTCGGCCGAGCTGCTGCTCACCGGCCGCATCTTCGACGCCGCCGAGGCGGCCGACATGGATCTCGTACTCGACGTCGTACCCGACGGAACCGTGGTCGATCGCGCCCTCGAAACCGCTCGGCTCATCCGCGAGCACGCGCCGCTGGCCACGTGGATGACCAAGGAGACGATGTGGCGCACCATCGACGCGCCGAGCCTGCGCAGCGCGCTCGACATCGAGAACCGCACCCAGGTGGTGTGCGCCAGCACCGGCGAGATGACCGAAGCCTTCGAAGCGTTCCGCGAGAAGCGTTCGCCCGTGTGGAAGGGCCTGTAGGCCGCGGTCGCTAGATCGTCACCACGTTGGTGATGATGGGCGGCAATTCGTCCTCGGGCAACAGGTAGCGGGCCAACAAGATGGTCTCGGTGCGGTCCTTGGTGTCGAGGTGGTTGCCCGCGCCCGGGTCGTCGGGGCCGACGAACATCTTCACCGACCCGTCGGGTTCGCGCACCGCCTGTGCGTCGTTGATACACACCGACTGGCCGTCGCGGTACTCGGGCGATTCCAGCCACCAGTTGTTGAGGTGCACGCTCCAGTAGCGGCACTGCGGCGGGTTGAGCTCGAGCTCGAGTGCCTGACCGGGCTCCAGCTGCACGTAACAGAGTTGGTAGTGGTTGTGGGGCGTGCCGGCCATCTCCGACACCAGCTCGGCGGCCGCTTCGTTCATCTGGTTGGGCCGCATCCGCAGCTCCTCGGACAGGCGCACCGTGGCGTCGTTCACCCACGACAGGCCCAGCCCGAGGATGCCCAGGACGGCCGTCATCTGGTCGGCGCTGAGGTCGGGGCGATGCCCGGGCTCGGGCGTCAGTTGTTCGACTTCGAAGGTCGCCGCCACACCACCGTCGCGGTCGTGGGCGTACTCGCGGATGATCACGAACGTGGCATCGTCGCCGAGGTCGAGGTGGTTGCCGCCGGAGTCCGCTCCGCCAACGATTAGCTCGAAGGTGCCGTCGGGTTCGACGGTGATCTGGCCGTCGTGCAGGTCGGCGACGACCCGGTCTTCGATGCCGGATCGGTAGGCGGTGAAGGAGATGTAGGGCGAGTCGCCCCGGGTGCCCCGGATTCGGTACTGCCCGCCGGCGGCCACGCTGAACTGGTGGTATCGCGTGTCGGGGCAGTCGGCGAACAGTTTGCGGGTGGGTGATTCGGGGAGGAAGAGCTCGGGCTTTTGTCCGCTGGGAAACTCGAGGAACTGTTCCTCGCGGTAGGCGAGCTGGCGGAGGATGAACCGAAGGCCGTCGGCCCGTTCGGCGGCGTTGGGCGCCGAGGCGAGGGCGTCGTGGCCCAGCGTCTTGAGCGTGTCGGTGAAGTCATCCCACGCGTCGCGCAGCTGCTGGTGGTCGTCGGTGGCCATGCCGCATCATGGCATCGGCGGTGGCCGCGGCCATCCATCTGCGACCGGCTGGTTCTGGCCCCGCGCCCAGCGTGGGCCCTACGCTTCGGGCATGGAAGTGGTGGTGTCGGCGACGAGTCTCGGGGCGACGGTGACGGGCGTCGATCTGTCGGTTGCGGTCGACGACGACGAGGCGGCCGAGATCCGCGCGTTGCTCGACGACCGCGGTGTGCTCGCGTTTCCCGGCCAGCACCTCGACGACGATGGTCTGAAGCGGGTGGCGGCCATGTGGGCCGAACCGCAGCCGCATCCGGTGGTCGAGTTTCTCGGCGGCTCCGACGTGATCGGGGTGGTGTTCAACGACGCCGACCACCCGCCGGCGTCGGGCGGCGACTCGGCGTTCCACACCGACTACTCGTTCTGCGCGGAGATACCCGACGTGGCCGTGCTGCGCTCGGTGACCGCTCCGCCGGTGGGCGGCGCGACGACCTGGAGCGACGCGGTCGCGGCCTGCGGATCGCTCGACCCGGAGCTGCGCGATCGGTTGCTCACGCTGCGGGCTCATCACGACCCCGGGCCCCGGTTCCTGCTCGAGATGGAGGTCCGGTTGGGCGCCGAGCTGGCGGCCCGCACCGACGAGCGGTTCGGTTCGGGTTCCGAGCACCCCATCATCGCGACGCATCCCCGCACGGGCTCGGAGTTGTTGTTCGTGAACGCCGGCTACACCCGGTCGATCGTGGGACTGAGCGACGCCGAGTCGACGCAACTGCTCGATCGGTTGCTCGGCGCATTCGACGACCCGGATACCACGTTCGAGCACCGCTGGAGCGAAGGCGACGTGGTGATCTGGGACGAGCACCGCACCGTGCATCGCGGGCCCGACGACTTCGCCCCGCATGCCCGAGAGCTGCATCGATGCACCGCCGGGCGCCGGGCACCGCAGCCGATCGCTGGCTGAGCTAGGTCCCGAGCTCGGCGCCTCGCCAGATCAGCGCGGCGAAAACGGCCTGGAACGGCAGGCGAATCCAGTTGCGGGCGTCGGGCACCTCGCCCGGGTAGCGCTGGAAGCGTCCGCTGTCGTCCTTGCGGATCTCGACCCCGTTGATGGCCATGTCGATGTTGGCGGGAAACACCGCGGCCGTGAGCCCGAGCAGCCCCCACCCCGAGAGCTTGCGGGTGCGCGGCCACAGAAGCCCCAGCCCGAAGGCGATCTCGGCGGCGCCCGATGCCTGGTTGGCCAGCGACTTGTCCGGGAACCAGTCGGGGACAACCGCTTCGAAGAAGTCGGGTTTGGCGAAGTGGCCGATGCCCGGGAGTACGAAGGCGGCGGCGGCCAGTGGGGTCAGTTTGTTCATCGGCTCGCCTATTCGTCGATTACCTGGGGTGTGCGCACACTGCCCGGCAGGCACGACACGCCGTTGTTGGCGATGATGGCGTCGTTGCTCTGGCGGTGGGTGATCGCTTCGCCGGGGCCGAGGGTGTCTTCGTAGCGAAAGCTCTCCAGGCGAGTTCCGCCTTCGGATCGCCACACCATGGTGGTGAAGTACGTGCGCTCGATGCCGTCGAGGTTGGTGATGGTGAATTCCGAGAATGCCCGTGGGGGGTCGCCTGCGACGCCGCACTGGCCCACCGTGAGCTGATAGTCGTCGCTGTCGGCGGGCACCGGCAGGCCGTCGACAAAGTCGCCCACCCCGTCGGCGATGTAGAGCGTGCACGCGAAGATGCCGAGGCCGAACAGCAGCACGACGGCGGCGACGATGCCGAGGGCGACGAGGCAGCCCTTGGCATTCGATGCCGGCGGTTGGTTGGGAGCCTGGTGGTACGGGGCCTGTTGGTAAGGGGCCGGTTGGTAGGGGGAATGGGGTTGGTCGGGGTAGGGCTGCTGGTACGGGGCCGGTGGGGGCGGCGTCGGCGGGTAGGCCGGCGGTTGCGGGGGCATCGGCGGTTGAGGTGGCGGTGGGGGAGGGCCGCCCGGCTGCCGGTTGCCCGGGTACCAGAGGCCGTCGGAGGCCTGCCACATGCCGGGTTCGTTCGGGGTGTCGCTCATGCGTTGTCGAAGTCGTCGAGCTCGTCATCGACCGCCTCATCGGCTTCGTCACCATCCGCGTCGGCGGCCGAGTTGTTGTCGTCGTCGGTATCGGCGTCGTCGAGTTCGTCGGCGGCCGAGTTGTTGTCGGAGTCGTCCGCGTCGTCCTCGTCCGCGTCGTCCTCGTCCTTGTCGTCCTCGGCTGCTTCATCGGCTTCGTCGCCATCCGCGCCGTCGGTCGAGTGGTGGTCGGCCTCGTCCTCGGCAGCCTTGCTGTCGGTCTTGTCGTCCTCGGCTGCTTCATCGGCTTCGTCGCCATCCGCGCCGTCGGCAACGGCTGCGTCCTCGTCGGTCGGCTCGGGTTCGGCCAGCGCCTTCTCGACGATGGCCAACGTCTGATCGAGGAGTTCGTCGCCGAAGCCGGAGAAGTTGTGGTCGGCGCCGGTCACCACCCGCACCTCGC
This sequence comes from uncultured Acidimicrobiales bacterium, assembly GCA_938041035.1. GTDB lineage: Bacteria > Actinomycetota > Acidimicrobiia > Acidimicrobiales > SHLQ01 > CALHYX01. The sequence goes on along the minus strand of CALHYX010000043.1, from coordinate 15,222 downwards.
CCTGACCGGCCATCTGCGCGACCAGGTGGGAGTTCTCCGGCCCGAGCACGAGGTCGCGGTCGCCGTGGAACATCACGAACGGCATCGGCGTGAGCTCGCTGGAGTATTCGGTACCCGCGCTCTGAGTGGCGTAGGTGATGATCGCGACGCAGTGGGTGGACAGGGCCGTGGCCAACTGCACGGCGACGGCGCCACCCATCGAATGGCCGATGATGATGATGCGGCGAGCGCCTTCGCGCATCGCCCAGTCGGCGGCCGCCGCGGCGTCGAGCAGGCACATGTCGAGCTTGTCGGGCCGGCGGTAGTCGACGCCGATCGCGCCGATGTCCCGTTCGGCGAGCGCATGGCCGAGTTTTACGTACAGGCCCGACGCCGGGCCCATGAAGCCGCCCATGCCGCCGCCGACCATGATCACCACGTCGGTGGCCGAGGCCTCGCCGTACCACATCATCTTGTGGAGGCCTTCGGCCGTGTAGGACTCGACCAGGTGCAGGTCGGGGGCTACTTCGACGTTGCTGGTGGCCAGCCGTTGCAGGAGATCGAGTGGGGTCCGTGGTGCATCCGACACCCGCCAAGAGTGACACATACACCACCCGAGGTCCCGCCACGCTGCGGGCCGAAAAGAATTCGCAATCCGGGTCCCCCCATCCGGGGCGGTGGGGCGTGTTACTGGTGATTCGTCGGCACTCGCCGAGCACGGACTATCTGGGGGGCATGCCTTGCCGACCGCTACGTGGACACCGAGAGGCCTCGGTTCGGCCGAGCCCATTCCGACCGACCGTCACCCCGGGCTGACCCGCCTGGTGGCCGATGGCACCAACACCTATCGAACGTTCGACGGCACCGGCACCGTCGGCAACGAGGTCGACTTCGCCGTCCGGGCCAGCGACTTCTTCGGCGTCTACATCGAGACGACCACCAACCGGGGGCGCCGCCAGTTCAAGATCGTGCCCCGTTCGACCTGGCCGGAGTTCCTCTTCGGTTATCGCTACGAGGTCGGCATCGGCACCCAGACCCGGCGCACCGGTGAGCGCATCTACCGCCGCAGCATCGACCTGGCGTTCATCGCCCAGATCCTCGAACCGGGCACGACGATTACGAGTATCGACAAGGTGTTCGCCCGCACCCGGTCGCAGCTCGACATCGAGGTCGAGGTGGTGAACGCGCCGCCGCCGCCACCACCGCCGACCGGCGATATCACCCGCTCCGCCGCGGTGCGGTTCCTGACCCAGTCGAGTTTCGGCGCCACCGAAGCCACCGTTGCCGAGCTGATGGCCATGGGCAGCTACGACGCGTGGATCGACGACCAGGTGGCGCTGCCGATCTCGCGCACCGAGGCGGAGGTCCGGTCCCGGTCGAACGGCAGCCTGGGCACGACCCGGCACTACGTCTGGTTCAACAACGCGGTCGAGGAGCCCGACCAGCTCCGCCAGCGGGTGGCGTTTGCGTTGAGCCAGCTGTTTGTCGTTTCCGACATCGACTACACGTTGTCGAACTCGCAGTACGCGATGTGCAACTACTACGACATGCTCGCCGAGGAGGCCTTTGGCAACTTCCGCACGCTGCTCGAACGGGTGACGCTGCACGCGGTGATGGGTTCGTACCTGAGCATGGTGCGCAACGAAAAGGCCAACGTCGCGCTCAACATCCGGCCCGACGAGAACTTCGCTCGCGAGGTGATGCAGCTGTTCACCATCGGGTTGTTCGAACTCGATGCCCAGGGGCAGGTGCGCACCAGCAACGGTCGGCCGATCGAGGCCTACGACCAACGCACGGTCGAGCAGTTCGCCAAGACGTTCACCGGGTGGAACTACGCCGACACCCGGTCGTGGGACGCCAACCACGCCTATGACCGCACGCTGCCGATGACGGCATGGCCCGAGTACCACGACACCACGCGAAAGGAACTGTTGAACGGCACGGTGCTGCCCGCCGGCCAGACCGCCGAACAGGACATGCAGGGGGCGCTCGACAACCTGTTTGCCCACAGCAATGTCGGCCCGTTCATCGCCACGCACCTCATCCGCCAGCTCGTCACCAGCAACCCGACCCCGGGCTACATCGGCCGGGTGGCGGCGGCGTTCGATGACGACGGCAACGGCACCCGCGGCAACATGGAAGCGGTGGTGCGGGCGATCCTCACCGACACCGAGGCTCGCAACGGGCCCGAGACGCTGCCCACCACGTTCGGCAAGGTGCGCGAGCCGCTCATCCGCATGATCAGCCTGTGGCGAGCGTTCACCGCCGATTCCGGGTCCCGCGGGGTCTACAGCACGCCGCAGCGGGCGATCGATCAGTTGGATTCTCTCTTCCTGCAGGGCCCGATGCGAGCCCCGTCGGTGTTCAACTTCTTCCCCGCGGGCGGGCGCCTCGGTGGTGGCAGCACGTTGTTCGCCCCGGAGAAGTCGATCCTGTCGGAGTCCGGCCTGGCGGCGATCAACAACGCCTTCTTCAACCAGATCTACGACCGCAACAACCGGCGCGAGGAGGGTCTGGTCGACTACTGGACCGTCATCGACATCGACCGGGAGTACGACCTCGCCGACGACGTCGACGCCCTGATCGACCATCTCGAAATCCTGCTCCTCGGTCACCCGCTGCCGGCCGACTTCCGGAGTGCGCTCGAGACCCAGGTGGCGAGTCATCCGACCACCCCCGAGGGCCTCACCTACCGGGCGATGGACGCCATCTACTGCATTGCCGCGTCGCCCTTCCATCTGGTGCAGAAGTGATGTCCCGCCCGTGCCTACCCAACGACCGCCTACCCAACGGCGAAGGAAAGAGCCTCCGATGAGCCCCACCTCCACCGTCTCCACCGCCCAGCCGGCCGGGTCCGAGTCGAACGCCGGTCTGATGGACCGGCGCCGCTTCCTCGCCCTCGCCGGCATGGGCGTCACCGTCACGGCGATGCCGTTGTCCTTTGCCAGTGCGGCCGCCGCCCAGACCGGGCCGCGCAGTCTGGTGTGCGTGTTCCTCGCCGGGGGCGCCGACTCGGCCAACATCTTCATCCCGCGCGACTTTGACCAGGCGGGCAGCACCTACGACACCTACCGCACCACCCGGGGTGTGCTGGCCGAGCCGGCGAATACGTTGATCCCGTTCGACGACGGTCAGTTCGGCTTCAACCGGTTGTTCCCGGAGATGGCCCGCATCGCCAACCGGGGCGACATGGCGATCGTCCAGAACGTCGGCCCGTTGGCCCGGCCCACCACCCGCGCCGATTTCGAGGCCGGTCGATCGATTCCCGAGGTGCTGTTCTCGCACAACAGCCAGCAGAAGTTGTGGCAGACCGGCCGGCCGTCGTTGGCCCCCTCGCAGGGGTGGGGCGGCCGGATCTCCGCGGTGGTGAACGGCGGTGACGAGATCGCGCCGTCGTTTTCGATCGCCGGTTCGAACATCTGGTCCTCGGCTCAGGATGCGCCGTACTCGCGGGTGTCGGCATCGGTCGCGGTGAGTCGGCTCCGGGGCTACGACGCCGAACTGCGCAATTGGATCGATTCGTTCGAGGGGGTCGAGTCGGTGATGCGCACCGCGCTCAACTCCGCCCGCGCCACCGGCAACGAGTTCGATCGGGTGCTCGCCGACTCGATCGACACTGCGATCCTCACCACCGAGCAGCTGCGCGACGCCACGGCGGCCAGCGCGGCCAACGATGTGGGTATGGACGTCGACGGCAACGACTTGGGCCAACAATTGCAGGTGGTCGCCCGGCTCATCCGCAATCGCCAGTCGTTGGGCATGGACCGGCAGATCTTCTTCGTGCGGATGGGCGGCTGGGACACCCACGGCGAGCAGGAGGACCGGTTCGAGGAGCTGGCCCAGGAGTTCGACGAGGCGATCGGTCAGTTCCAGGGCGCGGTCGACCGGCTCGGTGTGACCGACTCGGTGACCACGTTCACCGCATCGGATTTCGGGCGCACGCTCGGCATCAACGGCGACGGCACCGATCACGCCTGGGGCGGCCACGCCTTCGTGATGGGCGGTGCCGTGAACGGCGGCACCTACGGCACGTTCCCGAGCTACAGCACCACCAACAACCCCGACGACACCGGCGACCGGCGCGACAACTTCGCTGGTCGGCTCATCCCGACGACCGCCGTGGCCCAGCACGCCGCCACCCTCGCCCGCTGGATGGGGCTGTCCGAACGCCAGCTCGACCAGGTGTTCCCCGAGCTGTTGAACTTCGCCGAGCGCGATCTGGGCTTTCTGTAGGCCACGGCGAACTGGCCTCACCGCCGCAGGGTAAAAGTCGGCACTTGAGCGACCGATAGGAACCGACTTCGTTCACGCCGTTGGAGGCTACGTGACCATCGTCGAGACCACCCCGGAGCCCAGCACCGCATCCGGCGATTCCACTCCCATCGTGGCCACCGTTGTCATCCCCGCGCACAATGCGGGGGAGACGCTCGGCCAGCAACTCGAAGCCCTCGCCCGCCAGCAGGGCGCGCCAACGTTCGAGACGATCGTGGTGGCCAACCGGTGCACCGACGACACCATCGACGTCGCCCGCGCCTTCGCCGAGCGGCTCCACGGGTTCGATGTGGTGGTCGCCAACGAGCAGGCGAGTGCCAGCTTCGCCCGCAACGTCGGCGCCCGGTGCGCCAACGGCGAATTCGTGTTGTTCTGCGACGCCGACGATGAAGTGCACCCCGGTTGGGTGGCCGGGATGGTCGACGCGCTCCAGGTAACCGATGTGGTCGGCGGTGCGGTCGTGCCGATGGCCGGATCGCCCGCGTGGGTTACCGATCACTTCGGGCCGCCACCCCAGCGCGACGACCTCCCACGATGGGATGGCCGCGTTCGGTTCGCCATCGGCGCCAACCTCGGGGCCCGGCGCGAGGTTTTCGCCGAGACCGCCGGTTGGGACGACGAGCTCTCCCATGGTTCGGACGACCTTGCCTTCTGTGCGATCGCCCAGCAGGCCGGCTTCTCGATCGGCGCCGCCCCCGACGCGGTGGTGAGCTATCGCACCCGGTCGTCGTTCCGGGAAACCCTGCGCCAGCAGGCCCACTACGGCCGCGGCGCCGGCCGGTTCCGGGTCACCCACGAACCCGAGTTGCTGCGGCCGGTGCCGGTGCAGGCCGCCCGCCTGGGTCGCTACGCCGTCCGCGTCGCCCGACCGCGGCCCGGTCAGGATCGGCGCAGCGAGTTGGTGCATCTGGCGCAACAGGTCGAGAAGTTCCGCTCCGAGGTCGCGACCCGTCGCGAACTCGGACTGAACGCACCGCTGAGCACGGCCGCCATGGCCAAGGCATCGGTCGCCGCCCGGGTGAAGAAGGTCGGTGACTCCTCGGTTGGTCAACGGTGGTTGCAGGCGCGTCGGGCGGGGGTGCCCAGCACCGACTTCACCGCCCCACCGTCGGCCGCCCTTATCGGCGGTAAGGCATTCACGGCACCGTTGGCGATTGCTCGCGAGGGTGCCAAACGGCCGATCGAACCGTTGCTGTTGGACTACATCGCCGAGTCGGTGAGGCCCGGCGCTTCGATCGTCGATGTCGGCGCGAACGTCGGCTGGGTCGCGACCGCGTTCGCGCTGGCGGCGGGGCCCTCGGGCACCATCACGGCCTTTGAGCCCACCCCCGACACCGCCGCGTTGCTCGCATCGAACCTCACCCGTCACGGCGTGGCCGACCAGGTGAGTGTTCACCAGGTGGCGGTGGCCAGCGAACCGGGGCGGGCGACGTTGCACTGCTACGCCTTGTCGGTCGTGAACAGCCTCGCCGCGACCGAGTGGGCCGGCAGTACGGGAACGATCGAAGTCGACGTCGTCCGTCTCGACGATGTGATCTCCGAGCCGGTCGACATTCTGAAGATCGACGTTGAGGGCTTCGAATCCGAGGTCCTGCAGGGCGCCCAGCAGTTGATCGCCGACAACCCGGGCATCGACATCGTGCTCGAACTCAACCCAGCCGCTCTCGGCGCCGCCGGTTCGTCCGTAGCCGAGATGTTGGCACTCGTCCCCGGCGTAGGAGCGGGAGCGATCGTGCTCGAGGATGAGCCGACCAGCCCGTTCGCAGGTCAGATCCGCCCGCTGGCAGAGGTGCTCGAGTGGCTGGACGCCGACCCCTCGGCGGCCGCTCGGTGGTACGCGAACCTGATCATCCCGTCCGTCGGCGCATAGCCGGCGCGACGATGCGGCAATGCCCGACCGGGCCGACCGTCGGAGCCGCTACCATCTAGGTCCTTGCGCTGGTGCCCGAGCGGCCCAAGGGAACGGCCTGCAAAGCCGTACAGTCGCGGGTTCAAATCCCGCCCAGCGCTCCATCGATCGGACCGGTCACGAACCCTTCGGGGAGCGGGCCGGTCCGTCGGCTTTTTCGCCCGAGGTGCCGGGCCGCGAAAAGCCGCTCGACGCGCAGCGCTACCATGGCGGACGTGAGCGATACTTCCCAGGGCCCCGGTTGGTGGGCGGCAGACGACGGCAAGTTCTACGCCCCGGAGCTGCACCCCGACCACAACTATCGAGATGTGTGGGCCGGTCGGCTGGCTCGGGGTGAGGTCACGCTGAATGAACCGCGTGAGCCGGTGACGCCGCCGATCAGCGGCCCGTTTGGTATGCGCACGTCGATCGGTTCGGCCGTCGAGATGCCCGATCGTGACGTTTCGGCGCCCGCCGGTCGTTGGGGGCCAACCGCGGAACCGACCGTGGTCGAGAGCGAGCCCACCAACGACGAGCCCGAGTTCGCCGCGCCGGACTACGGCCAGGTCGACGAGCAGGTCGAGCGCGATGGCGTCGACGCCCCCGAGATGGCCGACGTCGAGATGCCCGAAGGGATCGCCGAGGAGGTCGTCGTCGAGGATGCGGTCTACGACGAGGCCGAATGGAACGAGCCGCAGTACGACGATTCGTTGTACCAGCACAGCGACGACGCCCCAGTGGTCGAAACCTACGGCGACTCCGAACCGCTGCTCGACGCGATCGCGGGCGATCCCGTGATCGACGTTCCCGAGCCGCCTGTCGTCGATCCGCCGACCGAGGTGTTCGACCCGCCGACCGTCGCGGCCCCGGCGGCCTTCGCTCCCGACCCCGTGACCGATGGGATCGTGCCGGTGCCGGCCGCCCAGGTACCCACCGAGGCCGTGCCCGCCGTTCCGGTACCGCCGCCGCTGCCGGCGACCGAACAGATGCCCTACATCGAACCCACCGGCGTGGTTCCGGTGGTCACCCCCACGCCGTCCGCGGTGCCGCCGCAACCGCCGTACGTGCCGCCCGGCGTCGCCCAGCCCGCGCCGAACCAGCCGGTCGCTCCCGTGTCGTCGGGCCAGCAACCGCCGATGGTGCGCCCCGAGGAACCGCCGGTCGACTGGCCGACGTATGACCACCCCGAGATTGCCAAAGAGAAGGTCGACGACCCCAACAATCGGATTATCGGCGGCCTGTTGCTCGCCGCCGCGCTGGCGATCACCGCCGGGTCGTTCATGCCGTGGGTCCGCTTCGGCGGCGCCGTCACCGGCGACTCCAGCGGTTGGCTGCGCGGCGACGGCAAGGCCACGGTGCTGTTCGCCTTTGCGCTCGCCGCCATCGCCGGGGCCATCGCGATGGGCGCCCGCCACCTCTACCTCAAGCTCGGGGCCATGGCCGCCGCCGGCGCGGTCGTGGTGATCTTCGCCATCGAAGCGCTCGACATCTGGAGCGAGAACCGCGACCTGCTCAACGACGGTGTCGGCGCCGACCTCGAACAGGCCTGGGGCCTGTGGCTAGTGGGCATGGCCGCGGTTGTCGCGGTGGTGTTGACGATCGTCGAACGATCGCCCTGGAGGCGGTAGTCACCGACCTTCCGGCTAGCGGTGCTGGTCGATGAGGATCGGGTTGCCGTCGGGGTCGGTGAGGGTGAACGAAGCCGGGCCTTCGGCTTCGGCGGTGGTGCTGTCGTCGTTCTCGACCGTAAGGCCCGCATCGATGGCGTGCCGGCGCAGGGCGCGCACGTCGGTGAACGTGTCGGGGGCAAAGCCCGGGCCGGGGCCGGTCCAGCCGGGGTTGAACGTGAGGATGTTCTGATCGAACATGCCGGCGAACAGACCGATGACGGTGCGCCCGTTGACCATGATCGCCCACGAGCCTTCCTCGCCGCCGGTGACGGCGAAGCCGAGCTTTTCGTAGAATGCCTGCGACGCCGCCAGGTCCTTCACCGCGAGGCTGAGCGAGAACACGCCGAGTTCGAGGCCTTCGGGCGGGAGTTCGGGGTTGGCCCGCAGGTGGTCGAGGGTGATCTCGAGGTGGCCGAGGTGCTGGGCGAGTTCCTCGTAGCCGTGCATGACCGCCAGCCCGACCGTCCAGCCGCCGTCGACCGGAACGAGCTCGTTGATCTCGGGCACCGCCACCTCGGTAGCGGCGGCGAGGTCGTCGGCCATCTCGCGCATGGCGGTCCGGGTGGCTTCGGCGGCCTGGCGAAGCTCATCGCCGGTGGCGACGGCTTCAAACTCGGCGGCCCGGTCGCGGGTGTCGGGGCGGCCCAGGGCGATGACCTCGCTCCACCAGCGCCCGGCGCTGAGCGCGTGCACCATGATCTGGGCGGGGCTGTTGGCGTTGGGCAGATCGGGCGTGCGGTTGAGGAGGTCGTCGTCGACGCCGTCGATGGCTCGTACGAAGCCGTCGATGGTGCGCTCGAAGATCGCCAGGTAGTCGTCGGTGCTGATCGGAAGGTCGGCCATGGCGGCATCGTAGCCACCGACCGGGCGGGCGAATAGCGGGTGCAATCGGCCGTGATGCTGATACGATCCTGCGTTCCGGGGCCATTAGCTCAGTTGGCTAGAGCACCTGCATGACGCGCAGGGGGTCGGGGGTTCAAGTCCCTCATGGCCCACGCAAAACTGCTGCCATCGTGGGCAGCAGTTTCGTAGACGGACCTCAGCCCTTGGCGAACGGACGGGTGTCGGCCTGAGCCCTGCTCGGCTTCGAGCGCGACGGATCTGCGACTTCACCATCGACGGCGCTGTTGTCCAGCAGTCGGAACGCCTATCGTGGTGATCATGGACCTGCACGCACAACCGGCTCCGAGTCGCCTGTGGACCGTCGTCGGCCTCATCGTCGCCTTCGTGCTGGTGTCCGGTCTGGCCAGCGGGCTCTACGAAGTGGTGTTCGACACCCCGAGCCTGTCGGCCCCTGAGTGGGCGCTGAGCATCGTCGCCTCTCTGGCGGTGACCGTTGGGCTCTTCTGGGTGGCGGTCGGGTCCTTCCGGCGGGGGCGAGGCTAGGACCTTGGGGCAGAGCCTCTCGTAGCGGCTGGCCCCTACTAGCCGCCGAAGTTGGGGGGATCGGTGGCCAGGACGTCGGCGAGGAAGTCGTCGACGATGTCGTTGGCCGGCCCGGCGGCGTTGGTGGGCACGTGGCCGAAGCCGTTCAGAATGTGGAGCTCGTGGGGGCTGGCGGCCTGGGCGTTGATCGACTGCCGGAGCCCGTCGTGGAGCCAGTTGCAGTTGCTGAGGCCGTCGGCGACGGCTTCGGCCAGCGGCGCCTGGTTGCCGCCGCAGAAGGGGTCGTTGTCCCCGCCGATGAACAGCGCCGGTACGTCGCGGAAGTCGCCGTTGGCTATCTGGGCTTCGGGCCAGGCGGGGATGTCCGCGCGGACGAAGAAGCCGACCTTGTCGCTCACCCCCTGAACCTCGAAGCCCGCGCCGAACGGGTAGCCGGGCTGGCCGGTGAACGCGGCCGCGGTGGTGAGGATACGGGGCGTGGAGATCCACGAGTCGGCCACGATGCCGGTGAGGGAGGTGCCCTCGACCGCATAGCTGCTGGCCAGCGACCAGACGCCGAGCGAGCCGGCGCTGGTGCCGTGGGCGAATACGTGGGTGGTCGGGTAGTTCGCCGCGGTGTAGTCGATCGCCGCCATCGTGGCCGCCAGCCCGTCGACCGTGGCGTCGGGGTCGGGGTTGTTGGGGTACGGCGTGCCGAGCCCGGAGTACAGGTCGTGGTCGCACAGCGAAACCACCAGCACCCGGTAGCCCTCCTCGATACGGCGCTTGAGCGTCGAATCGATCGTCTGGTTGGTGTTGGTGTTGAGCGTGTGGCGCACCACCTGGTCGTTCCAGAGATCGGTGAACGTCTCCTCGTGGTTGTAGGTGTTCTCGGTCTGGTTCTTGACCGCCACGTAGGTACCCGTGTCGTCGTAGTAGCCAACGCCGCCGCCGTGCAGGTACACCCACAACGGCGCTTCGGCGTCGGGGGCATCGGTCGGGTTCATCACCAGGAATGTGTAGTTGCCCGACAACCCGCAGTCGTACGCGCTGTTGCGGTACATATCGAGCTCCCACGAGAACCCGAGCGCGTTGGCCGTCGATTCCTGCGTGAGGTTGATCTGGCTGGTGTCGCGCGGAATGCACGCGGCCGACACGATTGCGATGACGGTGAGGGCGGCGGCCCAACCAATCGTGCGGCGCAGGTCGAAGCGGCGGCGGGTGAGTGCGGGGTGATCGTGGCGCATGGTCGAGAAGCTACAACAAGGTCGCCGAATTAGGCAAGGCGCCTACTGGACTAGGTCATCCACCTAACCCTATACTTCGGGTCCAATCGAGGAGGATGATGACCGCAACGGTGAAGGTCGACACCCGCGAAGCGCTGCTCGATGCGGCCGAAGTGTTGTTCGCGTCCTCAGGTCCCCACGGGGCCAGCCTGGCGGCGATCACCAAGCACGCCGGGCAGCGCAACGGGGGTGCGATTCACTACCACTTCGGTGGCCGGGACGGTCTGCTGGCCGCGGTGCTCGACCGGCACGAAGCGGTGCTGGACGAGGTGCGCATGAACGCCCTGATCGAGCTGCGTCGGTCCGGGTCGCCGTCGGTCGAGTCGCTCGTTCGGGTGGCGGTCGAGTCGCTGGCCGGTCGACTCGATTCGGCCTCGGGTCGGTCGTTCCTCATCATTCAGCGCGACCGGTTCATCGAGTCGGCGGGGTTGTGGGAGTTTCGATCGGCGTCGATGCGGCTGCTCGCCGCCGAGGCCCAGGCCATCATCGGTGACCGCATCGCCCCGGACGAGCTCGCCGAACGGATGCAGCTCGTCATCCAGCTGGTGATCCACCGTCTGGCCGACCGCAGTCGCCACGAGACCGCGGGGACCTCCACGCCGCGCTCGCTGGTGATCGAAACGCTGGTGTCGGCGGCCGCGGCCGTCCTTGGCGCGGGTCTCGTGGAGAACCGCTAGCCCCGTCGAAGAAAGGGACGTTCGGCGGCGAACAGGGGGAGTAGCGCGAAGCCGAGGCCCTGGTAGGGGAACCAGACGAGCATGGTGGCGGCGATGGCGGTATGCATGACGATGATGGCGACCGCCCAGCCGGTGCGGAAGCGGCGCGATGCGAGGGCCAGCGGGGCTGCGAGTTCGATGAGCACGCTGCCGATGGCGAGTGGTGTCAGCAGCCAGCCGGCGTCGAGCAGGGCGCGGGCCAGCGGCGGCCGGGCGGCGCCGAGGAGGTCGAGGCGGGTGGTCGACCAGGCGATGTGGTTGCGCAGGGTCTCGCCGTCGAGCCAGCCGGCGCCGCCGTAACGGAGCTTGGCCAGCCCGGCGAGCGCGTAGGTGGTGACGGTGATGATGGCGAGCAGCCGGATCGGCCAACCGTACCGGGTTGCCGGCGGGCCCGGCGGGCGGCGACCCGGCCAGGCCCACGCGTCAGCGGCAGGCGACACCGCGAGCACCAGCAGGTGCAGGGTGAAGACGTGCTCGAAGTGCAGCATTTGGCCGAACGAGCTGTGGTAGCTGGCGAGGAACAGCACGCCCAGGGCGTAGGCCGGGCCGGTCACCCGGAAACCGGCGCCGAGCACGAACGCCACGCCGAGGACGAGAGTGGCGAGGTAGACGACGAGCAGTGCAGAGCCCCCGAGCGGTGTGCTGAGGAGGTGGGCGACGCCGACGGGCTCGAAGTCGGCGCTCGGCAGGTTGGCCAACCGGCGGAACTCGCCGTTGACCACCAGGAAGTACACCAGGCTGAACCCGCCAGTCGCGATGCGCAGGGCAGCGAGGCGTTCGGCTGGCGCCGGCCGGTCGAGCCACTCGCCGAGGCGGGCGAGTGCCCCGGGGCCGTCGTCGGTGTGGGCGCGCGGTGCGGTCGTGGTCACGAGCTGCACCTCGCCAGCACGTCGCGTTCCTCGAGCGACGACTGGCCCCGGGCCCGGTCGACCACCCGATGGCGTTCGCGGGCGACCACGACGTCGACCCCGTCGGGGTGGTCGTCGCCGATGCGGTCGGCGATCTCTCGGCACACCTCGTCGGCCCGCCCGGCCGCGGCCCGGTCGTCGAGGTAGGACTGGGCCACCAGCGGGTCGCGGGTGGCGGCGATCTCGCCGATGGATAGCTCGATGTCGGCACCGCTCGCGCGGGCCTGCACCGCGACGATGTCGACGACCGAATCGCGGGTGTGGGCGTACATCGGGTAGGTCGACAGAGGGAGCCCATCGCGATCGAGTGCGGCGGGCGCGAGCAGGGCGCCGAGCAGTACCAACGTGGCCGCCCACCGCCACCAGCGCCCGCGATCAACCGGAACGTGGGTGTGGGTGTCCGTGGCTGGTTGGGTCGGCGTCGTCATGGTCGGGCCCGGTCGCTCGACCGCGAGCATACCTCTGGGGTCTGACCCCGCCGGGCGCAGAAGTACGGGAGGTCGGTACGGGCCGTCTCGGTGATGCGACCTGTTCTACCGTCGGGCATGGACGAAGCACAGGTGCCCGACTGGCTGCGCGCCGCCCGCGACAAGTGGACCTACACCGGGGCCGAGCGGCCGCCGTTCGCGGTCGAGCCGGGGCCGGGTCAGGAGTCGGTGTGGGACTATCCCCGGCCGCCTGCGGTGGTGCCCGACGGGCGGCTGGTCGAGGTCATCGGCCGCCATGGCGTCATCGCCAGCACGACCACATCGGTGCGGGTGCTCGAGACCTCGTTGCCGCCGTCGTTCTACGTGCCGCCCGAAGCCATCACGCCTGGTGCGCTCGAGGTGGTGGAACAGACGTCGATGTGTGAATGGAAGGGCGCGGCCGAGTACCTCGCCGAGCCGGGCGGTCGGCCCGTGGCGTGGCGGTACCCAAGGCCGTTCGAATTCTTCGTCGATCATCCCGGATGGGTGTCGTTCTACCCCGACCTGGTGCAGTGTCGGGTCGACGGCGAGGCGGTCGTGCCACAGCGGAGCAACTTCTACGGCGGCTGGATCACCGGCGAGCTGGTGGGCCCATTCAAGGGCGACCCCGGGGTACCCGGCATCTAACCCGACGGCGACGTCAGCGGTACGTTCGCCGCGTGTTGGCGCGCACGGATGACCGGGGACCGCTGCCGCATGCTGGACATGGCGGAAAGAACTACCGAAGGCGGCACCATGTCCACATCGCACGAAACCACTCCTGAAGCGTTAGCCAAACTCCCGAGACTCGAACCGATTCGCACGGCCGAACTCGTGCCCAAACGGCCCGGCCGGCTGGCCCGACTCGGTCGATGGCTGGTCGATACCTACACCCGGCCGACGATGACGACGACCAACAACCCGTACGAATGGAACTCGCCCTACCGGTAGGCGGCGGCTGGAGTCGGCCCGGGGCGACCCGTCCCGGCTACCAGTCGGTGGGGCGGTAGTCCTTCAGGAACTGACCCCACACGTGTTCGCCGGTGTTGGCGCCGTCGATGATGGGGTCGACGATGCGGGCGGCGCCGTCGACGATGTCGAGCGGCGGATGGAAGCCCTGCTCGGCGGTCTTGCGTTCGGCGATCGCCACCGGGTCCTCGTCGCTCACCCAACCGGTGTCGACGCTGTTCATGTGGATGCCGTCTTCGAAGTAGTCGGTGGCCGAGGTGCGGGTCATCATGTTGAGCGCTGCCTTGGCCATGTTGGTGTGCGGGTGCCGGGTGGTCTTTTGGCGGCGGTAGAACTGGCCCTCGACGGCTGACACGTTCACCACGTGCTTGTGGCGCCCGGGTGTGGCCGCCATCAGTGGTTTGAGCCGGGCGTTGAGCACAAAGGGGGCGACGGCGTTCACGAGTTGGGTTTCGAGCAGTTCGACCGACGACACCTCGTGCAGTAGTAAGCGCCACGAGTTGCGGTCGCGCAGGTCGACCTGTTGGAGGTCCTGGTCGAGCTGACCCTCGGGGAACAGATCGGCGCGGGCCTCGACCTCGTCGGGCAGCAGCGGCACCTGCGACAGTTCAGCCGCGTGGGTCAAGCCTGGGACCTCGCCGACGGGGGCTGCGTCGCCTGCGGCCTCGACGGCCGCCTCCCTTGCATCGCCAGTGGACGATTGTTCGGTCGAAGTCGGGAGCGCGCTCGGCAGCAGGTGATAACCCCGCAGGCCCTCGTAGGCGCCCACCAGTTCGAGGACCTCGGCGGGCAGGGAGTCGAGGGCGGCCGATTCGGCGTCCATCATGTGGCGGTAGAAATCGGGCGGGCGCCGGACGGTCTGGCAGGCGTTGTTGATGAGGAAGTCGAGCCGGTCCCGGGTGGTGAGCACGTGCTGGGCGAACGCTTCGACGCTGGGGGTGTGGCGCAGGTCGAGGCCGAAGACTTCGAGCCGGTCGCCCCAGTCGTCGAAGTCGGCCTCGGCGGCGTAGCGGGCGGCCGCATCGCGGGGGAAGCGGGTGACGACGATGAGGTCGGCGCCGGCGCGAAGCAACTTGATGCCGGCCTGATAGCCGATCTTGACCCGGCCGCCGGTGAGCAGCGCGACGGTGCCGGTGAGGTCGGCCGACTCGGTGCGTTTGGTGTAGTTGAACTCGGCGCAGTCGGGGCAGAGCTGGTCGTAGAAGTGGTGGACCCGGTGGTACTTGACCTTGCAGACGTAGCAGTGCTGAGGCTCGCTCGTCTCCCGGAAGCTCGGGTCGGCGACGTCGGTTTGCTCGAAGTCCTCGGGCGGGAAGGCGTTGGGGGTCGTGAACACGGGTTTGTCGCGCAGGGTGCGGATGCCGGTCTCATCGAGGATCTGTTCGTCGCGGGCGAGCTTTTCGGCCCGGCGCTTCCGGCGCCGAGCTTTGACCCGCTGGCGCCGCTCCCCGGGGTCGGCACAGAACACGTCTCCCGCCGCGTTGAGTAGCGCGGTACGTTCCTCGACGCTGAGGGCATCGAGGATGTGCTTCGACGCGCCGATCTCGGTCAGGAACTCCGTCGTGGCCAGCAACCGCTCGCGTATCGCCGCTTCGTCGGCCGACGAGCCCTCGCCCGGGGGCGCCACATCGTCGGGTACCGGTCCTCCACTCACCCGCCGAATCTACTTCCCCCTCAACCAAACGGGGTCAGACCCCGCCAACCTCAACCTCAACGTGAGGTT
>CALHYX010000042.1 GCA_938041035.1 uncultured Acidimicrobiales bacterium | reverse complement strand
TTCGCGCCAGCTGGGGAGGTCCGTTGTGTTTGGTCGCGGAAGACGCACCGACCATTCGAGATCTCGATCGATTGGTGGACGAGATCTTCGATCGTTGGACCGAGCTGGTGTCACCGCATCCTGGCGCAGCGTTGTACCGGGCCGGGAACAAGATCAGCGTTGTGATGAATGTCGCTACCGTCGAGGCCCAAGAACGGCTCGACGCGGAGTATGGCCCCGGCTTAGTCGAAGTCAGTGGCCGTTTCTGGCCGATCGACCAATAAGCCGTCGCAGCCAAGAGGATCGGTCACCATGCTCTATGAGCCCGCGGTGCTCGAATGAGCGCCCGTCAGGACGCCCGCACGTCGATGCTGAAGGGTTGCTCGAGCAGCACCCGCAGTAGCCGGGCCGCGCCCTCTTTGTCGAGGGGGTCGTTGCCGTTGCCACACTTGGGCGACTGCACGCACGACGGGCAACCCGTTGCACACGGGCATGCCTCGATGACAGCGAGCGTGGCGGCCAGGTGCCGGTCGGCCGCCGCAAAACCGAGTTCGGCCACCCCGGCGCCACCGGGGTAGGCGTCGTGGATGAAAATGCTCGGCCCACCGGTGTCGGGGTGATGGGCGATCGACAGACCGCCGACATCCCAGCGGTCACAGATAGTGAACAACGGCAGGATTCCGATCCCGGTGTGCTCGGCCGCGTGCAGGGTGCCCGGAACATCGGGCGGGTCGACCCGGGCTTCGACGAGCGCGGCGGGGTCGACGACATACCAGAACGCCCGGGTCATCAGCGCCGTCGGCGGCAGGTCGAGGGTGTGGTTGCCCAGGATCTTTCGGCTGCGGGCGTCCTTGCTCTGATACCCGGTGACCTGGGACGACACCTCGACCGAGCCCAGGTACAGCTGGCAGCGACCGAGGTCGCGGTGGTCGTCGACGGACAGCACCTGGAGGTCGGCTGACGAGCGGGCCTGGGTGAACGTGGTGCCGTCGGCGTCGGTCACGATGGCCGCCCGATCCGCGAGATCGAGATCCACAACCTCATAGGACCGGCCCCGGTGCAGGTAGACGGCTCCGGGATGCACCATGTCGAACGCCCGGCTCTGGTCGACCGTGCCGATGAGCGTGCCGTCCTCGAGCGCGATGCGGAACTCGCCGCTCGTGCCCGTGCGCAATCCAATACTCCGGCTGGGGTAGCCCCGGGCCGCCCACACCGCCTGCGGTTCGGTGCGCCGACGTGTGGGTCGCAGCTTCAATTTGTCGGCCACCACCAGAGTCCGCACCCCGTCGGCCAGGTCGTCGTTCCACCATCGTTCGTCGGCATGGGTGAGCGGGGTTTCGAACGCCGCACACGCGAGGTGGGGTTCGTAGATGAACGGATTCGACGGGTTGATCACCGCCGGCTCCGGTGCCCGGGAGAACACCTCCTCGGGGTTCGCCATGAGCCACTGGTCGAGCTGATCGTCGCCCGCGACGAGTATGGCCACCGATTCGGCGGTGGCCGACCGGCCGACCCGCCCGGCCTGTTGCCACATCGAGGCGATCGTGCCCGGAAACCCGTTCAGCACGCAGGCGTCGAGCCCGCCGATGTCGACGCCGAGTTCGAGCGCACTGGTGGCGACCACTCCCCGAAGCGTTCCGGCGAACAGCTCGGCCTCGATCGAACGCCGCTCGGCGGTGAGGTACCCGGACCGGTACGGCCGCACCGTGTCGGCGAGATGGTCCGGAAGGCGCCGGGTGATGTCGGCGGCCACCAGTTCGGTGCCCTTCCGACTTCGGCAGAACGCGATCGTGCGATGCCCGGCTCCGATCAGCTGTGCCGCCACCGACGCCGTCTCGGCGTTAGCCGACGTGCGGGCGCCGGTCTCGGCGTCGACCACCGGTGGGTTCAACAGCACGAAGGTGCGGGGCCCGCGAGGCGATCCGTCGTCGGTCACCGAGTGCACCGGCTTGCCGCACAACTGCGCTGCCAATCTTCCCGGGTCGCCGATGGTGGCCGAGGAGAACACGAACGTCGGGTCGGCGCCGTAGCGCAGGCACAGGCGGCGCAGGCGGCGTAGCACGTGGGCCATGTGCGTGCCGAAGATGCCGCGCAGCACGTGTAGTTCGTCGATCACGATGTACTGCAAACGCATCAGAAAGTCGCCCCACTTGGCGTGGTGCGGGAGTACGGCTGCGTGGAGCATCTCGGGATTGGTGAGAATCGTGTTGGCGTTCGCCCGGGCAAACGTGCGCTCTCTCGGTGACGCATCGCCGTCGTAGGTGGCCGCGACCAGACCGGGAAAATCGAACGAGTTCAGCGATCGCAACTGGTCCTGGGCGAGCGCCTTGGTGGGGAAGATGCACAGCGCCGACCCCGGCCGCACCGGGTCGGCGACGGCGGCGGCGATCGGCAGCTGGTAACACAGCGACTTACCCGAAGCGGTGCCGGTGGCGACCGCGACCGATTCGCCCCGGCGGGCCAGGTCGATCGCCTGTGCCTGGTGGGTGTACAGCGCCGGTAGATCGCACCGATCCCAGACCGCGGCCGGCAGCGGCCGCTCGAGCTCTCCGTAGCGAGGAGCGCGCGCCGGGAACCGTTCGACGTGGACCAGGCGACCGTCGTCGAGGTCGGCCAAAAGATCATCGAGGGGGGAGTTGGCGAGCAGGGCCATGGTCGAAGATCACCCTACGACGCGGGTGAGACGCTGTTGGTCCATAGCGGTCGTACCGCAAACGCAACCCACGGCATAGGTTGGAGGGCGGTGATCCCCCGAACGACCGTCCGCCCGGCCCCGGTGCCGCACGACCCACCCTGGTCGCGATGAACCTCGGGATCTCGCGCGACGAACGTGATGGTTGGATGGTGCTCGCCGTGCTCGGCGACCTCGAGATGGGTTCGGCGCCCGACCTGAAGCGGGCGGTCATCGCGGCGCTCGCCGATGGTGCCGACGCGCTGGTGATCGATCTCGGTGCGGTCGGGTTCATCGACTCCACCGGCCTCGGCGTGCTGATCGGTGCCCTGCGCCGGTGCCGGGCCAACGGTGCTGAGCTTCAGCTGGTCTGCGCCGAACCCCGGCTGCGCGAGCTGTTCGCAAGCGTTGACCTGGATCGGGTCTTCGAACTTCATGTCGACGTGGCCGCCGCTACCGGGGTGGCGTTGTGAACCCGGAATCGATGTCCCCCTCGTCGGCCAAAGCCGGAGACGTCGTCCTGGAGATCCCGGCCCGGGCCGAATACCTCGAACTCGTCCGAGCGGTCGTCGCGGCCGCGGCCCATGTCGATGCCGGTATTCACGACGACCGCATCGAAGACCTCCGCCTCGCGGTGTCCGAGGCGACCACCAACGCGATTCGCGCTCACGCGACCCTCGGTTCGGACAACCGGATCGAAGTCCGCAGCAATGTCGACGGCGATCGCATCGAGGTCGAGGTCGCCGACCGGGGTCCCGGGTTCGATCCGGAATCGATCCCCGATCTGCCCGACGCCGACGACCCATCGCGACTGTTGTGGGAATCGGGCCTGGGGATTCCACTTATGCGCCAATTGACCGATGAGAGTGCATGGGAGTCGGACAACGAAGGTTCCGTTGTGCGCCTCATCGTGTACACGTCCTCCTACCTGCGTAAGTAGGGCTAGCCGCGGACCTTCGTGGCGGCCTGTGCGAAACACTGCATTGCGGATTCGTAAATCCCCGGTTCCCTAGCCCGTTGGGGGAGTGGGCACCGATACGATGAATGTCTTCTCCGTCCACTCGGGTCGCCCCCCTGAGGAAAACTGTTGTCCGGAAATCCCGATCCCCATCCCCTGACGTTTCTCGGCAGCGACACGCGGGTCGCCCGCCGACTGGCGCGACCCATTGGACGGTTCCTGCACGTCGAAGCGGCGGGCGGCATTTTGTTGCTGGTGGCCACGGTCATCGCCCTGATCTGGGTGAACTCCCCGGCCGGCGACAGCTACCACGAGCTGTGGGAGACCGAGGTCAAGCTCGAGGTCGGTGACTTCTTCAGCTTGGAGGGCCACGGCCATGAAGAAGAGGGCCACGAAGAAGAGGGTCACGGCGACGAGGGTGGCTCCCAAAGCGACAACACCGACGAAACCGGCCTGCACGGTGGCGAAGGCGAACACGCTCTGGCTGTTCCCGAAACTGCAAACGGCGCCTCCGGCGAAAATGAGGCGAGCGCATCCGGCGAACAAGCTCTGGCGGAGTCCGAAGGCGCAGACGGCGCCTCCGGCGAAAGTAAAGAGAGTCACGGTCTGTCGCTGGAGGCCATCGTCAATGATGCCCTGATGGCGATCTTCTTCTTCGTCGTCGGTATGGAGATCAAGCTCGAGTTGGTGAACGGCCAGCTGCGCGACAAGCGCCAGGCGGCGCTGCCGGCGATGGCTGCGATCGGCGGCATGGTCGTTCCCGCGCTTCTTTACTTCCTGCTCAATACGTCTTCGCCCGAGTCCGCCGGCTGGGGTATTCCGATGGCGACCGACATCGCCTTTGCCCTGGGAGTGGTCTCTCTCCTGGGCAACCGGGTGCCGTCGTCGTTGAAGGTTTTCCTGCTCACCCTGGCCATCGTCGACGACATCGGCGCCATCGTGGTGATCGCCGTCTTCTACACGACGGAATTGTCGTTCACCTGGCTGTTGGTCGCCCTCGGCCTGCTGGCGCTGGTGTGGCTGCTGCGCGAGGCCCGCGTCTGGTTCATTCCCCTCTATGTGGTGGTCGGCTGCTTTGTGTGGCTGGCCGTCTTCGAATCCGGCATCCATGCCACGATCGCCGGCGTCTGTCTGGGTCTGCTGACCCCGGCGCGGCCGTTGCAGTCCAAGCCGGGTGACGAATCCTGGCTGCATCAGGTCTTTGCCGACGACGAGACCGAGGCCGGCGCTGCCCGCCGGGCCGAATTCGAGATCCGCGAGACCGTGCCGGTTGCCGAGCGGCTCGTCAACGCGCTGCATCCGTTCACGAGCTACATGATCATTCCCATCTTTGCGTTGGCGAACGCTGGCATCGAGCTCAGTCGCGAGGGTCTGGCCGATGCGGCGTCCTCCTCGGTCACCATCGGCATCGTGCTCGGTCTCGTCGTGGGCAAGATCGTCGGCGTCAGCTTCTTCACCTGGCTGGCCGTCCGACTCGGCATCTCCTCGCTGCCCCCGGGAGTCCGTCCGGGCCAGATCCTCGGTATCGCCGCGGTCGCCGGTATTGGTTTCACCGTGTCGATCTTCATCACCGGGTTGGCCTTCACCGATGAGCTCATCCAAAACGATGCCAAGATCGGTATCCTCGTGGCGTCGTTCCTCGCCGCGATCATCGGTGCCGCATTCCTGTGGAAGTTCGGCGATCCGGACGGCGCCGACCCCGAGGGCGACCCCAGCTCAGCGGCCGACGAGGAATTGGCTTCCTCCAACGCCTGACCCGGTCCCCACGCAACCGGCGGGGCGGACCAAAAAGCGGGCAGAGTGTTGGAATGGCGCGGACTTCGCTATCGTTCGCCGTCGGGTGTCAGCGGGAGGTTGGTTCGCTACCAACATCTGCTCGTCGTATCTGGTCGCCCGCTCGGCAGGTCGCCTGCACGGCTGATGGTTTCGTATTTTCAGCCGACAGTACGTTCAATCCGGGAACCTCGTCCTTATCCCCTCACCGCAGAGAAGCATCGTGCCGACCGCACTTGTGATCGTCGAATCTCCCGCCAAAGCGCAGACCATCGCCGGCTACCTCGGCGACGGCTACATCGTCGAGTCCTCGATTGGCCATGTGCGCGACCTTCCGCAGGGCGCGGCCGACGTTCCCGCCGCATACAAGAGCGAGTCGTGGGCCCGGCTGGGTATCGACGTCGACAACGACTTCAAGCCGCTGTACGTGGTGAACCGCGACAAGAAGGACCAGATCAAGAAACTGAAGTCGCTGCTCGCCGAGGCCGACGAGCTGTATCTCGCCACGGATGAGGATCGCGAAGGTGAGGCCATTGCCTGGCACCTCCTCGAGGTTCTGAACCCGACCGTTCCGGTGAAGCGCATGGTGTTTCACGAGATCACCAAGTCGGCGATCGAGGAAGCGGTCAACAACCCGCGCGACCTCGACCGCCACCTCGTCGACGCCCAGGAGGCGCGCCGCATGCTCGACCGCCTCGTCGGCTACGAGGTGTCGCCCGTGCTGTGGAAGAAGGTCATGCCGAAGCTGTCGGCCGGCCGGGTGCAGAGCGTCGCCACCCGCATCGTCGTCGAGCGCGAACGCGAGCGGATGCGGTTCATCCGGGCGTCGTACTGGGATCTTCGCGCCACCGTCGAAGCGCGCGGTGAAGTATCCGCCGGTGAGCCCCGCCAGTTCGGCGCCACGCTCGTCGAAGTCGACGGCAAGCGCATCGCCAGCGGCCGCGACTTCGATCGCGACGGCAAGCTGAAGAACGATGTCGTCGTGGTCGACGAGAACACCGCTGTCGGCCTCAAGCAGGGGCTCGACGGCGCCACGTTCACCGTCAGCTCGGTCGAACCCAAGCCCTACCGGCGTCGCCCGGCGCCGCCGTTCATGACCTCTACCTTCCAGCAGGAAGCGGGCCGCAAACTCCGGCTGTCGTCCACCATGGCGATGAGCGCGGCGCAGTCGCTGTACTCCAAGGGCTACATCACCTACATGCGTACCGACAGCGTCACGCTGTCCGGCACCGCGCTCAGCGCGGCCCGCGACCTGATCCGGGAGAAGTACGGCAAGGACTTCCTTCCCGATGAACCCCGGGTGTACAAGGGCAAGTCCAAGAACGCCCAGGAAGCCCACGAGGCCATTCGCCCCGCCGGCGACGTCTTCAAGACGCCCGAGCAGGTCAAGGGTGAACTGCCCAAGGGTGAGGCCGCCGTCTACGAACTCATCTATCAGCGCACCGTCGCCTCGCAGATGACCGACGCGCTCGGCGAGACCATCGCCGTTCGGCTCGGGTCGACCACCGCGACGGCGGCCGGCGACGTCGCTGCGGGTGCGCCGGTCAGCTTCGCCGCTTCGGGCACCGTCATCACCCATCAGGGTTTCCGGCGGGTCTATGTCGAAGACACCGACGACGACAAGGAAGGCGCGGCCGACACCGACCGCCGGCTGCCGCCGCTGGCCGTGGGCGACGAGGTCGACGTGCGCGAACTCGAGAGCGAAGGTCACGAGACCCAGCCGCCGGCCCGCTACACCGAGGCCTCACTCGTCAAGAAGCTCGAAGAGCTCGAGGTCGGCCGCCCGTCGACGTACGCGTCGATCATGGGCACCATCCAGAACCGCGGCTATGTGTGGAAGAAGGCGAATGCCCTCGTGCCGTCGTTCACCGCCTTCTCGGTGGTCAACCTGCTCGAGAACCACTTCCCGAACCTGGTCGACTACGGCTTCACCGCGCAGATGGAAAGCGACCTCGATCAGATCGCCGGTGGCAACGAGGAACCCGTCCCGTGGCTGCAGAAGTTCTACTTCGGTGATGCCTCCGACCCGGGGCTGAAGGACAAGGTCAACAACCGGCTCGGCGAGATCGACGCCGCCGCCATCAACTCGATCCCCCTCGGTGTCACCGATGACGGCGAGATGGTCGTGGCCCGCGTGGGTCGTTACGGGCCCTACGTGCAGCGCGGCGCCGGCCCGAGCGAGGACGCCGATCCGGCGACGGTCGCTCCGTGGCGAGCCAGCATCCCCGACGACATCACGCCGGACGAGCTCACGGTCGAGCGGGCGCTCGAGTTCATCGATGCGCCGTCGGGCGATCGCACCCTCGGGACGGACCCGGTCAGTGGGCTCGAGGTCTTCGTGAAGAACGGCCGCTTTGGTCCGTACGTGCAGATGGGCGAACTCGTCGACGGCGAGGAAAAGCCCCGCACCAGCTCGCTGTTCAAGACCATGGACCCGGCCGAGCTCGATCTCGAGACCGCGTTGAAGCTGCTGTCGTTGCCCCGCGTCGTCGGCGTCGACCCGGCCGACGGCCAGGAGATCACCGTGCAGAACGGCCGCTACGGGCCGTATCTGCAAAAGCTGCTCGTCCTCGAAAACGGCGAACCGTCGATGACGGCCGCGGGCAACCAGCGCAAGGACACCCGCACGTTGGAGTCCGAGGATCTGCTGTTCACCGTCACCCTCGAGCAGTGCCTGGTCGAGCTGGCCAAGCCGAAGTTGCGACGGGGCCAGAGCGCCAAAGAGCCGCTGCGCAACATGGGTGAGGATCCGGTGACCGGGGCGGTCATGCTCGTGAAGGACGGCCGGTTCGGCCCCTATGTCACCGACGGCGAGACCAATGCATCGCTGCGCAAGGGCGACAGCGTCGAGGACCTCACCGTCGAACGGGCCGCCGAACTGCTCGCCGACCGGCGGGCCAAGGGCCCGGCCAAGAAAAAGAAGAAGGCCGCCAAGAAGAAGGCCACGAAGAAGAAGGCGAAGAAAAAGGCCACCAAGAAGAAGGCCACGAAGAAGAAGGCGACCGCCAAGAAGGCGGCGGCGGCCAAACCGGCCGCGACGAGCGAATCCGGCGGCGCGGCCGGCGCTGGCGCGGCCGATGATTCCGGCACCGCCGCCGACGCCTAGCGCGGCGCGAGGGGCGGATCCGGCCCGGCAACATCTAGTCTTGAGCTGTGGCTGCGAACGAGGCGACGCGGGCGGGGTCTTCCGTCGGGTCGCCATCATCTGGGGTTGATTCGGGCTTCGCGCCTGTCGCGCCAACCGACCTCGAGATTCTGACCGGCGACCCCGGCTCGGCTCCGGTCGACAACGGAACCGCCACCGACACGGCCGGTGACCACGAAGGCGTAACCGACACCGACGTCGGGGAACTCGGTTGGCGGTCGAGGCTGTTCGGGTCACCGGAGTTCTTCCGTCTGTGGTTGGCCCAGCTCGTCTCGGCCACCGGCGACTGGTTGGGCCTGCTGGCCATCACCGCACTGGCCACCGACGTCGGTGGCGGCAGCGCCGGAGCATCGGTGTCGTTGGTCCTCGCCGCCCGGCTCGTTCCCGGGTTCTTCCTCGCAACGTTCGCCGGGGTGATCGTCGATCGCACCAACCGGCGTCGACTGATGATCATCTGCGACATCGGCCGTGCCCTGGTGATGATCACGCTGCCCTTCGTCGACTCGATCGTCGGGCTGGTCATCGCCTCGCTGATGCTCGAGTTCTTCACCATGTTGTGGTCGCCGGCCAAAGAAGCGATCGTGCCGAACCTCGTGCCGAAGTCGTTCCTCACGACCGCCAACTCGCTGTCGCTCGCCGCGGCGTATGGCACCTTCCTCGTCGGCGCCGGGCTGTTCGCCCTGCTCGCCAAGTTCTCGGACTGGATGGGCAGCTCCACCTGGGTCGACCGGCTGCGGCTCGACCAGGAAGGGCTCGCCTTTTACGTCGACGGCTTCACGTTTCTCATCACGGCGCTCATCGTGCTCTCCATCGCCATCCCGCGGCTCGAGCGCGAGGAGCGCGACGGCGACCGCTTGTTCGACTTCGGTGGCACGTTCCGAGACCTGCGCGAGGGATGGCAGTTCATCTTCTTGAACCCGGTGGTGCGCTCGGTGAACCTCGGCCTGGCCACCGGGCTTATCGGCGGCGGCATGCTCGTGCCGCTCGGCCCCATCTTCGCCGACGAAGTGCTGGGCGCGGGCGACGCCGGGTTCGGGGTCTTCGTCTTCTGCCTCGGTCTGGGCGTGGCCATGGGCGTGCTCGCGTTGTCGTTCCTACAGAAGCGACTGCCGAAGGAATGGGTGTTCACCGGGGCGGTGTTCCTCGCCGGGGTGGCGTTGCTCGTCGCGGCCTCGATGTCGTCGCTCACGCCGGCCGCCCTGCTGGTCACCCTCATCGGCGTATCGGCGGGCGCGGTCTACGTGCTCGGGTTCACGCTGTTGCACGAGAACGTCGCCGACGAGCTGCGCGGCCGAATCTTCTCGGCCCTGCTCACCATCGTGCGGCTCTGCGTGCTGATCGCCTTCGCCATCGGCCCGATCCTCGCCCAGCTGCTCGACGGTGCGTCGAATGAACTCTGGGACCGCGACGTCACGCTGTTCGGTCTCGACATCTTTGTACCGGGCGTGCGGCTGACGCTGTGGTTTGCCGGGTTCATCATCCTCGGCGCCGGCGTGCTCGCCGCCCTGTCCCTGCGGAGGGGCCCCGGGCGCGCGAGAGTGGCTGCGTGAACGCACGCTTGATCGCCTTCGAGGGCGGTGAGGGATCCGGAAAGTCGACGCAGGCCGGTTTGCTCGCCGATCGGCTCGGAGCCCGCCTCACCTATGAGCCCGGCGACACCCCTGTCGGCCAGCGCATCCGCGCGACGGTGCTCGACCCCGACCATCCGGAGATCGCACCCCGCACCGAGGCGCTGCTGATGGCGGCCGACCGGGCCCAACACGCCGCCGAGGTGCTGGCGCCGACGCTCGCCGCCGGCCAGCATGTGGTCACCGACCGGTACATCGGGTCGTCACTGGTGTACCAGGGCATCGGGCGCGATCTCGGGGTCGACGCGGTGTGGGATCTGAGCCGCTTCGCCACCGGAGGGCTCGAGGCCGACCTCGTCGTGTTGTTGACGGTCCCCGAAGACGAGGTCGACCGGCGCCTGGATCGCGAACTCGACCGGCTCGAACAGGCCGGCGCCGACTTCCATCGCCGGGTGCGTTCCGGTTTCGAGAAGCTGGCCGCCGACCACGGGTGGGCGGTCGTCGACGGGTTCGGCTCCATCGACGAGGTCCACCAACGGGTCGTCGCCGCGGTCGAAGCCGCCGGAATCGCCCTCTACCCCTCATGACCGACACCGAGACCATCGCGGCGGGCGACGATCTCATCAGCGGTGTCGTGGGGCAGCCGCTCGCGGTGGAGCAGTTGCGCGCCGGGTTGGCCAAGACGGTGCACGCCTACATGTTCGTCGGGCCGCGGGGCGCCGGGCGGCGTCATGCGGCGATGGCCTTTGCCGGCGAACTGTTGGCCCAGGACGCGCCCACGCCCGAGGCCGCCCAACGCATCCGCGATCTTGCCCGCCGCGAAGAACTGCCCGATCTGTTCATCCATCGCCCAGGAGGCCCGGTCTTCACGGTGGATGACGCCGAGGCGCTCATTCTGGAGGGCACTCGGTCGCCGATCGAGGGTCGCCGCAAAGTGGTGATCGCCGAACGCTTTCACACCGGCAACGACCAGTCCGCCGTGAAGTTGTTGAAGGTCATCGAGGAGCCACCGCCGACGGTGGTGTTCATCTTGTTGTCCGAGTTCGTGCCGCCCGAACACATCGCCATCGCGTCGCGCTGCGCGACCGTGGAGTTCTCCCAAGTGGCGGCCGAGGCCATCGAAGCTCGGCTGATCGCCGACGGTCTGGCGGCCGACGTGGCCGCCACGGTCGCGTCGGCCAGCGGCGGCAGCCTCGACCGGGCCCGGCTGCTGGCGACCGACGACCGCTTCGTCGCCCGGCGCGACGCCTGGGCCGGCGTGCCCGCGCGCCTCGACGGCACCGGCGCGGCCGTGGCGCTTCTGGTGAGCGAGCTCCAGGAACTCATCGCCGAAGCGGCCGAACCGCTGGCCGCCCGCCACGGCGAAGAACTCGAAGCCTTGGCCGAACGCGAGGAAAACCTGGGCACCCGGGGCTCGGGCCGAAAGGCCCTCGAAGCGCGGCACAAACGCGAGATGCGGCTCCAGCGCTACGACGAATACCGCCTCGGCCTGGCCACCCTGGCCGCTCACTACCGCGCCGACCTCGACACCGCTCCCGACGCCGCCCACCGCATCTCGGCCCTCCGCCGAATCACCGAGGTCGCCGAGGCGCTGGAACGAAATCCGAACGAGACCCTGCTCTTCCAATCTCTGTTCCTAGACCTCTAGGGCGGCGCTACACTCGGGCGAGCAATGCCCGAGTAGCTCAGTTGGTAGAGCAATTCATTCGTAATGAATAGGTCAGGAGTTCAATTCTCCTCTCGGGCTCTTTACCTCCGCACTCGTCGTTCGGTCGCTGGCGCTCCCTCGGCAGGGATGCGGCTGCGCCGGAGGCGCCCGCGGTGTGATTCCGCACTCGTCGTTCGCTCGCTGACGCTCGCTCGGCGACGATGCGGCTGCGCCGGAGGCGCCCGCTCGCTCCTCGTCCCTCGTCGCTGGATTAGCAACCGCGCTTCGGGGTTCAGCGCGTCGAGTTGTGAGCGCTGGCGAGCAACTCGGTTCGTGCCGAGGTCGCCAGGCCGAGGAACGGCGCTCGCTGCGTGGGTATGGTCGGCCGGGATGGATGGGACGTTGCTGGTCACCGATGCCGATGACCCCCGGCTGGCCGAGTATCGGCGGCTCAACGACCAGGCTGTCCGGCGCCGGATGGAGGGTGATGAGTACTTCATCTCCGAGGGCTGGGTATCGATCGATCGCCTGATCGACTCCGGCCACCGATTTCGCTCGGCGTTGCTGTCACCGTCGCGGGTGGCGCGGTTTCGCCCGTTCATGGACCGACCGGAACTCGCCGGCGTGCCGGTGTACGTCGCCGAACGCGACGTGATGCACGACATCGTCGGGTTCGACCTTCCCCGCGGCGTCCTCGTGAGCGCGCATCGCCAGCCCCTGGTGACGGTCGACGAACTGGTCTCGGACTCGAAACGAGTCATCGTGCTCGAGGCGCTCAACGACGACGAGAACGTCGGCGCCATAGCCCGGGCCGCTCGGGCGTTCGCCATCGACGGCATGTTGTTGAGCCCGACCTGCACGGATCCGTACCATCGCCGAACCGTCCGCGTGAGCATGGGCGAGATCCTGCACATGCGGGTTGCCCGGGCGGACGCCGATCGGTGGCCCGGAGCCCTCGACGAACTCCACCGGCTGGGCTTCGACACCTGGGCGATGACCCCGGCGCCCGACGCGGTTGACCTGTGGCAGACACCGGTTCCGGAGCGGCTGGCGGTGCTGCTCGGTGCCGAGGGGGCGGGGCTCACCCCCGGCGTGCTGGAGCGATCGACCGCCCGGGTGAAGATCCCCATCAGCGAAAACGTCGACTCGTTGAACGTGGGTCACGCCGCCGCGATAACCCTCGCCGCCATCGCCCGCCCCGCCACCCCCACCGCCAAATCTCCCTGACCGCGACCACTCTGGTGCCAGGCACCAGAGTGGTCGCGCGCTCGTGTGAGGTTGGGGTGTCGGCGGGTCGGGAGCGGGTCCGGCTCCGCGTCTTCGAACCCGGCCCGGTAGCGTGACGGCGATGGCCGACCAAGCTGACTTTGCCGAACTCGCGATGCCGCTGATGGATTCGCTGTACTCCGGCGCGATGCGCATGACCCGCAATCCGGCCGATGCCGAGGACCTGTTGCAGGAGACCTACCTGAAGGCCTACCGGGGGTTCGGCGGGTTCACCGAAGGTACGAACCTCAAGGCGTGGCTGTATCGAATTCTCACCAACACCTACATCAACATGTACCGCAAGAAGCAGCGCCGCCCCGATGAGACCGACCTGGCCGATGTCGAGGATCTGTTTCTCTACCGGCGCATCGGTGGTCTCGAGGGCGCAACGCTCGGCCAAAGCGCCGAAGAAGAGCTGCTGAAGTCCTTCACCGAATATGAGGTGAAAGAGGCCCTCGACGGTCTGAGCGACAACTTCCGCACCGTTGTGCTGCTCGCCGATGTCGAGGGGTTCGCCTACAAGGAGATCGCGGAGATTCTCGACATCCCGATCGGTACGGTCATGAGCCGGTTGCACCGGGGAAGAAAAGCCATGCAGAAGGCGTTATTCGAGTTTGCCAGGGAGCGACGGCTCCTTCCCGACGACACGACGAGCCAGGAGGCTGCCCGCAATGGATGATGAGCACGGTCATTCCGACGAGAAGTCATCCGATGGGTTCGACATGGCTTCGCTCGACCCCTGCGCTCAGGCCCTCCAGCAGATGTTCGAGTACCTCGACGGCGAACTGACCGACGATCGGCGCGACAAGATCAAATCGCACCTCGACTTTTGCGCACCGTGTCTGCAGGGTTTCGATTTCGAGGCCGAACTCCGCACCGTCATCGCCCGGAACTGCCAGGAGCAGGTCCCCGACTCGCTGCGCCAGCGCATCCAGGCCCAACTCGGCATCGAAGAGTAGCGGCCGCCTCGGGCGCAGCCGCCGTTTCTCGGTCTGGCGGCCTCGGCACTGGCGCTCACAACTCGACGCACTCAAAGCCAGCGACGCGGTGCTGACCCAGCGACGAGGGACGAGGAGCGGGTTGGCGCCTCCGGCGCAGCCGCATCCCTGCCGAGGGAGCGCTAGCGACCGAACAGGGAGTGCGCAATGAAACCGCCGCCGCCTCCGGCGCAGCCGCATCGTCGCCGAGCGAGCGTCAGCGAGCGAACGACGAGTGCGAAATGAAAAAGGCTGAGGCCGGACCGCCCCGCGCTGGGGGCGGTCCGGGCGTCAACCCATCCCTCCGTGGATGAGACCGGCTCGCCTAGAGCACGGCGAGCAACTGCTCGCGTATGCCGATGAGTTCGGCTTGTTGGTCGAGAAAGGCGAACTTGGCTTCGACGCCGGGCCGGCCGGTCATGTCGCTGCCGATGACCCAGTGCAGGAACGTTTCGGCGAGGTCCTCATGGGCGGCGGTGGCGGCGTACGAAGCGACGAACTCGTCGCGGTCGTAGACGGCTGGTTCGGGGAGGTCGGTCCAGAACGCCTCGGCCCAGCGGGCGAGAAGCGACCCGGCGTGGGCGCAACCGAGGTCGATGTCGACCCCTTCGCACTCGCCCTGCTGGCGGTAGTCGAAGGTGGCCTCGGCGCTATCGAGGGTGATCAGGTGGGCGAGTTCGTGGACCAGCGTTTCGACCATCAGGCGCTCATTGTCGGCGTCCTGGATATCGATGGTCAGAATCCAGCGATCGGGGTCGACCCCGCTCTGGTGCACGATCGCCACCGTGCCGGCGGGCTGGCCGTCGACCAGCGAGAACTGGCGGACCCGGGACAGCCAGACCGGGGGGATTATCGACGTCGCCTGGGCCCAGATGGCGGCGTGATCGGGGTCGACCTGGTCGCCGCTCAATTCGGCGCCGTCGACGATGTAGGAGACGACCAGAGCGATGTCGGCGTCGTAGCTCGGAGTCTCGAGCGTGGCGTCGGCCTGAAAGCCCACCGCCGCGGTCCCGATCGATACGACCGGATCAGCCTGGCTGACCGCGCTGATGCCCAACAAGACGCCGGCGATTACGAGCAGCAGAAACGCAGTGAGGAAGGGCTTGAGGCGCATTGGGACCAGAGTGGTCGACCCGGGGGGAACCCGTCATGGGCCGTATGACACTTTGGCTAGGCCAAACGGCCCAATTCGCCCGGGTTTGCTCAAGTTTGTCGCTGCACCGCCGACTGACGGCGCCGCCCGGGCTCAGCCCGCGGCGACCTCTTCTTCGTGGTTGAACTCTTCGGTCCACAGGCGCAGCAGCTCGATCGCCTCGGCTTCGCTGGCGGGTAGTTCGTACTCGCCCTCGAACGCCTCGGGGAACTCTGCGCTTTCGACCCACTCGACCATCCACTCGAGTTCGTCGGCGTTCTGGCCGCCGTGTTCGATGCGTTCGTAGTACACCGCGGAGACCAGCTCCTCGGCGCTGAGCGACCCGGCCCACCCGGCCATCGGGTTGCCGTTGAAGCTCAGCGATGTGCGTTGGCCATCGAGTCGGTTCGGGTTGCCGTAGGGGACGCCGCTGGCCGGGGAACCGTTGGCGACCCACCAGATCTGCCCCAGGGCATCCGGGAAGGTCTCGACGACGGCGCCACCGTTGAGGGCGCGGCCGGAGCCGCCGCCACCGCCGCCACCGTGGCAGCCCGCGCAGTTCGCGGCGTACACGATCGGGCCTTCGAAGGCGAGGCCACCGGTGGCCGGGGGCCGCTCGAGCGTGCCCGCATACATAAGACCCCAGATCGGCAAGAAGATGAGCACGGGCACCACCCAGAACGGGATCTTGGGCCGGGCCTCGGCCGCCACCACCATCGGTGACGGAATGACCGGCGGAGCCTCGATGATCTCGACCGGTGCTTTGACCGCAGGAGCTGAGCTGGCCACCGCCGGCGTCGCCGCGGCGCTGGCTGCAGCACCGTCGCCGGCCGGGGCGTCGCCACCCTCGCCGGTCATACGTTGGCGGGCGAGCCGGGACCGCTCGAGCAGATGTGGGGGTACTTCGGTCAACGCTGCTGCCCTCCGGCGGCATAGGTGCGGTGAGATCTGAGCCGAGACGGCCAGCTCACCCGGGGTGCACACCGCGCGCCGCAAGCGACACCCGGTGCTGAATGGGCCACGATAGACAACCAGTATGGCGGGTGGCCAAGCCGGATTGGCGCATCGATGCGGGCAAAGTTCTGCCCACCTGCGGACCCGGCTCGTCGACCGAATCCGGGGCGTCGATTCGCGGGGGTCAGGTCCTCGCCGATGCGGTCGGCGACCAGGCCGAAGTTTGGTGGCCGCGGTGTGCCAGGAGACCCCTTGCCTGAGTTCTCCTGGATCAGGGGCAAGTGATAAACCTTGGCATGCAAGGGGTACCGCCGCATGGTCGGTACACTTGTGAGTACTTTCACGAAGCGCCGTCTCGTACGGTGAAGAGCAAGTGGTCACGACACAGCCGAGGAGGGCCGGGACCGAGCATGGTTGCACTGATTGTTTCGCTCATAGGTTTGGGCGCATGCGTGGGTGTCTTCTGGTGGTACAAGGGCGTCCGCTCCGTCGATGACCCGATGACCTGGGGCGAGTCGATGCTCGCCGCCACCTTCGTGTTCTTCGTGCTCTTCCTCGCCTACGGCGTCGTACCGCACCAATGGCTCACCTGGGCCGACACCGAACTCAGCTGGCGGCCCGACAAGTTCATCATCGGTCCCGGCGGCGTCCTCAAGCCGATCAACCGGGGCGGATGGGTTCCGTTCGATCTTCACTACCAGC
This sequence comes from uncultured Acidimicrobiales bacterium, assembly GCA_938041035.1. GTDB lineage: Bacteria > Actinomycetota > Acidimicrobiia > Acidimicrobiales > SHLQ01 > CALHYX01. Next base: position 72,940 of record CALHYX010000042.1, on the reverse strand, counting down.
ACGTACGCGACATCATCGCCGTGCTGATTCACGTCGTGTTCCTCGGTATCAACATCTGGCTCTGGTCGGTGTGGCAGAACCGGGGCAAGGTCGACAGCAAGGCGGTCGAGCCGGTTTCGGAATACGGCCGGCCTCTCGCCCGGGAAGGTGTGTGAGCCGTGGGAGCTACCGACGCCAACCCCCCGATGCCGGAGTTTCGCGACGACTACGTGTTGCAAGAGGTCGACGCGGCCTGGCTGTCGAAGGCGGTCAAGCCAAAGCAGTTCATCCACATCGACCAGTCCGAGTGCATCATCTGTGAGGGCTGCGTCGACATCTGCCCGTGGAAGTGCATCCACCTGGTCAAGACCGATTCCATCGAAGAGGCGATCGGCACCGAGCTACCCGGCGAAGACCCGGCGGACGCCTCCATGTTCGTCATCGATGACGACGTCTGCACCCGCTGTGCGCTGTGCGTCGACCGGTGCCCCACCGGTGTCATCATCCTTGGCAAGATTGGCGATCCTCAGCCTGCGGGCGACTTTCATCAACGTACGAACACCCATGGCTACGGCTATGGGATGCGGCTCGGCTGACGGGCAGTAGGTAGGAGAAATCCATGGCATCTACGAACCAGGGCGGCAAGCAACCGCTCCTCGAAAAGCTCCAGGAGCAGGGCGCTCAGCTGGTCGACAACGTGCAGGGTTCCCAGGCCTGGAGCTCGATCTTTCGACCGGGCTCGATCTTTCGCAAGGGCTACACCGACAGCCCGCGTAACCGCAGCTACGTCATCATGAACTCGGTGCTGTACCACCTGCACCCGGTCAAGGTGAAGCGCCACGCGGTCAAGGTCAGCTACACGCTGTGCCTCGGTGGCCTCAGCTTCTTCCTCTTCCTCCTGCTCACCGTCACCGGCATCTTCCTGATGTTCTTCTACCGGCCCACCGCCGCCCAGGCCTGGGACGACATCTACACCCTCCAGACATCGGTCACCTTTGGCCTGCTCATCCGCAACATGCACAGATGGGCGGCGCACCTGATGGTGCTGTCCGTGTTCCTGCACATGGCTCGCGTCTTTTACCACGGGGCCTACAAGGCGCCGCGGGAATTCAACTGGGTCATCGGCGTGATCCTGCTCACCCTCACCCTGCTGCTGTCGTTCACCGGCTACCTGCTCCCGTGGGACCAGCTGGCGCTGTGGGCGGTCACCGTGGGTACCAACATGATGGGCTTCACGCCCGTGTTCGGTAACGAGGTGCGTTTCGTCCTACTCGGTGGCACCGAAATCGGCACCGATACGTTGTTGCGGTGGTACGTCCTGCACGTGCTGTTCGTTCCGTTCGTCACCGTCATCTTTATGGCCATCCATTTTTGGAGAGTCCGCAAAGATGGCGGCATCTCAGGTCCGCTGTAAGCGGGGAGTGATCGATGACTGAAATCCCGGAGCACCTACGGAAGCGAGCCGAAGAGGCTCGCGCCAAAGCAGCCGCCAGTGCCGGCGGCGGAGACGCCGCGCCGGAGGCCGCCGCGCCCGACGCCGCCACGAGTGAGGCCGCGTCCAAGATTCCGGCCCACCTGCTCGAACGCAGCAAGGCCGCCCGCTCCAAGTCCGGCGACGGTGACACCGCCGATGCCGGCGCAGGCGTCGGCACCGCCGTCGCCGCCACCACCGGTGCGCCGCCCGCCGCTGCAGGTCCGGCCCCGATTCCGGCCGGCCCCGGCGGTCACACCCAGCGACTGCTCACCGTGGTCAAGTCCGGCTCGATCCAGGACGTCAAGGCGGTGCCGCAGGACAAGGTGCACGTGTGGCCGCATCTGCTCATCGTCGAGTTCGTCGCCGCCCTCGTGGTCACGGCGTTCACCCTGGTCTTTTCGATCTTCGTCAACGCTCCGCTGCTCGAGCTGGCCAACTTCAACGAAACGCCCAACCCGTCGAAGGCCCCGTGGTACTTCCTCGGCCTCCAGGAACTGCTCACGATGTTCCACCCGATGGTCGCCGGTGTGACCATCCCGGGTATGGGCATCTTCTTGTTGATGCTCGCTCCGTACATGGACAAGAACCCGTCGAACAAGCCCGAAGATCGCAAGTTCGCCATCTCGTTGATGACGGTGCACCTGATGTTCTGGGCCGTTCTCGTCATGATCGGTTCGTTCTTCCGAGGCCCCGGCTTCAACTTCGTCTTCCCCTGGAACGACGGGCTCTTCTTCGAGCTCTAGCGTTCGCCGGCTTCGGCCGGTCCGTCCGTACCTGTTTCTTTGTTCTCTCAGCCCCAGTTCGATCTTCTGTAAGGAGACAACATGCCCTGGATCATCGCCGGTCTCATCTTGCTCGCGATCATCGTGGTCGTCGCCGCCAGTCGCCGTCGTGACGGTGCCGACGCGCGCGGCGCGCTGTCGCGCGAAACCCTGAAGCGTGACACGCCGGCATCGATGGCCGAGGCCGACACGTCGGGCAAGGCGGTCGAGAAGGCGGCGGTACTCGAACGTCGCAACGCCGGCAAAGAGCTTGTGCTCGCTGGAGCCGACGCCCCGGTGGCCCCGTTCATTCCGCCGGACCCCGAAGCCGTCGGCGTCACCCGTCGTCAGTTCTTCAACCGCGGCATCATCGTGATGTTCGGCCTGGGCCTCACGACCTTTGGCGCCGGCATCGTTGCGTTCCTGTACCCGTCCGGCGTCTCGGGCTTCGGTTCCAAGATCCGGGCCGGGCTCATCTCGGACCTCAAGGCCGAGATCCAGGCCAGCAACGGCTTCCTCTACAAGCCCGAGGGCCGCATGTGGCTCACCGAGTACCCGGCCGGGGCGATCGAGAAGGCTCGAGCGGTGTACTCCGGCCCCGAACTCGCCGGTATGGAAGCGGGTGTCGTGGCCCTCTTCCAAAAGTGCCCCCACCTGGGCTGCCGGGTGCCGAACTGCGACACCTCACAGTGGTTTGAGTGCCCGTGTCACGGTTCTCAGTACAACCAGGTCGGTGAAAAGCGGGGCGGCCCCGCCCCGCGCGGCATGGATCGTTTCGCCATGGAGGTCGCCGAAGGCGTCCTCACCGTGAACACCGGCGCGGTCATCCAGGGCCCGCCGATCGGTGTCAACACCACCGGCCAGGAAGCCGAAGGTCCGAACTGCATTGGTTCGGCTGACGGGCACTGATTCCTCCTTCTTACTGACGAGCTGCATTTCCCATGATCCATCTTCTTGCTGCCAGCACCCAACGCACCATCGGGCTGGTCATCGCCGCCCTCTTGGGCGGCGCGGCGCTGGCGTTCACCCTCTACAAGGCCTGGCAGGTCTTCAGCCGCACCGATCTGGAGGTCGGCTCGGAGATCGAACTTGCGCCCAACCGGCGCGAGTACCTGTCCGACGAGGAACTCGAGACCAACAAGCTCACCATGAGCCTGTTCTTTGGCCTGGGCCTGATAACGCTGGTCGCGGTGATACTTCCGCTCTACTGGCTGGGTGAGCCGGGTCGTCACGCCGGAGCCGAGAACGGTTTCGAAAATCGCTTTGCTAGCCGGGGCAGCAACGAGTACGCCGAGTTGTGCACCAGTTGCCACGGCGCCGGCGGCGGCGCGGGCGCGGCCGCGGTGACCCTCACCGACGACGGCGGCAATTTCATTGCGCAGGTCAACTGGGCAGCACCCGCCCTCAACACGGTGCTGACCCGCTTTGACGAGGACGAACTTCGATTCATCCTGAACTGGGGCCGCAACGGAGTGATGCCCGCGTGGGGTGCTCCCGGTGGTGGTCCCCTGACCGCCCAGCAGGTCGACAACCTCGTGTTCTACATGCGCACCATTCAGCTGAGCCCCGAAGAGATCCAGGAACAGGTCGACGGCGGGGTCGTGGCCGGCAAGCGCGAAGTGATCCTGGCGGAGAACAGCGAACTGGCCGCACTCGTCGACGAGGCCGATGAGCTGGCCGAAGCCGGTGACTCGGCCGGCGCGACGGCAATCATGGACGGGGTGAACTCCCAGATCGACGCCATGGTCGATGAGTTCGTCGCCATCGCGACCGATCCGGCGTCGGCCGACCCCGGGTCACCCAACTACGACACCTACCTCGAGTGGGGCGAGCTGCTGTTTACGAACCGCGCCGATGGTGGCGTCTACGGGTGCGCCCGATGCCACACCGCTGGATGGTCCTATCAGGCGGCGGGCGTGCAGGATCTCGCCGGCAACCCCCTCCAGGACGGCTATGTCCAGGGTGGCGGTGGCCACGGCCCGAACCTCACCGGCGGGTCGACGGTTACCCGCTGGCCGGACGCCGCCAACCAGGTCGGCTTCATCGCATCGGGTTCGGACGAAGGCGTGAAGTACGGATCCAACGGCGCCCCCAAGACCGGTAGCGGACAGATGCCCGGCTTCGGTGCGCGCGAAGATGCCGACCTGGAAGAGACCTGGTCGGCGCTGCTGACCCCCGAGCAACTCGATGCGATCGTCGCCTACGAAAGGAGCCTGTGATGTATGAGGCACTGAACCTCTTCGCCGGCATCGGGTTCCGCCCGACCATCGCGGGTTGGCTCACGGTTCTCGTGGCAACCGCGGTGCTGATGGGCTCGATCTGGCTGCTGCTCAGCACGAACAGCGGTATCCGGGTCGGCACGCTCGTGTCGCTCGCCGGCTTCTTTGGCTGGATGACCATCATGGGATTCATCTGGTGGATCTACGGCATTGGCTACCTGGGTGAGAGCCCCAGCTGGCAGACCATCGACGTCAACGTCGGTGACCTCGACCAATCGGTACTCGCCGAAGCCCGCGACCTGCCCGACCGCGACGAATGGGTCGACGAGTTCGGCACGCCGTTCGACATCGTTGCCGCGTCCGGCAACGAGGTGGCGCAGCTCGAGTTCGATCCCGAGCTCACCGCGGACCAGACCGTGGGCCTCAGCGACGATGCCATCGCCTACCGGTCCGAACAACGCCGGATCCGAGTCGAGAACAAGAACCTGTCCGAGGTCGTGTCGGTGGCCCCCGAGGTCATCGACAACCTCGGTATCGAGTTCGGCGGCTGGACGCTTCAGTCGGCGGCCGACGGTGGCGAGGCCCAGGCGACCGCGGCCGGCGACATCGAAGCCAACGACGTGTTCCCCGACACCGACGAGAATGGCAACCCGGTCAGCTACATCTTCCTGGAGACCTACGACCTCGGCGGCAAGCCCCGGCTTCCCGAGAACCCGAACCGCTGGGACCGGATCAGCACCTGGTTCGGAAACGCGGCCCGCATCACCCACCCACCGCACTGGACGGTCGTGCAGGTGCAGCGCACGCTGTATCAGGAAACTCCCCCGGGTCAGCCGCCACCGGCTCTGGCCGCCGATCCGAACGCGCCGGTCGTGTCGCTCATTATGGTGCGCGACCTCGGTAACCGCCGTTTCCCGCCGTTCATGATCATGCTCGGCTCGCTGCTGCTGTTCCTGATGCTGTGTTACCTGCTGCACGTCCGAGACATCGATCAGCGCGAACGCGAAAAGGCGTTTGAGCTCGAGCTCGAGAAGGCGAGCTGATCGATGGGGGAGAACCTCGCTCAGTACCTCCCGGTTCTCGCCCTGATGATTCTGGCGGGTTTGTTCGCCGCCATCAGCCTCGTCGCGTCGCGCCTGCTGGCGCCGCGCCGACCCAACGACAAAAAGTCGGCACCGTACGAGTGCGGCATCGTCCCGGCGAAAGAGACCCCGGAGCGTTTTCCGGTGCGCTTCTTCCTCGTCGCCATGATCTTCATCGTGTTCGATATCGAGATCATCTTCTTTTACCCGTGGGCGGTTGCGCATCGCGGGCTTGGCCTGTTCGGCCTCGTCGCGATCCTGATCTTTTCCGCGCTGGTGTTCGAGTCCTTCGTGTACCTCATCAGCAACGGCGCCCTCGACTGGGGGCCGGCCAAGGTCATCCGGCGAGTCGACACCGATGCGGTGTCGGCGCAGCGCACCACATCGAGCACGATCCGTCGGGTCGGCCTGGAAGGTCGACTCGAGCCCGTCGCCGCTCGCTCGGAGTCCACAGCCGACGAGGGAGTCGACGATGACGCCGCGACCCACGGCAGCGGCGATGACAGCAGCGAGGTAGCCGCCTGATGGGTCTGATAACCGATGTCGCCGACGACGGTCTGGCCGGTCTCGATCACAACTTCTTGACCGCACCGATCGAGGAGTTGGTGAAGTGGTCGCGGGCCCGCAGCTGTTGGCCCGCCACCTTTGGCCTGGCCTGTTGTGCCATCGAGATGATGGCGAGCGGCGCTGCCCACTACGACCTCGCCCGATACGGCATGGAGGTCTTCCGGGCGTCGCCTCGTCAGGCCGACCTGATGATCGTCGCCGGCCGGGTCTCACAGAAGATGGCCCCGGTGCTCCGTCAGATCTATGACCAGATGATGGAACCCAAGTGGGTCATCTCCATGGGCGTGTGCGCCTCGTCGGGCGGCATGTTCAACAACTACGCCATCGTGCAGGGTGTCGACCAGATCGTGCCCGTCGATGTCTACGCGCCGGGTTGCCCGCCCGGACCCGAGACCCTGATGCACGCCATCTTGACCCTCCACGACAAGATCCAGGACGGCGAGATCACCCGACGTCGCCACGAGACCGGCGGCGGCGCCGAACTCGTCATCGAACAGCGCGACGGCCAGGTCAGCCCCGTGAGCCTCGGAAGCGCCTGACCGTGGCGGAGAACGACGAGGACACCGCGGCTGACGAGGCCGCAACGGACGACGCGACCGACGCGACCGATGCGATGACCGAGCCCGAGCCCGAGCCGGAACCGGTAGAGCTCGCCTTCGGCGTTCCGGTCACCGAGTCGCGTGGCCAGCGGGTGCTGCATCCCAGCCGCGAGGAGTACCTCGCCACGGCCGAAGCGCTGCGCGCCGACGGCTTTGTGATGCTGCTCGACGTCTGCGGCGTCGACTACCTCACCCACGCCGGGCGCACGCTGCCGACGCCGGTCCAACCCGAACGCTTCGAGGTGGTCGTCAACCTGATCAACCATGCCCGGGGCGAACGGATTCGCATGCGGGTCCAGGTGCCCGAGGCCGATCCGCACATACCGTCGTTGTTCGACATCTGGCCCGGCTGCGAAACCCTCGAACGCGAGACCTACGACATGTTCGGTGTGGTGTTCGATGACCACCCCGACCCGACCCGCATCCTGATGCCCGAGGACTGGGTGGGCCATCCGTTGCGAAAAGACTACGCCGTGGGCCGCATTCCCGTGCAGTTCAAGGGTGCCCCCACCAACCGGTAGGTAGACATGGCGATCACCGACAAGACCGAAACCGACACTCTGCCCGAGCTCACCGACGCGCGCGTCCGCGCTCGCGAGAGCGCCGTCCTGCGCCTGTCGGAGTCGGCGATGGCGCGCCTCGGCGAGATGGGCCCGGACGCGCCGATCGATGTCGACGACGAGCGCATGTTCATCAACATGGGTCCGTCGCATCCGAGTACCCATGGCGTGCTCCGTCTGATGCTCGAACTCGAGGGCGAAACCGTTCGCCGGTCCAAGCCCGTCATTGGCTATCTGCACACCGGCATGGAAAAGACCGGCGAGCAGCTCACCTATCTCCAGGGTCCGACCAACGTCACCCGGATGGACTACGCGGCACCGCTGTTCAACGAGCTGGTGTTCTCGCTGGCCGTCGAGGAACTGGTCGGTATCGAGGTGCCCGAACGGGCGACGTGGATCCGCATGCTCATGTGCGAGCTCAACCGCATGGCCTCGAACCTGCTGTTCATGGCCACCAACGGCATGGACCTCGGTGCCGTGTCGATGATGATCTACGGGTGGCGTGAGCGCGAGGACATCCTGCGCTTCTTCGAGATGGTCACCGGCCTGCGGATGAACCACAACTACATCCGCCCCGGCGGTGTCGCCGCCGACCTGCCCGACGGCTGGCAGGCCGAGGTCGAGCGGTTGCTCGAGATCATCCCGCCTCGCCTTGAGGAATACGACGTGCTCATGACCGGTCAGCCGATCTGGCGTGACCGACTCCAGGGTGTCGGCGTCATGAACTCGGCCGAGGCGCTCGCCCTCGGCGTCACCGGACCGCTGTTGCGCAGCACCGGTTACGCGTGGGACCTGCGGCGCGATCAGCCCTACCTCGCCTACGACGAGGTCGAGTTCGATGTGCTGGTCGGTAGCTATGGCGACTGCTTTGACCGCTACGCCATCCGCCTCAACGAGATCCGCGAGTCGATGCGCATCGTGCGCCAGGTCATCGACAAGATGCCGGCCGGCGACGTGCGGGTGCAGGACAAGAAGATCACCCCGCCACCGCGGGCGCGCATCGACGAGTCGATGGAGGCGTTGATCCACCACTTCAAAATCTTCACCGAGGGCTACAAGGTGCCCGAGGGAGAGGTCTACGTCGGTGTCGAGTCGCCCCGCGGCGAGCTCGGTTGCTACATGGTGAGCGACGGTGGCAGCCACCCGTACCGCATGCACATCCGGGCCCCGAGTTTCGTCAACCTCCAGTGCCTGCCCTACCTGATGCAGGACGGATTGATCGCCGACGCCGTGGCCAACATTTCCACCGTCGATCCAATCATGGGTGAGGTCGATCGCTGATGGCTCGCTTGAACGCCGAAAACCTGGCCACCGCCAACGAGATCCTCTCGCGCTATCCGGTCAAGAAGTCGGCGATGATTCCGCTGCTGCACCTCGCGCAGGAACAAGACGGCTACGTCGCGGACGACGCCATGGCCCACATCGCCGAACTGTGCGACGTGACCCCCGCCGAAGTCGTCGGAACGTGCAGCTTCTACGAGATGTTCAAGCGCCACGAGGTCGGCACGTACCTGGTGAACGTGTGCACCAACATCTCCTGCATGCTGCTCGGCGGTGAGGAACTGCTGCACCGGCTCGAGGACAAGCTCGGCATCAAACACGGTGGGACCACCGAGGACAAGATGTTCACCCTCGAGGACTACGAGTGCCTGGCGGCGTGCACCGAGGCCCCGTGCATGCAGGTCAACTACCGATACTTCCACCGCATCGAACTCGACGAGGCCGAGAAGGTCATCGACGACCTTCGCTCCGGTGCGCGCACCGACATTCCGCCCCACGGCACGCTCGGCAAGGTTCGCCAGCACATTCCGACAGGCCGCAGTGCCGGAATCGTGCCCCCCGAACAGGCGAACGAAGCCCCCGTTTGGCTTCCCGCACCGACCCCCGAAGGAGAAGGCTCGTGAGCAATGGCTACGTCGCCCACGCGGCCGGCTACGTCGACAACGAGGGTCCCAAGATCGTTTCGTCGCGCTTCGTGCACGAGGACGGCCACACCCTGGCCCGCTATCTCGAAACCGGAGGCTACGTCGGGCTGCGCGCCGCATTGGCCAAGACGCCGAGCCAGGTGCACGACGAGGTTCGCGACGCCATCCTGCTCGGTCGCGGCGGCGCCGGTTTCCCCGCCGGTATCAAGTGGGGGTTCTGCCCGCCGGGCGTGTGGCCCCGCTACCTCGTCGTCAACGGCGATGAATCCGAACCGGGCACCTACAAGGACCGTCTCCTCATGGAGTGCGATCCGCACCAGCTGATCGAAGGTTGTCTCATCGCCTGCTACGCCCTCGGGTTGTCGCAGTGCTTCCTGTACGTGCGCGGCGAGATGGCGCTGGCTCAGGAGCGCATCGCCGAAGCGCTCAACGAGGCCTACGCCGCCGGGTACGTCGGCAAGAACATTCTCGACACCGACTTCAGCGTCGACATCGTCCTGCACTGGGGCGCCGGCGCGTACATCGTGGGCGAAGAGACCGCGCTCATCGAGAGCCTCGAAGGCAGCCGTGGTATGCCCCGGCTCAAGCCGCCGTTCTTTCCGGCCGCCATTGGCCTGTACGGCAAGCCGACCATCGTGAACAACGTCGAGACGCTCTCGAACCTGCCGTGGATACTCGAAAACGGCGCCGACGCCTACAAGCGGTACGGCAGCGAAGCCTCGCCCGGTACCCGTTTGTTCGCGGTGTCGGGCCACGTCAAACGCCCCGGTGTCTATGAGGTCGAGCAGGGGGTCACCACGTTCCGCGACCTCATCTACGGCGACAACTTCTGCCAGGGCATGCGCGAGGGCCACGACCTCAAGATGTTCATCCCCGGTGGGGGTTCGGCACCGTGGTTCTTCGAGGACCATCTCGACCTGCCGCTCGAGGCCAAGCCGGTCGGTGCCGCAGGATCGATGCTCGGCTCCGGCGCGATCGTGATCATGGACGACTCGACCGACGCGGTGCAGGCCTGCCTGCGGGTGGTTCGATTCTTCGCTCGCGAGTCGTGCGGCAAGTGCACGCCGTGTCGCGAGGGCACCACCTGGGAAGAACAGATTCTGCGCCGCATCTACGACGGTCACGGGCGCCCGAGCGACATCGACATGCTGCTCGACGTCGCCGACAACATCAGCCCCGGTCCCTACCCGGCGGCCGCCGACCCGAGCCAGGGTCTCGAAGCCGTTCCGTTCCCACCGAAGCAGACCACCATCTGTCCGCTCGGCCCCTCGTCGGTCGCCCCAATCGTGTCGGCGCTCCGTCGTTTCCGTCCAGAGTTCGAGGCCAAGATCACCGCCCGAGCCTCCATACCGGTCTCGGCCGGCTGACGCACTAGATTTCGCTCCGGTATGACCAACGTCGAATCAACTGAGATCGAGGGCATTTCCGTCACCGTCAACGGTGCCGAAGTGCTCGCGCGCCCCGGCGAGCTCCTGATCGACGCATGCGAGCGCAACGGCGTGTACATCCCGCGCTTTTGCTATCACCCGAGGATGAAGCCGGTCGGTATGTGCCGCATGTGTCTCGTCGAGGTCGACACCGGCCGCGGCATGGGTCTGCAGCCCTCGTGCATGATCACCTGTTCGCCCGACATGGTCGTCGAGACCGAGTCGGAGGTTACGAAAAAGGCCCAGGACGGCGTCCTGGAATTCCTGTTGATCAACCACCCTCTCGACTGCCCGGTCTGTGACAAGGGGGGCGAGTGCCCGCTTCAGGATCAGACGATGGCTTACGGCCCGGGTGAGAGCCGGTTCGTCGAAGAGAAACGGCACTACGAAAAGCCGATCGCGATCAGCGACAACGTCTACCTCGATCGGGAGCGCTGCATCCTGTGCGACCGCTGCACCCGCTTTGCCAAGGAGGTGGCCGGCGACCCGCTGATCCACTTCCAGGGCCGCGGCAACGGTACCGAGGTCAACACGTTCCCGGACGAGCCCTTCAGCTCCTACTTCGCGGGCAACACCGTGCAGATCTGCCCCGTCGGCGCACTCACGGCCAAGCCCTACCGCTTCCAGGCCCGTCCCTGGGATCTCGAGGAGGTCCAGTCGACGGCCACCATCGACTCCGTCGGTAGCCGCATCACCGTGCAGTCGTCGCGCAACAAGGTCCTCCGGTACCTCGGGGTCGATGTCGACTCGGTGAACTGGGGTTGGCTGAGCGACCGCGAACGGTTCAGCTTCGAAGCCTTCAACCACGAGGACCGTCTCGCCGATCCGCTCGTGCGGCCCGAGGCCAGCATGGGCTCGGCCAAGCGCGATCAACTCGTGACCGCGCCCTGGTCCACCGCGCTTCGCCGCTGCGCCAAGGCACTGCAGGATGTCGATCCCAATCGCATCGGCGTCATCGGCGGCGCCCGTCTGTCGAACGAGGCCCAGTACATGTGGGCCAAGCTCGTCAAAGGGGTGCTCGGCAGCGACAACGTCGACGCCCAACTCGGCGACGGTCTCCCCGCCGACCTGGTGTTGGGTCTGCCTCGCGCCACCATCGATCGGGCCTGCGCCGCCGGGGGCACTGTCGTCCTGGTCGGCCCCGACCCCAAAGAACAGCTTGGCGCCCTCTACCTGCGCCTGCGCCACGCCGTTATCGAAGACGGTGTGCAACTCATCGAGCTGACGCCGCACAGCACGGGCCTCAGCCGCTACGCCACCCACTCGCTACACCCGCGCCCGGGCGAAGCCGGTGCGCTGGCTCGCGCCCTGGTCGGCGACTCGGTCGTCGAGTCCGACATCGCCGGTGTCGCGGCCGCCGATGTGAACGCGGTCGCCGCCACCCTGAAGGCCGGCGGCCCCGTCACCGTCGTTCTCGGCCGGTCCTCGGCGGCCGAATCCGAAGACGCAGTGGTCGACGCCGCGGTGGCGCTGTCGAGCCTCGACGACGTGGCCTTTCTCAGCGCGCTCACGCGCGGCAACGTGCACGGCGCCCTCGACATGGGGCTCGCCCCGGGTCGCCTTCCCGGCCGCCAGCCTCTGGCAACCGGGTCCTCGTTCTCCACCGCCTGGCCCACCATGCCCGCCGAAGCCGGCTTCGATACCCACGAGATCCTGCAGGCCGCCGCCGACGGCCGCCTCGACACCCTCGTGCTGCTCGCCGCCGACCCGATCAACGACTTCCCCGACGCCGACCTCGCCCGCCAGGCCCTCGAGAACACCCCGACGGTGATCGCCGTCGATCTGTTCCTGCACGAATCGGCCGCCGCAGCCGACGTCGTGCTCGCCGCGGCCGGCCCCGGCGAATACGCCGGCTCGTTCACGAACCTCGAAGGTCGGATCAGCCAGCTCAACCAGATGGTCACGCCGCCGGGCACCGCCCGCCCCGACTGGATCCTCGCCGCGGAGCTCGCTTTTCAGCTCGGCGCCGACCTCGAACTGGAATCTCCCGAGCAGGTCTGGGCCGAATTGGCCGACCTGGCGCCGATCTACGCCGACGTTTCGCCCGCCGCCCTCGAAGCGGCTGCGGTCGAAGGCATCGTCGTCGAGGGCACGTCGTTGTTCGAAGCGCCGGCGCCGCTCGAAGCGGTGAGCAACGACCAGTATGCGTTGCGCCTCGTGACCCGCCGGGTCATGTACGACCAGGGCACGGTCCTGGCCCACAGCCCGTCGAGCGCCCACCTCTCCCCGTCGCCCAAGGTTGCGTTGCACCCGACCGACTTCGAACGGCTCGGCGTGGCCGAAGGGTCCGACGTTTCGGTCAGCTCGGCCCGCGGTGCGATCACCGTTTCGGTGCTCAGCGACTCCGGTGTGCCCCGCGGTTCCGCGGTGATGGTGTCGCACCTCGAGGACGCCCGCCCGTACGAACTGATCGACGCCACCGCCGTCGTGAACGACGTACGAGTGGAGCCGGTCGCATGATGCTGTTTGCCGCCGACCCGCTCCTCGTGGGCGACTTTGGCTGGGACACGCTCGCCATCATGTTGGGCAAGGTCGTCATCGCCTTCGCCCTGCTCATGTTGTCGGTGCTGTTCATGGTCTGGTTCGAACGCAAGGTCGTCAGTGACCTCCAGAACCGCATCGGCCCGAACCGGGCCGGGCCATGGGGTCTGCTCCAGACCCTCGCCGACGGCATCAAGCTGTTCTTCAAAGAGGACCTCGTCCCGAACAAGGCCGACCGGTTCGTCTTCGGTCTGGCGCCGTACCTGTCGCTGATTCCGGCGTTCCTCACCTTCGCAATCGTCCCCGTCGGTGGCGACTTCACCAACAACAACGGCGTCGTGCCGATGCCGGGTGGCGAACAGACCTACCTCCAGGTCGCCGATCCACCGATCGGCGTGCTGTTGTTCCTCGCCATGTCCTCGCTCGCCGTGTACGGCATCATGCTCGCGGGTTGGAGTTCGGGCTCGAAGTACCCGCTGCTCGGATCGGTGCGGGCATCGGCCCAAATGGTGTCCTATGAGGCCGCCCTCGGTCTGGCCGTCGTGGCCGTGTTGATCCAGTCCGAGTCGCTCAGCAGCCACGACATCGTTGCGGCCCAGCAGGGCGGCATCGTGAACTGGAACTTCTTCGCCACCGGCGTGGTGCCGTTCTTCGTGTTCCTCATCGCCGGCACCGCCGAGCTGAACCGCCCACCGTTCGACCTGGTCGAAGCCGAACAGGAACTCGTCGGCGGTTTCCACACCGAGTACTCCTCGATCCGCTTCGCCCTGTTCTTCCTCGCCGAGTTCATGAACACCGTCACCATGTCGGCGATCATCGTCACCCTCTTCCTCGGTGGCCCGAACGGCCCGATCCTCATCGATTCGCTCGGCTGGTTCTTCCCCACGTTCTGGTTCATGCTCAAGCTGTTCGTGTTCCTCTTCACGTTCGTGTGGTTCCGAGCGACCCTGCCCCGGCTTCGCTATGACCAGCTCATGGACCTCGGTTGGAAGCTGCTGATTCCGATTTCGCTCGGTTGGGTGCTCTTCCTCGGAGCCCAGAGCATCGGGCGCGATCGCGGCTGGAACTCCATCGCCATCGTCGCGGTGACCGCACTCGTGTTCGCCGTCGCCGGTTCGCTTCTGGTCGCCGCGATCAACACCGCGAAGGCCGACCGGGCCCGGGCTCTCGAAGAGGACCCCGAAGGCGCACACGGGAGGTTCACCTGATGGGATATCTCGAGGGCTTTGCCGTCACCTTCAAGAAGCTCGGCGAAGAACGGGTCACCACCGAATACCCCGAAGAGAAGCGCCCCAAGGCCGACCGTTTGCACGGTCGCCACGTGCTCAACCGGTACGAGGACGGGATGGAGAAGTGCATCGGCTGCGAACTCTGCGCCGGTGTCTGCCCCGCGAAGTGCATCTATGTGCGCGGCGAGGACAACCCCGAGGACGATCCGGTGTCGCCCGGTGAACGCTTCGGGTTCATCTACGAGATCAACTACCTGCGCTGTATCCACTGTGATCTGTGCGTCGAGGCCTGCCCGACCGAGGCCATCACCGAATCGAAGCTCTTCGAGTTCTCGTTCACCAACCGGGCCGACGCCATTTACACCAAGGACGAGCTCCTCGTCGACGACGACGGCAAGCCCCAGCAGCTGCCATGGGAAGACTGGCGCGAAGGCGAGGATCTCATGACCTCGCAGTGGATGCGGGCGACCTCGTCGTCCGGCGCGGTCGACTACCAGAACGTGATCGCCTGGTCGGGCGAACTCGGATATGGCGTTCGCGCACCCGAAAAGGGCCAGCACGCCGAGACCGCGACCACCGACGAGGCGGCCGGCGACCCCGACGCCCACGGGCATGACCACGACCACGATCACGACGACGCGGACGGGGGTCACCACTGATGGAAATCGTGGTCTTCTTCATCAGTGCCGTCATCGTGTTGTCCGGCGGCATCGGTGTCGTCATGGCCAAGAACCCCGTGCACGCCGCGCTGTTCCTCGTGCAGACGTTGTTCGGCATGGCGGTCCTGTTCATCCTGCAGCACGCCCACTTCCTCGCCGCCGTCCAGGTCGTGGTGTACGCGGGCGCCATCGTCATCTTGTTCCTGTTCGTCATCATGTTGCTCGGCGTCGACAAGGCCGAGCGGCTCGACGTCGACCCCATCGTTGGCCAGCGCCTCGTAGCACCGCTGATCGGCCTGCTGTTGTTTGCCGGCCTCATGGCTGTGCTCGTCGGGGCGACCGAGTTCACCGACTGGTCGTGGAGTGCTCGGTTTGGCGACTTCGGTGTAGACACCGAGCTCAACGGCCGACCCGGCGCCGAGGCGCCGATCGCCACCGATCGTCCCGACGTCAACCAGCTCGGCGAGCGCCTCTTCACCGACTGGGTGTTCGCCTTTGAGATCACCGCGCTCCTGCTGACGATCGCCGTCGTCGGCGCGGTCGTGCTCGCTCGGCGCATCACCGGTGAACTCGAGCCCATCCCTGAAGCCGAAGACCTGTGGGTGCGCAGTCGGCCGGTCGCCGCGGACGCCGATGGCGATGACGCGGTCGCCGACGGCGAAGACGTCGCCGATGGCGATGATGCGGGCGACGCCGCCGACGAGAAGGCGGACGCCTGATGGTCGACACGTTCTTCTACCTCACGGTCGCGGCGATGTTGTTCACGATCGGCGCGGTCGGCCTGCTCGTACGCCGCAACCCGCTCGTGATGTTCATGTGCGTTGAACTCATGCTCAACGCGGTCAACCTCACGTTCGTGAGCTTTGGCCGCGAGCTCGGCGACCTCAGCGGCCAGCTCGCGGTGTTCTTCGTACTCGTGGTCGCCGCCGCTGAAGTGGTGGTCGGTTTGGCCATCATCGTCGCGATCATGCGGCGCCGCCCCGACATCACCGCCGACGACGTTTCGGTACTGCGGGGCTGATGATGGAACTTCTCGATCTCACCTTCCTCATTCCCGCGTTTCCACTGCTTGGATTCGTGACCCTGGTGGTCATCGGTCGCCGACTCGGCGAACCCGCCGCCGGCTATCTCGCCACCGCCGCCATGGCCGGCTCCTTCGGCGCAACGCTGCTGGTCTTCATCGGTCTGGTGACCCGCGACGACGAATCCCGAGGCCTGTTCCACGGCGAGGGCCCGTTCGTCCAGACCCTGTTCGAGTGGATTCCCGCCGGCGACTTCACCGTTGACATCGGTTTCCTCGTCGACCCGCTGGCCGTCACCATGTGCCTGTTCATCACCGGCGTCGGCACCCTGATTCACCTGTACTCGATCGGCTACATGCACGGTGACGAGAACTTCTCCAAGTTCTTCATCTACCTGAACCTGTTCGCGTTCTCGATGCTGTTGCTGGTCCTGGGCGACAACATGTTGTTGACCTTCCTCGGCTGGGAGGGCGTCGGCGCCTGTTCGTACCTGCTCATCTCGTTCTGGTTCGAAAACCCCGCCAACGCGACCGCGGGCAAGAAGGCATTCGTCACCAACCGCATTGGTGACTGGGGCTTCATGGTCGCGATGTTCGCGGTGTTCTTCACCTTCGGTTCGATCAGCTACGCCGAGTTCCTCCCCGAGGCCGACGGTCTGGCCCAGACGACCGCCACGGCCATCGCCGTGTTGTTGTTGATCGGCGCAGCGGGCAAGTCGGCCCAGCTGCCGCTGTATCTGTGGCTCCCCGACGCCATGGCCGGCCCGACACCGGTCTCGGCCCTCATCCACGCCGCGACCATGGTCACCTCGGGTGTCTACCTGCTGACCCGCATGAACCCGGTGCTCGACGCGGCGGCCGGGTGGGTCCCCATGCTCGTCGCCTGGGTCGGTGCGCTCACCGCCCTGTTCGCCGCCACCATCGCGGTTGGTCAAAACGACATCAAGAAGGTCCTCGCCTACTCGACGGTCAGTCAGCTCGGCTACATGTTTCTCGCCGTCGGTACGGGTGCCTACGTGGCCGCCATCTTCCACATGGTCACCCACGCCTTCTTCAAGGCGCTGCTCTTCCTCGGGTCCGGTTCGGTTATTCACGGCATGGACGGCGACCAGGACATGCGCCACTACGGCGGGCTGAAGAAGTTCATGCCCATCACCGCGGGCACGTTCATCATCGGCTGGTTGGCGATCGCCGGTGTGCCGCCGTTCGCCGGCTTCTGGTCGAAGGACGAAATCCTGCTCGGGGCCTGGGACCTCGGCGGGTTCAACGGTAAGGCCCTGTGGGCGGTCGGTCTGCTCACCGCGTTGTTGACCGCGTTCTACATGAGCCGCCAGGTGTTCATGACCTTCTTTGGTCGCTATCGCTACGGCGATGTCCAGCCCGAAGAGGTCGACGCCGCATGGGAAGCCAAGATCGCGTCGGCCGACGAAACCGCGACCACCGCCCGCAAGGCGGCCGATGACGCCACCGCCGCCATCGCCGCCGCCGAAACCAAGGTCACCACCGCAACCGAAGCGGTACCGACCGCCGAGGCCGCGCTGGCCGAGGCCGACGACGAAGGGCGCGAAGCGGCATCCACCGCGGTGGAGAAGGCTCGCGAAGCGCTCGTCGCCGCCCGGTCGGCCGAAAACGATGCCCGCGCCGCGGCCGACGAGTCGATGGCCGCTGCCGTCGAGGCCGAACGCGCCGCCGAACGTATCGGCGTCGACGCCCAGAACGGACGCACGATCACCCTCGCCGACGACGGCGAGTGGATGGACGCGCCCGACGCCGTTGCCGACCACCTGCCCGAGAGCGTGCAGGCCCGGCGTGAGTATCATCCGCACGAGTCGCCGTGGACGATGACGGCGCCCCTCGGCATCCTCGCAATCGCCTCCATGGTCGCCGGCGTGATGAACCTGCCGTTCACCAAGTGGTGGCATCACCTCGACCACTGGCTCGAGCCGTCGCTGCTGCACGAGCACACGTTCGCGGCCTCGGCGAGCACGAAGTGGATTCTCGCGATCGTCGCCATCGCGGCCGGTGTCATCGGCATCGCCACGGCGGCCGCGACCTACCTGCAGGGTCGGATCGCCCCCGGCACGTTCGAAAAGCCGGTCCTCGCCGACGGTTGGGGTTATGACCGGGCGATCACCGCCTTCATGGGTGGCCCGGGCCACAAGCTGTTCGACGCCATCGCCTGGTTCGACGCCAACGTCGTCGACGGCATCGTGAACGGTGCCGGCCAGGGCGTGCGTGGGTTCGCCACGCCGCTTCGCCGGGTGCAGTCCGGCCTGGTCCGCAGCTATGCCGCGGGCATCGGAATAGGCGGGGTCCTGCTCATCGGCTGGTTCCTGCTGAGGGCGAGCCTGTGACGGCAACCATTCTCGCCGCTACGGATGTGCCCTTCCGGGTACTCACCGCGCTGATCGTCATCCCGGCGATCGGAGCCGTCGTCGTCGCGCTCATCCCCCGCACCCGCCCCGACATCGTGCGCCTCGTCGCCCTGTTGTTCTCGGGAGCCGCAGGCGCCATGACGCTTTGGCTCCTCGCCCAATTCGAGACCGACGCGTCGTTTCAGTTCGTCGAGAACGACACCTGGATAGAGAGCTTCGGCATCTCCTGGCACCTCGGCCTCGACGGGATCTCCCTGTTCCTCGTGGTGCTGACCGGTCTGTTGTTCCCGCTGGCGATCGTCGCGGTCGACCCCGAACATGACCCCAAGCAGTACTTCGCGTGGATCCTCGTGCTCGAGGCGGGCTGCCTCGGCGTGTTCCTCGCGCTCGACCTGTTCGCGTTCTTCGTCTTCTTCGAAATCGTGCTCGTACCGATGTACTTCCTCATCGGCCGATGGGGTCACGGCAACCGGGTGTACGCGGCGATGAAGTTCTTCATCTACACGATGCTCGGTTCGGCGCTCATGCTCGTCGGCATCGTGTCGTTGGTGTCGCTCCACGCCCGGGCGACCGGCGGCGACATCACCTTTGACCTGCTCGAGATCGCCCAAAGCCAAAGCATCGCCACGGTGACCGCTCGCTGGATCTTCCTGTCGTTCGCGTTGGCGTTTGCGGTCAAGGTGCCCCTGTTCCCGCTGCACACCTGGCTACCCGATGCGCACACCGAAGCGCCGACCGCCGGCTCGGTCATCCTGGCCGGCGTGATGTTGAAGCTCGGTACGTACGGGTTCCTGCGCTTTGGCGTCTACCTGTTCCCCGAAGCCGCGGTGTACTTCGCCCCGCTGCTGATGACCCTGGGCACCGTCGGCATCATCTACGGCGCGATCGCCGCCACGATGCAAAAGGACCTCAAGCGCCTCGTGGCCTACTCCTCGGTGGCCCACCTCGGCTTCATCATCTTGGGCCTCTTTGCCCTCAACACCGAAGGCATCGAGGGCTCCATCCTCCAGATGGTGAACCACGGCATCTCCACCGGTGCGTTGTTCCTGCTGGTGGGCATGATCTACGAACGCCGCCACACCCGCATGATCGCTGAGCTCTCCGGTCTGCAAAAGGCGGCCCCGATCATGGCGGGCGTCTTCACCCTGGTGATGTTCAGTTCGATTGGCCTTCCCGGCCTCAACGGGTTCGTCGGCGAGTATCTCGCGCTGCTGGGCGCATTCAACGCCCACCGGTGGTGGGCCGTGGTGGCCGCCGCCGGTGTGATCATCGCGGCGTTGTATCTGATCTGGGCGTTCCAGCGGGTGTTCCACGGCCCGCTCACCGAAGAGAACGCCGATATGCCCGAGCTCACCCTGCGCGAAGGGCTGTCGCTCGCTCCGCTGCTGGTGCTGATCGTGTTCCTCGGCGTGTATCCCAAGCCCATGCTCGAACGGATGGAACCCGCGGTCGATGCCCTGGTGAACCACATCGAAGCCCACGTCGACGGGTTCGAAGAACCGGTCACCCAGGACGGCTCACAGCTCAGCGAAGGTGAGCACGACGACGAGGGTGACCACGGCGGAGACGAAGAGCACGGCGACGAAGGAGAGGGCGAGGGATGAACGCACTGCTGCTCGCCCAGGACCTTTCCCCCGGGGTGACGACCCCCGACATCAACTGGTCGATGCTCCTACCGTTGCTGATCCTCTCGGTCGGCGGAGCGCTCATGCTCACGGTGGCATCGCTCGTTAAGCCGATGCCGCGGCACGTGTTTGCCTGGCTCACCGCCGCGATCGCGACCGGCGCCGGTATCTCGCTGTTTTGGCTGTGGGATGAGTTCCACGAGAACGGTGCGGTCTCCACGGTCGGGGGCGTCTTCGCCGCCGACGGCTTCTCGCTGTTCATCACCGGCGTGATCTGTGCCTCGGTGGCGCTCACCGCGTTGCTGGCCGACGACTACCTCGTCCGCGAGGGTCTCGAGGGCCCCGAACTGTATGTCCTCATGCTCATGTCCGCCGCCGGGGGCATCGTCATGGCGTCGGCCAACGATCTGATCGTGCTGTTCCTTGGACTCGAGGTGTTGTCGATCGCGGTCTATGTGATGGCGGCCATGCACCTGCGGCGCTCGCAGTCGCAGGAAGCAGGCCTCAAGTACTTCGTCCTCGGCGCGTTTTCGTCGGCGTTCCTGCTCTACGGCATTGCGTTCGTCTACGGCGCGACGGGAAGCACCAACCTGGTGACGATCAAGGGGCAACTCGCAGGCACGGTGTTTGCCTCCGACGCCATGTTGTTGCTCGGCTTCGCCCTGATGCTCGTCGGGCTGGCCTTCAAGGTCGCGGCCGTACCGTTCCACGCCTGGACCCCCGACGTCTACCAGGGCGCACCGAGCCCGGTGGTGGCGTACATGGCTTCGGGCGTCAAGGCCGCCGGGTTCGCCGGCATCATCCGGGTGTTTGTCGTGGGCTTCGAGCAGTACCGGGTCGACTGGCAGCCGGTGGTGTACGTGCTGGCTGCGGCCTCCCTGATCGTCGGCTCGCTGCTCGCCGTCGTGCAGACCGACGTCAAGCGTATGCTCGCCTATTCCTCCATCAGCCACGCCGGCTTCATTCTGTTGGGTGTGCAGGCCGCCACCGATCTGGGCACCTCGTCGGCGGTGTTCTACCTGGCCGCGTACACCTTCATGGTCGCGGGCAGCTTCGGCGTGGTCACCCTCGTCGGGGGCACCGGCGACCGGGCCCATCATCTCGACGACTATCGGGGCCTGGGCCGCAACCGGCCCGTGCTCGCCATGGCGTTCGCCATCTTGTTGTTTGCCCAGGCCGGCGTTCCGTTCACCAGCGGGTTCTTTGCCAAGTTCGGGGTAATCAACGCCGCGATCGATGCCCGGTCGTTCTGGTTGGCGATCATCGCCATGATCTCGGCGGTGATCGCCGCGTTCTTGTACCTCCGCATCGTGGTCGCCATGTTCCTGGCCGACGCCGAAGCGGGCGATACCGAAGGCGAAGCGGTCGCCGACGAGCGAGAGATACCGCTTCCCGCCGGGGCCATGGTCGCCATCGGTATCGCGCTGGCCGTCACGGTGGTGTTCGGCATCATTCCCGGCCCGCTCGACGAGCTGGCCCAGCAGGCCCTGCCCCGCCTCATCAGCGGCTAGAACAGGGAAACGAACGCCAGGCGGAGAAACGGCGGGATTGTGGGCGCGGGCTGTGGCCTGTCACGCTGGTACCGGTGGATAGCGACCAACGGCGACGCGATCAATGAACGATGAATCCGACGGGCCCGTTCTGTGGAACGAGGCCCGCGAGGTCGTGATCTTCGTGCTGCTGTCGGTCGTCCTGCTGCAGATGGTCGCCGGGCTCTTCGAGGTGTTGAACCTCAGCCTCGCCGACGAGTTTCAGGAGCCGGTCCGATTTCGGTTTTTCCGATTCGCCTCGCAGATCAACGTGAGTCTGGGCCTGGCGTTGGTCGGAGCGGCCATCCTGATCGTGACCGCGCCGCCCCACACGGTGTCGGTGAACGTTCGGGTCTGGACCCATCGGTTGAGCATCCTGCTCACGATCGTCGCCGTGCTCAACCTGGTGAACCTGCTCAACCTGCCGAACCCGGCGGGCTTCAACGACAAGCTGTTCTCGCTGACCGAACGGGTGATCCCGGGGATGGCCCTGTGCGCACTCGCGGCGTGGCTGACCAAGAACGTGATTTGGGACCCCACCTACCGCGACGAATAGCTATCTCGGGATGCGCTGGGGTTCGGGGAGGACGGCGTCACCGGGTTCGGTCGGTGCCGGCGGTGTCGCGGGAGCGGTGGGGTCGGCGGGGAGGGTGTTCGGGGTGACCGACACCGAGGGCCCGTCGAGGACCGCGGGCGCGATCGGGGGGCTCGGGGCAACGGATGGGGGAGGAGCTTCGACCTCCGCCGGCTTGGGAGCCACGGTTGGCCGATAGGTCGTGAGCCCGGCCGCGGTGACCGCCGCGTCCGTCTCGCTGTCATCGATGAGCAGGAACCCGAGTCGGCCGCTGACCGCGCCGTCGGCCAGCGATGCGCCGACGCCGATGAAGCAGCTGGCGTCGATGGCGGCGCAATCGACCGTTCCGTAGGTCTGGCTGTCGATCGTACGCCGAACCGTGAAGTCGGCGAGCGTGAACGAGCCGGTGTCGTCGACGGCGACGGCGATCGGCGGACCGGCACACCCCGTCGACGGATCCGCAAGGTTGGCGGACGGACCGTTGCACTGCACGGCGTAGACCGTGTCGGCGCTGAATCCTGACCCGGTGATCGTCACGCTCTGACCGTCCAACAGGTTCTCGATCGGACTCACCGTGATGGCCGGCGTGGGGAGCGGTGCGCTCGCGTCGAACCCGAGGGCCGCGCTCGCCAGGTGGCCGGATGCGCCGAAGAGCCGAAGTTCGCACGGCCCGGCGATCGCGCAGTCGTGCGTGCTCGTCGCGCCCAGGCTCAGGAGGCGACGGACCTGCACATCGGTGGTGAACGAACCCAGCCCGGTCTGAGCACCGAAGTCGAGTTGCGCGCACGCGTCGGCGCCGGTCACGCACTGGAGGATGCCCTGATAGTCACCCCGCAGGTTGTCGGCCGAGACGCTGACCACCTGACGATGGACGAGGTTGGTGGCCGGGGTCACGGCGAAGGTGGGATCCCCCAGCAGCGGGGCGTCGGGGTCGAAGTGCACGGGCACGGAAGCGAAGACCTCTCCGCCGCGGACCAACCGCACCTCGCAGCGCGCCGGGGAGATGGCGCAGTCGACGGGACCGCGAAAGCGGTCGAGCACGATGGGGATCTGAATAGTGCTCCCGAACAGCGGCTTGACGACCGGACCGAGCCAGCGACAATTGGACTCGTCGCTGCCCTGGCCGGCGGGGCACTGCTGGAGGCTGAGGAACGGGCGCCAGTTCCGGACTTCGGCCGCGATCGCCGCACCGTCGGTGAGGTCGTTGGTCTGGGTCAGTGCCAGGCCGGGGGGCGCGGCGGGCTGGGTCGCGAACTCGGCGGGAACCGAGGCGGCATTGATGCCGTTCACCCGCAGGAGGAAGACGCACGTGGTGGAGGCCGCTGCGCAGTCGACCTCGCGGAGAAAGCCACCGCGGCCGGTCGAGATGAGGAAGCGGGTCACGGTGGCTTCCTGGGCAACGCCGGCGGTCGAGCCGTCGAAGTCGACGCCGATGAAGTCACACAGATCGATCCGGGCGTCGATGGTGTTGCACAGGTGCACCGAGCCGGTCGCTCCGGCGACGTTGTCGACGACGACCGAAACCTGTTGCCCGTCGGTCAGGTTCGTCGTGGGGCTGACCGAAAGCTCCGGTGCGGCGACCGGGTCGGTGGCGTCGAAGGTCACCGCGGCATCGACGATGTGGCCGGTCTGGGCGTCGCGCACCCGATAGAAGCAGTTCTGGGCCGCGCAGTCGATGGTGACAAGCCCGTCGCGGCCCGGCACCAATACCACCCGCTGCGCGTTTACCTGCACGGTGGTTTGGCCGGGTTGGTTTGATCGTTCGACCGGCAGGCAGGCGCTGGTGTCCCAGCAGTACTCGAGCGCCCACTCCTTGGATACGTCGTCGACCGTGATGGTGAGGGGCTGACCATCGATCAGCCCGTCGGCCGGATCGACGATGAGGCTGGGCGCCCGGGGCGCCGCGACGGTGCCGTCGAAGGTGATGGCGATGGGATCGAACGTGAGCGTTGGGAACGCGGAGATGAACCGGATCTCGCACGAGGCGACGGCACAGTCGACGGGACCGTTGGGGCCGCGGATGACCCGGCGCGCCGCCAGGCTGGTCGCAGCCAGGCCATCGGGTTCGGCGAACGCCACGCGACGATCGATCTCGTTGCACGAGAACTGCTCGCCGGAGACGCATTGTACGAAACTGATGCGATCGCGCGGAAAGAGTCCGGCCACCTGGACCGCGACGTCGTCACCGTCGCGCAGGTTGGCCTGCGGAGCCAGCGCCGCCTGCGGGTTCATGCGTGGCCCGGCGGGATCGAACGAGATCGGCGCCATGGCGAACATGGTGTAGTTATCGTCCAGCGCCTCTTCGACCAGCGCTGCGGTGATGGCGCATCGGTTGGGCACCCGACAGTCGGCGCCCAATCGAAAGTGGTTGACCCGGATCGACATCGAGAACGACCCGTCTGCGCCGACGGTGCCGATGGTGAGATTGCCTCCGCCGATCGAGCAGTCGTTGAGCCGCAGCGTGTCGGCGAGACACTGGCTGATGCCGACGCTTGCGCCGGCGGGCCATCCGGTGCTCGTGGCGACAACGGTCTGGTCCTCGATCAATCCGGTGGACGGGACGAGGGAGAGCGGGAGTCGCGTCGGCGGTGGCGGTGGCGGCGAGGGTGGTGGCGGCGGCGCGGGGGCCGGCGGAGGAGGCGACACGACCGGCACGATCGGCGAGGTGGGACCGGCGGTGGTCGTCGGGCTCCCGTCGCTCGCCGTCGTCGTGGACGAATCGGCGTCCGGGTCGGGGGGCCCCGTTGTGGTCGGCGACGCATCGCTGTCGGTGTCGTCGGCATCGGGGCGGGTCTCGGTTGCGCCGGCGACCTGGGCTGGGTCGGAGGTGACCGGCGCGGAATCGACGGGTTCGGAATCGATGGCGGCGGTGGCCGGCACGGTGGCCGGCACCGGGGCCGAGGTCGTCGGGCCGGTCGCGTCGTCGCCGCTCGAACAGGCGCCGAGCGTCACCAGCAACGCGAGGCAGGCGCCGACCAACAGGCGTAGCCGGTGTCGGCGCATGACTCCGGTCCTGCTCGTTGCGTCCTTCACCAGATCCTCCAAGACCGCTCCGGCACCATCGATATCGTTTGCCCCGCGAGTAACCAGGGTAGACCCAACCGGGTCGGCGGTGCCCGTGGCTTGAGTGACGCGCCGTCCAGGCCCCCAAAAGGCGGGGTTTCCGGGATCTCGGGGCGCCTCATCGGCAGGGCTTTCCCCAATCTTTAGCGAAAATGGGGAGAAATACCCATTTCCTTCACCACCCTGAGTGGCCAATCTGGTTCTACGGCCCACGTCGAGTGATTTCACCCGCCGAGTGACATTGCTAACCAAGTGACACAGCCTGATCCAACCCACCCCGGCACGCCTCGCCGCCAAGGAGACCCCATGTTCACCTCCCGCTTTACCCGAATAGTCGCAGCGCTCAGCCTGAGTGCCGCCGCGGTGGGTGCCGCCGTAACGCCGGCTACCGCCCAGAGCACGACGTGCCAGTCGGTGTCGTTTGGCGGGGTGACCTTGCTGTCGCCCGGTCGCCAGTTCTCCAACAGTGTCGGCGTGAACATCCCCGCAGGAGCCGTGTCGATCAGCGCGGTGTCCACCGATACTCACCTCAACCGGGACACCGTCACGCAGCTGTCGGAAATTTGGGACCTCCAGTTTCTGAGCGCCTCGGGTGCGGTCATCGCCACCTCGGCGCCGACGGGCGACCTCCCGGACATGGTTGCGGTGGGCAACTGGAGCGGGTCGCTTGGATCGGTCAATCTTCCCCAGGGAGCCGTGGCGGTGCGAGCCCGTCACCGTCCCGATGTGAACCCGAACGGTTCGAAGAACAGCGTCACCCCGGTCAGCGCCACCCTGTGCTTCACCGAGGCCCCGCCCGTAACCGAGCCGCCGGTAACCGAGCCGCCGGTGACCGAGCCGCCCGCCACGACCGAAGCGCCGGCCACGACCGAGGCTCCGGCCACGACCGAAGCTCCCCCGGCCACGACGGAAGCCCCGGCCACGACCGAAGCACCGCAGGCCACCGTGTTGCCCACCGTGGTGACCCAGCCGACGGCCACCGTGCCGGCGACGACGGAAGCGCCTGCCCCGCAGCCGCCTGCTCCCCAGCCGCCCGCTCCGCAGCCGCCCGCTCCGCAGCCGCCGGCGCCGAAGGTGGCGCCCCAGCCACCGGTCTCGGTCGCCGGTGCGGTTCAGGACGCCGATAACCAGGTACTCGCCCGCACCGGTGCTGAAACCGATCTCATCGGCGCCGCCGGCCTCGGCCTTCTCGCCCTGGGATGGGGACTGCGCCGAGAAGCCGGACGCCGCGAGGACTGATAGCGGTCGCTTGTAGCGGCACGTTTGGCGACGGTGTTGCCGAACCCAGCTGAGTAACCGAAGGAACTGCGAGCCGATCCGGCCACAACCGGATCGGCTCGCACCGTTTTCGGCCCAGACGGGTCCGACGAAGCGCCGAAACCGGCTGCTCGCCGACGGCGAAAATCTCTGGCGGCCGGGTTGGTCGCTGTGCCGTTCGCGAACCTACCGTTGGGTTGGCTTCGGCGGACCGTCCGGGATGGTCCAAACCGGGGTGCGAAAACGCTAGATTTTTCGCTGCACTGTCGGTCATTGTCGTATTGGCGACTTACTACACCCCTGGATAGGCTCCGCCCTCGTGTCTGAACTCCTGCGCAGCTACCTCACGGTCGCCATTTTCGGCGGCCTCGGCGTGCTGCTCGTCGGCGTTTTGCTGGGCGCCGGCTCGCTGCTGCGGCCCTCCAAACCCACCGAAGAGAAGCTCACCACGTACGAGTCCGGGGTCGACGCCACCGGCGACATGTGGAGCCAGAGCAACATTCGGTACTACGTCTTTGCCCTGCTCTTCGTGCTGTTCGACGTCGAAGCCGTCTTCATCTTCCCGTGGGCAGTCCGACTCGAGGCCTACGGCGTCTTCGGACTGATCGAAATGGCCATCTTCATCTTCATCCTCGTGCTCGGGCTTGCCTACGCCTGGCGCAAGGGTGTCCTGAAGTGGATCTGAGGAACTGATGGGTCTCGTCGAGAGCGGAAAGCTCCCCAAACCGATCACCACGCTGCTGAACATCAGCCGCAAGTATTCGCTGTGGGTGTACCAATGGGGTCTCGCCTGCTGCGCGATCGAGATGGGCGCCGCCTTTGCCTCGCCGCGCTACGACGTGATGCGCCTCGGCGTGATTCCGTTTCCCGCCAGTCCGCGCCAGGCCGACATGGTGGTGATCTCGGGGACCGTCACCGACAAGATGGCGCCGGCGGTCAAGCGGCTCTACGAACAGATGCCCGACCCGAAGTACGTGATCTCCATGGGTTCGTGCGCCAACTGCGGCGGCCCGTACTGGGACAGCTACTCGGTGACCAAAGGTGTCGACCAGATCATCCCCGTCGATGTGTACGTACCCGGCTGCCCGCCACGGCCCGAAGCGCTGCTCGAGGGCATCGTGTTGCTCCAGGAACGCATTCGGCACGAAGACCCGGCCGAACGCTGGCGCACCGAACCAATCGTGGTTGACGGCTGATGGCTGACGAGACGCCCGCCGAGGGCGAAGAGGTCGAGGTCGTCGAGACCGACGAACAGCGCGAAGAACTCCTCGCGCAGTTTGGCGAAGAGCTGGGCGACGCCGTGATCGGCTCCCACATTCAACCCGGTGACGACATCTGGGTGCGGGTGGCGCGCGACGCCTGGGCTCGCACCGCGGAGTGGCTGCACTCGGGAATGCACTGCCGGTACTTCAGCTTCTTGTCGGCCATCGACTGGATGCCATCGCCGTTCGGACGCGACATGGATTCCCAGGTCGACACGATCGTGCACGGCGCTGATGAAAGCGATCCGCTCGAGCAGGGCTCCGGGCTGGCCGGCGCCGACACCCGCTTCCAACTCTTTGCCCGCGTGAACAACATCGCCGACGGTTGGGCGGTCACGGTCAAGACCGACATCCCCGACGACGACCTCGCGGCCGACACTTGGATCGACACCTACCCGGGCGCCAACTGGCACGAGCGCGAGGTGCGCGAGATGTTCGGCATTCACTTCGTGGGTCACCCCGACCTGCGCAACATCTACCTGCCGACCGGTTTCGAAGGAAACCCGCTGCGCAAGGACTTCCCCTTGCTCGCTCGCCAGGTGAAGCCCTGGCCCGGGATCGTCGACGTCGAGGGTATGCCCGGCGACGGTGACGAGGCCGATGAAGCCGACGACGCAGCAAAGGCGGACGCCTGATGGCCGACACGCTCAGCGAACGCCAGCAACTCGCCTACATCGCGGCCCAGGCCGCCGATTCGCGGGTCAACCTCGAGATCGAAACCGAGGGCATGACCCTCAACATGGGCCCCCAGCACCCGGCCACCCACGGCACGCTCCGTCTGCTCGCCAAACTCGACGGCGAACAGGTCGTGCTCGCCGAGCCGGTCATGGGCTACATGCACCGGGGCTACGAAAAGCTCACCGAGGTGCGCACGTACCCACAGGTCACCACGCTGATCAACCGCATCGACTGGGTCGGTAGCTTCGCCAACGAGGTGCCGTTCATCCTGGCGGCCGAAAAGCTCATGGAGGTCGAAGCGCCACCTCGAGCCAAGTGGATTCGCACGATCCTGTTCGAGATGAGTCGTATGGCCAACGTGGCCCTCGGCCTCGGCGATATGGCCCTTCAGCTCGGCGCCACCACGCCG
Organism: uncultured Acidimicrobiales bacterium; assembly: GCA_938041035.1. Taxonomy (GTDB): domain Bacteria; phylum Actinomycetota; class Acidimicrobiia; order Acidimicrobiales; family SHLQ01; genus CALHYX01. The sequence goes on along the minus strand of CALHYX010000042.1, from coordinate 44,185 downwards.
GCGTTCTACGCCTTCCGCGACCGCGAGTTCGTGCTCAACCAGATCGAAGCGGCCACCGGCGGTCGGTTCCACCCGAACTTCGACCGCATCGGTGGGCTCAAAGACGATATTCCCGCCGGCTGGATCGCCGGCACCCACGACGCCATGGCCCGCATCCGCAGCTTCTGTGACGAGCTCGAACAGCTGGTGATGGGCAACGAGATTTTCGAGCTGCGCACCCGTGGTATCGGCATCATCCCCGCCGACGTCGGCCTGTCCTACGGGCTGTCGGGCGTGAACATTCGCGGCAGCGGGGTCGACTGGGACCTGCGCCGCGATCAGCCCGAAGGCTTCGCCTACGACGAGATCGACTGGAAGGTCTGGACCCACCCCGACGGCGACAGCTTCGCCCGGTTCTGGGTGCGCCTCCAGGAGACCCGGGAGGGCACCAAGATCGTTGACCAGCTGCTGGACTCGATGCCGTCGGGTCCCGTGATGGCCAAGGTGCCGCGCATCATCAAGGTGCCGGCCGGCGAGGCCTACGTCGAGTGCGAGAACCCGCTGGGCGTGATGGGGTACTACATCGTGTCGCAGGGCGACCTCGTGCCGTACCGGGTGAAAATTCGTTCGGCATCGTTCAACAACGTCTGCATCACGCCCTGGCTGCTGAAGGGCGTTTACGTGCCCGACATCATCACCATCTTGGCCAGCCTGTACTTCATCCTCGGAGACATCGATCGATGAGTCTCGTCCTCGCGGAGCTTCCCTACTGGCAGTCGACCGGCATCAAGCTGGTCGGCGCGCTCGTCGCCATCTTGTTACCCGCCGGCACGCTCGTCTACGTGTACCTGTTCAAAATGATGAGCTTCATGCAGAGCCGTCTCGGCCCCAACGAGGCCGGTCCGTTCGGTTCGCTCCAGCTCCTGGCCGAGGTGGGCAAGTTCCTCCAGAAAGAGGACATCGTCCCGGCTCGCGCCGACCGCTACGTCTTCTTCGCCGCCCCGTTCGTGGTGCTGGTCTCGACGTTCCTGCTCGTCATCGTGTTGCCCTTTGGGCCCGACGCCTGGTTCATCGACATCGACACCGGTATCTACTTCGCCCTCGCCGTGTCGTCGGTGTCGGTTATCGGCATCCTCATGGCCGGTTGGGCCTCGGCCAACAAGTACTCGCTGCTCGGCGGCCTGCGCGCCGCCGGTCAGCTCATCGCCTACGAACTTCCCATGGTGCTCGCGGTCATGGGCGTGGTCGTGCAGGCCGGCACGCTGAACCTGCAGGAGATCGTGCTCGCCCAGGCCAACGGCGAGATCTTCGGGTTCGGCGGAATCGGCAACCCGTACATCCTCACCCAGTTCCTCGGCTTCTCGATCTTCCTCATCGCCATCCAGGCCGAGCTCACCCAGCCGCCGTTCGACATGCCGGTCGCCGAGTCCGAGCTCGTCACCGGCTACATGACCGAGTACTCCGGTCTGCGATTCCTGTTGTTCTTCATCGGCGAGTTCGCCACCGCCGGCGTGTTCGCCGCCCTGGCCGCCACCTTGTTCCTCGGCGGCTGGTACATCCCCGGCCTCGACGCCGACTCGAACCTGTTCAACGTACTTGGGCCGATCGTGCTCTTCGCCAAGATGATGCTGGTGACGTTCCTCATCTTCTGGTTCCGCTTTACCTACCCCCGCTTCCGTGAGGATCAGCTCCAGGAGCTGGCGTGGAAGTACCTCATCCCTCTCTCGCTCGTGAACATCGTCGTCACCGGCGTACTGAAGGTGGTCTTCTAAATGGCACTCGTACCCGGCATGATCAAAGGGCTTGGCGTCACCGCCAAGACCTTCATGAAGACGGTGTTTCCCGACGGGCCGCTCAAGCCCATCCCGGCACCGTCGCGCGGCGCCCACACCGTGCAGTACCCGCACGTGAAGGAAACGCCGAGCCCCCGCGCTCGCGGCGTCATCGCCCTGCACGAGGAGAACTGCACGGCGTGCATGTTGTGCGCCCGCGAGTGCCCGGACTGGTGTATCTACATCGAGGGCCACAAGGAAAAGGCCCCGCCGCGCCGCGCCGGCGGTAAGCCCCGTCAGAAGAACATGCTCGACCGGTTCGATATCGACTATGCGCTGTGCATGTACTGCGGCATCTGTGTCGAAGTGTGCCCGTTCGAAGCCCTGTTCTGGAGCCCCGAGTACGAGTTCAGCGAGCCCAAGATCGCCGACCTGTTGCACGACAAGAGCCGCCTCGGGCAGTGGATGCACACGGTTCCGGAATTCGAGTCCTACGAGAGCGGCTCCGAGGCCAAGGTCAAGAAGGTGCCGAAGTGATGCACCGACCATTCGAGGTGTCGCTGTGACCGACGCCGTGATCCTGGCCTATGACCCCGAAGTCCCCCGCCAGATCGCCTTCTTCCTCATCGCCGCCGTGATGGTGTTCAGCGCGTTCCGCGTCGTGACCACCAAGAACGTGGTGCACGCCGCGCTGTACCTCGTGCTGGTGCTCGCCGGGGTGGCCGCGCAGTTCATCCTGCTCGGCGCCGAATTCGTCGGCGTCACCCAGGTGCTGGTCTACATCGGCGCGGTCATCGTGTTGTTCCTGTTCGGCATCATGTTGACCCGAGCCGAACTCGGCGACGACGAGAGCGTCGCCACCGAGCGGCGCGGTATGGCGGCGCTCACCGGCGTGTTGTTGTTCGGCGTCATGACCTACGCCGTCGTCGACGTCTTCGACGATCAGACCATCGACCGGACCGAGGCCAGCACCACCGGGCAGATCGGCGACGCCATCTTCAAGGAGTACATCATCCCGTTCGAAGCGGTGTCGGTGCTCCTGCTCGCTGCCCTCATCGGCGCCATCGTGATCGCGCGGAAGGACTAGCGATGACCGAGGTCTATCTCAACCAGTTTTTGATCCTCGCCGCCGTGCTGTTCAGCATCGGCGTGTACGGCGTTCTGGCCCGGCGCAACGGCGTGATGGTCCTCATGTCGATCGAACTGATCCTCAACTCCGTCAACATCAATCTCGTCGCCTTCTCCGCGTTTCGCGGCACCCTCGGTGGCGAAGTCTTCGCCCTGTTCGTAATAGCGGTCGCGGCGGCGGAGGTCGGCGTAGGCCTGGCCCTCGTGCTGCTGCTGTATCGCAACTCCAAGACGATCGACTTCTCTGAAGTCGATGCGATGAAGGGCTGATCGGCTCGATGAAGTTCCTGCTCGCCGCCAGCGAGGTCCCCGAGGTCAGCTTTACCTCCGACGTCGGTGGTGGCTTCAACATCATCCTGGAGTACGTCTGGGTGATTCCGCTGATCATGGCGCTCTCGTTTGCCGTGATCCTGTTTTTCGGGAAGTCGCTCGGCTCGATCAAGATCGGCGATTCCGAGACCCCGGCGTCGTCGACCATCGGTATCGCCGCGGTCGGCACATGCTTCCTGCTGTCGCTGTGGGCCGGGGCCGCCTGGATCGATCATCGCGACAACTTCCCCGAGGCGGACGCCACCAGCGTGCTCGAGCACGGTGGCGACGGCGAACACTCTGACGACGCCGAGCACTCCGATGAAGCCGAGCACTCCGATGAAGAGGGCGCACCCGCGTACTTCGACGGCGACGGGGCTCCCCTCGTCGACGCCTCGGTAGGCGGCGCCGGCGCCGCGGCCCTCGTCGAAGCCGGTGAGGATGGTCACAGCGAGGTGCACGCCTCCGTCGCGATCCTGAAGGGCTTCACCTGGTTCCAGAGCGGTGGCCACGAATTCACGGTCGGCATCCTGGTCGACGGCCCGACCATCCTGATGCTGTTCGTCGTCACCCTGATCTCGCTGCTGGTGCACATCTACAGCACCGACTACGTCCACGGGGACCGCCGCTACACCCACTTCTTTGCGTTCCTGTCGTTGTTCACCGCCTCGATGCTGTTCCTGATCATGAGCCGCAGCACCGTGCAGTTCATCACCGCATGGGAGCTCGTGGGCGTGTGTTCGTTCGCGCTGATCGGGCACTGGTGGGAGGAAAAGCCGAACTCCGACGCCGCCCTCAAGGCCTTCCTGACCAACCGGGTCGGCGACATGGGCCTGCTGATCGGCATGATCATCCTGTACTTCGCCGCCGGGCGAACCTTCGACATCATGACCATCAACGAGATGGCCGTCGCCGGTGAGATTCCCCGCAACACGCTGTTGATCGCCGCGCTGTGTCTCACCGCCGCCGTCATGTCGAAGTCGGGCCAGTTCATTCTCCATACCTGGCTGCCCGACGCCATGGCCGGCCCCACCCCGGTCTCGGCGCTCATTCACGCCGCCACCATGGTCGTCGCCGGCGTCTACATGATCGCCCGGCTCTATCCCGTGTTCTTCGAGGGGTTCGCCATCTCGGGGTCGAGCATCAACGCTCTGGCACTGATCGGGGCGATCACCGTTGTGTTCGGCGGGATGCTCGCCTTCGTGCAGGACGACATCAAGAAGGTGCTCGCCTACTCCACCGTCAGCCAGCTCGGCTACATGGTCATGGCGCTGGGCGTCGGCGCCTGGACCGCGGCCCTGTTCCACCTGTTCACCCACGCCTTCTTCAAGGCGGGCCTGTTCCTCGGCGCTGGTTCGGTGGCCCACTCCGTGCACAGCTTCGACATGAAGAAGGACATGGGAGGCATGCGCAAGTTCATGCCCACCACCTTCAAGACCTTCGTCATCTGCTCCATCTCGCTGGCCGGTGTCTTCCCCTTTGCCGGCTTCTGGAGCAAGGACGAGATCCTGGTCGGCACCGGTGGCTGGGGTCTGTTCGGTGGTTCCGGCGGATCCAACGGCGCCTACACCCTCATGCTGGTGATGGGTCTGGTCGGCGCCATGCTGACCGGCGCCTACATGACCCGGGTGATCTACCTCACCTTCTTCGGCGAGTTCCGAGGCCACGGCCACCCGCACGAGTCGGGCAAGCGCATCACCATCCCGCTGGTCATCTTGTCGGTGTTCGCGGTCGGCGCCGGCCTCTTGAACCTTCCCCCCGGCTTCATCACCGGCGAGGAAGCCGGCTGGCAGGAGCGGTTCGGTCACTTCATCGAACCGCAGTCGGCCGCTTTCCCGCCGATCGGCCACGCCACCCCGAGCTACACGCTCGCGATCGTCGCCAGCATCCTCGGCCTGCTCGGCCCCGCCATCGCCGTGTTCTACTACTTCAACCGGGTCGAGGCGCGCTCCAAGGTCGAGGGGCGCAGCCTGACCGAGCTACCCGACGGCCTCACCAGCCGGGTGCCGATCGCCAAGGCCGGTCACACGTTGCTCGCCGAGAAGTACTACCTCGATCATCTCTACACCGACGTCATCGCCGGCGGCACCAAGGGCCCGGTGGCCGACATGGCCGACTGGTCGAACAAGCATCTGATCGACAACGTCATCGACACCGCCGGCCGCACGGCGGTAACGGCGGGCCAGTTCGTCTACACCAAGATCGATCAACCCCTCGTCGATGGTGCCGTCGACGGTGCCGGCAAGGCTTCGTCGGCCTTTGGTGACGAACTCCGCAAGTCCCAGACCGGCAAGGTCCAGCAGTACGCCGCCTACCTCTTCGCCGCCGCCGCCGTTCTGGCCGGCGTCCTGATCATCGTCATCTGATGCAACTCCGCAAGCTTCCGAACCAAACCCAAGGTCACTTCAATGCCTGACTGGATTCTCCCAGCCATCACCTTTGTTCCTCTCGCCGCGGTGGCGGTGATGATGCTGATGCCTGCCGATGCCGAGAGCTTCCACAAGCTGACGGCGCTCGGCACGAGCCTGTTCGTCGCCGCGGTTGGCGTGTACATGGCGCTCGAGTTCGACTTCGACCGCTCCGGCGAACTCCAGGGTGTGGTCGACGAGCGGTGGATCGACATCATCGGCTCGCGCTTCATCGTCGGGGTCGACGGCATCTCGCTGCCGCTGATCCTGCTCACGATGCTCGTCGTTCCGCTGTGCATCATCTACTCGTGGGAGCACTTCCCCGAGCCCCACAACCCCAAGGCGTTCCTCATCCTCATCATGATCCTGGAAACGGGCATGATCGGCACCTTCGTCGCCCAGGACCTGATTCTGTTCTTCGTGTTCTTCGAAGTGGTGCTGCTCCCGATGTTCTTCATGATCGCGGTGTGGGGCGGACCGGATCGCAAGTACGCCTCGCTCAAGTTCTTCCTGTACACGCTGTTTGGTTCGGCGCTCATGCTGGTTGCGTTCCTGTCGTTGTTCTTCCTCGCCGAAGACAGCGCCGGTGAGGCACTGCGCTCGTTCGACCTTCGGGCCCTCACCGCCTGGGGCGGCGCCGGCCTAGCCCGCGGCACCGGCCTGTTGATCTTTGGTGGCATGCTGCTCGGCTTCGGTATCAAGGTGCCGATGTTTCCGTTCCACACCTGGCTGCCCGATGCTCACACCCAGGCGCCGACCGTCGGTTCGGTCATCCTGGCCGCCGTGCTGCTCAAGCTCGGCACGTACGGGTTTGTTCGCATCGCCATCCCCATCCTGCCCGAGGCGGCGGTCGAGTGGGCCCCCTGGATTGGCCTGCTGGCCGTCATCGGCATCATCTACGGCGCCCTGGGGTGTCTGGCTCAAACCGACATGAAGCGACTGATCGCCTTCTCGTCGGTGGCTCACATGGGTTTCGTGATGCTCGGCATCGCCACCCTCACCGACTTCGGCATCAACGCGGCGGTGTTCGGCATGGTCGCTCACGGCCTCATCACCGGCATGTTGTTCTTCATCGCCGGTTCGGTGAAGGAGCGGTACCACACCCTCGAGATCAAGCGGCTCGGCGGCCTTTTGGTCCAGGCGCCTCGCATGGGCTGGATGCTCGGCTTCTGCGTCATGGCGTCGCTCGGGCTCCCGGGTCTCGCCGGGTTCTGGGGCGAGTTCCCCGCCATCTTGGCGGCCTACCAGCCGGCCAACGGCATCTCCGAGGTCACCTTCCGGGTGTACATGGTCATCGCGGCCCTGGGCACCGTGCTCGCCGCCGGCTACCTGTTGTGGCTGCTACAGCGCACCGCGTTCGGTACCCCCAGCGAGGAGTTCGCCGACGACCCGCACGTACACGACGCCAACAACTTCGAGTACGTGGCCTGGGCGCCACTGCTCGCCCTGATCGTCGTGCTCGGCGTCTACCCGAACCTGCTGTTCGAAACCACCGATGACGCGGTGCAGAACTCGCTGCACCCCTGCCTGTCGGCCGAGTCCGTCGAGGACCTGCCCGAGGGTGTCACCTGCTCGAGCGTCTTCGAGCTCGACGACGACCTGGCCGGGGGCTGATCCACGGTGCTCGACCTACTCGCCCAGGCGGCGCAGCCGGAGTTCGCCCGACCGAGAATCGACTGGTTCGCGCTCTCACCCGAGCTCGTGTTGTTGTCCCTCGGCGCGCTCTTGACGCTGCTCGATGTCGTCTTTGCCGAGCGGGCCAAGGCCATCACGTCGGCCATCGCCGGGCTCGGCCTCGTCGGGGTCATCATCCCGCTGGTTGCGGTCTGGACCCGGGTCAACGACGGCGATGTGCTGTACGCCTTTGCCGAGAAGAAGCCCGGCGCCACCGACCCGGTGGGGCTCGAGCACTACGTCATCGACGAGTACGCGATCGTGATGAAGATCCTCTTCGTGCTCGTCGGCTACGTCGTGGTGCTGTTGTCGACCAACTACGTCGCCGAGGGCGACTACTGGGAGTCGGAGTACTACGGGCTGCTGATCTCGTCGATCCTCGGCATGGTGGTCATGGCCTCGGCCCGGGACCTCATCGGCATCTTTGTGGCGCTGGAGCTTCTGTCGATTCCCGCCTACCTCCTGGCTGCCTGGCGCAAGCGCGACAAGCTCAGCAACGAGGCGGGCCTCAAGTACTACCTGATGGGCGTCTTTGCCTCCGCGGTGATGCTGTACGGCATGTCCCTGCTCTACGGCACCACCGGCTCGACCCTGCTCGTCGACATCTCCAAGGCGGTCGGCGGTCGGGAGTCGAGCAGTATCGCCACCCTCGGCATCGTGTTCGTCGCCGTCGGGTTCGCGTTCAAGGTGTCGGCGGTGCCGTTCCACAACTGGGCCCCCGATACCTATGAAGGCGCACCGACGCCGGTCACCGCCTTCCTGGCCGTGGCGTCCAAGACCGCCGGCTTCGTCGCCCTGCTCACCCTGGTCTACGTCGGCTTCTGGGGCCGCGGCGACGTCTATGAGCCGCTCATGTGGTTCCTCGCCGCCGCCTCCATGACGATCGGTAACCTCCTGGCGCTTCGCCAGACCAACTTCGTGCGCATGATGGCGTACTCCGGCGTGGCCCAGACCGGTTTCATCATCGCTCCGCTCGCCGTCGCCGGCAACGGCGACATCGCCGACGCCGCCCTCAGCACGACGGTGAACTATCTCGCCATCTACGCGGCGATGAACCTCGGGGCATTCGGTGTGCTGATCGCCCTGGCCCGAAAGACCCGCTCGGCCGAGATCAGCGACATGCGCGGCGCCTTCCACTACGCACCCGGGCTCACCGCGGTGATGACCGTGTTCTTGTTCTCGCTCGCCGGCATCCCGCCGATCGGGGGCTGGTTCGCCAAGTTCCGGGTGTTCTCGGTGCTGGTGCAGGACGATTCGGTGTCGGGGTACCTCCTCGCCGTCGTCGTCGCCGTGAACTCGGTGATCGCCCTCTACTACTACGCCTCGGTCGCCCGCACGATGTGGGCCGATGAGGCGCCTGACGGCGACCTGACGCCGGTCAACGTGCCCCCTTCGCTGGTCGCTGCCCTCGGCATCACCGTGGCCATCACGCTGGTGTTCGGCATCTTGCCGAGCGTGGTGGGCGACTTCACCGACGTCAGCCTCCTCGCCGGGGGTTGAACCAACCCGGCGCTGAGTTAACCCAGGGCTGACCAACCAGGTTTAGCGGCGCCACTCCAGCACGGTAAAGGCGCCCAGTCCGTCGGGGTCCAGCAGCGCTTCGGCTTCACCGATGCGGCTGCGCGCCTTCAGCGCGGCGAGGTCGCCGATGCCCGCCCGGTCGGCCCAGACGCGTTTACCCTCGGCGACCAGGTCATCGATACCGTTGGCGCGAAGCCAGTCCGCCTGGGTCGCGATGAGCGCGGGCGGCTCGACGGCGATGAGGTCGCGGACCTGCACGTCGGCGGTGATGTCCTGTTCGCCGGGTCGATCGAGTGGACCACTACCGGAGCGGTGATCGCGGTACGTGCGGATCGGTGAGGCCGCCCGGTGATCGGCGTACACCGATCGGTTGGTGTAGTCGAGGACGAGCACCCGCCCGCGTTCGACCAGATCGAGCGCCGTTTGCAACCACCGGGTGGCCGCCGGTTGCCAGACGAGACGCGCCGAGCGGGCCTCGCCCGGGTCGAAGGCCGGATCGTTGAACTCCGTCGGGGTGAGGACCTCGGCGAACTCACCCGCGGAGTCCACCATGACCGCGACCTGGCGGAAACCGACCTCGATATCCCAGTGCACGATCTCGAACGCCAGGTTGTCGAGCAACTCGTTGGCGACGATGGCCCCGACGATCGGCGCGGTCGGCAGATCGGGCAGCGAGCGGATGCCATCGGGGTGCTGGCTGCGCTGGTGCGCGCTGCGCTCGACCGCCACGTAGTCGAGCGCCTCGGCACAGGCCGGACCGGCGGCGCGAATGGTGCGAGCGAGGGTGCCGGGCCCGGCGCCGGCGTCGACGATGGTGAACGGGGCGGGTCGGCCGAGTTCGGTCCACAGGCGGTCGAGATAATCGGCCATCACCTGGCCGAACAGGGGCCCCACCTCGACGCTGGTTACGAAGTCACCCCGGCGCCCGGCCTGCCCAGAGGTGGCATAAAACCCCAGGTCAGGGTGGTACAGGGCCAGATCCATAAAGGTCGAGAACGGGAGTGGACCCTGCTCGTCGATTCGGTCGCGGAGCAGCGAGGACAGCGTCGACACCCCCGCAGGGTACAAGCCGCGCCGACGGGGCTGGGCGGTGAACGACCACCGCGGTTGGTTTCCACTTTGTGAACAGTGACCCCAAAGGTCATTCGGCCCTTGCGCGACGGTTGGTGAACCGGTACACCGGTAGTCGTGGTTGAACGACGCGCCCCCCTCGTTATCGACTCGGTCTGTATTGCCATGGGTTCTGAATCCATCGGCCTTCCCATCGTCCGGTCGGTCGACACCGTCCTCGAGTCCTATCTCCGGTTGCTGGATCGCACCCGCCGAGGGACGGCGCTCGACCTTCGCCACGACGACCTGCGCACCCTCGCCGAGGCGATCGGTGTCAAGGCGGGCACGGTCGAGAACCGGCTGCTCAACCTGCGCGCCACGGTCTAAACCGGCGCCGGATTGTCCGGTCCAAAAATCGCTTCGGTAGGTTAGTCGGCCAGCCCACCGGCACAACTTGTCCTAGGCTGACTCCGTTCATCCGCTGCGTGTACAGGAAGCCTGTGGTCAACGAGAAGCCCCGAGTGCCGCTGAGTCGGCATCGCATCGCTGAGGCCGCGATCGCCTTTGTGGACACCCACGGGCTCGCCAAGCTCTCGATGCGCAAGCTCGGAGCCGAGCTCGATGTCGAGGCGATGTCGCTCTACAACCACGTCGAGAACAAAGAAGATCTGTTCGACGCCATCGTGGAGTCCTTCGTGGGCGAGGTGTTGGGGTCGTATCAACCCGACGCCGAATCGGATTGGCAAGACGACGCCCACGCGCTGTGCTCGGCTTGGCGCACCCATGCGCTCCGCCACCCCAACCTGATCGAGCTGATCACCACCCGCGACGCGCAGGGGCAGCTGGGTACGGACCTGTTGTTGGCGGCCTACCGGATCTTCACCAAGGCGGGATTGTCGACCAAAGACGCCGCCATTGCGTTCACGACCGCCACGTCGTGGCTGAACGGCATCGTCCGCCAGGAACTCGGCATCATGCGCGAGTTCGAACTCAAGTTGCCCGAACCCACCAGCGATATCGAACGGGAGCTGGCGGACTTCCAGGCGGCCTGTCTCGCCTGGACGCCGGAGCAACGCTTCACGTCCGGTTTGGCGACCCTGATCGCCGGAGTAGAGCACCGCTTCCTGCCCAAGGGCTGAACCGGCCCAAAACGCCGAAAGGGCGGCCGCCGAAGCGACCGCCCTCTCGAAGTGAAACGGGAGACTAGCGGCCCGACTTGAGCAGGTCGCGAATCTCGGTCAGCAGCGCCTGGTCCGGCGTCGCGTTGAGCGCGGTCTGAGCGCCGGCCTTGTTGAGGGCCTTCACGATCATGAACACGACGAACGCAATCATCAAGAAGGTGATGATCGCGGTGATCAGTGCGCCGTAAGGCACGCTGCCGTCACGCAGGCTGAAGGTGAGATCATCAAAGTTGACCTCGCCGCCGGCGAGCGCGCCAACGATCGACATGACGAAGTTGACGACCGCCTCCACCAATGGCAATACGGCCAAGGCGAGGACGAGACCAACGGCGACCGGAATCACGTTGAACTTCTCGAGGAACTCTTTAAATTCGGAAATCATTGTTTGTTTTTCTCCCTAAGCGGATGGTGGCTTGAACAAGCCGATGTCTCCCACACTCCGGGGTTGATCGAAACCAACTCCGGAGAAGCCCACCGGGAACCCTATCGACTCTTTACCCCTTTTTCCCGAATGCCCCGCCGACCGCCGTGGGTGGCGCCGGTGCAACCGTGCGTGCGGCCTGTTCAACCATCAACAATTTTTGCTAGGAAATCTCCACGAGCAACGTGCTGCACACTGAGGGAACGCATGAGCGATCAAGCCATCGAGGTCTACGAAAACGAGCAACGGACCTTCCCGCCTCCGTCGGATTTCGTCGCCTCTGCTCTGGCCGTCGATCGCTCGCTTTATGACGAGGCTGAAGCTGACTACGAAGCGTTTTGGGCCCGGTACGCCCGGGAGCTCGTGAGTTGGTCGAAGGACTTCGACACCGTGCTCGACTGGCAACTGCCCTTCGCCAAGTGGTTCGTCGGCGGCGAACTCAACCTGTCGTACAACTGTCTCGACCGCCACGTGGAAGCCGGCAAGGGCGACAAGGTCGCCTTCCACTGGGAGGGGGAGCCGGGGGACACCCGCACCGTTTCCTACGCCGACCTGCTGGCCGACGTCCAGAAGTTCGCCAACGTGTTGTTGGGGCTCGGGTTGGCCAAGGGCGACCGGGTCGCCATCTACATGCCGATGATTCTCGAACTGCCGGTGGCGATGCTGGCGTGCACCCGCATCGGGGTGGCTCACTCCGTCGTGTTCGGTGGGTTTTCCCCCGACGCCATCTCGGATCGATGCAACGACGCCGAGGCCAAGGTCATCATCACCGCCGACGCCGGCTACCGGCGCGGCGAACCTTCGGCGCTCAAGGTGAACGTTGACGCCGCGCTACCGCTGTGCACCACGGTCACCGACGTGGTCGTGGTCAACCGTTGCGACACCGACGTCGAAATGGTCGAGGGCCGGGATCACTGGTGGCACGATCTGATGGCGAGTGCCGACCCGGACTGCCCGGCCGAACCCATGGACAGCGAGCAACTGCTGTACCTGCTGTACACCTCGGGCACGACGGCCAAGCCCAAGGGCATCATGCACACGACGGGTGGTTACCTCACCCAGGTGTGCTTCACCCACAAGTACGTCTTCGACCTCCAGCCCGAGACCGATGTGTACTGGTGCGCGGCCGACATTGGTTGGGTCACCGGCCACAGCTACATCGTCTACGGGCCACTGGCCAACGGCTGCACGTCGGTGATGTACGAAGGCACCCCCGACACGCCGCGCGAGGAGCAGCGCCAAGGCGATCGGGCCGCGTGGTCCAAGGACCGGCTCTGGGACATCATCGAGCGTTACGGGGTCACGCAGTTCTACACGGCGCCGACCGCGATCCGGACGTTCATGCGGTGGGGTGCCCAAGAGGTCGAACGCCACGACCTGTCGTCGCTGCGCGTGCTCGGCACGGTGGGCGAACCAATCAACCCCGAAGCGTGGATGTGGTACCACGAACACATCGGTGGCAGTACCCGACCGATCGTCGACACCTGGTGGCAGACCGAAACCGGTGGCCACATGATCTCGCCGCTGCCCGGCGTAACGGTGACCAAGCCGGGCTCGGCCTGCAGCGCGATTCCCGGCGTGTTCGCCGAGCTGGTCGACGACGAGGGCAACCCGGTCACCGAAGGGGGCGGCTACCTCACCATCGCCCGGCCGTGGCCATCGATGCTGCGCGGTATCTGGGGCGACCCCGAACGGTATGCCGAGACGTACTGGAGCCGGTTCGCCGGCCGCTACTTCGCGGGCGACGGGGCCAAACTCGACAGCGATGGGTACCTGTGGCTGCTCGGGCGGGTCGACGATGTGATGAACATCTCGGGTCACCGAATCTCCACCACCGAGATCGAATCGGCGCTTGTGGACCATCCGGCGGTGGCTGAGGCGGCCGTGGTCGGCGCGGCCGATGAAACGACCGGCCAGGCCATCATCGGCTACACGATTCTCCGCGGTACCCACGAGCCGAGCGACGAACTGCGCGAGGAGGTTCGCCAGCACGTGGCGACAAAGTTGGGGGCCATCGCCCGCCCGAAGGCGGTGTTCCTGGTCAGCGACCTGCCCAAGACCCGCAGCGGAAAGATCATGCGCCGTCTGCTGCGCGATGTCGCTGAAGGCCGCGACCTTGGCGATACCACCACGCTCGCCGATGCCAATGTCGTCGAGGCGATTCGGGCCGGCGCGGCGGACGCGGCCGACGAAGACTGACACCGGCGGGTCCGGTGTCGTACAACAGCTCAACAACAGGAGACAGAACCGATGCCCACCTTTGACGTGGTGTCCGAAGTCGACATGCAAGAGGTGCGCAACGCGGTCGATCAGGCCGCCCGAGAGGTGTCCCAGCGCTATGACTTCAAGGACACGAACTCCTCGGTCGAGTTGAACGAGTCGGCGATCGCCATGGCGTCGTCGAGTGAGGATCGACTGATCGCCCTGCGCCAGGTGCTCGAGGAAAAACTGGTCAAGCGCAAGGTGTCGCTGAAGGTGCTCGACTACGGCTCGGTGGAGGAGGCGTCTGGCGCGACGGTGCGGCAGAGCGCGACCCTTCAGGCGGGTATCAGCTCGGAGAAGGCCAAGGAGCTCAACAAGTTCATCAAAGGCCTGGGGCTGAAGGGCATCCAATCGTCCACCCAGGGCGACCAGCTTCGGGTTCAGGGCAAAAAGCGCGATCACCTTCAGGAGGTCATCGCCGCGCTGAAGGGCGAGGACTTCGGCCTTCCGTTGCAGTTCAACAATTTTCGGGACTAGTGGAGATCCGCAGCGCGACGGTCGACGATGCCGAAGCGATTCGTCTGATCTACAACCCGTACGTGACGGACTCGACCATCACCACCGAGATCGAGCCGTTGACGCTGGCGGAACAGACCGAGCGTTTGCGCGACCGGAGCGGCGTGCACGTGGTGCTGGTGGCCGAGGTCGATGGGGTGGTGGCCGGTTTCGCCAGCCTCTCGCCGTACCGACAACGCGCCGCCTACCGGACCTCGGTCGAGGACAGCATCTATCTGCACCCCGACTACCACGGTCAGGGGCTGGGCCAGGCGCTGCTGACCGAACTCCTCGACGTGGCCGAACGCCACGGCTTCCACGCCGTCTTCGCCAAGATTGTGGTCGGGCAGGAGGCGTCGATACGGCTGCACGAATCGCTCGGCTTTTCCCCCGTCGGGGTGGAACGCCAGGTGGGTCGCAAGTTTGGTCGGTGGCTCGACGTGATGATCCTGCAGAAGATCCTTACCGAATCCAACTAGCGGATTCGTCTTTTCCCGCTATCCTCAACGCTTCGCGGGTCGGTGCCCGAGTGGCCAAAGGGAACGGGCTGTAAACCCGTCGGCATTGCCTTCGGAGGTTCAAATCCTCCCCGGCCCACGCGAAATCGCCAGGTCTCTTCGGGGCCTGGCGATTGCCGTTTTCACAGCTGGGCCCGTCTGCACCGAGGGCCGGCGTCGCTAGCTGGTCGGGTGGCCGAGGGGGTCGCCGAGCGGGTTCGCGAGAGGATCGCCGAGCGGGTCGGGTAGTGCCTCGGCCAGGGTCGCTGGCATGTCGGGCAACGTGGTGTTCATCACCGCAGGCATCGGTGCGGGGGCCGGTGCCTCCGGCGCCGACTCGGCGGCGGGAGCCGGGGCAGGTGCAGGTGCAGGTGCCGGCTGCGCTGGCGCGGCCTGGGCAGGCGCGGTCTGGGTGGGTGCTGGAGCCGGCGCGGTCTGGGTGGGTGCTGGAGCCGGCGCGGCCTGGGTGGGTGCTGGAGCCGGCGCGATCTGGGTGGCTGCTGGAGCCGGCGCGGTCTGGGTGGGTGCTGGAGCCGGTGCAGGTGCAGGTGCAGATGCAGATGCAGATGCGGGGGCCGGCTGGGCGGGCGCGGCGGGGGCCGGAGCGGGCTGGCTCAGCGAGAGGATCGACAGGTACTGCTCGGCTTCGCCGGCCTTGGCCCAGCGCAGGACCTCGGGGTCGTTGCTGACGACGATGCGCTGGCGGTTTTGGGCGGTGATCGCAAGCAGCTGCAGTGCCGCGTGGCGCTCTTCGACCCGCATGGCCTCGAACGGTTCCTCGATGATGACCGGCAGCGCTTCGAGCTTCGGGTCTTCGGCGGCGGCGAAGGTCAGCCGCGCCACGAGGGCCCCGAAGGTCTCGCTGGCCTGGGAGGGATCGAGTCCGGCGGTGCGATGCATTTCGGCGGCTCGTGCGAGGAGCTCCTGGTTCTCGCCGACCCAGTTCAGATCGGCCGAGCCGGTGAAGTCGGCCCAGGCCTGCTGCGCCCGATCCCGTGCCTCGACCGCCTCGCGCTTGCGGGATCGAATGGCGCCGCTTTCGAGCAGTCCGTCGACTCGGCCCAGCTGGGCGCTGAAGAGGGAGTCCTCGCCGGAATCGGCGACCGCGGACCGGAACTTGCGTTCCTGCATCTTGGGTTCGAGAAAGCGATATCCGGTGTAGAGCGCGGCGGCCAACGCCAACGCGAACGCGGCGATCGTGATGATCGAGGTCGCCAGGACGAGCCCGGCGGCGGTGAGCGCGGCGAGGACGGCCGCGATTGCGAAGTAGAGCCCGGTGCGCTTGTTGCTCCCGCTGAACTGGTCGTAGGCCATCTCGTGGTAGGCCTCGACGGCTTCGTCGAGTTGTTCGCGGTTTTCCTTGGGTGCGTTCACCGATGCGATCGACTGCTGGAACTCCGACTCGGTCTGGGTCACGAGCGCCGTGGTGCGCTTGACCTCTTCGACCAACTCGAACAGCAGACCCTGGTCGAGTCGGGCGAGGCGGTCGAGGTCGCGGTCGTCGGCGCCGCGGTGCATCAGTTCACCCCGGGCCACTCCCATGTCGATGGCGGAGGCGATGGGATCGAGTCCCATACCCGACAACAGATCGATCGCGCCGTCGGCGGTGAACTCGGCGGTCACATCTTCTTGCTGATCGGCGTCGAGGACCATGTCCGCGGCCTTGTCGGAGCGAATGACAGCGAGGGAACGGCCCCGGTCGGTGCGCAGCTCGACGTGCACGCCCTTGCGTCCGGTGGTCAATGAGTTGATCAACTCCCGCCGAACAACGCCCTGGTTGGCGTCGTTCGTACCCGTGACCACGGTCATCGCGGGATGGAAGTCGAGCGACGTCCAGGTCGCTTCCTGTCCGGTTTCGAGCAGCAGGCGTTGAAATCTCACGGTTTCCAATCGACTACACCGGGGCGGTAGTTGAGGTTTCCACCAGTGAGTTTCCGCGCGATATGGATTACAGGTTGGGGAACGCGCCATGCTGTGGCATATTTTCACCCGGAGATAGCGGCCGTAAGCCGCTACCGCCGTGCTCCCTTAGCTCAGTCGGTAGAGCGTTTCCATGGTAAGGAAAAGGTCGACAGTTCGATTCTGTCAGGGAGCTCCGCCGGGCCGCAGTGGTCCATCGATGGCGACGTAGCTCAGCTGGTAAGAGCGCTCGACTCATAATCGAGAGGTCGAGAGTTCAAGTCTCTCCGTCGCTACTAACCACCCCCGGGTTCGCCCGGATCCACCCCCGCCGGGACATTCCCGGCTCGGTCAGTTTCAAGAAGGTAATCCGAAGATGGCGTCAGACAAGCGAGTTCAGGTCACGCTCGAGTGCCAGGAGTGCAAGCGGCGCAACTACATCACGACGAAGTCAAAGGTGAACACCCGTGACCGCGTCGAGTTGCAGAAGTACTGCAAGTGGGACCGTAAGCACACGCTGCACAAGGAAACCCGCTGAGCCCGCTCACCCTCGGCCGGGGCCTACCCTGGCAGTAATCGGTTCGACGTAACGACGGAGGTTCCCATGCGGTCCAAAGTGGTGATGAGTGAACCAACCGCCACGCTCGAAGATCTGGTGACCCAGGCGCGAACCGGTGATCGGGTGGCCTTCGACGAATTGGTGCGGCGCACCTATGACGACACCTTCACGCTCGCCTACCGGCTGACCGGCAACCGCGAGGACGCCGGCGATGTTGCCCAGGAGGCCTACATCCGGGCGTATCGGCATATGCGTCGATTCCGGGCCGACAGCCGGTTCTCGACCTGGCTGTACCGGATCACGACCAACTGTGCCTCGACCCATCTCGGGCGGCGCAAGCGGCATCGTTACGATCAGCTGCTCGACGACTCACCGATCGCCGACGAGGATCCGGGGGCGAACCCGGAGCTTCAGGCCGACGCCTCGGCGCTGCGCGATGAGGTCCAGCGAGCCCTGTCCCGCCTGCCCGAACGGCTGCGCGCCGTCGTCATCTTGCGCGACTCCTACGACCTGTCGCATCACGCGATCGCCGAGGAGCTGGGGATCAGTGAGACCGCCGCCAAGGTTCGCCTGCACCGGGCCCGCCATCGGCTGCGCGAGCTGGTGTTTGATCGCCACGAGATCCGCGAGGCGCTGAACGCCCGCCGCTCCGAGGCCGATGCCGCTGAAACCGGGGTCGAACTCGACACCGTCGACGCGGTCGTCGTTTCGCTCGAGGCCCATCTCGACATCGATCGCGACGAAGGGCAGATCCGTGCGGTGTGACGTCCTCCCCGAACGGGCTCGACCGGCCCTGTGGGATGACGCGCTCCTCGACCCGTTTACCGTGCGTCATCTGGCCGCCTGTGAAACGTGTCGCCACGAACGGTGGCAGAACTCCAAGCTGCGGCTGACGCTCGCAGACCTGTCCGAACTGCGCATGCGGACCGACCCCGAAGCCCTGGAGGCATTATTCGAAGCGCTCGATGCCCTCGATGAGCGGGCCATGCGGCGACAACGGGCGATGGCGGCCATGTCCGGCCTGGCTGCCGGGGCCTGGGTTGTCACCCGTTCGCGCCGAGTCAGCTGACCATCCCTGCGGGTTTGCGCCGGTCTCCGAGCGCGGCGGTTGCGTTCTTTCGCGCGGCGGATAGCGAAATTGTCCTGCTATCCTCACCAGACGGGGAACCCCCCGTAGGGCAGTGGCTCAATTGGTAGAGCACCGGTCTCCAAAACCGGCGGTTGGGGGTTCGAGTCCCTCCTGCCCTGCTGTACCCATCAACGGAGTGCCTCTAACGACATGGCGA
Source organism: uncultured Acidimicrobiales bacterium (assembly GCA_938041035.1). Taxonomy (GTDB): domain Bacteria; phylum Actinomycetota; class Acidimicrobiia; order Acidimicrobiales; family SHLQ01; genus CALHYX01. The sequence goes on along the minus strand of CALHYX010000042.1, from coordinate 25,744 downwards.
TGAACCGAGAGCAGAAGCGGGCGCTGAAGCGCCAGGGTGAGCTCAACGACGATGGCGACTTCGTCGCCAAGAAGCGGGCGCAGCCCAACAAGCAGCTGCGCGAAGAGCGCACCGCTCCGGCGGAGTTCGTCAAAGAGGTTCGCAACGAGTTGCGCAAGGTCGCCTGGCCCAGCCGGGAGGAGACCGTCAACTACTCCGTAATCGTTCTGGTGACCGTGACGGTTCTGACGGCGTTTATCGCGTTGCTCGACTGGGGCTTCGCAGAGTCGGTGCTCCGGCTGTTCGAGACCTAATCCGACACGCCGATTCGTTCTCCAGCACCGACGTAAGAAAAGATCTTCACATGACCATGTCACCCGAGCCCGGCGATGCCGAGGAGTTGGCGCTTGCCGACGAACCGACCGTCGAGAACGCGCCCGTAATCGAAGCCACCGACGCCGACCTGGCGATCGATGTCACCGACACCCCGGCTGAGCCGGCGGCCGAGGAAGCCGAAGCGGCCGCGGTCGAGGAACCGGTCGCCGAGGAAGCTCCCGTCGAGGAAGCTTCGGCCGAAGAAGCTGCTGTCGATGAGTCTCCCGTCGAGCAAGCCCCCGAGCCGGAGGCAGAAGCCATCGCGGCCGAGGAAGCTCCGGTCGAGGAAGCTCCGGTCGACGAAGCCGAAGCGCCCGCCGAGGAAGCTCCGGTCGAAGAAGCGGCCGAGGCGACCGCCGATGATGCCGAGGCCACGCTCGACGAAATGGCCGAGGAAGCAGCGGCACCGCCGCCCCAGAGCCCCTACGACAAGCGCGGCCGTTGGTACGTCGTGCACACCCAGTCGGGATACGAGAAGAAGGTCAAGCAGAACCTCGAAGCCCGCACCGCCTCGATGAACATGGAGGAACAGATCCACGAAGTGGTCATCCCCATGGACGATGTCGTGGAGTTCAAGGGCGGCAAGAAAGTCGTTGTCCAAAAGAAGATGTTCCCGGGCTACCTGCTCGTGCGCTGCTACCTCGACGACGACTCGTGGTACGTGATCCGCAACACCCCCGGCATCGTGAACTTTGTCGGAGCGGGCGGCAAACCCTCCCCGCTGTCCCGGCGCGAGGTCGAGACCTTCCTGCATGTCGAAGACCCCGAACGCAAAGGCGATGCCCCGACCAAGGTCAAGGCCCGGCTGGCGTTCGAGCTCGGCGAGACCGTCCGGGTCAAAGAAGGCCCCTTCGCCGACTTCTCCGGCGAGGTGGTCGAGATCAACGAAGACCAGGCCAAGGTCAAGGTGCTGGTCAACATCTTCGGCCGCGAAACGCCGGTCGAGCTCGAGTTCGGGCAGGTTGCCCGCCTCTGAGCGCCTTGCCCGGTATCGCGAATCCGGGTTCGTACAAGTTGTAGGTCGGGGTCGCGGCCCGGCAGACTATGACGTCGCTCCGCCATCTCGGCGGGCACGTTCTGTGAGGAAATCATGGCCAAGAAACAAGTCACGGCTGTTGTGAAGATTCAGATTCCTGCGGGTTCGGCGTCGCCGGGTCCTCCGGTCGGTACCGCGCTCGGTCCGCACGGCGTGGCGATCATGGATTTCTGCAAGGACTACAACGCCCGTACCGAGTCCCAGCGTGGGCAGATCGTTCCGGTCGAGATCACGATCTTTGAAGATCGCAGCTTCTCGTTCATCACCAAGACGCCCCCCACGTCGTTCCTGATCCGCCAGGCGGCGGGTCTCGAGAAGGCGGCCAACGATCCCGGTCGTGAAACCGCAGGCTCGATCACCGATGCCCAGGTCGCCGAGATCGCCGAGATCAAGATGCCCGACCTCAACGCGCTCGACCTCGACAACGCCAAGCTGCAGATCGCCGGTACGGCGCGCAGCATGGGTATCGAGGTCGTCTGACCCACCGGGTCAACGCCATCAATCGTCGTATGCACCCGGGAGAACCTCGCCCGGGGCGTGCCTAACCAACACCGAGGGACCAATCATGGGAAAAAAGTACGAAGACGCGACCAAGCGATTCGACCGGGAACACCTGCACTCCGCAGCTGAAGCCGTCGACTTGGTGAAGTCGCTGGCCAACAAGAACTTCGACGAGGGTGTCGACCTGTCGCTGCGCCTCGGCGTGGACCCCCGCAAGGCCGAGGAGATGGTGCGAGGCACCGTTGGCCTCCCGTCCGGCTCGGGTAAGGACGTCAAGGTCGCCGTGTTCGCTCAGGGCGAAGCGGCCACCGCGGCTCGCGAGGCCGGCGCCGACTTCGTTGGCGCCGACGATCTCGCCGCCGAGGTGGAAGGCGGCATGATGGACTTCGACGTGGCGATCGCCACGCCGGACATGATGCCGACGGTCGGCAAGCTCGGTCGGGCCCTTGGCCCTCGTGGCCTGATGCCGAACCCCAAGACCGGCACGGTAACCACCGATGTGGCCAAGGCCGTCGGCGAGTTCAAGGGCGGCAAGGTCGAATACCGTACCGACCGCTTCGGCAACGTTCACGTACCGGTCGGCAAGGTGAGCTTCGACGCCCCTGCGTTGCTTGCAAACCTCGCCGCGGTGATGGAGGAGATCAACCGGGCCAAGCCCCCCGGCTCCAAGGGCCGATACTTCCGCAAGGTGAGCCTGTCGTCGACGATGGGCCCCGGGGTCAAGATCGACTCCAACCGTATTTCCGCAGCAGCCGAGGAGTAGTCCTCCCCCGATAGTTGCGTTCGCCACCGGCGGCGTTACGCTGTCGGCACAATTCATTCTTCCACCGAAGACACCCGGTGACCGTACGGTCTCAAAGCTCTGCTGGCAGAGCGCCTGGCGAGGTGCCACATCCGGTCCGATTGGGCTGAGATTCGGGCGTCCGCCGTCTTTGGTGGGCGCCCAACGCATTTTTCCCACCACCATCTCGGTGGCGGGCCCGACGACCGAAAAGATCCACTATGAGCAACCCCCGGCCGGAGAAGGTCGCCGCTGTAGCCGAGGTTAAGGACAAGCTGTCCGCCTCGAACGCAGCGGTGTTGACCGAGTACCGCGGCCTTGACGTGCCGGCGATGGCCGCACTGCGGAAGTCGCTGCGCGAGGCGGGCGGCGAGTACAAGGTCTACAAGAACACCATGGTGCGCTTTGCCGCCGCCGAACTCGGTCTCGAGATCGACGATCTGCTCACCGGGCCGACGGCGATCGCTTTCGTGAGCACGCGGCCCGACGGCAGCACCGGCGATGCCGCAAGCATCTCCAAGGCGTTGCGAGACTTCGCCAAGGGCAACGACCATCTGGTGATCAAGGGCGGCCTGCTCGACGACGCTCCGCTCAGCGTTGAAGAGATCAACGCCCTCGCCGACCTGCCGCCGCGCGAGCAGATGATGGCCGAGCTCGCCGGTGCGATGGAGTCGATGTTCCAGGACTTCGCCGGTCTGCTCGATTCCAAGCTGCGCGAGTTCAGCTACGCCATGCAGGAACTGGTCGACAAGGGCGTGTTGCCCGAAGGCGAAGCCCCGGCGCCCGCCGCCGAGGAGGCTGCGGCTGAAGAAGCACCGGCCGAGGAAGCTGCGGCCGAGGAAGCACCGGCCGAAGAGGCTGCGGCCGAGGAAGCACCGGCTGAGGATGCCCCCGTCGAGGAAGCGGCAGCTGAAGAGGCTGCGGCCGAGGAAGCCCCCGCCGAGCCCGAAGGATCTGAAGACGCCGAGGCGTCGACCGACGAGGCCGCCGCCTCCGACGCCGGCGATGACGACGCATCGGAAGAAGCAACCGACGAAGACGCTGCTGCAGACGCGGCAAGTGAAGATTCCCAAACGGAGGAAAGCTGAACATGGCAACCAAGGACGAGATTCTCGAGTCCATCGAGCAGATGTCGGTCCTGGAGTTCAAGGAACTCCTCGACGACTTCAAGGAGCGCTTTGACGTCACGGCCGCCGCCCCGGTCGCCGTGGCCGCTGCGGCTCCGGCCGGCGGCGACGCCGGCGCTGCTGAAGAGCAGGACGAATTCGACGTCATCTTGACCGGTGCCGGCGACAAGAAGATCCAGGTCATCAAAGAGGTCCGTGGCCTCACCAGCCTGGGCCTCAAAGAAGCCAAGGAACTGGTCGAAGGCGCCCCGGGCCCAGTGCTCGAGAAGGTGTCGAAGGAAGATGCGGAAAAGGCCAAGGAGGCTCTCGAAGCCGCCGGCGGTTCCGTCGAACTGAAGTAGAACGCCTCCCTCGGTTCAGCCGAGGCCTGCGTTTGGATCGAGGTCCGGGGTTCGCCCCGGGCCTTCGGTCGTTTTCGGCCCGGTCGCCGGTCGGCGGCGATGGCTAACCGGCCGCCCCGCGTTCGGCCAGGGTGGTGACGATGCGCTCGTAGAAGTCGAGTTCCTGGGCGCCGGTGAACGGGAACTCGTCGTTGACCAGCACGGCCGGCACACCGCCCAGGCCGTTGCCGACGGCGGCGTTGTGGTCCTCGATGACCGACTCGGTGAAGCTCTGGGTCTGTTCGTCGAAGCGGCGGGCGAACTCGTCGGGGTCGATGCCCGACTCGGCGGCGACGTCGAGGATGACGGTGCGGTCCGAGACCGTGCGGTTGTCGGTGAAATAGGCCTTCATCAGCGCGAAGTGGAAGGCATGAAATGGCTCGGCGCCGAAGGTCTCGGCCACCTTGCCCGCGACCGAGGTGGGTAGCGAGTGGCTCGGGGGCTCGTGGTCGCCGCTCCACTGGTTGAAGGTCACCGAGTCGACGGCAGCATCGGGACGTTCCCAACTGCGCGTGTACTTCGTGAACGCCTCCATCGTGCGGGGCTCTGGTTGGGGGCGGAGCAGAAACGACTTCCAGGTGATCTCGACCGATTCGCCAACCGAGGCTTTGAGTTGATCGAGGCGCACGGCCCCGACGTAGCACCACGGTCAGAGGTAGTCCGACCAGACGGTGAACCGGACGGGACTGTCGGAGCTCATGGCCCGATCCTGCCACGGCCCGAACCCCAAACCCACCTTTGCCCATTTGAACAGTGGGAATAGAGAGGATCGGTTGTGCGCTGTATCGGGGTGACGAGGTAGCGGTATCATGGACCTCGTGGATATGCGCAGCCGCCTGCGCACCAGAAAGGACACCCATGGCCGAAGCAAATGCTCTTCGGACCCAGCCCGTCATCAACCTTCCCGACACCGATCGGGCGGAGTTCATCTCCAAGGTCTACGGCCACCTGGCCATGGCCATCGGCGCGTTCATCGCCTTTGAGACCCTGCTCTTCATGAGCGGCATCGCCGAGCGATTCTTTGACTTCGTCTACGGCGAAGGCGGAGGGGGCGGCCGTTGGCTGATCATCCTCGGTGGCTTCATGGTCGGCAGTTGGATCGCCTCGCAGGCCGCGGCCGACATCTTCAACCCGGGCAAACAGTACGCCGGGTTGTTCGGCATGGCCGCGCTGTACTCGTTGCTGTTCGCCCCGATGCTGTACTACACGTTCAACTTCCAGGGTTCGGGCAACGTCTGGGCCGCCGCGGTCATCACCGCGATCGGCTTCGCCGCACTCTCGGCGGTTGGCTACTTCACCCGCAGCGACCTGTCGTGGATGCGCCCGATCCTGATGTGGGGTGGCGTCGTGGCCATCGGTCTCATCGTCGGTGCGGTCATCTTCAACTTCAACCTGGGCCTCTGGTTCAGCGTGGCGATGGTCGCCCTGATGGGTGTCTCCATCCTCTACCAAACGCAGAACATCGTGCGCCGCTACCCCGGAGACGCCTACGTCGCCGCCGCGGTGTCGTTGTTCTCCTCGGTGATGACCATGTTCTGGTACGTGCTGCGGATTCTCAACCGCCGCTAACCAGACGCGGTAGAACTTTCGCCTCGGGTCCGCTCTTCGGAGCGGGCCCGAGGTCGTTTTCGGCTGGGCGATCAGCTGAATGACGCCATGAGTTCGTCGATGGTGCGACGTTGGTCGTCGTCGACCTCGGTCCAGGCCGCGTCGTGGCCGAACTTGTCGATCACCGGTACCGAGGTGCTGGGCGTGTCGAGCATGGCGACGGTGTCGGCCGGCACCAGACTCGGATGCGAGACCCCGCACGCCCACGACAACTTCAACAGGTCGTAGCGCAGGTTCATGATGTAGTTGGCCATGCGGTCGGCCTTCGACGTTGGGTCGAGGCCGCGGGTGAGCCATCGGCCGTGGGTGGCGACGCCGGTGGGGCAGTGCCCGGTGTGGCAGTCCTGGGCCTGGATGCACCCGATGGCCAACATGGCCTCGCGCGCGACCGCCACCATGTCGGCGCCGAGGGCCATAGCGACCAGCGCTTCCTGGCCGAAGCCGAGCTTGCCGGAGCCGACGAACATCAGCTTCTCGTGTAGCGCTCGTTCGGCGAACGTCTTGTACACCGACGACATGGCGATACGGAACGGCAGCGCCACATGGTCGGAGAACACCAGCGGCGCGGCGCCGGTGCCGCCCTCGCCGCCGTCGACAGCGATGAAATCCGGGCCTCGCTTCGTGGCGGCCATGTGGTCGGCCAGCTCGTTCCAGAACCCCATCTGCCCGACCGCTGACTTGATGCCGACCGGGAGCCCGGTGGCCACCGCGATCTCCTCGACGAAGTCGACCAGGCTGGCGACATCGTCAAACGCAGTGTGACTGTTCGGGCTGAGAACCGACTGGCCGACCGGCACCCCGCGGACCTGGGCGATCTCGGGGGTGACCTTCTCGGCGGGGAGCACGCCGCCGAGGCCGGGCTTCGCCCCCTGGCTCAGCTTGACCTCGATGGCTCGCACCGGCTTGTCGGCCACCGTGGCGACCAGGTTGTCGAGATCGAAATTCCCCTCGGCGTCGCGGCACCCGAAATAGCCGGTACCGAACTGGAACAGGAGATCGCCGCCGTGCAGGTGGTGGCTGGAGATGCCGCCCTCGCCGGTGTTGTGCAGGAACCCGGCGATGGCCGCTCCGCGGTTGATGGCCTCGATGGCCGGCGCGCTCAGGGAGCCATAGCTCATGGCGGACACGTTCACGATCGACTCGGGCCGGAAGGTCTGGGGCCGGTCGCGCCACTCGCCGAGCAGCTTGGCCACCGGGAGTCGATGCTTGTCGTCGTGGTTCCCCGCGTGGGGGAAGGCCGAATGCCGGATCACCACGTAGTCGGGGTTGGTGTCGATGGCGTTGTCGGTGCCGAAGCCGAAGTAGGTGTTCTCCATCTTCGCCGACGCGTAGACCACCCGCCGCTGGTCACGGCTGAACGGTCGCTCTTCGTCGTTGTCGGTGACGATGTATTGCCGCAGCTCGGGGCCGAGGCCTTCGAGCAGATAGCGAAGGTGACCAATGATCGGGAAGTTGCGGAGGATCGCTCGCTTCTTCTGGGTGACGTCGTAGATCGCGAGCAGGACCAGGAGGGCGACGATGACGCCGAGGGCGATGAGCCAGACCATGGCGTGAACCTAGCGGCGGCGGTCGGGCTACGCCCGGTATCGCCGCCGTGGATCCTCCGCCGCCGCCCCGGGGTGGTGGGAGATGCACCCGGGGCTGCGGCAGAGCTCGATCAGATCTGGAGGGTGACCCGAGCGATGGGGGATGCCTTGCCCTCGTCATCGATGGCGGTGATCTCATAGACGTAGGTGCCCGAGGTGAGCGAGCCTTCGTAGATGCTGAGGGCGTCGCGGACGCCGAGGTCGGTGCCGTTGCGGACGATGCGGTAGCCAACGACCTGGCCGTCGGGGTCACTGGATCGATCCCACTGCACCTCGCCGGCCGTCGACGAGTACCGCAGTGCTCGCACGTTGCCCGGCGTGGTGGGCGCCTGGTTGTCCGACGGGGGTGGATCGGTTGGCGGGTCGGTCGGTGGTGGATCGGTCGGTGGCGGGTCGGTCGGCGGCTCGGGATCGCCTCCGCCCGCGGTGCCGCTCATCGTGTTCGACCGATCGGAGTAGTCGTTCTGGCCCTTTTGGAAGGCGACCAGGTGGTACTCGTAGGTCTGTCCGGGCACCACGTTGGTATCGAAGAAGTAGGCGTGGCGGCCACCGATGTCGTAGTCACCGGGGTGCAGCGTGCGGTAGTAGTCGCCGTCGCGGTACACGTTCATCGATGCCCCGGTCTGGTCGAGCCAGCGCACCAACAGCGCCGGCGCCCCGCTGACGGTGCGGGGCTCGACGTTGGTGAGCGTCGGGGGGCTCTCCGACGCGCTCGCGTCGGTGACGAACCCAATCGTCTGCACGCCGGCGGTCGGAAGGTTGTCGTCCGGATTGAGGGTGTGACACGGATCGCCGGCCTCCAGGTGCAGCTTGTGCACGCCGTCGGGCCCGCCGAAGGCGATGACCGAGTTGTGGTCGGTGGTCTGCCACGGGCCGTCGTCGAAGCGATAGCGGAGCTCGAAGTCTTCGTGGCCGAAGGCGAACCCCGACCGCTCGTAGGCGACGACCTGCCAGCTGCGATCGCCGACCTTGGTCGCTCGGACCCACGGTCCGGCCGGGTCGTTCAACGGATCGGGGCTGACCCGATCACCGAGGTCGGGGAAGTTCTGGTTGCCGTTCTGCCAGTCGGTGAACAACGACCGGAACGCAGGGCGCATCACGCAGCTCTCCCAGATCGGCATCTGGCCGGATCCGCCGCCCTCGTCGCCGATGGGGAGACCGTTTGTGCGCCACTGGTGGTTGGAATCGAGGCTCTCGAGCCAGTTGCGGCCGTTGAGGCCTCTCACCATGATGTTGTCGGGTTGACCGGGGCGGTCCCGGTAGGTGCGGATCGGCCTGCCGACCTCGTTGGTCAGGAGGGCGTTCAGGGCCGAGCCGTTGAGCAGGGCCAGCTTCGACATGGTGATCGTGTTCTTCACGACGGCGAACGTGTCCTCGTCGTACGACGCGTTGTCGGCGAGTCGCCCGTTGGCCAGATGATCGTTCGGGCCGAGGCCCATGAGCGCATCCATGTCCGGCAGGGCGTCGGCGACGAAGAGACCGCCGGGTGGTCGGAACTGCGGCGGGAGATTGCCGCCGTTGTTCAGCAGGGTGGCCGGTTCGCGCAGGGCCTGTTGGAACACGTCGACATCGAAGCCGAGCGCTTCGGAGACGCCGTCCTTCAGATACTGCTTCAGGCCCTCCTTGGCCCGGGCGACGGGTTCGCGCAGCGGGTTGGGGATGTTGATGATCCGATCGAGCCGGCCGAAGAACCGTTCGAGTTCGGCATAGCTACCGAGGACCCATTCCGGCGCGCCGAGCATCGAGGCCAGCTCCGGTCCGTTGGTCGTCCACAGGTTGTTCTGGTCGGCGTACCAGGTGCCGGTATCGATGATGCCGATCGCATCCTCACAGTTGCGGCGGGCGACGCTTGAGTAGTCGCTGCCCATCTCGCGACACTCGTGGTCCTGAGCGGCGCGGCGCGCACCGGGGTCGAACATCACGGCGAAGCTCATGCCGATCTCGCCCCACTTCTGCAGGCCTTCCTCGACGTCGGCCGCCCAGCGTCCGGCGTAGGCGCGGCGCACCTGGGTCAGCGGGGACTTCTTGTCGCACGGGCCGAGGTAGGCGGCGGCCTGGACGGGCGGGAAGGACGACGCCATGCCGACGACGCAGGCGACGGCATCGCTGGTCGACGGGTAGTTCGGTGCGCCGTAGTCGATGAGCTGGTTGTGCAGGGCGTAGAACGCATCGATCACGACACCGCGATCGCCGGACGGCTGGCCGGGCATCGGCTGGTTCACGTAGTGGCGCCCCGATTTGGGTCGCTCGATGAAGGTCTCCCAGATGAAGTTGTCGGGCGGTGCGGCGAAATCGATGTCGGGGGTGGAATCGTCGCTGACCGTGGTGCGGTTGTGGTCGTTTTGGCTCGCGGAGATGACCGTGCGGTTGGGATTGCCGTCGAAGCCGGGCGTGGCGTCGCCGACGTAGGCCTCGACGACCACGTGGCGCAGGGCGATCGCCGCCTGGGTCGGTTGGCTGACGAGGTCGCCGATGCCGGGAAAGATGCCCTCGGCGAACTGGTTCACGAACGTGTGGGCCCAGACATCGCCCGCCGCGTGGGTTACGAACCCGTAGGCGAAGGCCAGGATCTGCTGCTTCTCGGTCGCGGTGTAGTTCTGGTTCTGGGCCCCCCACGCCTTTTCGAGCACCCAGGTCATCCAGGCGCCGGAGTCGTTGGGATGGATGACGCTCTGGCCCATGGCCAGGTCGGGGAAGGCGTCGGGCCCGACCACACCCGCGTTGTAGTGGGCAGGGTGGTTGCGCAGTGCGGTGACCACCCTGGGGTCGACCGGGTAGTTCCTGCCGTTGATGGTGATCTGGCCGTCGGCGATCGCGTCGAAGTACGCCGACTCCGCGCTGTCGACGTGCGTGTAGGGCTTCCAGGCCTCCGCCTCGGGCGCGATCGTGACCAGTCCCGCGAGCCCGACGGTGACGGCCAGCACCGCGGCAACGATCTTCTGGAATCCGAACTTCTGGAAACTGTGCTTCTGGAGCCTGTATTTCTGGAACATGAAACACCCCTCGTGTGCGACCGATGACGACCGGTGGTCGTCGGTGGTCACACGCCGCAGGGCGCGGCGAGGGGGGACGCGTTTCGCGAATTTCCTGCTCTTTCGCCCGCGTGGAGGCGGGGGAGGCTGGCGGCTCTAGCGGTTGGCGTACCGCTGGGCGCAATTCACGCCGGCGCCGGTGGCGACGGCCAGAGCGCCGAAGAGAATCGCGGTCTGGGCGATGAACCAGGCGGCGCCAAACGGGGCCTCGTGGGCGACTGCGCAGGTGACCCAGCCGTAGGCCAGGAACGCTCCGGTGGCACCCAGCAGGACCGGGCCGGCGGCGTGGCGCATGAGACCGCCAATGCTGGCGCCCATCAGGCCGACCATCAGGGCCATCGCAATGGCGATGTCGGTGAAGCTGAAGTTGACCGCATCCAGGTGGGTGTCGAAGCTCGACATGGCGACCTGGGGTTCGGGCGGCGGACCGAGAAACATGATGGCGCACAACAGCGCCGCACCGGCGAGGCCGACGAGGCCGCTCCAGATAGTCGACAGGTGCGGACGCAGCGGCCATTCGTTGGCGGCGAAGGTCTCGGGTTCATAGGCCCAACGCTGCGGTGACACGAGCGTGTGGGGCAGCGGCGGTGGTGCGGGCTCGAGGACCGGCGCGAGGCGCTCGAGGGTCGGTGCGTCGTTGGCGACGAGGATCTTGCGTCCGTCGGACATGGTGCCTCCCGGGTTTTGAAGCTGGTGAGAGCCTAGGTGAGAACTCGCCGGAACCGCGGTCGCGGTGGTTAGCGATCACTAGCTTTTGTCGGCAATCGTCGGCCAGAATGAACCCCATGACCGACACGATGATCCCTGCTGAGGCCGAAGCCAAGCTGGTTGAGGACGCCCTCGCCGACCTGTTGCGAGACCACGATCCGACCAGTCTGGACCCCCAGGAGTTTCGCGGTCATCAATTCGATGCCGGCCTGGCCTGGGTCTACTTTCCGGAGGGCCACGGTGGCCTCGGCGTTCGCCCGAACCTGCAAAAGGTGGTTGAACGAGCCCTGCGCGCCGCCGGTGCTTCACCCGCGGATCCGACGTCGTTTTTCATGTACCTGGCCGGGCCAACGATCGTTACCCACGGCAACGACGAGCAAAAGGCGCGGTTCCTCCGCCCGATGTTCACCGGCGAGGAAAAGTGGTGCCAGCTGTTCTCCGAGCCGGGCGCGGGCTCCGACTTCGCCGGGCTGGGTTGTAAGGCCGAACTCGATGGTGACGAATGGACCGTCAACGGACAAAAGGTCTGGAACACCCTCGCCCACCTGGCCGACTGGGGCATGCTCGTCACCCGGTCGAACCCGGAGCTGCCCAAGCACAAAGGCATGACGTACTTCGCCGTGGACATGCACAGCGACGGGGTCGACGTGCGACCGCTGCGCCAGATCACCGGCGAGGCGGAATTCAACGAGGTGTACCTCACCGACGTACGAATCCCCGACGGCAACCGCATTGGTGAGGTCGGCGAGGGCTGGCGGGCCTCGCTCACGACCCTCATGAACGAACGCACTGCCATCGGTGGCGGAACCGGCGGCGCCTCGAAACCGGGGAGCGGCCCGATCGCCATGGCCACCAGCGTGTGGAACGATCTGCCCGACGACAAAAAGACGGCGGCCAAACGCGACCGGCTCATGGAGCTCTGGGTCGAGTCCGAGGCGCTGCGCCTCACCGTGATGCGGGCCAGCGCGGCCCGCAAGGTGGGTAATCCGGGGCCCGAGGGTTCGGTCGCCAAGCTCAAGATGGCCGAACTGAACCAGGCGATTACCAGCTTCGCCGTCGACCTGATGGGTCCGGCCGGCCAGATCGACTACGACTACACCTTCCGGGTACCCGAAGGGCTTTCGGTCGATGGTTCTGGTGGCGGCGTGCGCCACGGGTTCCTGCGCACCCGGGCCAACTCCATCGAGGGTGGCACCAGCGAGGTCATGCGCAACATCCTCGGCGAACAGGTGCTTGGCCTGCCGGGCGAGCCGCGGGTCGACAAGACGATCCCGTGGAGCGAGGTTCCCCGCAGTTAGCGCGAGCGTCGACCCGCCCCTCGGCTCGGCGGGGGCCATCACCGATGGCTCACGGCAGCCGCCCCTAGGCTGGAAAGCCTCATGTCGAGTGCCGCCCCCGAACTCCGCGCCCTGCGTGACCGACTCGCCGCGACCAACCTGGTTCTGAACCTGGGTGGCGCCGAGGAGGCCCGCCGTACCCGCGATGAACTGCTCGACCAGATCGACGACTATGTCCTGCCCCGGCTCGAGCGGCTCGATGCCCCTTTGCTGATCGTGATCGGTGGATCCACCGGCGCGGGCAAGTCGACCATCACCAACACCCTCGTCGGCGACAACGTCTCGACCGCCGGGGTGTTGCGGCCCACGACCCGAACGCCGGTGCTCGTGTGCACCGCGGAGGACCGCGACTGGTTCCTCAGCGGCGGGGTGCTTCCGGATCTGCCCCGGAGCACCGGCGAGCGACCCACCGGCGCCGGGCTGCATCTGGTCGTCGGCGAGCGGTTGCCCCAGGGTTTGGCGATTCTCGACGCGCCCGACATCGACTCCGTCGAGGTCGCCAACCACGACCTCGCCGCCCAGCTGCTCGGCGCCGCCGATCTGTGGCTGTTCGTCACCACCGCTGCCCGGTACGCCGACGCGGTGCCGTGGGAGTACCTCGCCCGGGCGCGGGAGCGCGCCATCGCCCTTGCGGTGGTGGTCAATCGCATCCCGCCCGGTGCCGAGGACGAGATCGTCACCCACCTGGGTGACATGTTGCGCAACGAAGGCCTCGACGCGCAGTTGTTTCCGATCGTGGAAGGGGCAATCGTCGAAGGACGAATCGACGAAGGGGTCAACCAGGTGCGCGAGTGGCTCACCGGCCTGGTGGCCGACGCCGACCAGCGCGATGCCCTGGTGCTCGCGACCATCGGCGGCGTGCTCGACTCGGTGCCGCCGCGCGTCGAACGCTTCGGCGATGCCGTCGGCGCCCAGGCGGCTGGCGCCGCGGCGCTGCGAACGGTGGCCGAACGGCACTACGCCCAGGCGCTCGAGACGATCGACCGGGAGCTCGACAGCGGCAACTTGCTGCGCGGCGAGGTCCTCGACCGATGGCGTGAACACGTCGGCACCGGCGAGTTCATGGATCGCATGCAATCCGGCGTCGGCCGGCTGCGCGACCGCATCAAGGGCCTTTTCACCGGCAAGTCGGTCCCCGATGCCGAAGTCCAGGGCCAGCTCGAATCAAACCTCGAGATCCTGATCAAGCAGTCGGCCGACCAGGCGGCCCTCGCAACCGTCGAAGAATGGGAAACGCTGCCCGGCGGCGCCGAACTGCTGGTCGACGTCGAACGGGGTATCGACCGGGCCTCCACCGGGCTCAGCGCCCGGCTGGCCACCGAGATCGCCGCGTGGGAGGACGACGTCCTCGCCCTGGTGTCGGATCAGGCCGGTTCGAAGGTGGCGGTGGCGCGCACCCTTTCCTGGGGCATCAACGGCATCGGGGTGGCGCTGATGATCGCGGTGTTCTCCCATACCGGCGGGCTTACCGGTGGCGAGATCGGCGTCGCCGGCGGCACCGCGGCGGTGAGCCAGACGGTGTTGTCGGCCATCTTTGGCGAGCAGGCGGTTCGCGACCTGGCTCGGGCGGCCCGGAAGAGTCTCGCCGACCGGCTCGAGAACCTCTTTGCCGCGGAACGTTTGCGCTTCGATGACCTGCTCGCCGTCGTGCCCGACGCCGACGCGGTCGACAAGCTGCAAAAGGCGGTCGACGAACTGGTCGCGGCGAGGCCGTGACCGACACCGCCACCCTCGCCGAACGCACGGCCGGCCTCGACCGGGCCGTCGGGTTGTCGCGCGGTCGCCTCGCCGACGCCACCGTCGACAATGCGGCTGCGTTGGCCGACAAGATCCGCGGCCGGCTGGGTCACGGCACCGATCACACGGTGATCGCGCTCGCCGGCCCGACCGGAGCGGGAAAGTCGTCGTTGTTCAACGCGCTGACCGGCGAGCAGCTGTCCGAACCCGGCGTGCGCCGCCCGACGACGTCATCGACGCATGCCTGCACCTGGGGCGACCCCGCCGCCGGGTTGCTCGACTGGTTGGCCGTTCCCCGCCGGCACCACCTTCAGGGCCCGAGCGAACTCGACGGTCTGGTGCTGCTGGATCTCCCCGACCACGACTCGACCGCGGCCGAACACCGCATCGAGGTCGATCGGCTGGTCGAACTGGTCGATCTTCTCATCTGGGTGGTCGACCCGCAGAAGTACGCCGACCTGGCGCTCCACGAGCAGTACCTGCGGCCCCTCGCCGGGCATGGCGACATCATGCGGTTCGTGCTCAACAAGGTCGACCTGCTCGACGCGGAGCAACGGCTGGCCTGCACGACCGACCTGGGGGCGAAGGTGGCCGATTCGGGCATCGTCGATGCACAGGTGTTTCCCGTCGCGGTCAACACCGGTGAGGGGCTACCCGAACTGCGGGAGCTGCTCCGCCGCGAGGTCGCCGAACGCGAGGCGGTGGTCGACCGACTCGACGCCGACCTGCGCCAGGCGGCGGTCGACCTCGACCCAGGCGGTGACCGTTCCGCCGACGTCCGTATCGACGACGCCGATCGGGGTCGCCTCGTCGAAGGTCTGGCGCGCGCCGCCGGTTCGGATGCCGCGGCGGCCACGGCTGCGGCCCAGCACCGACGCGATGCGGCCGTGGCAACCGGTTGGCCCCCGACCCGGCTGGCCCGGCGGTGGCGGCGGCAACCGCTGGCCGACCTGCACCAGCCCGGAGCCAGTGTGGTCGCCGAGGCCGAGGTGGCGGCGGCACTGCGCGAACTCGGCGAGGCCGCGGGCGCAGACCTGGGGGCGCCGTGGCCCCAGGCGGTTCGCCGCGCCGCTCAGGATCGCGGCCCCGATGTGCTCGAAGCCCTCGGTGGGGTAACCAATCGCACGGCGCGTTCGCAACGAACGCGCCCGGCGTGGTGGTCGGCCGTGAAGGCGATCCAGGGTGCGCTGATCCTGGCCGCGGTGGTGGGCATCGTGTGGCTCATCGTGCTCGCCGCCACCGAGACGTTCTTCCGGTTCGACACCGACGCGCTCGCCATTTCAACCCCGGGCGTCGACTGGTTGCCGGTGCCGAGCCTGCTGGTGCTCGGCGGGGTGATTCTCGGGATCGCCATCGCCCTGCTCTCGAGGATCCCGGCGGCGATCGGTGCCAAACGCCGCGCCCGTCGGGTGCGGGCCGCGATGCGTGACGGCGTGGTGGAGGTCGCCCAGACCGAGGTCATCGACCCGATCGAGACGGTGCTCGCCGAACACCGCGAGCTACGCGACCTGCTC
Organism: uncultured Acidimicrobiales bacterium; assembly: GCA_938041035.1. Classification (GTDB taxonomy): domain Bacteria; phylum Actinomycetota; class Acidimicrobiia; order Acidimicrobiales; family SHLQ01; genus CALHYX01. Next base: position 10,043 of record CALHYX010000042.1, on the reverse strand, counting down.
GCCGTGGTGGCGGGAACTACGAACGAGCGGGTCTAGCGGTTCCGGGTCAGGTCGACTTGGGTTCGAGGCCCATCCGGGCCGGGAGATCGGCGAGCAGTTCCTCGATCGGCGGGAACGGGTTGCCGATGTCCTCGCCGTGGTCATGGGCACACATCAAGATCATGCCGTGCATGAAGGTCTGCACCTGGGTGGCGACGAAGAAGGAATCGCGTCGGTCACCGTTGGCTTGCAGCATGCGGTCGACCAGGTCGACCAGCTTGGCGAAGATGAGCAGGCTCGCCTCCTGCACGCGAGGTAGGTGCAACAGATCGTCGGCGAACAGGACGTTGTAGCGGCCGATGTCGGCCATGGCGAAGTCGACGTAGGCGTCGCCGAGGGCCTGGAACATGGCGAACGGGTCGCCGTCGCCGTCGAGGACGGGGCAGACGGCATCGTCAAAGGCCTTCCAGCACGACAGCACCGACTCGATCATCAACTCTTCGTGGTTGGCGAAGTGGCGATACACCGCGGTGGGGGAAACCCCGGTGCGCGACGCGACGGCCCGGAGGCTCACCTTGTCGATGGAGCCGTGTTCGCCGAGCAGGGCCGCGGCGGCCAGAAGCAGCTCGTCGCGGAGCTGCTCGCCTTCGCCGCGGGGGCTTCGGGTGCGGGTTGAGGTGACCGACATCACAGCAAGTATAGGTTGCCAGAAAGGTTTACATATGTAAACGTAAGCTCGTACATGTACAGGTGTTCATGTACGAATGTTAACCCACTCAACCCACTGCGGGGAAACAGAAAGCGGGACCCGATGTTCACCACGCTCGGAAAATTCGTTGTTCGCCGTCGGAAGCGAGTGTTGCTCTTCAGCGTGATCGGGCTCATCGTGGCCGCCGCGCTTGGCGGCGCCGTCTTCGACCGTCTCTCCACCGGCGGCTTTGAAGACCCGAGCACCGAGTCGGTCGCCGCCCGGCAGCTGCTCGACCAGCAATTCGATGCCGGCGCTCCCAACGTGGTGTTTCTGCTGAGCACTGACGGCTCGGTCGACTCGCCCGAGGTCGCCACCGCCGGCCTGGCCTTTACCGCCGAGCTGGCGGCCCGGCCCGACCTGGCCAATGTGGTGAGCTACTGGAGCCTGGGCCAGGCACCGCCGTTGCGCAGTATCGACGGTGACAAGGCCCTGGTGCTCGCCCGCATCCCCGGTGCACCCGACACCAACCCGGAATGGGACGCCACCGTCGCCGCCATGTCCGAGGAATACGTCGGCACCTATGGCGGGCTCGACGTGGAACTCGGCGGCGTGGCCGAGATCTTCGAACGGGTCGGCACGACGATCGAAAAGGACCTCAAGCGAGCCGAAGCCGCGGCCATCCCGATCACGCTGGTCCTGCTGATCGGCGTCTTCGGCGGCATCGTCGCCGCCCTGCTCCCGGTCGCCGTCGGCATCATGGCAATACTGGGTGCCTTCGTCGTCCTGTACCTGGTCACGGGCGTCACCGATGTGTCGATCTTTTCGATCAACCTGGTCACCGCCCTCGGTCTTGGCCTCGCCATCGACTACAGCCTGTTCGTCGTGTCGAGGTTCCGCGAAGAACTCGCCCGCGGCCTGAGCAGCGACGCGGCGGTGGTACGCACGGTGGAGACGGCGGGGCGCACGGTTGCGTTCAGCGGCCTCACGGTCGCGGTGTCGCTATCGGCGCTGTTTGTGTTTCCGCTCTACTTCCTGCGGTCCTTCGCCTACGCGGGCATCGGTGTGCTCTTGGTCGCCATGGTCGCCGCCACCGTCACGCTGCCCGCCATCCTGGCGCTCCTCGGCGAACGGGTGAACAGGTGGCAGGTCTTCGGGCGCCGCAAGGGCGTTCGCCGGCAGGTGGATGGCGAGGGATTCTGGCACCGGGTGGCCGTGTTCGTCATGGCCCGGCCGCTGCCGATCGCCGGTGCCGTGATCGTGCTCCTTCTGGCGCTCGGTCTGCCGTTCCTCAACGTCGAATGGGGAGCCAACGACCACCGGGTGCTGCCCGAGGGCGACCCCGCCCGGGAAGTGTCCGAAACCATCCGGGCCGAGTTCGACAGCAACGAATCGGGGGCCTTCCCGGTCGTCGTCCGCGGCGAGGTGAGCGACGAAGCCGTCGCCGCCCAAGCGATCGCGCTGTCCCAGCTCGCCGACGTGGTTCGGGTCGACTCGGCCGTGGGCCGGTTCGTCGACGGCGTACAGATCGCTCCGGTCGATCCAACCATCGCCGGTATGCGAACGGTCGGCGCCGCCTGGTTCAACGTCGTGCCCGGTGTCGAGACGATCTCGCCCGAGGCCGAAGCGCTCGTCGCCGCCACCCGCGCCATGGACACCTCGTTCGACGAGCTGCTCGTCGGTGGACAGGCCGCCGAATCGGTGGATTCGAAAGCGGCGATCTTCGCTCGGGTCCCCCTCGCCGCCGCCATCATCGCTGCTTCGACCTTCGTGCTGTTGTTCCTTATGTTTGGTTCGCTGCTCGTGCCGCTGAAGGCCATCGTGTTGAACCTCTTGTCGCTCACCGCGACCTTCGGCGCCATGGTCTGGGTGTTCCAGCAGGGCAACGGTGCGGGTTTGCTCGACTTCACCGCCACGGGCATGACGGACGTGACCACGCCGATCCTGATGTTCTGCATCGCCTTCGGCTTGTCGATGGACTACGAGGTCTTTCTGCTCTCCCGGATCAAGGAGGAGTTCGATCGCACCGGCGACAACGACCGGGCCGTGGCGCTGGGTCTGGAACGGACCGGCCGAATCGTCACCGCCGCCGCCGTCCTGCTCGCCGTGACCTTCCTCGCCTTCGGCACGAGCCAGATCACCTTCATCAAGCTGTTCGGTCTGGGGCTCGCCATGGCGGTGCTCATGGACGCAACGATCGTGCGGGCCACGTTGGTGCCGGCCCTGATGAAACTGGCCGGAGGGGCGAACTGGTGGGCGCCCGCTCCACTGCGAGCCGTGCACGACCGGTTTGGTCTGAGCGAGGCCGACCCCGAACCCGAGCCCAGCACCGAGGAGCTGATCGACCTGCTCGACGAGGTGCGAGAATTGGCCGCCTCGGTCTCGGACCCCTCAGCAATCGACACCGACCGGCCATTGGTTGGATAGTTGACCGGTGGATCCCCGCCAACCGCAACCCCTCACACCCAGGAGAACCCCATGAGTATCGACGACGTGAACGCCCCGGTTGCGGCGAGCAACCCCTACCTCGAGGGCAACATGGCCCCGGTTCCCGACGAGATCACGGTCGAGAACCTGCCGGTGACGGGCGAGATACCGGAGCAGCTCGACGGCCGGTGGTTGCGTAACGGCCCGAACCCCATCGACACCAGCGGCGACCCCGCCCACTGGTTCGTCGGCGACGGCATGGTGCACGGTGTTCGCATCCGTGGAGGTCGGGCCGAGTGGTACCGCAACCGTTGGGTGCGCAGTGAGAGCGTCGCCGCCCACCTCGGAACCGAGGTTCCACCGGGAGACGATGGTCGGGGAGGGCCCAACACCAGTGTGGGCGCGTTCGCCGGGTCGATCTGGGCCATGGTCGAAGCCGGAGGCCGCCCCGCCCGACTCACCGACGAGCTCGAAACGATCGCCTACGACGACTTTGGCGGGACCCTGCCCAACGGGTTCACCGCCCACCCCAAATACGATCGTGATACCGGCGAGCTTCACGCCGTTTGCTACAGCTACCCGGATGTCGCCGACCACGTGCAGTACATGGTCGTGGGCCCCGACGCGACGGTCACCAAGCTGGTCGAGGTGCCGGTCGCCGACATGCCGATGATCCACGACATGTCGTTGACCGCGTCCAAGGCGATCGTGTACGACCTGCCGGTCACGGTCGACATCGAGATGGCGATGCAGGGCGCCAGCTTCCCGATGAAGTGGAACCCCGATCACGGCGCTCGCGTCGGACTGCTCGACCGTGGCGCCGACACCGCCGACGACATCGTGTGGGTCGACGTGCCGCTGTCCTATGTCTTTCACCCCCTCAACGCCTACGACACCGACGACGGCAAGGTCGTGCTCGACATCTGCCGTTACGACAAGATGTTCGACCTCGACCTCCTCGGACCGGTGGGCGACTCGACGCCCACGCTCGACCGCTGGACGGTCGACCCCGCCACCCGCACCGTGCACACCGAACGCATCGACGACCGCGGCCACGAGTTCCCGATCGTGTCGGGCCGCTACAGCAACACCCGGCACCGGTTCGGCTACACCTCCAGCATCGGTGCCAACGGGTCCGACGAAGAGACCTGGTTCTCGGGGACCAACAAGATCGACTTCGACAGCGGCGCGGTGACGGTGCACGACCACGGGCCCGGCCGCGGCGGCGCCGAACCGTTGTTCATCCCGCGGGACGGGGGCACCGCCGAAGACGACGGCTGGCTCATGGTGCTGGTGTATGACCAGGGCGCGAACAGCAGCGATCTGGTTCTGCTCGATGCCCAGGACATCAGCGGCCCCGAGGTCGCTCGCATCAGCCTTCCGCGGCGGGTTCCGAACGGCTTTCACGGCGCCTGGGTGAGCTAATGCAGTAACTCGCCAAACTCCGCTGGATTCTCCGGCTCCTTCGCCGATGGGTCACCACGGGTGAACCACCCGAGGATCGGCCGCCTCGGCGACGAGGCCACGAAGCACAGTGGAGTTGGTGAGAGCGGTAGATGGACATCTGGCCTGGTGAACCCTTCCCGCAGGGAGCCACGTTCGACGGCGACGGCGTCAACTTCTCGGTGTACTCCGAGATCGCCGATCGCATCGAAGTGTGTCTGTTTGATCCTGCCGGTGCCGAGACCCGCTATGTGCTGCCGGAGATCACCGGCTTCTCCCACCACGGCTACGTCCCCGGCGCCGAGCCCGGCCAGGCCTACGGCTATCGCGTCCACGGCCCCTGGCGGCCCGACGAGGGGTTCCGCTGTAACGCGTCGAAGCTGTTGATCGACCCGTACGCGAAGTCGATCGTCGGCGAACTGCACTGGGGCCCGGAGGTGTTCGGTCACAACCAGGAGTACCCCGTTCAACCCGACTATCGCGACAGCGCGCCGAACATGCCGAAGTCGGTGGTTACCGACCCAGCCTTTGACTGGGAGGACGACCGGCCGCCGGGGCACGCGCTGCACGACACGGTGATCTACGAGGCCCACGTGCGCGGCCTGACCATGGCCCACCCCGACGTTCCCGAAGGGCTTCGGGGCACCTATCTCGGCGTGGCGACCGCACCTGTTCTCGAGCACCTGCTCGACCTGGGGGTCACCGCGATCGAGCTGCTGCCCGTGCACCACTTCGTGTCCGAACACTCGCTGATCAAGGCCGGCCTGACGAACTACTGGGGCTACAACTCGATCGGATACCTGGCTCCGCACGCGCCGTACGCGACGGCGACCGGTGATCCGGTGGCGGAGTTCAAGCAGATGGTGAAGGTGCTCCACGGCGCCGGCATCGAGGTCATCCTCGACGTGGTCTACAACCACACCGCCGAGGGCAACCACCTGGGTCCGACCCTGTCGCTGAAGGGCTTCGACAACCCGACCTACTACCGGTTGTCGCCACAGAACCGGGGCTACTACCAGGACTTCACCGGCACCGGGAACAGCCTGAACATGCGGCACCCGCAAACGCTCAAGTTGATGATGGACAGCCTGCGTTACTGGGTGCTCGATATGCACGTCGACGGCTTCCGTTTCGACCTGGCCTCCGCCCTGGCGCGGGAGCTGTACGCGGTCGACCGATTGTCATCGTTCTTCGATCTCATGCACCAGGACCCCGTCATCAGCACGGTGAAGCTGATCGCCGAACCGTGGGACGTTGGCGAAGGCGGCTATCAGGTCGGCAACTTTCCCCCGCAGTGGTCGGAATGGAACGGCCGCTACCGCGACGACGTGCGCGACTACTGGCGCGGTGACGACGCGGCGATGGCCGACTTTGCCTACCGGCTCACCGGTAGCAGCGACCTGTACGCGTGGTCCGGGCGCCGGCCGTCGGCGAGCATCAACTTCGTGACCGCCCACGATGGCTTCACGCTCTCGGACCTCGTCGCCTATGACCACAAACACAATGAGGCCAACGGGGAGGACAACCGCGACGGCGAGAGCCACAACCGATCGTGGAACTCGGGCGCGGAGGGCCCGACCGACGACGCCTCGGTCAACCATGTCCGCGACGTTCGACGTCGGTCTATCATGACCACCCTCTTGTTCTCCCAGGGCGTCCCGATGTTGCTGGCCGGCGACGAAATCGGGCGCACCCAGCACGGCAACAACAACGCCTACTGCCAGGACTCCGAGCTGAGCTGGATCGACTGGGCGGGCGCCGACCAGGAGTTTCTCGCCTTCACCCGACGCATCGTGCAGCTGCGCAAGGACCATCGCATCTTTCGGCGACGCCGCTGGTTCGACGGTCGCCCCATCCACGGCGACATGGTCGAAGACATCGGTTGGTACACCCCCGATGGCAACGCCATGTCCGACGAGGACTGGGACGTCGGTTACGCCCGATCGCTGATGATGTTCCTCAACGGTCAGGCGATCCCGACGGTCGGGCCCCGCGGTGAGAAGTACACCGACGACAGTTTCTTGATGATGTTCAATGCGAGCCCCGAACCGATGACCTTTGTGATCCCCGAGGGCCTCGGCGGCGAAAAGTGGATCGTCGAACTCGATACCGCGACCGCGCTCACGCGCGACACGCAGGTATGCAGCAACAACAAGTGGGAAGTCGAACCGTGGGCGCTGGTGATGATGCGCCGCATCGATTCCGAACCGGAAGGAAGTCAGCCGTGAAGGTTCTCTTTGCCGCCGCTGAGCTGACACCGCTGGCGCGGGTGGGTGGCCTCGCCGAAGCGGCCGGCGGGCTCGTCGCTGAGCTGCGCCGGACGGGAATGGACGTCGACGTTGTGCTGCCCGACTACGGCACGGTCGAACTCACCGGGCAGACCGAATATCAGGTCCGTGTGCCGGATTGGGTCGGCGGTGCGTGGGCTCGTACCGGCGAGTATCCCGGCGTTGGTGAGGTCACGCTCATCGATGTGCCCGGGATGGCCCGGCCGCAGCCCTATGTCGATGCCCAAGGCGAACCCTGGCCCGACAACGATGTCCGCTTTTTCGGTTTCTCGGCCGCTCTGGCCGAGATCGTGCGCACCCGTCGACCCGACGTCGTGCATCTCAACGACTGGCACACCGCGCTGACGCCGGCGTTCGTCGACCGGTGCCCCGCCACGGTGCTCACCATCCACACCCTCGGCTACCAGGGCATCACCGATGACCGGTGGCTGGGCCACCTGCGGACCGACGCGTATCGCTTCGCCTGGTTCGGCGGCACGAACCCGGTGGCCGGTGCGATCCAGATGGTCGACCGGGTGATCTCGGTGAGCCCGTCGTACGCGTCGGAGATTCTCACCCCGGCGAATGGTGCGGGCCTTCACGAACGCCTCGTCGCCCTGGGCGATCGTCTGGTCGGCATCCGCAACGGCATCGATACCGCCGTCTGGAACCCGGCCACCGATCCGCTGATCGAAGCCAACTACGTCGCCGAGGATCTTTCCGGGCGGGCGATCAACCGCAAGGCGCTTCTGAGCGAGATCGGTTGGCGGCACGAGAAGCTGCCGATGATCGGTGTCATCGGCCGTCTGGTCGAACAAAAGGGCATCGACCTCCTTCTCGATATCGAGCGGTTCCTACCCAGCCTCGGTGCCCGGCTCGTCGTGCTCGGCAGCGGGGAATCCGATCTGGCTCAGGCCCTGGCGCTCGCGGCCACCAAACGCCCCGAGCAGGTGTTCTTTCTCGACGGGTACGACGCCGGGCTGGCCCATCGGATCTTCGCCGGCACCGACTTCATCGCCATGCCGAGTCGGTTTGAACCCTGTGGGCTCGCCCAGATGCAGGCCATGCTCTACGGCTCGATTCCCATCGTGACCGCCGTCGGTGGACTGCGCGACACGGTGATAGATGCCGACGTCGATCGCCGGTCCGGCACCGGGTTCGTGAGCGACACCGTCGATGCGGTCGGCATGCTCGACGCCATCCATCGAGCCATTCGATCGACCCGGCGTCGATCCGGCATCCAGAGCCGGGGCATGACCGCCGATTGGTCGTGGGCCGAGCCGGCGCGCCGCCATGTCGCCGTGTACGAGGCGGCCATCGCGGACCGGGCGAAGCGCCGATGACCGCACTACAGCCCGCGGCCATCGACGCTGACGACGTCGCCGGCTTCGCCGCCGGAACCCACGGCCAGATCTACACCTTTCTCGGCGCTCACCCCGATGCCGACGGGTGTACGTTCCGCGTTTGGGCGCCGGCTGCCCAACAGGTCTCGGTGATCGGCGACTTCAACGGCTGGGACGGTGACTCCGCCCCCCTGACCCCGTCGGACGCCGGCGTGTGGTCCGGCTACGTCAGCGGGGCTGCCCCGGGAGCGATCTACAAGTACCGAATCGTGGGCCGGGACGGCGCGGCGACCGACCGGGCCGACCCGGTTGCGTTCGCGGCGGAGGAACCGCCGCGCACCGGCTCGAAGATCTGGAACGGCGGGCACGACTGGGCCGACGACGAGTGGATGGCCACCCGCGGGCCACGCAACCGCTACGACGCACCGATTTCGGTGTACGAGGTGCACCTCGGCTCCTGGCGCTATGAACCCGAGGGCTACCGCGGCCTCGCCCACCAACTCGCCGACTACCTCGACGAGACCGGGTTCACCCACGTCGAGCTGCTGCCGGTCATGGAGCACCCGTTCTACGGATCGTGGGGCTACCAAACGACGGGCTACTTCGCCCCGACGGCGCGCTATGGCGAACCCGAAGACCTGATGTATCTCATCGACCTGTTGCATCAGCGCGGCTATGGCGTGCTGCTCGACTGGGTGCCGTCACACTTCCCGACCGACGGACACGGGTTGGCCCGGTTCGACGGCACCTACCTGTACGAACACGCCGACCCCCGCCTGGGATTTCACCCCGACTGGAAGAGTGCCATCTTCAACTACGGCCGTGCGGAGGTGCGCAGCTTCTTGTTGTCGAGCGCCCGGCTGTGGCTCGATCGATTCCACGTCGACGGGTTGCGGGTCGACGCGGTCGCCTCGATGCTCTACCGCGACTACAGCCGCCGCGAAGGTGAGTGGTTGCCGAACGAACACGGTGGTCGCGAGAACCTCGAAGCGATGAGCCTGTTGCGGGAACTGAACGAGTCGCTGTACCTGCACCACCCTGACGTTCAGATCATCGCCGAGGAATCGACGGCCTGGCCAGGTGTGTCGAAGCCCACCGCCAACGGCGGCCTCGGCTTTGGTTTCAAGTGGGACATGGGCTGGATGCACGACACGCTGGAGTTCTTTGCCAAGGACCCGGTGCACCGCAACTGGCACCTCGGTGAGCTCACGTTTCGGATGGTCTACGCCTTCCACGAACACTTCGTGCTGGCGCTCTCGCACGACGAGGTCGTACACGGAAAAGGGTCGCTACTCGATCGCCAGCCCGGCGATCGCTGGCAGCGGTTCGCCAACCTTCGACTGTTGTACGGGTACCAGTTCGCCCTGCCGGGCAAGAAGCTGTTGTTCATGGGCTCGGAGTTCGCTTCGCCGAACGAGTGGGACCATGAGGCCGAGCTTCCGTGGGAGGTTCTTGCCCAGGACGACCATCGGGGTGTGAAGGACTACGTCCGGGCGTTGAACGACCTATATCGGTCCGAACCGGCCCTGCATCGGGTGGATCATGATCCGTCCGGATTCGGGTGGTCGGTGGCCGACGATGGGGAGAACTCGGTGCTCGCCTTCTTCCGGCAGGCCCCGGGCGAGCGGCCCGTGCTCGCCGTCATGAACTTCACGCCGACGCCCCGCTACGGCTATCAGCTCGGCGTACCCGCAGCGGGCGATTGGACCGAGCTGATCTCCGGCGACGACGTCGCCTTCGGCGGCAGCGGTGTCGGTAACCCGGAGACCCTCGCGACGACCGACGAACCCCGTCACGGCCACCAGCATTCGCTGACCGTGGACCTCCCACCCCTCGCCGCCATCTACCTCGCGCCAAAGACCCCACCCACCCCCTGATCCCCCGCCGCGAACCATC
>CALHYX010000041.1 GCA_938041035.1 uncultured Acidimicrobiales bacterium | reverse complement strand
GGCGATGAGGACCATGCCGACGAGGCCGACCATGCCGACGAGGGCGATGAGGACCATGCCGATGAAGGCGATGACGACCATGCCGATGAGGGCGATGAGGACCATGCCGACGAAGGCCATGACGACGACGCCGGCGGCCTGGGGGCCCATGAGCACGGCACGGCCGAACTGTCCGTCGCCTGGATCGACTCCGATGTGGTCATCGACCTGATCAGCCCGACGCAGAACGTGTTCGGCTTCGAATACGAGCCCGAGTCCGATGAGGACCTGGCCACCGCGTCGGATCGCACCGCTGCCATCACGGCCACCGGCGTCATCACGATCAACGATGAGGCGGGTTGCGAACTCGCCGAACCGGCGTCGACCGCGATCGAGCAGGAGGCGAGCCACTCCGAGATGACCGTCTCGTGGGCGTTCTCGTGCGCCAACCCGGACGACATTGCCGAGGTCGATCTCTCTGGATTGTTCGGTGAGTTCCCCGGTTTCGAGGACGTCGACGTCGAGTGGGTATCGGCCTCGAGCCAGTCGTCGGCCGAACTGTCGCCCGAGAACCCAACTCTGCGACTCGACCCTTGATCGACCGCGCCGCCGCCGTCGTTTGTCTGGAACAGACCCGTTTCCGTTGGCCGGGTCAGAGCAACGACCTCATCGACATCGATGAGCTGACCCTCCAAGCGGGCGAGCACCTGTTTGTTCGGGGCGCGAGCGGTAGCGGCAAGACCACGCTCCTCAACCTGCTCGCGGGCGTGCATACACCGACCGCTGGTGTGGTCCGCCTCCTCGGCACCGACCTCGCCGAACTCTCGGCGAGCCGCCGCGATCAGTTCCGCGCCGACCACATCGGGGTGATCTTCCAGCAGTTCAACCTTCTGCCGTATCTTTCGACCGTCGAGAACGTCACTCTGGCCTGCGCATTCTCGGCCCGAAAGCGGGAGCGAGCGGCCGAATCGACCGAGGTGAAGACGGCGGCGCGCAACCTGCTCTCGGCGCTGAACCTGCCCGACTCGTCCTACGACGCTCCCGTCAACGAGTTGAGCGTCGGTCAGCAACAGCGGGTTGCGGTGGCCCGTGCGCTCATCGGTGGCCCCGAGATCATCATCGCCGACGAACCCACCTCAGCCCTCGACACCGAGAATCGAGACCGGTTTCTCGAGCTGCTGTTCCGCGAGGCCGAAGCCCGTTCGTGCACCCTCGTCTTCGTCAGCCATGACCCACAGCTCGCCGGTCGCTTCACCCGATCGATCGAGCTCCGTACGGCGGATGACATGCCGGGCGACGCGGCTGATGATGCGGTGGGAGCCTCGCCGTGAACCTGCTGCGGATCGCCATCAAGAGCGCCAAGTTCCGGCGGACGAGCCTGATCCTCACCATCTTCACGATCGCCATCAGCGTTGCCTTGTTGCTCGGTGTCGACAAGATCCGCAAGGAATCGAGGAGCAGTCTGCTCAACACCGTGTCGCAAACCGACCTCATCGTCGGCGCCCGGAGCTCACCGACGAACCTTCTTCTCTACAGCGTCTTCCGCATTGGAAACGCGACGAACAACGTCAGCTGGGAGACCTACGAGCACTTCGCCGAGATGGAGGAGGTGGCCTGGACCGTGCCGATCTCGCTCGGTGATTCCCACCGGGGCTTCCGGGTGATGGGGACGACGACGGACTACTTCGACTTCTACCGGTACGGGAACCGAAAACCCCTCGTCGTCGACGATGGCCAACGATTTGATGGGGTGTTCGAAACCGTCCTCGGCGCGGACGTGGCCAACGAACTCGACTATTCGATCGGCGACGAGATCATCATCTCCCACGGTCTGGTCTCCGCCGACTTCGCCGGGCACGATGACAAACCGTTTACCGTCGTCGGCGTTCTCGCCAAGACCGGCACCCCGGTCGACCGCACGGTGCACGTGAGCCTGGCGGGGATCGAGGCCATTCACGTCGACTGGCAGGACGGCGGTCGTTCCTCGGTGACGCTGGATGCCGAGCAGGCCCTGCAGCTCGACCTCACGCCCACGGCCATCACGGCCTTCCTCGTGGGGTTGGAGAACCGGGCCGAAACGTTCCAGGTGCAGCGGGCCATCAACGACTACCCCGACGAACCGATGTCGGCGATTCTGCCGGGAGCCACCCTGGCCGAATTCTGGCGGACGATCTCGACCATCGAGCAGATTCTGTTCGTCATCTCCGGTTTCGTCCTGGTGGTCGGCCTGCTCGGCATGCTGACCACGATCCTGTCGACCCTCAACGAACGAAGACGCGAGATTGCGGTACTTCGTTCGATCGGTGCTCGTGCCACCCACGTCGTCTCGCTGATTTTGCTGGAGACGCTTCTGGTCGTTGTGGCCGGATGTGTGGCCGGCGTTGGCCTGGTTTACGGGCTGCTCGTGCTGGCGCGCCCGATGGTCGCCCGGCGGACCGGTATCGACCTGGCCATTACCTGGCTCGACTCGACGCAACTAACCATCATGTTTGGCGTAATCTTGAGTGCGGTGGTCGTTTCCCTCGTTCCCGGGGTAATCGCCTACCGCCGATCGATCCAGGACGGACTGGCCCTTAAGGTATGAAACTCAACAACCCGATACTCAGATCTATGGACCTCAGTGCCGCAAAGAATCGATCCCGAATGGCTGTGCTCGCCGCCGTCGTGGTGATCAGTGGCGCTTGTGCCGAGCAATCGAGCGGGATTCAGGCCGCCTCGGACGAGTCGGCGGTCGCGTCGACGCCGACCACCGCCACCGACGGGCCGGAGTACGGCGCCACCCTCGATGAATTCCTCGGTGAGGAGGCCGAACAAGGCGAACCCGCCGCCCTGCCCGACGATGGGTTCGAGCTGATCGACTGGAAAGACCTCGTCCCCGCGGGCTTCTCCGAGGAAGAGATGTCCGCCCGCTTCGACGAGCGAATCGCTGAAGTCGAGCCCGGTACCCCCGAAGCCGACGCGGTGTTCGCCGAACTCCAGGAGGAGTTCGACAACCAACCGGTCAACACCGAGTTGGCGGGTAGCGACATCCGGCTCGAGGGCTTCGTGGCGCCGCTGACCTATGAGGGTGATCTCGTCACCGAGTTTCTCCTCGTTCCCTACTTCGGGGCGTGCGTCCACGTGCCGCCTCCGCCGCCCAACCAGACCGTCATGGTGACGCTCGAAGGCGGACAGGGGCTCACGATCGATGAATCGTGGGGCGCCGTGTGGGTGACCGGCACGATGACCGTCGACGCCGCCGATACCGAGTTGGCCCGAGCGGGCTACTCGATCGTCGGCGCCCAGACCGGCGTGTACGAGACCGCCTAGTCTCCCCAAGCGGAACGGGAGTCCGTCGTTCGGCGATAGCCGCTCGCGGGCCTCTGACGGGTCCGATCAGCCGGGTTGGTCGATGTGGTAGTGCTCCGGGTCTACCCGGCGCGTCATCGCCCAGTAGTCGTAGAGCTGCCACGGCGACAGGGTGTACACCTTGCCGTCGGGATTCTTGTAGTGGCTGTGGCGAATGCTCGGGTGGGCCCACACGAGCGAGGAGATCTGTTCGAGCAGTTGGGCGACGTAGTCGTCATGGGCCTGCCGGCGCACCTCGATCGTGCGGGCATCGGCGGCGAGGACCCGGTGGATGGCGTCCATGGCGTGCATGGTCTGGTACTCCGCGTGAAAGAACAGCCCGGCGCTGTGGGCGAGGTTGGTGCCGGGGCCGTAACACAGGAAGAGGTTGGGGAAATTGGGCATCGTGATGCCGACGTACGCGGTTGGTTCGTCGCCCCATTGCTCGCGTAGCGACACGCCATGGCGGCCGATGACGTCGAAGGCGAAGTAGTCGTTGGCTCGGAAGCCGGTCGCGTAACAGATCACATCGGCGGGGTGCATGGTGCCGTCGGTGGTGAGGATTCCCTCCGGCACGATCCGGTCGATGCCGGTGTCGATGAGTTCGACGTTGGGTCGCTTGAGGCAGGCGAACCAGCTGCCGTCGTCCTGCAGGATGCGTTTTCCGAGCGCGGGGTAGTTGGGCGTCGACCGTTCGAGCAGGTCGGGTCGATCGGCCAGTTGCTCCTGCATGAACCGGAGAAGAACGTCGCGGCGTTTGGCGTTGGTCGGGTTGACCGACCGATTGGTCGGGTCGACATGGTCGGGGTCGATTCGGTAGCCCTCGATGTCGACGCCGATCCCGGGATAGGTCGACATGAACCGGACCCACCGGCCGAAGAAGGGCAGATGTTGCATCGCCCACCTCTCCCCGGCGGGGACGGCCTCGTGGTAGATCGGGTTCGGCATCACCCACTGCACGGTCCGCTGGAAGATGTCGAGGTGCTCCACATCGGCGGCGATCGCCGGCGCGATCTGGAATCCGCTCGCTCCGGCGCCGACGAGGGCGAACCGGGTGCCGTCGTAGTCGAGCCCGTCGGGCCATCGAGCAGAGTGAAACGACGGCCCGGCAAAGCTGTCGATGCCGTCGATGGCGGGCATGCGGGGGATGTTCAACGAACCCATCGCCGAGATGATGAACCGCGCGTCGAGTTCCTCGGTGGCGCCGTCGCGGGAGCGAACCATCACCCGCCAACGGCCGACGGATTCGTCCCACACCGCGCCCGTGACCTCGGTTTCGAAACGGCAGTGCGGGCCCAGTTCGTACCGATCGAACACCGTGGCGAAGTAGTCGCGCAGCTCGGCGTGTTGGCAGTAGAACTCGCTCCAGTGGTCGCTCGGTTCGAAGGCGTAGCAGTACTGCCGGCTGGGAACGTCGACTCGCGCTCCCGGGTACCGGTTCTCCCACCAGGTGCCGCCGGGTCCCGCGTTCTTGTCGACCATGGTGAAGGGCAGGCCTGCCTGCTGCAGGCGGATCCCGGCCTGGATGCCGGCCATGCCTGCGCCGATGACCACAACCGGCGAACGATCCCCAACGGCCGGGTCGATCTCGTCGCCCCAGGTGATCGCCGCCGGGTCGATTCCGTCGAGTTGCAGGTCGAAGTGGAACAGTTCGGTGATGGCGGATGGCACGGGTTTGGCGGCGAGAAACGCCATCATCTCCTCGATGACGGCCATCGGTAGCTCGTGGGCCGGATAACCCTGCTCGCGGTAGTCGAGGATCACCGCAAGGGCGTCGGCGCGCACCGAGGCCAGGTCGGCGTCGGCCATACCTCCCTGGCGGGCCGACGGCGCGGCCATGCTTGGCCGACGGGGTCCGCGAATCCATGCCGGGTCGCCGGTCATGTGCACCAGCGAGCAGAGCAGGGCGGGGACGCTCACCTCGGCGATCGCCGCGGCTACGGCGGCCGCATCGTCGTCGAACGGTTGGCCGCGGTGGTTCTTCTTCGCCGGCTCGCTCATCGACTACGGCTCGAACCGGTAGCGAATCGGGCACTGGTCGACGTTGTTCACCATCACTCGCGGCAGCCACTGCGGAGTCGCGGTGAGTTCGAGGTCATGGGCGTGGCGGGCGATCGCGGCCGCGGTTTCCTGAAGCTCCGCGCGTGCGAGTGCCTGTCCCAGGCAGAAATGGGGGCCCATGCTGAACGAGAACGACCAACGGGTCGGGTCCCGGGTGACATCGAACCGGTCGGGGTCGGCGTATCTCGCCGGGTCGCGGTTCGGGCCGCCGATGATGATGCTGATCTTCTCGCCCTCGGCGATGTCGAGCCCGGCGATGCGGGTGTCGGCTACGGCGACGTTCCCGGTGCTCGTGAACCCCGGGCGGTAGCGCAGGACCTCCTCGATCGTGCCGCGCTTCAGGCCATCGGGGTCCGCCCGGAGCAACGCGAGCTGGTCAGGGTGCGCCGCCAGTTCGAGGAACGTGCTCGTCATCAGGCTCGCCGTCGTCTCGATCGCGCCCCCGAAGATGTTGGTGAACAGCACGATCAACTCGTCGTGGCTGAGTCGGTGGCCGTCCTCTTCGGCCTCGATCAGCCTGGTCAACAGATCGTCGCGCGGGCGGGAGCGACGGGCCTCGACCAGCTCGCCGACGAACTCCATCAGCGCCGCGAAGACGCCGTTCGCCCGATCCCGAATCTCCTGGGTGACGTTGGGTCCGAACGCCTCGCCGGCGCCCCCGGCCATCTGTTGACCGATGGCCACCGCCTCGCTGGGCTCGATCTCGAGGAAGGCCACGATCGACAGGAATGGGACGGTGCGAATCTCCTGGCGAACGTCGAATTCGCCCGCGTCGCGGTGGCGTTCGAGGAGATCCCGGACGTGGCCGTAGACCACCTCGCGTACCCGGTCGACCGATCGGGGGGTGAGTGCCCGATTGACCAGGCTTCGCAACCGCCGGTGGTCCTCACCGTTGCGAGCCCCGACGCTGTAGCGCCGCCATTCATACAGCGGGTCACCCGGCCGGAAGCCCCGCCGTTCGATGTATTCGAGGCCCTCGTTGACGAACTCGGCCCGTTTCTTCGTTTCCTCCGCGTCGGCCCACCGCAGCAGGACCTTGCTGCCGTCGGGCTCCACGGCGCTGCGGTGGCGGTCTCGTAGCTCAGCCAGGATGGGGTACGGGTCGGCCCAGTAGCTGTCCTCATCGAGCGGAACGACCGGCGCGGCGACCATCCCCGCACCGTAGTTGGTCGGCATCGCCGCTCGAACGGCCATGGGGTTGTGGCCCGGTTGCGCCGGGCGCCGGCAGCGTCGGCGGGGTGGCCCTGCGGCCCTCGGCGTCGGTGGACCAGTTGAAATTCGCGCCGGCGGCGACTCTTGTTGAGGCGAGCGACGGCGCAGAGCTCGTCGTAGTCGAAAAGAGGGGGAGCGAGTCATGGGAATGCTCGAAGGCAAGGTGGCGATCATCACCGGCGCGGCGCGGGGGACCGGTGAGGTGACCGCGCGGGAATTCGTCGCCGAGGGTGCCGAGGTTCTCGTCACCGACGTGCTGGATGATCTCGGCGAGGCGGTTGCCGCCGGGTTGGGCGACGCCGCCGTGTACCGCCACCTCGATGTGCGCGAACCAGCAGACTGGTCGGCCGCCGTCGCCGCCTGCAACGCCGCGTTCGGTCCGGTTGACGTGCTGGTGAACAACGCCGCGATCCTCGATGTGGGGCCGATTGCGACAATGGACTTCGACACCCTCACGCGAATCGTCATGGTGAACCAGGTGGGCGCATACCTGGGGATCCAGGCCGTGATCCCGGACATGCGCAACCGCGGCGGGTCGATCATCAACGTCGCGTCCGTCGACGCCAACGAAGGGTCGAACGGTGTCGCGGCCTACACCTCGAGCAAGTGGGGAATGAAGGGTCTGACCAAGGCCGCCGCGGTCGAACTGGGCATGTACGGCATTCGGGTCAACACGCTGTGCCCGGGCGTCGGCAGCATCGAGATGTCGGCCCCATTTCATGCCGAGGCGATCGAACGACTGAGCAAGCGCACCGAGCGGCTGCCCGATCGGCCGATCAAGCCCTTCAACCGGTCGGGGGAGATGCTCGATGCGGCCCGGGCGATCGTCTGGCTGGCGAGCGATGATGCCGGCTTCGTGAGTGGAACCGATCTCAGCGTCGATGGCGGGTTCACGGCGGGCAAGATCGAACCCGGTGCGCCGTTTTCCTAAGCGGGTGTCGGCCGCCGCCGGCAGTACTGGCCGCAGCCGAAGGTCGTCTTCGCGTAGCGACGGATCGAGAGTGCCCCCATACACTGTTGGCATGAACGGTAAGGGGTCGCTGTCGAACGCCAGGTCAGCTGGTCGTCCGCTCGACTTCGACCGGACCGAGGCGATCGATTCCGCCCTCGAGGTGTTTTGGCGCGACGGATTCGCCGGCGCGACGACCCGTTCGCTCGAGAGCGCGCTGGGCGTGGGACAGTCGTCGATCTACAACACGTTTGGGTCCAAGCGCGAGCTGCTCGATCAGGTGGTCGACCGCTACGAGGAGCGGCTCCGCGCCGACGTGCTCGCCGCGCTTGAGGTCCCGAACCCCGGAAAGTCCGAGATTGTGGACTTCGTGGAGGCGATGACCGCCTGGGTGGGTAGCGGCGAAACACCTGGCTGCCTGGTACTGAACCTTGCCGCCGAACGCAGCGACCAGGGTTATCGAGTGGCCGCGTACCTGACGACTCTTCGCCGGCTCCTGGGCGTGGCCCTGGCCTCGTTTACCGATGAGTCGTCGGTGGTGGCCGCCCGCACCGAGTTGCTCGTAGCGGCTGTCCTCGGGCTCAATATCTTGGCCCGCAGCGGCGCGAGTGGCGACGAACTCACGGCCATCTCGGCCGCCGTCGAAGCCCAAATTTACGCCTGGTAGCCGCTGGTGGCGCTCCGCCCGGCGGCGCCACCAGCGGCCCGGTCACCGGTGGAGCGCCATGGTTTCGGCTATTTCACCGGTCGGTACCGCACCGGTGATGCGAGCCACTTCGTCGCCCCCTTTGAGGAAGACGAACGTTGGCGTCGACCGAATGTCATAGGCCGCAACGACGTCCTCGTTGCGGTCAACCAACACGGCCACCATTCGCCAGGAGTCGGCGTACTCATCGGCGAGGCCTTCGAGGTGGGGCCGCAGGGTTCGACACGGCTGGCACCACGTACCCCAGAAGTCGATCATCACGCCGCGATCCTCGGCCAGGACGACCTCGGCGAGCGACTTGCTGTCAACCTCGTCGATCTCCATGTCAGGCGATCTCCTCCTGTCGGTACTGCATGTCGCCCTCGTACTCCGACTCGTCGGCGGAATCCATGTTCATCGTGATGTTGAACTTGTTCCCCCAATTGAAGATGCCGCATGCAAAGACCATCTCGACGATCTCGTCCTCGGTGAAGTGCTCCTTGAGGCTGGCGAAGAACTCGTCGGTAACGGTGTGCGGATCGAGCGCGATGCGCTCGGCGAGAGAAACGCCCAGTGCTTCGCGTTCATTGAGAACGTCTCCCGCGGTGGGCTGATGCTCCATGCATGCCGACTCTCGGGGACCTACGGCGTCGCGCACGGCGACGCTGCGAACAGTATTTCAATAGGCGCAGTCGTTGATCTGGCCGGTTTTTAGTCGCATCAGCTCGTGGAGGTGCGGCTCCACGTTGCCTTCGGCAAAGAACGAAACGAACACCGGCACGATGGTCTTGAGGTTCTTTGGGTTCCGGGCGATGACTCCGAACATGTTGGCGTCGGCCCACCACCCGTCTTTGGCTTGGGCCAGAAGTTCATTGACCTCCGGGTCGGGGCTGGCCCCGGGTTTGATTGGCTCGATTCGTGTGGCCACGGCACCTCCTGCGCTCGGGCCGCCGGGGTTCGACGGCCGGGAATGAGAATTTTCTAGCACCCGCTCTAAAATGTGTCCACTGTCACACCTGGTTCGGGTTGGACCCCGTGACCTGCCGACGCCAACGATGCCGGTCGCGATTCAGTCAACCCTTGGCATCTCGTCGCGAACGTTGTTGGACAGCCGGCCGAGTCCTTCGACCTCGACCTCGATCACGTCGCCGGGCTTCATGAATACGGGTGGGGTGCGGGCGAAGCCCACTCCCGATGGGGTGCCGGTAACCACCACGTCTCCGGGCTCGAGGGTCATCGCTTCGCTCAGGATGGCGATCAGCCGCCGCACGCTGAAGACGAGATCGTCGACGTTGCCCACCTGCATCTCCTCGCCGTTGAGGTAGCTGCGGAGCGTGAGGCCGGCGAGTCCCGGCGAAAGCTCATCGGCCGTGACCAGCTCCGGGCCGAAGGCTCCGGTCGAGTCGAAATTCTTGCCCACCGTCCACTGTGAAGCCTTGCGCTGGTAGTCGCGCAACGTGGCGTCGTTGAACAGGGTGTAGCCCGCCACGTGCTCGAGTGCGCGGTCTTCCGACACATCGCGACCACGGGTGCCGACGACAAAGGCGAACTCCCCTTCGAAGTCGAGCTTGTCGGAACACGATGGGCGAACGATCTCCCCACCGTGGGCCACGAACGATGTCGCGCCGCGCATGAACACCTCGGGGAACGTAGGGGTGTCGGCGCCCCCCTCGGCGGCGTGGGCCGCGTAGTTACGGCCAATACACAGCGTCTTGCCCGGTCGCGGGATGGGCGGCCGGTAGGTGAGCTCTGCCGCCGTGATCCCGGCCCGGTCGACGGCCGCAGCGACGCCGGGGCCGGCGACCGCCTCGGCCAGGGCGGGGAGATGGTCACCCGCCAGAAGCTCCATGACGCTGGACGGAAGGTCAGGCGCCAACTCGGCGACGGGTACCACCCGGTCGTGAACCCGTAGCCCCACCCGGTCAGCCCCGGAAGCGTCGTCGGCAAAAGTGAGCAGTCTCACACGGTCTCCCTCTCTTCGAATCCGGTGACCGGAGCCGGCAGCGCCGGCCAACCGGCGGGCAACTTCACAAAACTGGGTGGTTCGGCCACCCGACCAAACGTAGTGCTTCGCCCCGATAGCGCTGGTTTCCGGCCGCCTCGTACCGCGCGGTACCCACGAAGTCCTCGTCGATGCGTGGGTGCGCGTGTGACATGTTGCATCGGGGGGTGCAATCCTTCGGCGGTGACCCCCGACGAGTGCATCCAGGCAGCCCACGAGCTCGCTCCGCTGCTGCGGGAGAAGGCGAGAGAGGCCGAGGTCGCGCGCCGCCCGCTCGACGAAGTCATCGACGCCGCCCGCACCAGCGGACTGTTTTCGATGATGGTGCCGAAGCGCTACGGCGGCTACGAACACGACATCGACACGTTCTTCGAGGTGGTGCTGATCCTGGCGGAGGCCGATCCGTCGATGGGCTGGGTCATCGGCTTCTACATCGAGCACGCCTTCTGGCTCGCCGAGTACCCCGAGGAGGTGCAGGACGTCGTCTACGGCGACGACGCCTACGTACTCGCCCCCGCAGCGTTGAATATCTGGGGCGGCACGGCCGCACCGGTCGACGGCGGGTACCGGGTCGCCGGTCGCTGGTCGTGGGGCACCGGCATCGTGCACGGAACCTGGGCGCTTGCCGGATGCCTGACCACCGCCGCCGACGGCGCCGTGACCCCGATGATGTTCCTCATGCCGATCGAGGATGTCGAACCGATCGACAATTGGCACATCGCCGGAATGTGCGGCACCGGATCGATGGATTTCGCCATCGACGATGTCGTCGTACCCACCGAGCGCGGGTTGCCGTTCCTCGGCATGCTCGATGGCGGCCTCGGAATCGCCGACCGGTACAGCTCGCCGCTATACGCAACTCCGCTGATGCCGATCCTGGCGTTTGCCGCCGGTCTCCCGTGCCTCGGCGCAGCTCGGGGCGCCCGGGCGGCCTTCAGCGAGCAGGTACGGGCCAAGATCGAGGCATCCGGCTCCGTCAAGGGCGAGGGCAACTTCGGCCTCATCGCCGAGGCCTCGCTTTCGATCGATGCTGCCGAACTGCTGATGCGGGCCGTCCTCGCCGACGTCATGGCCCGTCGGGCCGACGCCGGGCCCGAGGAACGAAGCGAGTGGCTCAGCCGCATCACCCACGCGGTGGTGATGTGTCGCCAGGCGACAAACACGATCGCCTCGCTCGTCGGCGCCAGCGGCGCCATGCTCGACAATCCGATCCAGCGGTTCGCCCGCGATGTCAGCACGGCAGCCAACCACATCGTGTTCGACCGTGAATCCCGCTATGCCGACCACACCCGACAGTTGCTCGGCCAGCCGATCACCAACCCGATGGTCTGATCGCGGTCGAGGCCCTGAAGTCGGGTCGGTCCGCCGGTCTGGCCGGGAGCTGCCGGGCTAGAGCGGCTGGACGAGTCGGCGAAATCGGTCGGCAAGTTCGGTCCTGCCCGTGATGGCCAGCTCGGGGCTGTCGGCCGGCAGCCGTTGCATCATGAACAGGGCGATGGCCTCGTCGGACCCCTCGATCGTGCATGGACGCATACCGGGTGAGAGTCGGTCGCTCCACTCGTCGCCGTCCCAGCCGAGGACCATCCTCTTCGAGGGCGCAACCAGTTCGAACCCGATCGCATCGGCTTCGGCAGGTCGGGCCTGGAGGACGAGAAACGCGTCCCCGAGTTCGAGCAGTGCGTCGCAGCCGGCCGCCGACAAGGGTTCGTCGCGGCCGAGCGCCTGGTGCAGGTCATGGGTGTGGAAGGCGTGCTCGATGATGATGGCGCCAAGAGCGCTCGGTGCCGGCAGCGTCATGAACGGCATCGGTATGGGCGGCCAGGCCCGACCTTGCATCAGTGCTTCGGCGGCTGCCAGGT
Source organism: uncultured Acidimicrobiales bacterium (assembly GCA_938041035.1). Lineage (GTDB taxonomy): Bacteria > Actinomycetota > Acidimicrobiia > Acidimicrobiales > SHLQ01 > CALHYX01. The sequence goes on along the minus strand of CALHYX010000041.1, from coordinate 7,866 downwards.
GGTCCGCACTCTGCGCCACGACCATCGCCAGTTCGGCCCCGGTGGCGCGAAGGCTCAGCTCTCCCGGTGCGTCGGTGCCTCCCACCCTCGCTCGATGAAAGGCTTCTGCCTGTTGAAACCCAACCGCCGACACATGGTCTGCGAGCTCGGCGATGGTCCAATCGTCGCAGGGTGTTGGGCGTCCCCAGTCCGCGTCGGTGACCGTGCCCAGGACTGCTCCCAGGGCGCGAACCTCTCCAATGGCGGTGGCGAATCTTGCGCTCAGGTCGGTCATGTGGTCCCTCTTCGTTGGCGTAGCATCGGCGGCTACTCGCGCGCGGCGAGCATCGCGTCGAGCATGTCCTTGATGCCCTCGGGCAGAAACGTCTCGAGCGGCGCGGTTTCGGCTTCGGCGAGGTCGGCGAGGGCGAGGACGATCTCCTGCGGGTCGGCCTGATCCTTCATCACCTCTTTGAGGAACTGATGCGCCCCGACCGCGGGTTCGTCGGTGGGGTCGATGAGTGGCTCGATGCCGTCGACCATGCGGTCGTTGAACCCGGTGAGATACGGGCCCGGGTTGATCTTGATCACGTCGACGCCATAGGGAGCGAGTTCCTCCCGCATGGACAGCGTGAGGGCCTCAACGGCATGTTTGGTCATCGCGTAGGGACTCGACATGGCTCCGGCCAGAACCCCGGCGATAGACGACACGTTGATGATGCGGCCCGAGCCCCGGGTGCGCATCGCGGGAATCACCGCCTGGCTCATGGCGAGCATGCCGAAGACGTTGACCTCGAAGGTCTGACGAACCTCGTCGAGCGCCACATTGGTCAGCGGCGCCATGCAGCCCCGACCAGCGTTGTTGATCAGTACGTCGACGTCCATGGCCGAAACCCGTTCGACCTCGGCGGCGTTGGTGACGTCGAGCTTCATAGTCGAGAGCTTGGGATGAGCGGCGCCCAGTTGCTCAGCTTCGGATTCGAGGAACGTGGCGGCGGTCACCGTATGTCCCCGGTTCGCCAATTCGATGGCCGCTCCCTTGCCGAAACCTGAGCCTGCACCGGTGAGGAGAATGTTTGCCATGGGCCATCCTCGCACAGGCGCGGGGCGGTACATTCCCAGCCATGGAGCGCTTCTATCCCATCGGCACCCCGGGCGAACCGTGGACCGACGCCGACGCGGCCGCCTGGTTTGCCGCCCGCACCATCGAGCGGAGCTATCACGACGAGGTGGTGGCCAAACTCGATGCGCTGCGGACCGCCGACGGTTTCGACCTGACGCAGTACGGTGCGCTGCCGCTCGATGAAGAGCGGTATCCGCTGATGGCGATGACCCTCACCGCCGGTGACCCATCGGCGCCCTGGGCGGTCATCACCGGTGGCGTACACGGCTACGAAACCAGCGGGGTGCAGGGGGCGATCCGGTTTCTCGAGGTCGCCGCTCACACCTATCGCGACCGGTTGAACATATTCGTCGCGCCGTGCGTCAGCCCCTGGGGCTATGAGGTGATCAACCGGTGGAATCCGAATTGTGTCGACCCCAACCGGTCGTTCCGCCCGGACGGCCGGTCCGAGGAAGCCGCCCAACTCATGGCCGCCGTTCCGGCCGGGGTCGACGTCGTGGTGCACCTCGACCTGCACGAAACGACCGACAGTGACGAGACCGAGTTCCGCCCCGCGGTCGCCGCGCGCGACGGCACCGCGTACACGCCGGGGGTGATCCCCGATGGGTTCTACACCGTGGGCGACACCGAGAACCCGCAACCGGAATTTCAAGCCGCCATCATCGCCGGGGTCGAAGCCGTCACCCATATCGCTCCGGCCGACGAGCACGGCCAAATCATCGGTGCCGACGTCGCCGGCCGGGGAGTCATCAACTACCCGAACCGGGAGCTCGGGCTCTGCGCGGGCATGACCGGCGCCCGGTTCACGACCACGACCGAGGTGTATCCGGACAGCCCGCACGCCACCGCCGAGCAGTGCATCGAGGCGCAGGTGGCGGCCGTGAGCGCCGGTCTCGACTTCGCCGTCGCCGCCGGCACCTAACCAATCGGGGGCGCGGGCGCCGCTAGAGCATTGGCTCGACCTGCGACTCGGCTTCGGCAGCCGCTTCCCGGGCCAGCTCGTTGGCGGCGGCCAATTCCGTCTGCTTGACCTCCCACGGGTCGAGCCCCTCGTTCAGCAACTGGATATCGGCGGGATCGCCGATCACGGCCACACCATCGAAGGCCAGCAGCCTGACGTCCGGGGTCGGAATGATCAGCTCGCCGTCGCGTTCGATGATGGCGATGATGCACGATGGCGGCAGTTCGAGTTCTCCCACCGGTGTGCCGAGTTGGTCGACCAGGAACGGCAGGGTCTCGATGGGGCCGTGGTAGAAGTGATCGTCGCGCATCAAGATGGCGTTCAGCGCTTTGTCGTCGGGTGCCTGGAGCCAGCGGTCGGTGAAGAGGTCGCTTTGCACCACTTCGGCGAGGTGGCCGGCCAGCCGGAGGTCGAGTCCTACGGGACGATCCGGGCAGACGAGAAACAAGAGCGTGTGGGCGTCACCGAGTTCGTCGAGTTCGTCGAAATCGTCGGCTTCGTCGATGTCGTGCGGTGCGGCGGATTCGTCCGGATCCACTTCGGTGAAGTTGAAGGTGGCCTGACCGCTGAAGCGGCAGCCGATCAGTTCGGGCTGGGTCAGGCCCTTCAGCGTGGTGATCGACAGATACACACCTGCGCCGATGGGGCGGAACGACCACTCGCCCTGGAGCGTCGCGGCTACCTCCTCGCCGGCGTCGAAGCGCTCGATCGCGGCTGCGGCCAGCAGGTCGGTGAGCTTTTCCTTGTCGTAGGTGCCGTCCTGTACGTTGTTTACCGAGAAGCGAGCGATGAGGGCCTCATAGGAGAGGTCCTCGGACTCGGTGCGATCGTGGATGATCGTCATGAGTTCGCGTTCGAGGCCGACGAACTTCTGCTCACCGAGCCGTTGGTGCACGTGAAAGATCGCGCCTCGGCGTTCGAGGTTGCCCTGGGCATAGAAGCGGTACCAGAAGATGCACCCGATGAGCAGCGCCGCCGTGAACACGATGGCGAGCAGTCCCATCTCGCTGATCAACCACATGGCGATCAGCACGCCGGCGATGGGCAGCCACGGGTAGAACGGCACCCGAAAGCCGGGTTTGTAGCTGTCGATGCGGCTCTCCCGCATGACGATGACGGCGACGCAGATCAGGCTGAACAGGACGAGCTGAAAGGCTGATGCCAGCTTGGCGACGGCCTCGACGTCGAACACGCTGAGGACCACGATCATCGCCAGCACCGTCATGGCCACCGATCGGGTCGGGGTGCCGAAGCGGCCGAGCTCGGCGAGATTGGCCGGGATGAGTTCGTCCTTCGCCATGGCGTAGGGGTAGCGAGACGCCGACATGATGCCGGCGTTGCCCGTCGATGCGAATGCGGCGATGGCGGCGACCACGATGAGGATGACGCCGAGGTCGAACGGCACCCAGTCGAGGAACACACCGCCGGCGTCGGCGACGGGGGTGAGGCTCTCCTCGAGCACCGGTTGTTCCAGGGCGTTGATGAGGATGAGGGTTCCGAGGGTGTAAATGATCGTGGCGGTGGCGAGCGACAGGGTCATCCCGAGCGGAATGTTGACGTCGGGGTTCTCGACCTCCTCGGCCACACTCGCCACCTTGGTGAGCCCGGCGTAGGAGACGAACACCAGGCCGATCGTGGAGACGAAGCCGGCCAAACCGGAACGGAAGAACCCCTGGTCGTCGTCGTTTGGCGCCAGGGCGGACACCCCCTCGACCTCGGTCAGGCCCAGGATGATGAATGCGGCGAGGATCACGACCAGGGCACCGACGAGCACCCGTTGAAGCAGCGTGGTCTCCTTGGCGCCGATGACGTTGATCAGGCCGAACACCACCGTCAAGATGATGGCGAGCAGGGTGAAGGGCAGGTCGAGGTAAATGCCCAGGTACGCGCCCATGCCCACCAGGGCGAACGCGCTCTTGAACACGACCGCGACCCACGAGCCCAGCCCACCGATGGTGCCCATCAGCGGGCCCATGGCCCGATCGAGGAAGTAGTACGTACCTCCCGCCTTGGGCATGGCGGTCGAGAGTTCGGCGATGCAGTACATCGCGGGCAGGATCAGGAAACCGGCCGCGAAGTAGGCGAGATAGACGCTGTCGCCGGTGAAACCCGCAGCCAAACCGGGCAGGAGAAACAACCCGGAGCTGAACATGGCTCCGGTCGACATGGCGTACACGTCGAAGAGGTTCAGATTCTTCTTGAGCTTGTCGGGCATGGACCCTCTCAGGAAACCGAATGGGTCCTATCAATGGTACTCGGCGGCCGTGGGCGACGGTGTCTCGGGGCGCCGCCGTCGTGGCGCTACTCGCTTCGCAGCGACGCCAGGGCCCCGGCGCTCAGCCCCAGGCACAGCGGGCCGTAGTACTTCCTGTCGATGCTGTTGAACCGTTCCGATGGGGTCCAGGGCACGATCTTGCCGGTCTGGCCCATCACGCCGAAGGTGCCGCGTGCGCCGAGGACCAACGCGAGCACGGACACGCCCGCGTTGCGCAATCGCCGGCTCAGAGGCAAGACGTCGAGGACGAGCGTGGCGGCGGTGGCGAGCAGCCCGGCCACCGCAAAGCACGCCGGCGGAGGGGCCAGCTCGGGCGCGCCGGCGGTGGTGTCGGCCAGGGTCGTCCGGTCGGAACTGGGGAAGGACGAACCGAGACCCCAGGCCACGTGGAGCCCGGAGATGGCGGCGAGCACGGCGGCGGTGGCACTACGGACGATACGCACCCGGCCATTCTGCTGGCGCGGGGTTATCGGCTCAAACCCCGAGCCTCGCTCCACCGCCGCAGGGCCGGGATGCGAGCGATGAATCCAAGGGTGATGAGGCCGGCGCCGGGGCCGATGTCGCCGACGAGGATGACGTGTAGGACCAGTGCCGTGGCGACGACGTACGTGAGCTTGTGGAGGGCGCGCCAACGCTTCATACCGAGGGTCCGCTGCGAGCGACGGTTGCTCGTGAGGAACAGCGGGACGGCCAAGGCGAACGCGGCGGTTCCGGCGACGAGGAGCGGGCTCGAGAGCATGGCGCCGGCGCCGGTTTCGAGGACGAACATCGCCGCGTTGCTGAGCGCCAGGGCGAAGAACGAGATCCCGAGGTATTTACGCACCCGGACCTGCGACCGTCCGGTGAGCCACTGCACGGGCGAAGCGACGAACAGTGCGCCGAAGGTGATCATGCCCGGGTTCTCGCCGGCGCCCAGGGCGAACTCGATCAGTTCTTCGGTGGAGAGCGCACCGAGAAGGGCCGCGACGGTCGCTCCGAGGATGAGCACGGGAGCGACGGTGGCCAGGGCACACACGGCGAGCTGGAGGGGAGTGAAGCCGTTCCACACCCGGCGTTGAAGCAGTGGGGGACTGCGGTCTGGCGGGGGAGCGGGTCGCGAGGGGGCGTAGGTTCGCCGCGAAACGTTCATGAACCCATGGTCGATGGCTCGAGGGACGAGCGAATCCGCCGTGAGGAGTCAGTGCGTACTCCCGGAGGAGTATTCGCCGGTGAGCGATCGGCAGCGGCGTCTCCTGATCAGCCGATGTCTGGATCCCGCACGTTCAGTCGTACACCGATGGTTGGGCGCCGAGTGGGCGGGCTTCGGGGAACGCGCCGGTGAGCAGTTCGCGGGCCTCGACCTCGTCATTGCGCGAGAGCGCCTCGGGGTCGACCCGGCCGCTATGGCCCCGGTCGGCGAGTTCGGCGTTGAAGACCTCCGCGACCTGCTCGATCGACAGCGAGGAGGCCAGCCGTTGCCGGCGCTGCGCCTCGTCGGCGTAGACGTCGGCTTTCCACAAAACGCTCACCCGGTAGCCGTCGAGCGGCGCCCGGTACATGACCTCGCCGTGGTCGACGACCTCCCAGTCGCCAAACCCATCGCCCACCGGGCTCAGCTCGGCACTCGGTGACACCCGCACGGTGCCCTGATCGAACGGCCCGACCGCCCCCACCTGGTGGAACATGCCGTGGTTGTCGCCGATGAGCGCCGTGTTCGTCATCTCGCCGTGGTGGTGCCGCGGCGGCTGGTCGGGGCCGTCGGCCCAGTAGTACAGACCGCCGCCCTCGGCATCGTTCATCCACCAGATCGCGGTCGCCTGGACGATCTCGAAGTCGGAGAACAACCCGGACCACAGCATCGTCCGGAGCAACCACATGGGTGTGTTGGCCCGGTCCCGGCCGTGAAACCGGGGGTTGTCGGTATGGGCCGGCCCGGCGGCGGCGATGGCCACCATGTGGTTCACGTAGACGCTGTGCGGAACGATGACCTCGGCGTCGTAGAAGGACTTGGCCGCCGCAATGTAGCCGGGGTGTTCGAGGAACAGTTCGCTCCCGGCGGCGATGTCGCCATCGTGCACCCAGTCGTTCTGGAACCACATTGGCCGCGTCCGGGCGTGGGGGTCGGCACCCGGGTTGTACCAGCCGCCGAGCGGTGTGTACGGCGCGTGAGCGGCGAAGAGGCTGACGACCTCGTCCACGTCGTCGATGACGTCGTGCATCAGTACCGGCGGTTCTGCGTAGCGAACCATCTACTGCTCCTCCGAGGGCCGGGTTACGTCGCTTTGGGGGAAGTCGTTTCGGGGGACATCGTGGCGGGGTAGTAGTCGGCGGCCGGTGTGGCGGCGGCTTCGGACATGAAGGTCCCCGCGAACGGCCACTCGGCTTCCGCCCCGGGCAGCGGGCCCTGGTTGAAGCGGCCCATCTCGCCGCCGCCCGCCTCCTCGTTGCCGACGAGCGACCAGGCCTGACGCTTGTACGTCCAGTTGTCGGGCTGGAGTCGGTGGGCTTCGTTGAAGTGGGTGATCGCACTCGTGCGGTCACCGTTGCCCCAGAAGTGGTTGGCGAGCTCGAAGTGCGCCGCACCCTGGCTCTTGTCGATTCCGCGCTCGGTCGATGCCTCGATCACCTGCTCGGGGGTCAGCACAAACGCGCTGTCGGCGCCGTTGCGCGCCCAGTCTCGGATCGCGTCGGGGTAGGAATCGCGGTCCTGCCCGCCCCGCAGGCGCGCCGCCAACTCGGGGTCGTCGGCCTCGACCGCGGCCGCCTTCTTCTCGACCTCGGCGTCGCGATCGTCGAGGAACCCTCGAAGCCAGTCCGGATAGTCGTCGCCGGGTGGCCAGCCGGGTTCGGCCGGGCGCACGATCATGCCGGCCTCGTCAATCCAGACCACGTTCGGAATGTTGACCACGCCAAACCGCGCGTCGAGTTCGTGCTTCGGGTCGAGCAGCGAGGGGTGGGTCGGGTTGGCGGCCTCGATGAAGGGCCGGGAGGCGTCGGGGTCGCTCAGCTCCAGAGAGACGGTGACGATCTCGACGCCGAGGGGAGCCAGTTCTTCGTGAAGCGCCTGCCAACCTGGCAGGTCATAGCGGCAGCCTCAATAGGGGGCCCAGGCGACCAGGACCACCTTCCTGCCTCGCAGCGACGAGAGCCGGAACTCGTTGCCGTCGAGATCCGGTAGCGCCACGTCGGGCGCCTGGGCGGTGACCAGTGCCCGCCCGCTGAGCGATTCGGGTCCCAACGCCGTCAGACCTGTGGCTTCGTCCGTGACCACCGCCATGCCGAGCCGGTCGGCGGCGTCGGTGGCCGAATAGCCATCCGGGAGGGGCACGCATACCTCGCCCTTGCAGGCCCCTTCGGGTTTGATGTCCCAACCGGTGCCGGCGGCGAAGTCGTCAGCGGAAATGTCGAGCGTCTCGGTGATCACGCTGCTCAGGCTTCCAGGTCCGACCGTGACGGGCAACCGTCACGTTGCAGGGCCACGGCCGGGACCCGAACCCGCGAGCGCCAACACCGCGTCGGAATAGGGGGTGAACTCACGGCAGATCGCCA
>CALHYX010000040.1 GCA_938041035.1 uncultured Acidimicrobiales bacterium | reverse complement strand
CCGTTTTGGTTCCAGCAAGCGGGCCGCGGCGATCGGTCGGGCGATGACGGGGAAAGGCCGGGCCGGCCAAACGGCGAATCGGCTCTCTTGTAGCTTCGGATCTTGTGACACAACCGGAGAGTGAGCCGTCAGCGGCGTTGGTGCGTGAGCTGCTTCGCGATCAGCACCCCGACCTCGCGGAGAGACACATCGCGTTCGGCGCACAGGGGTGGGACAACCAGCTGTGGCGCCTCGGCGACAACCTTGCGGTCCGGCTTCCCTGGAAGACCGGGGCAGCCGACTCTCTACTGATGAAGGAACACGCCTGGGTCCCGATGCTCGCGCCGCAGCTGCCACTGCCCGTGCCGGTGCCGCTGCGCCTGGGTCGACCCTCCGATCGCTACCCTCGTCCGTGGATCATCACGACCTGGGTTCCCGGCGCTCCCGCTGACGTCGCCCCCGCGACTCAAGGTGAAGCCACGGCTGTGGCCCTAGCTGAGTTTTTGACCGCCCTTCACGTGCCTGCGCCGACGGAAGCGCCCACAGGGGGGTACGGCCGAGGAGGGCCGTTGGCGCGGGTGGCCGTAGGCGTCCAACAAGGGTTCGACTCCTTGGAAGCTGTCGTTGCAGCGGTCTCCGGGGGCGGGCGCAAGGTGATTGTCGATCCGGATGCGGTGCGAATCATTTGGGATGACGCGATGCGTGCGCCTGAATGGGAAGGACCGGCGGTCTGGCTGCACGGCGACCTGCACCCGGCCAACGTGCTCACGACTGACGGAGTGCTCTGTGGCATCGTCGATTTCGGTGACCTTTGCGCGGGCGATCCGGCTTTGGACTTGGCGGCCCCCTGGATCCTCCTACCCGATACCGCTGCTGTTGCGAGCTTTCGGCGGCACTACCAACTGCCCGCGGCTGACCCGATCTGGCGCCGAGCTCGCGGCTGGGCAGTGTGGCGGGCACTCGGCAGCCTTTCGGTCGCCGTGGCGGGAGACCCAGGCGGGAAGCCCAGCTGGGGCCCTCCGGCGGTCGCCTCCCTCGAACGTCTGATCGCGACGATCCGGTAGTCGAATCGTCCGACGGGTACCGGTTCGTCTGGCGCCGCGCCGGTGACACCGGCAGGATCGAGCCATGGCCGGACACGTACATCTGACGATCGATGGGCCCATCGCCACGATCACCAACGACAACCCCGACAAACACAACGCCTTCGATGACGACATGGACGCCGAGTTGTTCGCCGCGTTCGGCGAGTTGAAGGGCAATACCGATGTTCGGGTGATCGTGTGGCGCGGCGAGGGCAAGTCGTGGTCCTCGGGGCGCGACGTCGGGTCGATCGGCACCAACAAGACCGACATGTCGCATCACCAGCTCATGACCCGGGGCCATCAGGGCATCCAGCAGATCTGGGACATCGAAGCGCCGATCATCTGTGCCATCCAGGGGTGGGCGCTCGGTGGGTCGTTTCAGCGGGCGCTGATGTGTGACATTCGCATTTGCTCCGAGGACGCCAAGTTCATGTTGCCCGAGGTCGGCCACGGGGTGATCCCCGACACCGGCGGCATGGGCGTGTTGTTTGAGATGGTCGGTCACGGCCTTGTGAGCGACATGGTGCTGACCGGGCGCCGCCTGCTCGCCGACGAAGCCCTGCAGCACGGCATCGTCTCCCGGGTGGTCCCTGCCGACGCGCTGGAGTCCACCGCCTATGAGATGGCGGAGAAGATCGCCGCCTCGCCGATGATCGCGGTGAAGCTTGCCCGTCGGGTGATCAGCCACCTGGCCCGGCCGGCGGTGCGGTCATCGATGGAGGACGAGCTGATCTATCAGACGTTCCTGAACAAGTCTGAGGACTACGCCGAGTTCCGCGCCGCCCGCGACGAAGGCCGCACCCCCAACTATCGAGGTACCTGAACATGGACACCCCCGGAATTCCTCTTCCGCCGGCCGCGGGCGACACCGCGCTGAAGCCGGGCACGTTCGCCGGTGTGCCGGTAGTGGTGACCGGCGGCGGTACCGGCCTCGGCAAGGCGATCGCCAGTGAGTTCGCCCGCCTGGGCGCGTCGATTGTGATCGCGTCGCGCAAGGCCGAGCATCGCGATGCCGGGGAGCAGGCGATGACCGAGCTCGGCGCCCCGGTACTCACCGTCGAGTGCGACATTCGCGAACCGGACTCCATCGCCGCCATGTTCGACGCGGCGACCGACGCCTTCGGGATTCCGGGCGTGCTCATCAACAACGCCGCCGCCAACTTTCCGGTGCCGGCCGAGGACATGTCGCCCAACGCGTGGCGCACGGTGGTGGACATCACCCTCAACGGCACCTTCTTTTGCACCCGTGAGTTCGGTCGTCGTCACCTCGACGCCGGTTCACCGGCCTCGATCGTCAACATCGGCGCCTCGTACGCCTGGACGGGCGGCCCCGGCTTTGCCCACTCGGCCGCGGCCAAGGCCGGGGTGAAGAACATGACCGAGAGCCTGGCGGTCGAATGGGGGCCCTACGGCATCTCGGTGAACTGCCTGGTGCCGGGGTTGTTCCCCCACGAGGACATGACCGCGGACATCCAGGGCAACCTGGCCGGCACCCACGACAAGGACGTCTGTCAGCCGGCGCTGCGGGTGGGGCACCGCCAGGAGCTCGGCTGGGCCGCGACCTTCCTGGCGTCGCCGTACGGTCGCTTCATCAGCGGTCACACGTTGGTGGTCGACGGGGCCAACTGGCAACGACGGTCGCTGGTGAACCCGACGATGGTGCCCATAAGGGAGCAGATGGGCCGCGGCGACTTCGAGATGTAGCAGCTCAACCCCCACCGCGAACCATCTGGTGCCTGGCACCAGATGGTTCGCGGTGGGACCCTTCGGCTGCTC
>CALHYX010000039.1 GCA_938041035.1 uncultured Acidimicrobiales bacterium | reverse complement strand
ACTCTGGTGCCAGGCACCAGAGTGACCGCGGGTCTCGAATGTTGCGGAAAGCTGACATACACTCGCAGCCATGTTCGCCCGCCGGCCCAACCGCCAGTCCACCGGCTCGCCCGTCCGTCGGGCCGACCGCTCGAGGATGGGGTTGTTGATCCTGACGGTGCTCGCTCTGGTCGCGACGGCGTGTCAATACGACCCAGCCGAATACCCCGGGCTGCCCGCACCCTGGCAGACGTGCAATGGCCTTCAGGCCACCATGGGGATCGGTCATGCAACGGCTCTCGGCGACAGCCCCGGCGGCGAGACCTACGCCGGCACCGCGGGGGTCGACGTCGTGGTCATCACCAATGGGCCCGTCACCTTCAACGGGCTCGGTGGCGATGACGTCATCTGTGTAACCGAGCTCGAACTCACCAACAGCGGGGTCATCACGATCAACGCGGGGTCGGGGAACGACACGGTCCTGGTCGAGGCGAACGTCGACACGGTTATCAACGGTGGCCCCGGCAACGACAGCATCCGGGCCAGCGGTCGCGGCCACGACACCGTTGACGGCGGCGGGGGCATCGACGCCTGCAGCTATGCCGAGACCACGACGAACTGCGAGGGCGGCGTCAACCTCAGCGGATACGCGCCGTGCACCGACCCCGCCGCGTGCCTGCACCCGCAGATCGACGACGCCGTGTGGGACGCCCCCGTGCTCTCGATCCGCTACCTGCCCGACACCGACGACGACGGCATCGTCGACGCAGCGACCACCGGGTATAGCGGTTCGGTCGCCCAGTTGCGGGCCACCATCGACGATCTCGAAATCCGCAACGCCTGGTGGGCGACGGAAGCCACCCGCTATCGCGGCCACGCCAATGCCGCGGCGGTTCCCTCGATTGGCTTCGAGGCCGTGTACGAGATCGAGTCGCTCGACTATCCGCCGCTTGGAACCCCGGCTCCGGGTGCGTCGGGCGCCTTCTTCCCGGACTACGACGCCATCCTCAGCGCCGCCGATATCTGCGGCTACGTCGACGACCTCGGCGTGCGCGAAGTCTGGATGTACACCCACCATTTCGGCACGATCGTCCCGGCCGAGTCGAAGATGTCGAGCAGCGTCGGCGACATCTCGAACAGCTTCCGCTACGACGATATGCCGCACTGCGAGTTCCCGTACGTGCTCTACAACTTCAACTTCGAACGCGGCGTCGGTGAGATGATGCATAACCGCGGCCACCAGATCGAAGCCACCCACACCCACCACGACGCCGATCTGTTCGTCAATGACTTCGTCGGTGGAACCGCCCCGTTCGCGTCACCCACCCGGTGTGGCGATGTCCACTGGGCCCCGAACTCCACCATCGAATACGTCACCGATCAGCCGTTCACCGTCACGTCGGATTGCGCCACGTGGGAACCGGGGGGCGGAACGCAGACCACGGTGAGCTGCGCCACCTGGTTCCAGGCGACCTACGGCGACCCGACCTGCACCGAGACCGACGCCGACCTCGCCTTCCTCGTGTGGTGGATGCAGAACATGCCGGGGCATGACAACGGCTTGGCCGACGGCCCCGACGACCTCACCAACTGGTGGCGGGTGATGGGCGAGTTCGAAGCCGTGCAGTACGACGGCTCGTGGCTCACCGACAACCCGACGGGTGGCAACAACGCCTGCTTCGAGGGTCTGGAGAACGGCGCCCAGATTCCCCTCGCCCAGGTCATCGACGTCACCGCGTGCACCGAACCGGGGTCGACCTTCAACCTGGTCGGCATCTATCAACCCGGCGACACCGGCCCGCGCATCGAAAACAACCGCGACTACGGGCAGGCGACCACCAACCTCACGGTCACGCCGGGCGACGGTTTTCACGAGCTGCTCGAACTCGGACCCGCGCAGCTTTCGGTGCGCTACTTCGTGGGCGGACAATTCACCGACGAGTTCCGGCTCTTCGTCACGTTCGTGTAGCGCTCAGCCGCTGGGCTCGTTGGCCTCGTTGGGAACGACCGGATCGGTCGGCGTCAGCGGGTCGGGCGGATCAGGCCGCACGGGTGTCTCCGGGGCGGGGGCGGGGGCGAGGACCAGCGGCGGCTGAGTCGGCTCGAGGGTGGCACCGCTATCGCTCGCGCCGGAGTACTGCCACACACTCATCGTCCGCGGATACAGGTTGGGCGTCGGCGCACCGCTGGCGGCGGTCTGGAAGGGCGCCTCGAACTGCGAGTGCAGCCACTCGCTGTACCCGTGCTGGGGCAGCACGACGGGTTCGCCGCTTTCGTTGTACAGCAGGAACGAGTCGATCGGCGTGCCGTCGGGGAGGTAGGCAAAGATGTTGGCCGGCAGAATCGTGAAGTCGGTCTGCGTCGAGGCCGCGATGTCTTCGGCGTAGTACGTTCCTCGGTCGTTCACCTGGCTCCAGGCGATGAGGAGGGCGAGCACCGCGACCCCGCCGGCGAGGCGCACTGCCCAGGGCCGCCATCCGCCCTCGTACTGGGCTCGCCCCCATCGGACGGAGGCCACGATGAGCCCAATCGTGGCGAGTAGGCCGAGCAGATCGCTGCGGTAGATGTCGGGGATGAGCGCGATGTGGCCGAGGCCGTTATCGCGGTTCGAGGTGAGCATGGACGCCATGACCGCGAGGAGGAAGCCGCGGGCGACCCACCACGCGGGACGCAGTTCGGGAAGAAAGGAGCGTACCTGCTGGAACCAGGCGTGCCGGCGCACCGGTTCACTTGCCTTGCGTACCGTGCGGCCTACCGCTTTGGTCAGCGGAGGGCGCAGGGGTGGTGGCGGTCCCGAAGCTCGAGTCTGCGCGCCGGTCGTTATCGGCCCGAGTCCAGCCGACGCTCGGAGTTCGATGACGTAGGCGTGAGGTTCGCCGACCAGCGCGGTCAACGGAAGCTCGCTGTTCTGGCGCACCTCGGTCAGATGGGCGAAGAGGTCGTCGATGACATCTTCGATCTCCTCGGCGTCGAGGTCGGTGAGGTACGAGTGCACCTCGGCCACGTAGTCGGCGACCTCGTCGGTGTCGGTGAGGGTGCCGCGATCTGGCGTGGGAATGGTGGTGGTCATCGGGCTGCCCCTTCCAAAAGGCCGTCGAGCGTGTCGGTGAAGACGGACCAGGTCTTGGCGCCGGCCTCGAGGTGGTCTCGTCCGGCGTCGTTGAGCCCGTAGTACTTCCGGTGCGGGCCCTCCTCGGACGGTTTCACGTACGTCGTCAGCATCCCGTTGCGGTAGAGCCGACGCAGCGTGCCGTACACCGAGGCGTCGCCGACATCCTCGAGCCCGCGCTCGCGCAGGGTGCGAACGATGTCGTAGCCGTAGGCGTCGCCATGGGTGAGCACCGCCAGCACGGCGAGATCGAGCACCCCTTTGAGTAACTGGGTCGTATCCATGGGCATCTCCGAGTCGATGTCGAGGGAAGTCCGGATGAAACGGTACTGCGCAGAGCACAGTAGTAGGGAATGGGAACTATCGCAATGCCGGGTCGGGCCGGGCCGTCACCCTCGATGGGCTCGTGCAAGGATCGACCATGAGCTCACCGCCGGATCGCTACGCCGAGTTCCCGCCCGGGTTCTTCGACCGGCGCGACCCGGGCGACGACCGGAAGTTTTACCGCCAGCCTCGACTGGTGACCCACATCGACGATGTTGCCATCGGTGCGGTCGGTCAGACCTATGCCACCCTCGGCATCGGCGGTCGGGTGCTCGACGTGTGCGGTTCGTGGATCTCGCATTTCGCCACCGAACCCGACCCGCTGATCGTGCACGGCATGAACACCACCGAGCTCGCGGCCAACCAGGCGGCGGCCGGTGGTGTCGTCGCCGACCTCAACCGCAGTCCCGCCCTGCCGTTCGCCGACCGCTCCTTTGACGGCGCGACGTGCTGTGTCTCGGTCGACTACCTCACCCGGCCGCTCGAAGTGTTCGACGAGGTGGCGCGGGTCCTACGCCCGGGCGCCATCTGGTGTCACGTGTTCTCCAACCGGTGTTTTTCCACCAAGGCCATTCGAGGTTGGGCCTCGACCGACGACGAGGGTCACAAGGCGATCGTGGCCGCCTACTTCGCCCGGTCGGCGGGCTGGTCCGAACCCCAGGGCCTCACCGTCCTCGAACCGGGTCAGGGCCACGATCCGCTGTACGCGGTGTGGGCGGCAAGAAACCCCGTCTGATCCGGCGGAACTCGTTGGTTCTTCACCCCCGACGGCAATAGCGTGGCCCACGGTGTGACTACCGCAGCAGTTCCCGGGACCGACGGGCCAACCGCCCCGAACGGCAGTGCGGCGAATGACCACGTCTTTCGGCGCGGTCTTCGTCTCATTCGTCGATCCCTTCGGGCGACACCGGTCACCCACACCGTCGCCATCAGCGGAGCGATCATCTTCGCGATCGCCGCGGTGGCGCTTACCCGGGTGCTTGGCTGGGCCACCGACGAGGTGATCGACCCGGGGCTCGACGGCGACGGCGTGGCCGGGAGCCAGGTGACCAAGGCGGTGATCGGTGTCATGGCCGTAGGGCTGCTGCGGGGCGCGGGTGCGCTGGTGCGGCGGTACTTCCTCGCCATGGCCGAGTACACCACGCAACGGCTGTGGCGGCGTCAGATGTTCGACCAGTACCTCGAGCTGCCCCTGTCGTTTCACCAGGGTCGCCCGACCGGCGAGCTGCTCGCCCATATCGACAACGACATCCTGATCGCCACGTCCGTACTGAAGCCGCTCGCGTTCGCGGTCGGCACGGTGGCGTTGCTGGTGGCCTCCCTCGTGAGCCTGGTGTTGATCCACCCGTTCCTCGCGCTCGTGGCCGTGGTTCTGTTCCCCCTGCTGGCGGTGATGAACCAGATCTATACAGCCCGGGTCGAGGAGCCGTCGGCTCGGGTGCAACAGGCCGTCGGCGACGTGTCGAACATCGCCCACGAGAGCTTCGACGGCGTGCTCGTCGTCAAGACGCTCGGCCGACAGGACGCCGAAGTGGCAAAGCTCAACGATGCGGCCGACCGGCTGCGCCACGAACGCGTCGTCGTCGGACGCATGCGGGCGAACTTCGAACCGGCGATCGACTCGCTACCCAACCTCGGCATCATCGGTCTGCTGGCCATCGGCGCGTATCTGATCGACCGGGGCTCCATCACCATTGGCGACCTCGTCGGGGCGATGGCGCTGTTCAGCATCCTGGCCCTGCCGGTGCGCATCGTGGGCTTCTTCCTCGAGGAGATGCCGAAGTCGGTCGTCGCCCTCGATCGGCTCGACCGGGTGCTCGACCTCGAGCGGCCGCCCGATACCGGGGCCCACGCGCAGCCGCTTCCCCCGGGCCCGCTGGGCGTGTCGTTTCGCGACGTCGCGCTCCGCTACGACGATCACGTCGTGCTCGACGGGGTGAGCTTCGATGTGGCGCCGGGAGAATCGGTGGCCATCGTCGGCTCCACCGGCGTCGGCAAGTCCAGCATCGCCCGCCTGCTCGCCGACCTCGTGCCGCCGGCTTCCGGTCAGGTCGCGGTCGGCGATCTACCGGTGGCCGACATCTTGGCTGCCGACCTTCGTCAAGCGGTTGCGCTGGCGTTTCAGGAGACCTTCCTGTTCGCCAACTCGGTCGCCGACAACATTTCCCTCGCCCGCGACGTTGACCGTGCCGAGGTCATCGAAGCAGCCGAACTCGCCGGTGCCCACAAGTTCATCAGTGAGCTTCCCGAGGGCTACGACACCGTCGTCGGCGAACGCGGGGTCACGCTCTCGGGTGGTCAGCGCCAGCGCGTCGCCCTGGCGCGGGCGCTGGTCGGCCGACCGCGCGTGGTGTTCCTCGACGACGCCACCTCGGCGGTCGACCCGGTAATCGAGGCGGAGATCCTCGACAACCTGCGCCACCGGCTCAGCCTCACCCTGCTCGTCGTCGCCCACCGCCTGTCGACCATCAAACTGGCCGACCGGGTCGTGTTCATTTCCGAGGGTCGGGTGGCGGCCACCGGTACCCATCGCGAACTCCTGGCACTCCCGGCCTACGAAGCCCTCGTGCGGGCCTACGAGGACGACCGATGACCGCATACCAACGCAACCGCGAACGAATCGACGTCGGGGCGCTCGAGGTGCTGCGCCGCGGCCTTGCCGTGAGTCCCGAACTCAAACAGGGCTTTGCCTTCACCGTCGGCATGGCGGTTCTGGCCGCGCTGGGTCGGCTGCTCATTCCGATCCTCATCCAACAGATCCTCGACCGCGGCGTGCGCGGTGACGCCGGTTTTCGGCCCGGTTTTGTCTACGGCGCCTGTGCGATTGCGGCGCTGGCGATCTTCGTGGTGTTTCTGGCGTCGCGATTCACCTATGTCCGCCTCGTGCGGGTGGCCGAGCAGACCCTGATGAGCCTGCGGGTACGGACCTTTGCCCACATCCACAAGCTGTCGTTGGCCGACCACATCGACACCCGCCGGGGATTGCTCACCGCCCGGGTGACCAGCGATGTCGAGACGCTGGCCCAGTTCGCCCAGTGGGGTGCGATCTCCTGGATCGTGAACTCGGTGATCATCGTCGGCACCCTCATCGTGATGGCCTGGTATTCGTGGCTGCTCACGCTGGTGGTCGCCCTCACCTATGTGCCGATGGCGCCGGCCCTCCGGGCCCTCCAGAAGCGCCAGTTCCGGGCCTATGAAGTCGTGCGGGGTCGCGTCGGCGAAACCATGGGGGCCACCTCCGAAGCGGTGATGGGCGCGGGCGTGATCCGGGCCTACGGCTACGGCGAACCGGTGCGCCGAGAACTGGCGGAGGCAAACGAGAATCAGTACGACGCGCAGCTCAAGGCGCACACGTTCTTCGCCTGGCTGGCCCCCCTCACCGACCTGTTCGCCGCGATCGGGCTCAGCGTCACCATCGCCGTCGGCGTGTGGTGGGGCGCCAACAACGGCATGAGCGCCGGCGAACTCGTGGCCTTCCTCTTTCTCGTCACCATCTTGCTCAACCCCATCGCCGAGATCGGCGAAGTGCTCGATCAGACCCAGACCGCGCTCGCCGGATGGTGGCAGATCC
Organism: uncultured Acidimicrobiales bacterium; assembly: GCA_938041035.1. Classification (GTDB taxonomy): domain Bacteria; phylum Actinomycetota; class Acidimicrobiia; order Acidimicrobiales; family SHLQ01; genus CALHYX01. The sequence continues at coordinate 21,632 of CALHYX010000039.1, read as the reverse complement.
TCCAGATTCTCGACCAGGAGGTCGAGATCGTCGAACCGGTCGACGGCGCCACCCTGCCCGCAGGAGCGCTGGCGGTCGACGTGCGCGATCTCGAGTTCGCCTATCACACCGGCGGCCGCGTGCTCCATGGTGTCGACGTGCACATTCCCGCGGGCACGACCGTGGCGATCGTGGGCGAAACCGGCTCGGGTAAGACGACCCTGGCCAAGCTGCTGGCCCGCCTTGCCGATCCGACCGTCGGCGCCATCGAGATCGGCGGCATCGACCTGCGCGACGTCTCGCCGACCAGCCGCAACAACGCCATCCGTATGGTCCCCCAGGACGGTTTCCTGTTCGACACGACCATCCGGGAGAACGTGCGCTTCGGCCACCCCGAGGCCACCGATGCCGAGATCGACGCCGCGTTCACCGACCTCGGTCTGAGCTGGTGGGTCGATCGGCTACCCAACGGTCTCGACGGCGAGGCCGGTGAGCGGGGCGAGCAGCTCTCGGTGGGCGAACGCCAGCTCGTCGCCCTCGCCCGGGCGTCGCTCGCCGACCCCGGCCTGCTGATCCTCGACGAGGCCACCAGTGCGGTCGACCCCGAGACCGAACAGGCCATGGCCGACGCCCTCGACCGGGTGGCCGAGGGGCGGACCACCGTCTCGATCGCCCACCGGTTGTCGACCGCCGAACGAGCCGATCTGGTCATCGTCTTCGATGCCGGGCGCATCGTCGAAAGCGGCTCCCACACCGATCTCGCCACGGGCGGCGGGGTCTACCAGGACCTGTACGACAGCTGGATCGGAAACACCCGCGAAGCGGCCTGATCGGCTGGGTTTCCCCGGGTTGTTTCCCCGGGTTCCAACGCCCGGCGGCGCTTGACTACGCTCGGAATTCGGCCGATAGAGGCCTATCCGTACCCTCCCCAGGAGCAGCGTTGTGAGCAAGTCCCCCGTTCGAGTGACCGTCACCGGCGGTGCCGGTCAGATCGGCTACGCGTTGCTCTTCCGCATCGCCAGTGGCCAGATGCTCGGCGCCGACCAGCCCGTGATTCTTCAGCTGCTCGAGATCACGCCGGCGCTGGGTGCGCTCGACGGCGTGCACATGGAACTCGACGATTGCGCCTTCCCGCTGCTCGAAGGGGTCGTGAAGACCGACGACGCCAACGTTGCCTTCGCCGACAGCGATTACGCCCTGCTCGTGGGTGCGATGCCGCGCAAGGACGGCATGGAGCGAGCCGATCTGCTCGAAGCCAACGGCGGCATCTTTGGCCCGCAGGGCAAGGCCATCAACGACAACGCCAGCGCCGACATCAAGGTGCTCGTGGTCGGGAACCCGGCCAACACCAACTCGCTGATCGCCCAGTCGGCGGCTCCGAACATCAACCCTCGTCAGTTCACGGCGATGACCCGGCTCGACCACAACCGGGCGATGACCCAGGTGGCCCAGAAGCTCGATGCCTCGGTGAACGCCGTGAAGAAGATGACCATCTGGGGCAACCACGCCGCCACCCAGTACCCCGACCTTTTCCACTGTGAGGTCGACGGCAAGAACGCCGCCGCCGAGGTGAACGACCAGGCCTGGCTCGAAGGGGAGTTCATCCCGACGGTGCAGAAGCGCGGTGCGGCCATCATCAAAGCCCGCGGTGCCTCCTCGGCGGCTTCGGCGGCCAACGCGGCCATCGATCACATGAACAGCTGGGCGCTCGGCACCCCCGACGGCGATTGGGTCTCCATGGCCGTACCGTCCGACGGGAGCTACGACGTGCCCGAGGGCATCATCAGCTCGTTCCCGTGCACCTGCGCCGATGGCGACTATTCGATCGTCCAGGGCCTCGAGCTCGACGAGTTCAGTCGGGCCAAGATCGACGCGTCGGCGGCCGAACTGGTCTCCGAACGCGACACGGTTTCGGGTCTGGGCCTGATCTAGGCCAATCCACCCTTCGATCGCTGAACCCGCCGGGCCTTCGGGCCCGGCGCTGGCCGTTTTGGCGGGCCGGGGCGCCATTCACCCCAAGACGCAGGCGGGCGGCTTGGGCTCAGAACTGGGCCGAAAACGACGAAATCGCTCCGGCTGCTGCCGAAGCGACGTGATAAAGACCAATATAGCACACCCATTTTTTCGATGCCGGATCTGCGGCGGGTTTTTTCGGATTTCTCGACGAAATGGGCCGTTTGGCCTACGAAACGGACGAAATTTCGTCAATTCTGTGGATAACTCACCGGAATTGTGGATAACTGTGGGCTACTTCATCCCCTGGGGTCTGACCCCAACGCTCAACCTCCTGGGGACTCACCCCCCTCCTGGGGTCTGACCCCAACGCACTGTCCCCGGGGGGTCTGACCCCAACGCACTGTCCCGGGGGGTCTGACCCCAACGCCCAACCCCGGCATGGTGCTTCGCTCAGTCGGTCGAGGAGGTCAGCCCGATGGTGGCCGCCGCGAGCTCGAGCTGCACGGCGAACAGGGCATCGGCGTCGTCAAACATCTCGTCGTAACGCCCAAACACCTCAAAGCTGATCATGCCGAACAACTGCGCCCAGACGCTCGCAATAATGACGAACCGCTGGCGATCGATCGTGACGCTCTCGTCGTCGAGCAGGGTGGCGATCTGGCGTTCGAGCATCTCGGGGATGGCGACCGGTCCAATCGGCGCAGTCGCGTCCTCGTTCATGGTGATCGCCAGCAGGATCAACCGTCGGATCACCCGACTGGCGGGGTCGACGGTGTCGGTGGGGGCGGCATAGCCGGGCACCGGGCTGCCGTAAATGAGGGCGTATTCCTGCGGGTGGGCCACGGCCCAGCCCCGCACGCCGTGCGCCAGCGCTTGGAACTGGGAGAGGTGGTCGCGCTCGTCGACTGCGTCGACGGCCGCGTCGCAGGCGTCGCCCATGTCGTTGTAGGCGTCGATGATGAGTCGGGTCAGCAGCGCATCGCGGCTCGGGAAGTAGCGGTAGAGGGCGGACGATGCCATGCCCATTTCGCGCGCCACCGCTCGCAATGACAATTCGCTCGGGCCTTTCTCGGCCAGGTGGCGGCGGGCGATGGCGGTGATCTCGGCGGTGAGCTCGGCGCGAACCCGTTGGCGAGCCGTTCGCGGGGCGGGCGGGGCTGACGGTGCCGGGTCGGAGGCCATGACGCCATTCTGCCTCTCTATGAGAGCGATGACAACAAACGAGAGCAGTGCTCTTGCTTTTTGGGTGACGGTTTGCGATGGTGGCGTACACGCCAACGAGAGCAGTGCTCTCGTTTGTGATCAGCCCTCACGTATCCACTGGAGTTACCCATGAACCCGTCATCTTCTTCGTCTTCTTCTGATGCCATCGATCCGTCCTCATCCACTCCGGCCCATGTGATCGTCGGGGCGGGCGCGGTCGGGTCGGGCACCGCCAGCCGTCTGGCCGACGCGGGCCACCGCGTACGGGTCATCACCCGATCGGGCAGTGGCCCCGAGCACGCAAACGTCGAACGGGTCGCCGCCGATGCCAGCGACCAGGCTCGCCTGGTCGCGCTCACCCAGGGCGCCCGATCGCTCTACAACTGCGCGAACCCGCCGTACGACCAGTGGGTCACCGACTGGCCGCCGCTGGCCGCCAGCCTGCTCGTGACGGCTGGCGTCACCGGGGCCCGGCTGATCACCATGAGCAACCTCTACGGCTATGCCGCCACCACCGAGCCCATGCGCTCAACCGACTCGCTCGCCGCACCGACCCGGAAAGGAGCCATTCGCGAACGCATGTGGAACGACGCGATCGCGGCCCACGACGCAGGCCGAGTTCGGGCGACCGAGCTGCGGGCGTCGGACTACTTCGGACCCGGCCTTGGCGAATCCGCCCACCTGGGCGACCGCGTGGTTCCGAACGTGTTGTCCGGCAGGAATGTGCGCGTTCTCGGCGACCCGGACGCGCCGCACTCGTGGACCTACATCGGCGACGTGTGCGCCGCACTGGCCACCCTCGGTACCGACGACCGGTCGCTCGGGCGGGCATGGCATGTCCCCACCGGGCCCGCTCGTTCCGCCCGGCAGATGGTCGATGCCATCTCTGCGGCCGCAGGCACGGACCCGGTGGCCACCCGGTCCATTCCCAAGGCCGTGCTCAAGATCGCGGGCGTGTTCGTGCCCGTCATGCGCGAAGTACTTGAAGTGCAGTACCAGTTCGAAGACGCGTTCATCATCGACGCCTCCGACACCGAGGCCACATTTGGACTGCGACCCACACCTCTCGACGAGCAGCTGAAGGAAACGATCGCCGGCTACCGCTGAAAGCGGAGCTACTTCAGGAACTTGCTGGTGGTGTTGTCGGCGAGCACCTTCCCGCCGGTCTGACACGTAGCGCAGTAGTTCACGGTGTAGCGGTTGTAGGCGACTTCACGGATCTGGTCGTCGCACACCGGGCACGGCTCGCCGGTGCGGTGATGCACGTTGCCCGGCCGCTCCTTCGACTTCACCATCTCGTCCTGTTCACGCTCGAACGCCACACTCTCGTCGACCGCCGCGACGATGGCGGCGTGGAGCGACTCGATGTCGGGCCGATCGAGCTTCGATGCGTTGGCGAACGGGGACAGCTTCGCCCGGTGACACACCTCATTGGAGAGCCGCCGACCAAGGCCGGCGATGATGGCCTGGGTGCGCAGCAGGCCGTGAAGTCGCTTTGAGTTTGCCCCGCAGATCTTGGCCAGCTCGTCGATCGAGACGGTGTCGGCGTCGGGTCCGAGGCGGGCGACCGGCTCGAGTTCGTCGGGGGAGTCGCGATACACCCACACGCCGGCCTTGCGTTCGGTGCCCGACTCGGTGAGCAGAAGTGCCGGCCCGTCGTCGAAGAGCCAGCGAGCAATGCCGCCCCTCGGCTTCGCCGACTGCTTCTCGTCGGGTTTGAGTCGGCCGCCCTGCATCAGGTGCACGAGGTAGCCGATGTCGCCGGTGTCGATGCGGAGGAACTTGGCCCGGTGGCCAATGGAGGTGACGGCGGCGCCGACGCCGGCCTCGGGTGCGGGGTCGAAGGTCTTCAGCGCGGTGAAGGTGATGGGGCGAAAGCCGGTGAGCGTGCGACCCACGAAGTCGGCGGTCAGCCGTTCGGCGTGCACCTTTACCTCGGGTAGCTCAGGCATCGTGGCCCGTCCGGGTGGTCGGGAATTCGGTCTCGGCGCGCAGATCGCCGAGTACGTCATTGGCCGCGTCGACCAGGTCGCGGTGAGCGATGAGGGCGTTCACGTCGCCCCCGATGCGCAGACTGCCCTTCTGGAACGCGGTCTGGGCGCTGAGCCGGCCCTGGGCGATGCCGACCGCCGTGGCGCGATCGACGGTGAACGATACGGTCGGAGAGTCGTTCCAGGCCTCGTCGAGCGAGACGACGCCATCGTCGAAGCACAGCTGGTACTCGACCGCCTCGTCGGCCGTCGTCGCGGTGACCGACTGACGGATGACCAATCGCTTTCCCGCCGATCGTTCCTGCAATGCGGTGTCGGCGAGCAGCGCGGCGTTGGCCGCCGCGAGCCACTCGGGGGACAGGTACCGGAGCATGGCCGCAGCCTAGAGCCCGACGGCGGCGGGCGTGGCAGGATCGGGGGTGATGGTCCCCGTCGATCCCGCTGATGAACGCCGCCACCCCCCGGGCCCCGAGCCGCTGTGGAACGAGTCGTACTACCTCGACTTCGTGTCCGACGATGCCGCCGTCGGGGGCTACATCCGGCTGGGGCTGTATCCGAACCTCGGGGTCAGCTGGTACTGGGCCTGCCTGGTTGGCCCCGACCGCCAGCTCGCGACGGTGATCGAGCCCGAAGCCCCGGTGCCCGAAGGCGAATCGTTGGAGCTGCGGGCCAGCGGTCTGTGGACCGACCTCATCGTCGAAACGCCGCTCGACCACATGACGGTGGGCCTCGAAGCCTTCGGCGTCGGGCTCGACGATCCCCTGGAGGCCTACGGCAAGATGTTCGGCGACCGGGTGCCCCTCGGCTTTGAGCTCGACTGGGACACCGACGGCACGCCGTACCGCTACCCGGTGGCCGAACGCTACGAGATCCCGTGCCTCGTGCACGGGGAGATCCTCGCCGGCGCCGAGGTCATCGACTTCGTCGGTCACGGCCAGCGCGACCATTCGTGGGGGGTGCGCGACTGGTGGGCGAATTCATGGACCTGGCTGTCGGCTCGGTTCGACGACGGCGAACGTATCCACGGGCTCGACTTCGACGGCGTGTTCGGGGTTGGCTACCGGCAGCGGGTCGACGGGTTCACCGAGGTCGACACCGTGCAGAGCCGGCCCGAGCTCGGGCCCGGTGGGCTGGCTGTCACGGCCCGCATGGCCCTCGGCGGGCTCGAAATCGAGATCACCCCGTTGGCGTGGTCGCCCGTGCTGCTCACCGCCCCCGACGGCCGGCTGTCGCGCTTCCCGCGAGCGATGATCCGCATCGAAGACGCCGCCGGCCGCACGGGCTCGGGCTGGGTCGAATACAACCAACCGCAGGACCCTCAGTAGCGGTCTGCGCACTACATTGGCCAGGTGTTCGAGCCGCTGCCAGACATCCCCGGGGACCATGACGCCAACGCACCGCAACGGTGGTTCGTCGTGCGACGGGGCGAGGTGCTCGTCGGCGACGACGATGCGCTTCCCCGCGCCTCGCCGTTCGACGCCGACGACGTCTCCAGCAAGCTGGCCGCCGGATTCGGTGTCGATGGGGTCGAAGCCATGCACGTGCTCGGGCGCGACGCCGGCGGCCTGGTTCTGGCTCACGGGGTGGCGGCCGACACCGAAGCTCCCGCCGGTTTCCGGTGGGTCGACCTCTATTCGTTCTACGGACTGTTGGGCGAGGATCTCTGGCACCTCGCCGGCCGGGCTGTGCAGATCGTCGAGTGGGGTCGGACGCATCGGTTCTGTGGCCGCTGTGGTGCGGAGACCGAACGGGCCAGCGGCGAGCGGCTGATGCAGTGCGGCGACTGCGGCCTGGGCGTGTATCCCCGGTTGTCGCCGGCGGTGATCATGGCGGTGCATCGCCCCGGCGAGATCCTGCTCGCCCACGGCATCCAGTTTCCGAAGCCGTTCTTCTCCACGTTGGCCGGGTTCGTCGAACCGGGTGAGACGATCGAGGACGCGGTGCGGCGCGAAGTCCATGAAGAGGTGGGCATCACCGTCGGTGCGGTGACGTACCACTCGAGTCAGCCGTGGCCGTTTCCGAATTCGCTCATGCTCGGGTTCTTCGCCGAGTGGGAGAGCGGCGACATCGTGATCGATCCGGCCGAGATCGTCGAAGCCCGGTGGTTCACCGCCGACGATCTGCCCATGGTGCCCGGGTCGATGAGCATCGCCAGCAAGCTCATCGAGTCCTGGCGCACCGACTACGCCTGAAGCGCGTCTTCGGTCTCGGCGGCAGTGGAGTGATCGGCAAAGCGTGAGAGTCCGATAACGATGGCCGCGGCGACCACCGCGAGCACGGTGGGCCAGAGCCAGTTGTCGGCGGTCGGGAGTTCGAGTCCGGTGCCGCTCACGACCTCGGACTCCTCTTCGCTGATGATGCCAACCCCGTTGGGCCAGGGCCACAACACCCGAATCGAGCCGATCATCAACCCGACGAGCGCGGCCATCATGACGTCGTGGTAGTGGTCGAGCAGGTAGCCGAGCAGCGAAGAGAACAACGCCAGGCCGATCACCGCGCCGACCATGAAGATGGCGAGGCTGACGAATTCGCGGTCGTGCACCGCGCCGAGTACGGCGGCGTACATGCCGAGCATCAACATGATGAAACTGCCGGAGATGCCGGGCAGGATCATGGCGCAGATCGCGATGGCACCGACCACGCCGAACACGATGGGCGAGGGGTCCGACACCGGTCCGTTCGAAAAGCCGAGCAGGGCAAAGATGGCGATCGCGACCAGCGCGGCGATGCCGTAGTGCAGGACCTCGGGTTGACGGATGAGAGCCCAGGCCACAACCACCGAGGCGGCGACCAGGCCGAGGAAGAGCCCAGCCATGGCTTCGGGATGGTCGGCCAGGTTGGTCTCGATGATGCCGCTCAGCGCACCGACGGCCGCGAGCACGCCGACGCCGAGTGGGATGATGAACAGCCAGTTGATGGCCTTGAACTCCTCGACGAACCCGGAGACGTCGCCCTTGAGGAGTCGGCTGAGGGCGTGAGCGCCCTCCCGCAGGGTGTCGACGAGGGTCGTGTAGATGCCGAGGAGGAGGGCGACCGTGCCGCCGGAAACCCCGGGGACGATGTCCGCTGATCCCATCAAGAACCCGCGCACGAGCTGTTTCGCTACGTTCATCGCCGCCAACGGTACACGGCGGGCTGGGTCGGACCTTCGAATCTCGATCGAATTCGGACGAACCCCTTGACCAGCCGCCGTCGATGCGCGATCGTGACCAGTGTCACATCAAGTGACGCTCGTCACAATCCAACACACCGTTCACATCTGACCGAGCCCCGGCACTTTCTCGCACCACACGGGTCCCTACGGGGAACACCAGGGAGAAGCACCAGCGGCCGCTTCGGATGAGCGAATGGTCGACCGAGGCGCTTCTTCCCAGAATGGAGCGCCTCGGCCGCGTCCGGGGAGCTGATGGCCGGCGGCCGGCTCGGCCCCTCCTCGGGGAATGATGGTCGTCGGCCCGGGTTTACGTACCGTGGGGTTCTGGCCGAGGACGAGGCATTGGAAGAAACAGTGGATGAACCAACCGAGACCGATGCTCACGATCTGATCGTCATCGGGGCGACCGGGGGAGCTCTGTCGGTGGCGGTCGACGCCCAGCGCGCCGGGTTGGCCAACGTCCGTGTTCTCGCGTCCGGGGCCGTTGCGTTTCCGTCCCTCGTGACCGAACGCCAACTCGATGTCGGCTACGGCGAGGACGTGCAGAGCATCGATGTCGATGGCGACCTGCTGGTGGTCACCACGTCGAAGGCCACCTATCGCACCCGGGCCTGTCTGGCCGCCAACCGCATGCCGCGGCCCGATGCCGTCGCCCCGATTCCGGTGGCGATGACCACTCCGGACGGCGCCGGGCGCGTCCACGTGAACGAACTGCCCGGCGATCTCCACGGCCAGGACGTGTTGGTCGTCGGTTCGAGCGACCACGCGGTTGAGCTCACCTCCACGCTCACCGATGCCGGTAACCGTGTGGTGCTCGCGGGCGGCGACATTCGGCCTGCGCTGCTTTCGCCCGCCGGTGACACCATCCTGCGCCGCATCGAACGCGAGCGGCAGGCCACGATTCTGTACCGCTCCATGCCCGATCAGGTGGGCGAGGTCAAGGGGTTCCCGATGGCGTTCTTCGGCGACCGTCGCACGCCGGACCTCCAGTTCGACCATGTGGTGTTTGCCTCCAGCCGCCGGGCGCCGAGCCCGGAGTCGATCGGGGTGACCGACGCCGCCCGCGCCCATGGCGGCATGTGGTTCTTCGGGGCCGATGACGAAGCCGAAGGGGTGCAGCTCGCTCCGGGCTGGGACATCTGGAACCAGCTTGCCGCGGAGGTCTTTCCCGAGGCCGCGCCGCTCCAGTCGGTGCCGCCCGCCACCCGTCGCCGCCGTCATGTCGGGGCCATCGACGAGCTGCGGGCCGAGCACTACAACGCCACCATCACCCGTTTCGAACCGAGCCACTCCGACCTGTGGGTACTGCGGGTAAAGCCCGACAACGGCGACGTGTCCCACGATCCGGGCCAGTACGCATCGCTGGGGCTCGGCTACTGGGAAGATCGCATCGACGACGCCGAGGACATCGGCCTCGAAGACAAATGGGACAAGCTGGTTCGGCGCTCGTATTCAATCTCGAGCCCCATGTTCGACGAGGCCGGCTACCTGGCCGACTCCCTCGATGCCACCGAGCTCGAGTTCTACATCGTGCTGGTGCAACCCACCCCCGACAACGTGCCGGGTCTCACGCCCCGGCTGGCGCTCAAGCGGCCCGGCGATCGCATCTACCTCGGCCCCAAGGTGGCCGGTCGCTACACCACCGCCCCGGTCACCAGCCCCGACGATGCCCTCGTGTTTCTCTCCACCGGCACCGGCGAAGCCCCGCACAATGCCATGGTCGTGGAGATGCTGCGCAAGGGTCATGTCGGCCCGATCGTCTCGGCCGTCACCGTGCGCCAGTGGGTCGACCTCGGCTACCGCGACAAACACGAACTTCTTGCCCAGCGCTACCCGAACTATCACTACGTGCCGCTGCCGACCCGCGAGGCCGATGTTCCTAAGCGGTACATCCAGGACCTCATCAGCGGCGGTGACCTCGAACAGTTCGGCGTGGAGCTGAACCCCACCGGCACCCACGTGTTCCTGTGCGGCAATCCGGCGATGATCGGCATCCCCGAAGAGGTCGACGGTGAGCTCACGTTCCCCGAGACCACCGGGGTGGTCGAGTTGCTCGTCGATCGCGGCTTCGTGGTCGACAGCCGTACCCAGCCGGGCAACATCCATTTCGAGGAGTACTGGTAGACCTCCGGCCCCGACACCTGCCCTTTGTTCAAGATTGGGAGGTGGCGGGCGTGGCACGGTGGAGCCATGAACGACTCCACCGATACACCCAATCCGGTCGCTGGGCCCGTGTTCCTGCGCCTCATCGTCGACGACGCGGCGGCCGCCATCGACTTCTACATCGCCGCCTTCGGGGCCACCGAGGTGGCTCGCTTCACCGACCCGTCCGGGGCGATCGTGCACGCCGAAGTCCAGATCGGGGAGGGGTTGGTGTCGTTGACCGAATCCGATGGAGACGCCAACCCGTCGCCGAACCAACTCGGCGGCTCACCGGTGATCGCCATGCTCAATGTCGACGGTGTCGACGCGGTCGCCGCCGCCATGGTCGCCGCCGGGGCCGAGGCGGTGTATCCCGTCGACGATCGGCCGTACGGGCGCCGCGACGGTCGCTATCGCGACCCGGCCGGGCACCTGTGGATCATCGGTCAGGACTCCGAGGAGCTCACCGACGAAGAGATTCAGGACCGCCTCGGGTAAGGGCCACCGCGGTCGTCGGAATTTTGTTTGGTCGCTCGGTTCGGCGTGTCGACACTACGGTGGACGTGCGTTTCGAACGCAGGGCAAACATCATGGCCAAATCCAAGAAGACCACCGACGCGCACTACGAATACCGCGTCTGGGGTAAGCAGCGGAAGGCCCGCAAGATTCTCGCCAAGATCGGCACCGACGTCACCACCGAGACGATCGACGACTGCTACTTCCTCGGCGATGACCCCGACTGGAATGCGAAAGTCCGAGACAGCACGCTCAAACTCAAGCGCCTCGTCGCCGAGAAGCGGGGGTTTGAACAGTGGACTTCGGAGTGGCACCGAACCGGTGAGGCGACGCCCGCCCCGTTCGATCAACTGTTCGACGACCTGCACCTCGACCGCATCGCGCGCGGGAAGTCGTTCAGTATCAAGAAGGCGGTGAAGGGCCTCGACGACGACCACGACGCCCGGCCGGTGTTCGTGACCAAGCAACGCACCCGCTACCGGGTGGGGTCGGTTCGGGCGGAGTTCACCGACATCACGGTGAAGGCCACCGGCGAGGAACTGCAGACCCTCGCCATCGTCGGCGACGATCTCGACGAACTCGTCGCGCTACGCAAGAAGCTCGGCCTGAAGGGCGCGGACAACGTTGCCGTGCACCTGGCGATCGACCCCGAGGTCGACGACTAGAGCCCGGGTGGCGGACCCGCGCCGCTAGTCCTCGCGGTCGTCGCGATCGACCCCGTGGTCGTCGAACCCGCTGACGGCCCCCGCGCTCGGCACCTGCTCGACCGAGGCGCGGACGACGCCCAGCAGGTTGGCGGCGACGCGGCGCAGGTAGCGGTAGTAGATCGCCAGCGGGACCACTTCTCGGCCCGGGCGCTCCGAGGTCATGAACCCGTCAATCTCATCCTGCAGATTCGCGGTGATGGTGTTGACCCGTTCGGCGTAGGCGTCGATGGCTTCATCGGCGGCGTCGGCGAAGTTGAGCAACTGGGCCGCTTCGTTGAACAGATCCGAAGCCTCCTGGCGGCCGGCGAGCAACTCGTCAATCTCGGGACTGTCGGCGAGATTCACGCCGTTCTCGGCCAGTTCGAGAATGTTCTTCGCCTGGTCGCCGATGCGCTCGATCTTCTTGAGTAGCAGGGTGAAGCCGAGTACCGAGCCAATGTCGGCGTTGCCCTGCACGCTGACGTGCACGACCAGTTCGGAGCGAAGGGCGATCTCGGCTTCATTGATCCGCTGGTCGGTGTCGCGGATATCCTGGGCCACGGTCGCGGGATCGGCATCGGTCAGCAGCGCAAGGGTGGCGAGGTCAAAGGAATGGCGGGCGTCGCTGAGCATGCCAACCGATCTGGCCACGATGTGTTCGAAACTTCCCTCTCCGGTTCCGCCCCGGAAAAATGCCATAACCACAGCAGGTCTACCTTTCAGCCGAGAACGACGACGCCGACGAGCGGCAAGATGATGAACATGGTTGCCATGTACCCCACGGCGATGGTGCGCCGCTCGACCGCGATGTCGGCGAGCAGTTCGGAGGCCCGTATGGGCAGGTCGCGCGCCAAGGGGATGACGTACAACAACACGATGCCCGCCACATTAAACGTCGTGTGGGCCAGCGCAACGGTGAGCGACTCAGGGCTCGACGCGGCGAGCGACGCCAGGAGGGCGGTGATAGTGGTTCCGACGTTGGCGCCGAGGGTCACGGGATACGCGTTTCGGAGCGTGATCACGCCGGCGCCGGCCATCGGGATCAGGATCGACGTGGTGATGCTGGAGGACTGCACGGCGAAGGTGATGACGATGCCCAGCAGCAGGGCCACGAAGCCGCCGCCCTTGCTCAACAGCGCGTTCATCGACCGTTCGACCCGGTCGGCGACGAGCGAGCGCATGTTCTCGGTGATGAGGGTCAGCGCACCCAGGATGATGACCAGGCCGGTGAGAACCATCAGGACGCCCTGCAGGTCGCCGGACGTGCCCACCGCCTCCCACATCTCCTTCAGCAGGTTCACCGGTTCCTTGACCCAGGCCTTCACCGGGCTCTTCCACTCGGTGCCCGACGCGCCGACCAGCCGCTCGCTGATCGATTCGGCGACCGTGCTGATGGTGCCGAAGGCCAACTCGACGGGCAACAGCACGATGACGGCGAGCAGGTTGAAGAAGTCGTGTACGGTGGCGGCGGCAAAGGCACGCCGGAACTCGTTCGACTGGCGGATATGGCCGAGCGACACCAGCGTGTTGGTGACGGTCGTGCCGATGTTGGCGCCCATGATCATCGGCACCGCATCGGACACGCCGAGCTTGTTGGTGGCGACCAGGCCGACGATCACCGATGTCGACGCCGACGACGACTGCACGAGCACCGTGCCAAGGATGCCGATACACAGGGCGGCGATCGGGTTGCCGGCGGCGGAGAACAACTTCTCCTGGGTCTCCTCGCCCATGATCTTGATGCCGGCTTCCAGCGAGGAAACGCCGACGAGGAAGATGTAGATCAGCGCGAGGACGATGAGCGATCGGATCGGCGCGGGGATCTTGGCGGAGGAGAGTCGGGTTGCCACGGCGCCCGGACCCTAACGCTCGCGTCCCGCCCGTGCCAGAATCCTGCGCCCCACCCCGCTACGGACCCGGTTGGTGCACCCCGGCGGCGCTCATCAGCGGCAGCCGGGGATCCATTGGTTGGCCCGACAGGTCATCGCGCACCCAGTGGTGGGTGGGGTCGTCGCAGAACGCCATGCTGCGTTCGCCGCCCGGGCCGGCCAGCACGTTGAGGTAGTACATCGTGTAACCCGGGGCCGCGATGCACGGCCCGTGGTAGCCGCGGGGGACCAGAAACACATCGCCGTCTCGCACGACCACGTTCTCGTCGATGATCGGCACGCCCTCGTGGCCGATACCGGTGTAGGTGCGATGCATGCCGAAGCCGGGCTCGGAGTATGCGGTCGCTCCGGCCCGCCCGATGCGGAAGTAGTAGATCTCCTCGTTGTTCACCTCGCAATCGGGCGAGTCGTCGTGCTTGTGCGGGGGATACGACGACCAGTTGCCGTCCGGCGTGTACACCTCGACGCACATCAACCGGTCGGCTCCGCCGAACTGTTCGGGCGAGGCGAAGTTGTTGATCTGGCGGCTCGCCTGACCTCCGCCGCGCAGCTCGACGGCGACCTCTTCGGCCGGGCCGTAGTGCAGGTCGTGCCGGGTCGTCGCTCGGGCGGTGCACAGGGCGAGTTCGACCGGGCGGTCGCTTGTCGCCTCGAGGGTCACCGACGTCTCGATCGGCACGTAGGCCCAGTCGGTCACCCGGGCAAACACGGTGTCGCGGCCCTGCAGCTCGAACCGAGTGCCCTCGGCGCTCACCGCGGCCGACCCCCCGCTCAATGGCACGACGGCAAACTCCTCGGTCCCGGTGGCGACGATGACCGATTCTCCCGGAGCCAGCGTCACCACCCGCAGCCCGCTGTGGGACCAGTCGGCCGTTTCCGGCGTGAGCACCACCGATTCCGAACCGTGGGCGAGACTGCCATGGGGATAGTGCAGCTGGGTCGGGTGGTACGTGGTCATGGCCGGATTCTAGGGTGCACCCGTACGCCGAACTTCAGGAGAGACCCGATGAGCAACGCCGCCAAAGCCGCCGCAGTCCAGGAAGCCATGATCGGCGCCGAGGCCGAGGTGAGCCCGTGGTTCGAGATCGGCCAGGACCGGATCAACGACTTCGCCGACGTCACCCTCGACCATCAGTTCATCCATATCGACCCCGAAGCCGCGGCCCAGACACCGTTCGGCGGCACCATCGCCCATGGCTTCCTGACCCTGTCGATGCTCGTGCACCTCGACGCCACCATCGAACGCGACGCGGTCATTCCTGAGGGCATTCTCATGGGCGTGAACTACGGCTTCGACAAGGTGCGCTTTCTCAGCCCCGTGCCGAGCGGCTCCAAGGTTCGGTTGCACAGCGAGGTGGCCACCGTGGCGGTCAAGGGCAGCAACGTCGACATCACCCGCAAGATGACCGTCGAGCTCGAAGGCTCGGAGAAGCCGGCACTCGTCGCCGAGTGGATCAGCCGGATGGTGTTCGACAGCTAGTGCCACCTGCGCCGGTCGCCGGTCGGCCCCAATCGGTCGCCCACCCACCGGTGTGGCGGTACGGTCGGCGCGTGCAGATCAACATCGACTCCCTGCGCGCCGACACTCCGGGCTGCGCGTCCACCAACCACCTCAACAACGCGGGCGCGAGCCTGCCCCCGACGCCGGTGATCGACGCGGTCAGCGACTACCTCGCCGTCGAATCGATGGTGGGGGGCTACGAGATCGCCGCCGACCGTCAGGCCGACCTTGCCGCGGTGTACGCCAACGCCGCCGCCCTCATCGGCGGCGCACCGGAGAACTGGGCTTTCGTCGAATCGGCGACCCGCGGATGGAACGCCGCGTTCTCCGCCCTGCGTTTTTCGCCCGGCGACCGCGTCCTCACCACCAAGGCCGAATATCCGAGCAACATGGCCGGGATCCTGCGGGCGTGTGAGATTCAGGGCGCGACGGTCGAGGTGGCGCCCGACGACGAATACGGTCAGGTCGACGTCGCGGCGCTCGAATCGATGCTCGACGATCGAACCCGGGTGGTATCGCTCACCCACGTGCCGACCCAGGGCGGGCTCATCAATCCGGCGGAACAGGTCGGGGCGCTCCTGCGCGACACCGACATCCTGTACCAGGTCGATGCCTGTCAGTCGGTCGGGCAGCTGCCGGTACGGGTCGAGCGCATCGGCTGCGACATCTTGTCGTTCACCGGCCGCAAGTTTCTGCGCGGCCCCCGCGGCACGGGCATGGTGTGGGCCAACGACCGAGCCCTCGAGCAGATGGGCAACCCGGCCGGCATCGATGGCAACGGCGCATCCTGGGACGAACCCCTGGTCGTCAACCCCGGCCCCGGGGCAATGCGGTTCGAACCCTACGAGGTGTTCTACGCCGGCAAGGTCGGGCTCGCTGCCGCCCTGGCGTACGCCGCCGAGATCGGCATGGACCACATCGCCGGTCGCAACGCCGAGCTCGCCGGCCACCTGCGCACCCAGCTGGCGGAGCTGCCCGGGGTCACCGTGCAGGACAAAGGGGCGCTCAAGTCGGCCATCGTCACCTTCACCGTCGACGGCCACGAGCCCACCGCGATCAAGACCATGCTGCGGGCCCGATCGATCAACACCTCGGTTACGGGTGCCGGCTCGGCCCGGCTCGACTTTCCGGAGCGCAACCTGGTCGAGGCGGTACGGGCGTCGGTGCACTACTTCAACACCTTCGACGAACTCGACGCCCTCGTAGCGGCCATCGCCGAACTCGACTAATCGCCCTACTTCGGTGGGCGCATCATCAGGACCGGGGTGTTGGCGATGTAGTCCTGGTACGCCGGCTCGGCCCCCCAACGCTTCTTGCCCCGGGCCTCGAGCATCGGCAACCCGCTGATGCGGGTGAGCAGCACGTAGACGAACACCGGGGAGATCAGGGCCACCCAGCGCCACCCGGTGAGCACCGGGATCGCCATGATCGCGATACCGGTCCACAACATGATCTCGCCGAAGTAGTTCGGGTGCCGGGACCACGCCCACAACCCGGTGGTGATGAACCGCCCGTCGTTGACCGGATCGGCCTTGAACGCGCTCTTCTGCTGGTCCGAAATCGCCTCGATCGCGAAGCCGACCACCCACACGATCAGCCCCACGATGGCGAAAACGCCGATGCTCTTCGGGTCGTCCGTCGTAATGATGGCGATCGCGCACGCCAGGGTGAGCACGACCCACAAACCCTGCAGGGTCCAGGTCATGAAGAACCAGGCCCACCGGTACTTCATCTCGTCGAACCGGCCGTCCTTGCCCGCCACCTTCACCCGGCGGAACAAGAAGATGCCGAGGCGCAGCGTCCAGATGGCGACCAGGACCGTGACGAGCACCGAGCGGGCGTCGTAGCGGTCGGCGAGGATCAACGACAAGACGATGACCGCCAGGTAGGTCATCGTTCCGGTGATGTCGAAGTAGTGCTCGGTGTGGGCGAGGAACGACGGAACGAACGCAACCCAATTCACCAGAAACGCCACGAACGTGGCGATGGCGACGATGCGTATGCCGCCCGCCGAAATCGACGACGCGCTCACGGCCAGGGTCACCAGCGCAGCGACGACGATGCCGACGGCGGTGCTGATCAGAGAGTTGGTTGTGGTCACCGGCCCGCCCCGGAATGATTCAGCGCTGGCCCGCCAACTTGCGGTTCTTGATCTTGGCTTTGACGTAGTCGCGGTTCATGAACGCAATGAAGTCGAGGCTGATCTCCTTCGGGCACGCCTCATGGCATTCGCCATGGTTGGTGCACGTGCCGAAGTACATCTCCATCGTCTCGACCATGTTCTCGGCCCGCTGCCACCGCTCGGCCTGGCCCTGGGGCAACAGGTTGAGATGGTTCAGCTTGGCCGAGGTGAACAGCTGGGCCGCGCTGTTCGGGCACGCCGCGACACACGCGCCACAGCCGATGCAGGCCGCGGCGTCGAAGGCCATGTCGGCGGCTTCCTTCGGCACCGGGGTGAGGTTGGCGTCGGGCGCCGACCCGGTCGGTACCGAGATATAGCCGCCGGCCTCGATAATGAGGTCGAGCGGGGTGCGCTCGACCGCGAGATCCTTGATGACCGGGAACGACACGGCTCGCCACGGCTCGATGGTGATGTGATCACCATCATTGAACTTGCGCATGTGCAGCTGGCACGTCGCCGTCCCCAGTTCGGGACCGTGCGCCTTGCCGTTGATCATCAACCCGCACGTGCCACAAATACCCTCGCGGCAATCGCTTTCGAAGGTGATGGGCTCGGTGCCCTCCTCGATCAGGCGTTCGTTGACGATGTCGAGCATCTCGAGAAACGACGCATCCTGGGAGATGCCCTCGGCCTGATAGGTCTGAAAGGCACCGGCATCGTCGGGCCCGTTCTGGCGCCAAACCTTCAGCGTGAGACTAATAACCTGGTCCATAGTTTTTGCCTACTTGTAGCTGCGCTGGGTGAGCGCGACGTAGTCGAATTGCAGTTCTTCGATATGGCGGATGGGCTCGTTGCCCTCGCCCGTCCACTCCCACGCCGCGGCGTGGCTGTAGTTGTCGTCGTCGCGGAGAGCTTCACCCTCTTCGGTCTGGGATTCCTCGCGGAAGTGACCGCCGCACGACTCCTCGCGGGTCAGCGCATCGCGGGCCATCAGTCGACCCAGCTCGAAGAAGTCGGCCACCCGCTGCACCTTCTCGAGCGACTGGTTCAGGCCATCGGCACTGCCGAGTACCCGCACGTTGGCCCGGAACTCCTCCTCGAGGGCGGTGATCTCGCTGATCGCCTTCTCGAGGCCGTTCTTGTTGCGGGCCATTCCGATGTAGTTCCACACCAGCTTGCCGAGTTCGCGGTGGTAGTAGTCGACCGATTTGGTGCCGTTGACGTTCAACCAGTGATCGATCTGTTGCTGCACGCCCTGGTTCGCCTCGACAAAGGCAACGCCTGCCGTGTCGGGCACCGGCTCGGCGAGCTTGTCGGCCAAGAAGTTGCCAATCGTGTACGGCAGGACGAAGTAGCCGTCGGCCA
Organism: uncultured Acidimicrobiales bacterium; assembly: GCA_938041035.1. GTDB lineage: Bacteria > Actinomycetota > Acidimicrobiia > Acidimicrobiales > SHLQ01 > CALHYX01. The sequence goes on along the minus strand of CALHYX010000039.1, from coordinate 3,128 downwards.
GGCCCTGCATGAGTGCCGAAGCGCCGAGGCGGTTGGCGCCGTGGTCGGAGAAGTTTGCTTCGCCGATCACGAACAGGCCGGGCAGGTTCGACATCAGGTGGTAGTCCACCCAGAGGCCGCCCATCGTGTAGTGGGTGGCCGGGTAGATGCGCATCGGGACCTTGTACGGGTCTTCGCCGGTGATGCGCTCATACATTTGGAAAAGGTTGCCGTACTTGGCCCGAATGGTGTCCTCGCCGTCGCGAGCGATGGCATCGGAGAAGTCGAGGTAGACGCCGTTCTTCAGCGGGCCGACGCCGCGGCCTTCATCGACGACCGTCTTGGCGTTGCGCGACGCGACATCGCGCGGCACGAGGTTGCCGAACGCCGGGTACTTGCGCTCGAGGTAGTAGTCGCGCTCGCCCTCGGGGATGTCGCGTGCCGGGCGTTCGTCATCGAATGCCTTGGGCACCCAGATGCGGCCGTCGTTGCGCAGCGATTCCGACATCAGGGTGAGCTTGGACTGGAACTCGTCGCTCGCCGGGATGCAGGTCGGGTGGATTTGGGTGTAGCAGGGGTTGGCGAACAGGGCGCCCTTGCGGTGCGCTCGCCACGCGGCGGTGGCGTTGCACATCATGGCGTTGGTCGACAGGTAATAGACGTTGCCGTAGCCGCCCGTGGCGAGCACGACGGCATGGGCTCCGTGCGAGGTGATCTCGCCGGTGAGCACGTCGCGGGTGATGATGCCGACGGCTCGATCGTTCTCGGTTACCAGATCGAGCATCTCGGAGCGGGTGTGCAGCTCAACCGTGCCGGCGTCGACCTGACGCATCAACGCCGAGTAGGCGCCGAGCAGCAGCTGCTGCCCGGTCTGGCCCCGGGCGTAGAAGGTGCGCGACACCTGGGCGCCACCGAACGAACGGTTGTCGAGCAGCCCGCCGTAGTCGCGGGCGAAGGGCACACCCTGAGCGGTGGCCTGATCGATGATGTTGACCGACACCTCGGCGAGGCGGTGCACGTTGGATTCACGGCTGCGATAGTCGCCGCCCTTCACCGTGTCGTAGAACAGGCGGTAGACGCTGTCGCCGTCGTTCTGGTAGTTCTTCGCCGCGTTGATGCCGCCCTGGGCCGCGATGCTGTGGGCTCGGCGGGGGCTGTCGTGGAACGTGAAGGCCTTCACGTTGTAGCCGAGTTCGGCCATCGAGGCGGCCGCGGAAGCGCCGGCCAGGCCGGTGCCGACCACGATCACGGTGAACTTGCGCTTGTTGTTCGGGTTCACCAATTTCATGTCGAACTTGTGCTGTTCCCACAAGCCCTGGATGTCGCCCTCGGGGGTGTTGCTGTCGAGCGAGCCGATCATGATCAGCCCTCCTCTTCCAGTTGTTCTTCGAGACAGATCAAGATGTCGTGCTCATCGTCGAAGTCCTCGACGGCACATTCGCGGTTGTCCTCATCGATGAGGCCCGCCTGGGTCAGGATAGGAAAGCTGAGGTTTCCGACGAGGATCAGACCGGCCAAACCGGCTGCGATTGCGACGCGGGCCTTGTTGTACTTCGGGTTGTTGATCCCGAGGCTCTGGAACATGCTCCACGCCCCGTGGAAAATGTGAACGGCCAGGGCGACGTTGGCGACGATGTAGATGATCGCCACCGGCAGGCTCGAGAGGCTCTCGGAGAGGTTGTGATACGGGTCGCCGTGGACGAAGTCGTCGCCCAGCCACCAGCCCCAGGTGAGATCGGCGATGTGGTAGAGCAGGTAGAGCAGGATGATCGGGCCGGTCCAACGCATCGTGCGGCTGGCGAAGTTGGCGGCGATGAAATCCTGGCCGCCGCTGTACTGCTTGGCGCCGCCGACGAACCCGGCCTTGGGCGATGCCTTCCGGCTGATCTCTTTGAGGGAGTAGGCCGAGTGGATGTGCAGGCCGAACATGGCGATAAGGCCGAGGCGCAGGATCCAGAGGATGGTGCCCCGGGGCACCAGGCCGCCGCCGAGAGTGCGAAGTGTTTCGGCGTACTCGGCCATGCGGGCCGGGCCCTCATAGACGTGCAGGTTGCCGATCATGTGGGCGACCACGAACCCGAGCAGACCGATGCCGGTGAGGGCCATGACCCACTTGCGACCGATGGCGGTCTGATAGATGTTCAGCGGAAACGGAAGCTGCTTCTTCCGAGGGCGTAGCGGCTGGGGACCCCGGCCGCTTCGTGACAACGTCTGCGCCATGTCTGTGTTTTCCTGGTGGTTTGAACCGAACGGTAGCGATCGCCACCGCGGTGGCAACCTCCACTACAGCATCGAACGTACCGCCGGGCCGGAATGGTCGGCCAAGCTGGGCGAGAACCGGTTTCGTTTTCCCATCGGCACCGGTTTGGCGATCGTGACCACAACGGTTCGCCGTGCCAGTCTGGGGCCGCATGATCTGGTACGCCGCCTACGGATCGAACCTCGATCGCGAGCGCTTCCTGCGCTACCTGACGGGCGGTAGGCCCCTGGGGTCGACGGTGAACCATCGGGGAGCCAGAAACCCCGACCCGCCGCGGGCGGAGCGGGCGGCGGCCATGCCCTATCCACTGTATTTCCGCGGGTCATCGCGCACCTGGGGTGGGGGCGGAGTCGCCTTCGTCGACAGCTCCCCCAAGCCTGCGGTGGCGGGCGAGCCGACGCTCGTGCGGCAGTACCTGATCACCGACGAGCAGTTCGTCGATGTTCTGGGGCAGGAATGTGGGCTCGATCCACAGGAGGCGGCGGAACTCGGAGGCCGCATCGACTGGCCCGACGTCATCGCCGAGGGTTCGGCCGATGTGTGCGATGCCGCCTACGGCCGGCTGCTGTGCCCCGAGGTACTCGATGGCGTGGCCGTCGTTACCTTCACCAACCCGGCCCCGCGCGATCTCGGCGCCGATCGGGCGCCATCGGCCGCCTATCGGTCGACCATCGAGCGCGGGCTGCGCCAGCTCGGCCTGAGCCCGACCGCCGCGGCCCGCTACCTCGACGCCCGTATTTCCGACGGTGTTTCCGGCGGTATTTCCGACGGAATTTCCGGAGATAGTGCCGACGATTGACGGGTTGCCACCGGGACCTCCCGCCCCAAATGCAAATATGAACGTAAGGGTGGGGTCAGACCCCCTTACACCGTAAGGGGGACGACGCGC
>CALHYX010000038.1 GCA_938041035.1 uncultured Acidimicrobiales bacterium | reverse complement strand
CGAACCATCTGGTGCCAGGCACCAGATGGTTCGCGGTGGGGCGGAGAAGGGCGGCGAGGATCGATGCAGCAGAGATGGGCGCTCGTGGTGCCGCACCCTGGGTGGGGCGACTAGGGTCGTTCCGTAACGGCAGCTAGTCCGGAGGAGTAAGACAGTGCCAGCGACGATCGTCGTCGGTACTCAGTGGGGAGACGAGGGCAAGGGGAAGTTCACCGACCTCGTCGCCAAGGAAATGTCGCTGGTCGTCCGGTACCAGGGCGGGCACAACGCAGGCCACACGATCGTGGTCGACGGAGAGCGCTTTGCGCTCCAGTTGGTGCCCAGCGGCGTCCTCTATGACCACATCACGCCTGTCATTGGCAATGGTGTTGTCGTCGATCCCCGAGTGCTGATCGCTGAGATGGAGATGCTCATCGACAAAGGGGTCGACTGCGGTCGGCTGCTGCTCTCGGGAAACGCCCACCTGATCTTCCCGTATCACCAGACGCTCGACGCGCTGCACGAGCGCTCCCTCGGTGACGCCAAACTCGGCACGACCAAGCGGGGCATCGGCCCGGCCTACGCCGACAAGGCCATGCGGATTGGGCTGCGGGTCCAGGACATGCTCGATCCAAAGATCTTCCGGCAAAAGCTCGAGGGCGCGCTCGGTCACGCCAACGCGATGATCACCAGCGTCTACGGCGGCGAGCCCGTCGACTTCGATGAGATCGCCAACGCGTACCTCGACGAGTATCTGCCTCGGTTGCGACCGCACATCGGCGACGCGATCGGCGCGGTCCACGAGGCGCTCGATGCCGAACAACACGTCCTGCTCGAAGGGGCGCAGGCAACCTTCCTCGACGTCGACTACGGCACCTATCCCTTCGTGACCTCGTCGAACCCGACGGCGGGCGGCGCCGGCACCGGTGCCGGGATCGGCCCGCGCGACATCTCCCGGGTCATCGGCGTTACCAAGGCATACCTGACCCGCGTCGGCTTCGGGCCGTTCCCCACCGAACTGTTCGACGACGTCGGCGACCATCTCGTCGACGTCGGCAAGGAGTTCGGCACCAACACCGGCCGCCGGCGGCGCACCGGTTGGTTCGACGCGGTGATGGGGCGCTACGCCACCCGGGTGAACTCGCTCAGCGAGCTGGCGCTCACCAAACTCGACATCCTCGATGACCTCGACACGCTCAAGGTCTGCGTGGCCTATGAACACGAGGGCAAACGGCTCGAGAACATGCCGTATCACCAATCCGTACTGCACAACGTCACACCGGTGTACGAAGAGCTGCCCGGTTGGAAGACCGACATCTCCGAGATCACCGAGCGGGCGGATCTGCCGCCGGAGGCCTCGGCCTACATCGCCTTCCTCGAACAACAGGTTGGCGTGCCCATCAATCTCGTGGGCGTCGGCCCCGGTCGACGGCAGTTCCTGCACTTCGCCGCGTGATGCGCGTCTGTGTTGTTGGTTCCGGAGCTCGCGAACACGCGCTTGCGGTGGTTCTGGGTCGGACCGCCGAAGTCGTGGTCACGCCGGGCAACCCGGGCATCCCCGGTTCGACAACGCAGCCGGTTGAGGAGATCGTCGCCGACCTCTACGTCGTTGGCCCCGAGGTGCCACTCGTGGATGGCCTGGCCGACCGCCTCCGCGCCACCGGCGCCCTCGTCTTTGGGCCCGGGGCCGACGGGGCCCGCCTCGAAGGCTCCAAGGAGTGGATGAAGGAGCTGTTGGTGGCGGCGGGCGTAGCCACCGCGGACCATGCGTCGTTCACCGAACTTGAGCCGGCGCTCGCCTACCTCGACACGATGCCCGGCTTCTATGTGGTGAAGACCGATGGGCTCGCCGCGGGCAAGGGCGTTCTGGTCACCGAGTCGATCGACGAGGCGCGCGACGCCGTTCGCTCCTACCTGTCGGGCGATGCCTTCGGCGACGCCGGCCGAACGGTCGTGATCGAGGAGGGCCTCACCGGCCCCGAACTGTCGGTGCTCGCGGTGTGCGACGGTCATCGAGCGGTCGCCCTCGCCCCGGCGCAGGACTTCAAGCGCTTCGGCGATGGCGACGCGGGGCCCAACACCGGCGGGATGGGCGCCTACTCGCCGGTGCCGGCCGCTACCGAAGCCATGGTCGCGGAACTGATGGCCAACTCGGTGACGCCGACGCTCACCGAGCTGCGTCGGCGCGGCATCGACTACCGCGGCGTGCTGTACGCCGGAATCATGCTCACCCCGGCCGGGCCCAAGATGCTCGAGTACAACGTGCGCTTCGGCGATCCCGAGGCCCAGGTCGTGTTGCCGCGAATGACGAGCGACCTCACGGCGCTGCTGGCTGAGGCCGCCGCCGGCAAGATCGAACACGAACCGACCTTCAGCACTGATGCCGCCGTGACGGTGGTGTGCGCTGCCGAGGGGTATCCGCAGGCGCCCCGGTCGGGCGACACCATCCACGGTCTCAGCGATGCCCGCGCCCTCGAGGGTGTCGAGGTCTTCTGTGCCGGCGTGGCCGCCGGCGAAGCGCCGGGAAGCCTGGTTACCGCCGGCGGTCGCGTCCTCAACGTGGTGGGTACGGCGCCCACCATTGCCGCAGCCCGCGAGCGGGCCTACGCCGGAGTGGCCGCCATCTCCTGGGATGGCCTGGCCCACCGAAGCGACATCGCTCGGGCGGCGGCCCAAATCGTGATCGACACCGATGATCTGCCAGCTACAAGTGAAGGGAGGCGGCCGTGAAGGTTGCCGTATTGATGGGTTCGACGAGCGATGCCGAGAAGATGGCACCGGCGGCGGAGACGCTCGAAGAGTTCGGTATCGAGGCCGATGTGCGCGTGTTGTCCGCCCATCGAACGCCGGAAAAGGTCGCCACGCTCGCCCGCTCCGCGCGCGATGAGGGATACGTCGCCTTCATCTGCGGTGCCGGTATGGCCGCTCATCTGGCCGGGGCTGTCGCCGCGCAGACGACCCTGCCCGTCGTGGGCGTGCCCATGTCGGGTGGCGCGTTGAACGGGGTGGACGCGCTCTATGCGACCGTGCAGATGCCCAAGGGCATCCCGGTGGCCACGGTGGCGATCAACGGATCGATGAACGCCGCGCTACTCGTCGTGCAGATGCTCGCGATCAACGACGCGGGTTTGGCGACCAAGCTGGCCGAACACCGTGAGGCGATGGCGAGCAAATGACGCCGAGTTCTCAGTCCGCGGACGAGTCGACCGACGGCCGCGGCTTTTGCCGCTCCGACGTCTGCCGTTCGTGCTCACGGTAACGAGCCCGTCGCTTCGTGAAGCGAAGCTTGCGCTTGGCCCGACGGCTCCGGTGAAATCCCAGGAACCGGGCTGCGCATCCGACGCACAATGGCTTCTTGTCGCGACCGCGGGGATACGCCAGACACTCGGCGCAGTACTCGTGACCGCACCGCGGGCAGACACCGCGAGCGGGAAGGAAGTGATGTTCGGCGCACCGACCGGTCAGATCCATCGCAGGTCCCTTTCGTTCATAGAACAACATTCGGCTTCTGCAGGGCCGTGCTTGAGCAAGCCTTTCAAGAAATCCGGTACCACTCCCCGGGAGACGCCACGATGACCGACCCTGACCCCGTACCCCCCAAGCCTGTCGTGACCAACATCTTGGCGGAGCGTTACGCCAGCCCCGAGATGGCGACCCTGTGGTCGACGCCCCACAAGATCGTGCTCGAACGCCGGCTTTGGCTCGCCGTGCTGAAGGCTCAGACCGACCTCGGCATCGAGATCGACGACGCGGTGCTGCCGGCCTACGAAGCGGTGGTCGACCAGGTCGACGTCGAGTCCATTCGCCGGCGCGAGTTGATCAACCGTCACGATGTGAAGGCCCGGATCGAGGAGTTCTGCGCGCTCGCGGGCTTCGAGCACGTGCACAAAGGCATGACGTCGCGCGATCTCACGGAGAACGTCGAGCAGCTTCAGGTGCGAGCCAGCCTCGAGCTCGTGCGCGATCGAATGGTCGCGACCCTGGCGCGTCTAACCCAGCTCGCGGTCGAGCATCGTGATCGGTCGGTGGCCGGCCGATCCCACAACGTGGCCGCCCAGGTCACCACGCTCGGCAAGCGGTTCGCGTCGGCCGCCGAAGAACTCCTCGTCGCCTTCGAACGGGTTTCCGAACTCCTCGAGCGTTACCGGTTGCGGGGTATCAAGGGGCCGGTCGGTACCCAGCAGGACATGTTGGATCTCTTCGAGGGCGACGCCGACAAGGTCGCCGAGCTGGAACGACGGGTGGCGACCCATCTCGGCTTTGCGGCCAACTTCACGAGCGTGGGTCAGGTGTATCCGCGTTCGCTCGACCTCGATGTGATCAGTGCGCTGGTCCAGGCCGCGTCGGCTCCGTCGAGCCTGGCGCTGACCATCCGGCTGATGGTGGGCCAGGAGTTGGCGACCGAGGGCTTCCGGGAGGGTCAGGTCGGGTCGTCGGCCATGCCCCACAAGATGAACACCCGGAGCAGCGAGCGGATCAACGGTTTTCACACCGTGCTGAGCGGCTACCAGGCGATGGCCGCCGGGATCGCGGGCGACCAGTGGAACGAGGGCGACGTGAGCTGCTCGGTGGTGCGTCGCGTGATGCTGCCCGACGCGTTCTTCGCCATCGACGGCGTGTTTCAAACCACCATCGAGGTGCTCGACGACTTCGGCGCCTACCCCGCCGTGATCGACCGCGAGCTCGATCGCTTTCTGCCGTTCCTCGCCACCACCAAGCTGTTGGTGGCCGCGGTGAAGGCCGGGGTCGGCCGTGAGGTCGCCCACGAGGCCATCAAGGAACACGCGGTCGCGGTGGCGCTGGCCATGCGCCAATCGGGCCAGGCGGACAACGACCTGCTGGCCCGACTCGCCGCCGACGAGCGACTCGGGCTCAGCGGCGACGATCTTCGCGCCGCCATCGGCGACCCACTGCGGCTCGCCGGTGCCGCACCGGATCAGGTCGACGAGCTCGTCGCCGCGATCACGCCCATTATCGAAAAGCACCCGGACGCGGCGCGCTACGTGCCGGACGCTGTGCTGTAATCACCCGAGCGCACATCTCTACCCATCCCTTGGAACACGAGCGAAACGCAGGAAACGAGGACCCCATGGCCGTCGACCTACCCCACGTCTATTCGGGCAAAGTTCGAGACATCTACGATGCCGGCGATGACCAACTGCTGATGGTCACCTCCGATCGAATTTCGGCGTTCGATGTCGTGATGGCCGAACCGATCACCAACAAAGGTCGCGTGCTCACGGCCACATCGGCATTCTGGTTCTCCCACCTCGCCGACATCGCGCCGAGCCACCTGATTTCCACCGACCTCGAGGACTTTCCCGACGCCGCTCAGACCCCGGAGATCGCCGGCCGTTCGATGTTGTGCCGGCGCGCCGAGATGCTGCCGGTGGAGTGCATCGTCCGTGGCTACATCACCGGCTCGGCGTGGAAGGAGTACAGCAAGAGCGGCACCATGCACGGGGCGGAGATGCCCGCTGGCCTGCTCGAGGCATCACAGTTGCCGGAGCCCGTGTTCACCCCTTCCACCAAGGCGCCCGACGGGGAACACGACATCAACATCTCGTTCGCCGAAGCGGCCGACCTGATCGGTGCCGATGTCGCCGAGCAGGCCCGGGCGCTCTCGCTCGAGCTGTACAGCCAGGGTGCCCGGTGGGCGGCCGAGCGCGGTGTCATCATCGCCGACACCAAGTTTGAGCTGGGCCACATCGACGGGCGGTTGGTGGTGGCCGACGAAATGCTGACCCCGGACTCCTCCCGATTCTGGCCCGCGGATCAATGGAAGCCCGGAGCCACGCCCCCGTCGTTCGACAAGCAGCCGGTGCGCGACCATCTCGACGGTCTGGACTGGGACAAGTCGCCGCCCCCGCCGTCGCTTCCCGCCGATGTCGTGGCCGCCACGAGCTCCCGCTACGTGGAGGCCTACGAGCTGATCACCGGCAAAACGTTTGCGGAATGGCCCGGCGTGACCACCTGAACGTTTGGCGCGTCGAGCGCGGCTGAGGCATGGTCGAGGGGGGCGGTTCAGGGGAAACGCTCCGCGAGGAGGTCACGGTGTCGGTTCGGTTCTCGATTGCCCGGTTGCTGGTGCTGGCGGTCGCGCTCGTCGCCGCGGTCACCGTGCCGGCGGCCGCCCAGTCCAATGGCCCCGGGTCTGAGGAATCCCCGGTCGGGTTCCCGCAACAGCTGAGCTGCGTCGAGTGGCCGACGGCCGGTTGGGCCGAGGCCCCGCTGCCCGGCGGCGTGGATGCCGCCGCGCTCGCGGCCCGCGCCGACGAGCTCCTGGCTGGGGACAATCAGTCCCTGGTCATCATTCAGGGCGGCGAGCTGGTCTTCGAGCAGTACGACGCCGACGTCGATTCCTCCACCATCTTCAACTCGTACTCGGTGTCGAAATCGTTCACGTCCACGATGATCGGCAAGCTCTGGGACGACGGCCGCCTGCGGCTCGACGAGCGAGCGCCTGTTCCGGAGTGGGATGATCCGTCGGATCCTCGGTCCGAAATCACGCTGCGTCATCTGCTCAACATGGCGTCGGGTCTGCAGTGGGATGAGTTCGTCGACGCGATCGCCATGATCGGTGGCGGCGGCAACAGCGCCTCCTTCCCGATCGCTCGGCCGTTGGTCGCCGAGCCGGGGACCACCTTTGAGTACTCGACCGGAACAACCCAGATCCTGGCTCGAATCATCGCGGATGAGGTGGGGGTCGCCGGCGACGCGTACGCCGACTACCTCGACGCCGAGCTGTTCGGCCCCCTCGGCATGGCCGCCGAGCCGGGTTTCGACCCGGCCGGAATCTGGGCGGGCGGTTACGCCACCAACATGTCCACGCGTGATTTCGCCAAACTCGGTTTGTTGTATCTGCGCGGGGGCGTATGGGAAGGCGAGCAGTTCCTGTCTCGCGACTGGGTCGAAATGGCCCGGACCCCGTCGGCCGCCAACCCGGGATACGGCCTGCAGTTCTGGCTGGCCGGCGAAGGTCGCTTCCAGATGCTGGGCCTCTTCGGCCAGGTGGTGTACGTAGCCCCCGACCTCGACCTGGTGATCGCGTCGAACACCCGCGACGGCGGCAGCGGCGGGGGAGTGGGCCAGATCGCCGAGCTGTTCGGCGCGGCGGAGGCGCCATCGTGCGTCGACGAGGTGTACCGGTTCAGCTACCAGGGACGGATGGCCGACGGGGCGGACCGCCGCTACGCCGGGGCCAACGTGCCCTTCCGGTACCGCGTGGCCGGCCAGACCAACCGGCGCGCCGGGTTCGCCGCCGAGGTGACCGCCCGGCCGGTCGACTGCTCCACCGGCGCATCCCTCGGTCCCGCCGAGGCTGTCGATGTGGCCATCAGGGCGATGCCGCGGCGACAACGGTTCGGTTTCCGATGGGCCACCGACCCCTCGATGGTGGGTTGTTACGACGTGAACGTGCAGCTGGCCGATGGCGTGCCGCACGTGACCCGAGTGACCCTGCGGCCGCGCCGATAGCCGTCGGACCAGATTGGGTGCGGTCGATGAGACCGCGGCCGGGCGCGGTGTGGCAAAGTGAGCCCATGACCTACTCGGTACTCGTCGAAGTCCAGCTCCGTCCCGGCATCGCCGACCCTCAGGGTGCGACCATCGAACGGGCGCTCCCCGCCCTCGGGTTCGACGGCGTCAACGGGGTCCGGGTCGGCAAGAGCATGCGTTTCACGGTCGATGCGGCCGATGAAGCCGCCGCTCGCGCCCAGGTCGATGAGCTGTGTGCCCGGTTTCTCACCAACCCGGTTATCGAGGACGCCAACGTAACGATCGAGGCGCCATGACCGCAACCGTTGGGGTAGTGCAGTTCCCCGGAACCAACTGCGAACATGACGTGGTCGAAGCCGTCGGCGCGGTCGGCGGGTCCGCGACGTTGCTGTGGCACGGGGATGGGTCGATCGGCGATGTCGACGCCGTGGTGGTGCCGGGTGGCTTCGCCCACGGTGACTATCTACGGCCCGGCGCTATCGCCCGGTTCTCGCCGATCATGGCCGCGGTCGCCGACTTCGCCGAACGCGGCGGGCCGGTCGTGGGTATCTGCAACGGCTTTCAGGTGCTTACCGAAGCGGGTTTGTTGCCCGGAGCACTGCAAAAGAACGCCGGATTGAAGTTCATTTGCGATGAATCGCAGCTTCGAGTCGCGAGTAATGATTCCGTTCTCACCGGTGGGACCGAGGTGGGTGACCTGCTATCGGTGCCGATCAATCACTTTGAAGGAAACTTCACCTGTGATGCCGAGACCGAACAGCGCTTGGTCGACAACGACCAAATCGTGTTGACCTACGTCAACAATCCCAACGGTTCGGTTGCCGACATTGCTGGCATCTGCAATGAGGGCCGCAACGTTGTGGGCCTCATGCCGCACCCCGAACGCGCGGTTTCGGCGTTGTTGGGCAGCGAAGACGGCCTGGTTCTTCTCGGTTCGATGATCGACGCCGCAGCCGGCGCCCGCGTCTAGTGGATCAGCTACGGGTACGGGGAATTCCGGCGGCCTTCAGTACCGGTGCCGACACGCCGGCTTCGCGCCAGGCGGTGTAAGAGATGCCCTTGCGTTCGCTGTAGCCTTTGGCGGCCGCCACGAAATCGGCTTCGAGGGCCGAAAGGTCGACCGATTCGGTTCCCGCTTCCAGTTCGGCGTTGATATCGAGCCGTTCCTGAATCAACTGGACCCGCCTCAATGGGTCGGCCGTTTCGAGTTCAGCCTCGATCTTCACCAGCTTTGCCTTCATCGATTCCGGCGTGCGCTTGCGGCCTCGCTTTGGCTTGTGCGCTTCGAGCGCCTCGAGGTAGCTGCGCACCGCTCGTCCTTCAGCTCGACCGACGGCAAGTGCCTCTTTGTGTTGGGGGGTGAGTTCTTTTGGTCCACGTTGTGCCATGGCGTAATGATGACAACAGTTCTAGGAGTGCAACAAGTCGGCAACCATAGAAACCAAATTGGCCCGAAAAAACTGGCGCCGAAAGGCGGGCGATGGCGCCGTTTTCAATTGTTCGCCCCGAGTCGCGCCGGGCCCGATCGGTAGCGCTACGTTTGGGGCCATGAGCGAACCGATCCATCGCGCCCTGGGCCTCACCGATGAAGAGGCGGAGTCGATCGCCTCGCTGCTCGACCGTGAGCCGAACCACCTCGAGTTGGCGATGTACTCGGTGATGTGGAGCGAGCACTGCTCGTACAAGTCGTCCCGAATTCACCTCAAGCGGTTGCCCACCGAGGCGCCGTGGGTGCTCGTCGGGCCGGGCGAAAACGCAGGTGTGGTCGATGTCGGCGACGGCATCGCCGCCGCCATCCGCATCGAGAGCCACAACCACCCCTCCGCCATCGAGCCCTACCAGGGTGCGGCCACCGGAGTCGGGGGCATTCTTCGCGACATCTTCACCATGGGCGCCCGACCGATAGCGATCATGGACCCGCTTCGGTTCGGTCCCCTCGACGACGCTCGCAGCCGATGGGTGGCTGAGGGAGTGGTGAGCGGCATCTCCGGCTATGGCAACTCGGTCGGGGTGCCGACCGTTGGCGGCGAGACGGTGTTCGACAAGACATACCAGGGCAACCCGTTGGTGAATGTGCTGTGTCTCGGCACGCTGCCGACCGATCGCCTGGTCCTCGGCGTTGCGTCCGGCGTCGGCAACCTCGCGGTGCTGCTGGGCAGCCGCACCGGCCGCGAAGGCATCGGTGGGGTTTCCGTTCTCGCGTCCGCCGGGTTCTCCGACGATGAAACCGACTCGGCGAAGCGGCCCAGCGTGCAGGTGGGCGACCCCTACGAGGAGAAGCGGCTGATCGAGGCCTGCCTCACGCTGCTCGACGAGAAGCTGGTGGTCGGCATCCAGGATCTCGGCGGTGCCGGGCTCACGTGCGCGGCCAGCGAGACGGCTTCTCGCGGCGGGGTCGGAATGGACTTCGACGTGAGCGCCGTACCGCGCCGCGAGGAGGGCATGGAGCCCTTCGAAGTGATGACCAGCGAAAGCCAGGAGCGGATGCTGGCCATCGTCGAGCCGGGCGACCTCGACCGGGTGATCGAGTTGTGCGAGCGCTGGGAGGTGCTGGCCACCGTCGTCGGTCGGGTGACCGAGGGCGGCGACCTCCGCATCGTCGATGGGTTCGACGGCGAAGAGCTCGCCTGCGTGCCGGCGTCGACGCTGCACGAAGACGCCCCGTTGTACGACCGGCCCCGCGCCGAACCCGACGACCGGGCGGCTGCCCTCGCCGCCTCACCGTCGGCCCTGCCGGCCCCCGACGACATCGGCGCCGATCTCGCCGCGATGCTGCTCGACACCCACTGGGTGTGGTCGCAGTACGACCATCAGCTGTTCCTCAACACCGTCTCGGGCCCCGGCGGCGACGCCACCGTGTTGCGGCTGAAGCACCCGACGACCGGCGCCGATACCGGCCGCGGGCTGGCGTTGTCCACCGACGGCAACCACCGCTGGTGTGCGGTCGACCCGCGAGCCGGGACGGCCGCGACGGTGGCCGAGTCGATTCTGAACCTGGCCTGCGTGGGCGCCCGGCCTCTGGCGCTCGTGAACTGTCTGAACTTCGGCAACCCCGAGCACCCCGAGGTCATGTGGCAGCTCAGCGAGGCCATCGACGGAATGGCCGAGGCGTGCGAGGCGTTCGGGCTGCCCGTCGTCGGCGGCAACGTGAGCCTGTACAACGAGTCGCTCGGTTCGAACATCGACCCCACGCCAATCGTCGGCGTTCTCGGTCTGGTGGACGAGCTGAAGGTCGTTCCACCCGGCCTCGCGTGGAGCGAAGGCGACCGCCTGGTGCTTCTCGGCGACCCGGCCGCATCCGAACTCGCCGGCTCGCAGTGGGCCTTCGACAAGGGTCACCGAACCGGATCGCTCGCCCCGGTCGACTACGAGGCCCATCGCGCCGTCGTCGACCTGGTGCGAAAGCTGGTGAGCGGTGGGCTGTTGTCCGCCGTCCATGACGTGTCGGGCGGCGGCCTTGGGGCTTGTGTGGCCGAGATGGCCATCGCCTCGAGTATCGGCTGCACCGTCGCCCGGGTCGCCGGCCACGCCGAGTTGTTCTCCGAGGCGCCCTCCCGCGTCGTCGCCGCGGTCTCGGCCGACCTGCTCGGTCCGGTCGAAGCCGCCGCCACCGCGGCCGGCGTTCCGTTGACGCGAATCGGCCTCGCGTCGGGTGAGAAATTCGCGGTCAAAGGCCTGATCGAGATGCCGCTCGGCGAACTCGTAGACGCCAGCGTCAACCGGTTGCCCGAGGCGCTTGGACGGGGCACGACGCAGGGCTGATCGCCAATGTGCCATCGGCTGGGCGGCCTGTGACAGGATGGGTTTCGTGAGCCCCGAGCCCCTGCATTCTCCCCCGCGAATGCCCGAGGACCTGCCCGATCCTCTCGGCCGTGAGGTCGTCGCCGACGACGACACCCCGAAAGAGGCGTGCGGTGTTTTCGGGGTCTACGCCCCCGGTCAACCGGTTGCCCATCTCTCGTATCTCGGCCTGTACGCCCTGCAGCATCGAGGGCAGGAATCGGCGGGTATCGGGGTGAGCGATGGTGAGTCGGTCACGGTCGTGAAGGACATGGGTCTGGTGTCGAACGCCTTCGACGACCGCATGCTCGCCGCGCTCCCCGGTTCGCTGGCTATCGGCCAGAACCGCTACGCCACCACCGGGTCGAGCACCTGGCACAACGCCCAGCCCGTGTACCGGGGCGTTGGGGAACTCGAGTTCGCTCTCGGGCACAACGGCAACCTGGTGAACACCGAACAGCTGGCGGCCGACGCCGGCATGTTGCCCGGCACGGTTGCGAGCGACAGCGACCTGGTGGCCGAACTGCTCGCCAACGAGATGACGGCTAACCCGACTGCGGAGCCGAGCGCCGACGGCGATCTCGTCCGCTCGCTGCTGCGCATTCTGCCGGGGCTGGAGGGCGCGTTCTCGTTCGTGCTGCTCGACCAGGAACGATTGATCGGCGTCCGCGACCCCAACGGTTTCCGGCCCTTATGCCTCGGGCGCATCGACGGCGGTTGGGTCCTCGCCTCCGAGACCCCCGCGCTCGATGTGGTGGGCGCTCACTTCGTGCGCGAGCTCGAACCGGGCGAGATGGTGATCATCGACAACGATGGGTGGCGAAGCCTCCATCCCTTCGGCGCCGACGCGATCGACCCGCGACTGTGCCTCTTCGAGTTCGTCTACTTCGCCCGCCCCGACAGCCAGCTGTACGGCCAGAACGTGCACCAGGCCCGGGTTCGGATGGGTGAGCGGTTGGCCGATCACGCCCCGGTCGAGGGCGATCTGGTGATGGGGGTTCCCGAGTCGGGGATCCCCGCGGCGGAGGGGTACGCCCGCGCCAGCGGCATCCCCTATGGCCAGGGCCTGGTGAAGAACCGCTACATCGGTCGCACCTTCATCGCCCCCACCCAGGAGCTTCGGGCTCTGGGCGTGCGCATGAAGCTGAACCCACTGCGCGACAACATTGCGGGCAAACGGCTCATCGTGGTCGATGATTCGATCGTGCGGGGCACCACCACCCGGGCGATGGTGGCCATGTTGCGCAACGCCGGCGCCGCCGAGGTGCACATGCGGATCTCGTCGCCGCCGTATCGCTGGCCGTGCTTCTACGGCATGGCGACCGGCAACCGAGGTGAGCTGCTCGCGGCCAACCTCACGGTCGAAGAGATTCGGGACTATCTCAACGTCGACTCGCTGAGCTATCTGCCGCTCGACCGGCTGGTCGAGGCGACGGGCGCCGTCGGTGCCGGATTCTGCGACGCCTGCCTCACCGGTGAGTACCCGGTGGCGATTCCCGAGGAGATGGGCCGCACCATGCTCGAGATGCCCAAACGCTCCGAGCGGACCGCCGCCCCGACGCAGCTGCTGCTCGGGCACGAGGGCGGCCTGCCGTCCGAACAAGCGCAGCAGAGCTGATGGGCGAAACCTACGCGGCCGCTGGCGTCGACATCGACGCCGGCGAGGAAGCCGTTCGTCGGATCGGGCCCGCGGTGAAAAGCACCAACCGGCCCGGGGTCATGGGCGACATCGGCGGCTTCGGCGGACTGTTCGACCTCGCTGCCTGTGGCTACGAGGACCCGCTGCTGGTGTCGTCGACCGACGGTGTCGGCACGAAGGCCCTGGTCGCCACGATGACCGGGCGCTTCGACACGATCGGCATCGACCTGGTCGCCATGTGCGTCGACGACCTGATCTGTCAGGGGGCCGAACCCCTGCTGTTTCTCGACTACATTTCGGTGGGTTCGCTCGACCCCGACATGGTCGAGCAACTCGTGGCCGGCGTCGCCGCCGGCTGCCGGGATGCCGGTTGTGCGCTGGTAGGGGGCGAGATGGCCGAACACCCGGGTGTCATGAGCGGTGGTGAATTCGATCTGGTCGGGTTCGCGGTCGGGGCGGTCGAACGATCGCGCGTGCTCACCGGCGAGGCGGTCAGCCCGGGCGACGTGCTCATCGCCCTGCCATCGCCCAATCTGCGCAGCAATGGCTTCTCGTTGGCTCGTCGTCTGTTCTTCGACGTGGCGGGCAAGTCCGCCGACGACCCGGCCTGGGATGGCGCCGACCACAGCGTGGCCGACGAACTCCTGGCCCCGAGTGTGATCTATGCCCCGGCGGTGGCCGCACTGCGAGAAGCGGTCGACCTGCATGCGCTGGCCCACATCACCGGCGGTGGCATTCCCGGCAACCTGAATCGCGTGCTGAACGACGGGGTCGATGCCGTGGTCGACGCCACCAGCTGGGAACAGCCCCGGGTGTTTACCGAACTGCAGAAGATCGGCGGGGTGGCGACCGACGAGATGCGGCGCACGTTCAACTGCGGTGTCGGCATGGTCGCCGTCGTGAGCGCTGACCAGGCTTCCACCGCCATCGACGCCCTGGGCGACCTTCAGGCGCGCGTCATCGGCGAGGTACAGCCGGGTGGCGGCGATGTTCGCTTCGTAGAAGGCGACGCCTGATGGTTGCGGTTTCCGCGCCGTTGGTGCGCCACCTGCTCGACCATTCGGTGCGTACGGGCGACTTCACATTGAAGTCGGGCCGCAAGAGCTCGTGGTTCATCGACTCCAAGCAGACGATGTGTCGCGGCGAGGGCGCCGTGCTGGTGGCCGACGCGGCCGCCGCGGTCGTACCGGCCGAGGCGACCGCCATCGGCGGGCTGGCGGCGGGAGCTGACCCGGTCGCCTTCGGCATCGCCGCCATTTTGGCCGAGCGGGGCCGCCCACTCCGGTCGTTCTCGATTCGCAAGGAAGCCAAGGACCACGGGGTGCAGGGCCGGCTCGCCGGCGCGCTCGAGGAGGGCGACAAGGTCGTGATCGTCGAGGACACCGTCACCCGGGGTACCTCGGCGATGGAGGCTGCCCGGGTGGTGCGCGAACTGGGTGCCGAGCCGATCCTGGTCATGGCGATCGTCGACCGGGGCGGCACCTGCGCAGCGATGGCCGAGGCCGACGGCATCGGGTTTGTCGCCCTGGTGACCGCGCTCGACCTCGGCTTCGACTACGAGGGCGCCTGACCATGGCGATCAAAGCGGTCACCTTCGACTTTTGGAACACGCTGATCCGGGTTGGCGCCGATCGCCACGAGCGCGACGAGCGCCGAGCCGAACAGTTCGCCAACGTGTTTGCCAGCCACAGCCAGCAGGTTGAGGCTGAGGTGATCGCCGGCGCTCTGGGCCACGTTCAGGACCTGTTCGACGAGCGCTGGGAGGCCAACGAGCAGTTCCGGATGGCCGATGCCATCGAAGAGATGCTGCTCGTGCTCGATGTGCCGAACAAGGGCGGGTTGTCCGAGGACCTCGCCGCCAAGTGGATCGCCGCCGGCAAGAAGGCGCCGGTGGAACCGGTCGAGGACGCCGAGCTCGTGCGCGGGGTGCTCACGTCGCTGGCCGAGGACTTTCAGCTCGGGATCATCTGCGATGTGGCGATGATGCCCAGCCGGGTGTTGCGGGGCCACCTCGAACGATTCGGGATGGAGTCGTTCTTCTCCCACATGGCGTTCAGCGATGAGATCGGGGTCTACAAGCCGGACGCCGCCATCTTCCGGGCCGCCCAGGTTGGGCTCGACATCGATGACCCCGAGGAGATCGTGCACGTCGGTGACCTGCGGCGGACCGACGTGGCCGGAGCTCGGCAGGCCGGATGTGTGTCGGTGCGCTATCGGGCGGTGAGCGACGACGCCCCGCCGACCGAGGTCGGCGGGTCCGCCGATGCCGATGCCGATGACGCCGACCCGGATTCTCGCCGTGACGCCGACTACGTGATCGACACGCTCACCGAGCTCCCGATGGTGCTCGACGGCATCGACTGACCCAAACGGTCACTCTGGTGCCAGGCACCAGAGTGGTCGCGGTGGGCGGAATCAGGCGGTTTGGGGCCAGTAGAAGCCGCCGGCGGTGCCCGGGCCGGTATGGGCGGCGATGCTTGGGCCGAGGCGGTAGCGCACGACGTCGGTGATGTGATCCATGGCGGCCAGGGCCGTCTCGATCGCCTCGGTGTAGGGCAGGGTCGCCGGGTCGGCGAGACACACCGCGGCCCGGAACCGGTCGCCGTGTTCGGCCGCTTGGGCAAACGGCGCGATGAGCAGCTCGCGCAGCTCGTCGAAGTCGGTACCCGAACCCACCGTCTCAAAGTCGGCTCCGTGGGTGGCGAAGACGGGCGCCCCTTCGGCCGGAAGTTCGAGATCGCCCAGGCGGCCGCCCGCCCGGACGTAGTCGAGTCCCGCGAGCAGGCTGATGCTGTTCAGGTGCGGTACGAGTTGTTGGGCGATCAAGGAGATCTCGGCGAAGTCCGCCCCGGTGCGGGCGGCCTCGGCGGCCTCCCAAACGCAGGCGGCGACGCCGAACGAAGCGGTGGCCGTGTCGATGACCAGCACGTCGGCGTCGACCTCTCGTGCGGCTAGCCGAGCGCTGTCGACAGTGCCCGAGTAGTCGGCCCCGACGTGGATGGACACGATCTGCTCCGCACCGTTTGCCCGCTGTTGGTCGTACAGCTCGAGGAACACTCCCGGCGAGGGCTGCGAGGTGGAGATCTCGGGCATCTCACCCCCGGCGGCGGCCACGAGTTCGAAGAAGCCGTCGGCGTCGAGATCGATGCCTTCGTGGTATTCGGTACCGTCGACCGACACCGTGATCGGGGCCACGCCGATGCCATAGCGGTCGACGAGTTCATCGGGGATCTGGGAAGACGAATCCGTTACGAAGCCAACGGTGTGATCGGTCATGGTGACGAAACCCGGCCCATGGTCAGGCGCTTCCCGGAGGAAGCGGGTTGGTGATGAAACGCCAGAAGATCACCGCGCTCGACACCGCGGCGCCGACGGGCAGCGATGCCGTTGGTTGGGGTCCCCAAAGGTTGGGCCAGCCCTTGCGCCACCACAATGCGGCCGCACCGATCCAGGTAGCCGAGGCCACGGTGTTGGCGGCGAAGGTGCGTTGCTTCCAGGTCGGCACCGCGACGGTGGCGGCCGCGACCGCGAAGTCGAGCGGGAAGTAGGGCGGGAACGTGCCCAGCACCTGGCCGACGCTGGTGGCCACTCCCTTGCCGCCCCGGAAGTTGTTCCACACCGGCAGACAGTGACCCACGACCGCTGCGGTCGCCGCGGTGTTCGCGCCGACCCCGCCGGCCAATCGGTTGCCGACCCGGGCCGCGACAAAGCCCTTGGCGATGTCGGCGACCATGACCCCTGCGCCCCACTTTGAACCCAGGGTCTTGCCGGTGTTCAGCGCTCCGGGGTTACCGGTGCCGGCATCGCGGATGTTCGTGGTGCCGCCGGTGGCCAACCGGGTGGCGATGTCGGCCGACGGTACGGTGCCCAGCAGATACCCGGCGGCGGCGGCCAGAGCGGCGCCCGCAGGGCCGCCCGAGCGAGCGCTGGTAGCCGAGATTTTGCGGGGCACGATGGCGCGGGCGGGCACCTTGCGATCGTAGTGGGCGGGTCGGCGCTATTTGGCGTGTCGAATCGGGCTGGTTGTCGCTACGCTGGCCGTTGCTTCTGGCCCCGTTCGTCCAGCGGCCTAGGACGCCGGCCTTTCACGCCGGTAACACGGGTTCAAATCCCGTACGGGGTACCAAAAGGAACTTATGCGAACCCGGGCCAGGCTTTTCTGGTCCGGGTTTTTCGCTTTCGGTGGTCTGGTTGGCCCAGAGAGTCGAGTCGAGGGTGACCTGTCCTGGTTGAGATGCTGCATCGTTGGCGACTCGGATCGCTTCGGTGAGTGCCAGGTAGCTTTTCTTCGGAGCGGGCCTTACGTCGCCGTCGATCGAGACGTAGATGGTGTCGAACAAGGCTTGGTTGGTTTGCCGGCGGCGGTCGGTTGAGGCGCCGGTGAAGCTGTTGGGCCATTCCCGTACGGTCGTCATGGCTTTGTCGATCGTCTCGATGACGTCCAGGAGATCGGTTTGGGCGTTACGTAGTTGGGCTCGTGCTTGTCGTTCCGCTATGTCGAGTCTGGTTTGTTCGTCTCGGAACAACGGCTTCGAGATGGTGTCGTCGTAGTAGAGGTCGAGGAGCTTCTTACGTTCTGCGTTGATGCGGTCCAGTCGTTTGTTGGCTCGTTCTACGGCGTCGGTGTTCTCGGCTTGGATCAGTTCCAACTCTTGACGGAGGAAGGTGCTCAACCGGTCGCACTCGGCTTTGGTGAGCTTCATTTCGTGGCGGTAGTAGTCGTCGACCTGTTCGGCGATGTCTTCGACTTTGATGTAGGGCAGGTGGCAGGTGCCGTCGTTGCGGCCTTTGCAAAAGAAATACGGGTAGGTGGTGCCGTGGCGATTCTTGGCCATTGAGAGGTACATCCGGCCTTCGCAGTGCTTGCAGGTCAATGAGCCCTTGAGCGGGTGATCGTGCAGCCGGCGACGGGTGCCGGAGGTGTGTCGTGAGGTCAAGATGTCCTGCACTCGGTCGAACAGCTCTTGGCTGACGAGTGGTTCGTGGATCCCGTCGAAGATTTCGTTTCGGTAGCGGACCTTGCCGGTGTAGTACGGGTCTCGGAGAATCCGGTTGATCTGTGATTTGCTGATCGGCTTGGGCATCCCATGCCGGCGGCTGGGCCGGGACACCAGGCCCTGGTTTTCGAGCAGCAGTGTCATATCGACCAGGCTGTGCTCGCCCGTGGCGTATTCACGGAATGCCCATTGAATGTGGTGAGCACGCTCATCGTCGATGTCGACGACCCGGATCTCTCGACCGTCGGGCAGTTGGCGACGCACGTTCAGGTAGCCAAGCGGTGCTCTGTTGGGCGTGCCACCCATACGGGCTTTTTGGTGCATGCCAGCTTCGGTGCGGTTCCCGAGTTTGGCGACTTCGTACTCGGCGAAGGTGGCCAAGATGCCGTGCATCATGCGGCCTTCGGCAGTGTCATCAATGTTCTCCGTCGCGGAGATCAGCTCGACGTTGTGAGCTTTCAGATCTGCGAGGAGTAGTCCGTCTTCGAGGCGGTTTCGGGCGAACCGGTCAACCTTGTACACGATGACGAGGTCGAGATCTTGGTCCTCACGGATCCGCGTGAGCATCTTCTGTAACTGAGGACGGTTGGCCGAGCGAGCGCTCTCCGCTCGTTCGATGTAGACGTCGAGCACCGCTGCACCGAGTCGGTCAGCTTCGTTGCGGCAGGCTTCCTCCTGGGCACGTAACGAGTAGCCAAGGTCATCGGTGCTGGTCTGGGTTTGCTCCAGCGTCGACACCCGGACGTAGATCGCCGCATTCTTCAGAGAGCTACTCATGCTGCGACCTTCTCACGGAAGTACGTCGGTGAGTCGTCGCTCAGAAGGCGCCGATAGGTGCTGCCTGACCAAGAACATCGTCGAGTTGGCTGCGTGAGTCCGAGATCGTGGAGGCGGTAGTTCATTGCAGCAAGCGACACATCGAACCGCCTTGCGAGCGCTCGTGAGTCTTCTCCCCGACCCCAGTAGCGCTTAACCAACATCTTCGGCATGAGTATGAAGGCAGCGAACTGGTCTGCCGTTCGCTCGGCAGCCGGACTATTGCGGCGCGCCCCGGGGCCGAAGAGCTGTTCACGGGCCGCGTGACTGACCACATGGTGATACTCGTGTAGCAGGCTGAAGCGTCGTCGCACCCGTGGTTCGGACGAGTTGAGAACGATGACCCAGTCTTGACCGCTCCAGAACGTCATGCCGCTCGATGGCAGTTCGGGTTCCAGTTCGATGCGGATGCGGGGCAGTTCGGAGATCGCAGTCTCAGGGAATCGATCTTCGTCGATCTGGAGGTGCTTGCGGAGGCGTGAGGCTTGCAGTTCAGCAATACGGGCCAACTCGTGTGCCGCGATCGGCCGTGTGGGTACCAAGTTTCGCAGCACGGTGAGCGTGCTCCTCATTTTGGTGGTTGGTTTGGTTGTGTTGGGCATCGCTGCTCCTCCTCTCTTGATTTGTTCTACGGCTTCTCGTCTTCGCCTGGGTCCGGGCCATCCAGGAACTGCACGCCATGCTTGTGGGCAAGGTGCTCGGCGTAGGACTGAAGGGCTTCGACCGCTTCTTCGGGTAGGGCGGCGTACTTAGTGCGAAGGTAAGGCGCGAAGGTCGGAAGCTCGTCGACGACCATGTACTCGGCGAGTGCAAACACATCCGCAACCGGAACGTCGAGTGCTTCAGCGATTCGCACGAGTTTGTCGGGCGCAGGTGAGTTCACCTTGCCCTGCTCGGTGCGGATAATGCTGGCGTCCGAAATGCCCGTCAGCTCGCTGAGCTGCATCGCCGACAACTGCTTGTCCTGGCGGGCCTTGCGAAGAAACTGACCAAGGCGCTGGGCCTGATCTGGCTCCATGCGAGGTCTCCTGTCAATGTACCAACAGCATACCACGACTCACTACGTTTAAGTAGTGTACAATCTACAACGGTGCCATCTAGTCGGCGACTGGTTCGTTGTCGACGCTGTTTAGCCATTCGTCTACCTCGCCTTCAGGGAACAACGTTCTCTCGACTTCCGAACGAACGCTGACGCTAGCCCGAGCAGGATCACCGATGGCAAACATCACCTCGGGGTCCTGCGCGTACAACCCTGTGGCAATATCCCCGCCTCCGCCGAGCTTGACTTCAGATCCTTGGACCAAGACTTCAGCGCCCGCATGGAAAAAGCGGCCACTCCGCACCCATACCTTCCCTGGTGGAAAAAACTTCACATCCAAGATAACCCTATATGGCTGACTGCGGAGCCTTAGTACGCTGTCTTTCCACTGAACATCCCAAACATCCGAGTAGTGGTTCACTTCGTTTCGTTCGACGGTGAGAATCGGCTCATCCGATCGGTTCCGCAGGTCAAGATTGAATCGCGAAGGCTCATTGACCTCCTTCGACATGGAAATGATCGGCAGGTCATCGATCTGTAACACCACCATCTCCTGTGCTGATACTAGTTTCGCTGTATTTGACCCTAGCTGGACAGTATCGATTTCTGAAAGATCCACACTGTTCGACTTCGACTCGCCCGAATTGGAGTTGATCCACGGATTGCGGTTTTTGGCGATCACGGTCTCAGGCGCTAGCGTCCCTCGGGTTTTCTGGCCGTGGTGATCCAGACACAGCAAGGTAATGTTCTCAGCTCTGTGCTCTTTCACTTTTGCCCATGCAATCATGTGGTCGTAGTCGTAGGGGAACGGTGAGCCACATACCACGCATCGAAACCCACACCTTTGGCGCACCTCAAGCTTGATAGGCTCCGGAATACTTGGCCGTCTTTTCACCTCTATGGCCGATGCTCGTTGTGGCGGTGAGTGATTTTCGACGTTGCATCCGAGACGGTCGCGTTCTGGCCAGTAAACAAACTGTTGCTTACGTTAACTCTACTATTGTCCCGGGCAATTATTGGACCGCCAAGTCGACCACTTAGCACGTTAACTTCGGATCCATTTTCTACGATCATGGCGGGAACTTCACTGAATTTTTCACTCCTGCTACTTGGGTACTCGGCGGACTGCAACTGGCTATATGTATCGCCTTTGGCCGATCGGTTAGGTTGCTGGAAGTCGTACACTCGGCGCATTTTCCCGCCCGCGCATTTGCATCGCGGAACGACTTCCGCATCATTCATTCCGCGCTTAACCGCGACCTCATCCTCACAATTGTCGCATCTGTACGAGTAGGTGGGCACGAGTTGGTTGCCTTCCAGTACGGCTAGCGCCACCCTGCCGCTTCACTACGCCGGCCAAGGTGGCTCGAACACATGTACGATATCGACAGCT
Organism: uncultured Acidimicrobiales bacterium; assembly: GCA_938041035.1. Taxonomy (GTDB): domain Bacteria; phylum Actinomycetota; class Acidimicrobiia; order Acidimicrobiales; family SHLQ01; genus CALHYX01. Next base: position 3,336 of record CALHYX010000038.1, on the reverse strand, counting down.
CGGTCAATCGCGACGTCTAATTCGGTTCCAAGGTCCCGACCGAGGCCTTCGTAGTCGATCTTCACGTAGCTACTGAGCCAGCTAGCGCAAATTGACTCCGAGGTTATGCCCATGTCCTCGAGTAGGTCTTCGGCGTAGTCGGCCATGGTGGGCCAGGTGCCGAGGTAGTGCTGGTCGAATTGGTCGAGGCGTTCGGTGTCTTGGGTGCCGACGATTTGTGCCCAGTGGGCGTAGGCCGGCCCGTGTTCGGTGATGCCTTGGGCGACTCGGGTGACGGTGTCGATCGTTTCGTATTCTCCGAGCGGGAAGCTGGCGAAGCCTTCGTGGTCGTGGATGGCGTATTCCTCGGCGTTGGACATTCTCGATGCGGCGAGCATTTCGCCGATTTCGGCGTGGATGTCATCGGCGTCTTGGGTGGCGTCGATCCAGGTGCCGTGTAGTGCTCCGTTGTTGTAGTCGCTGAGGGAGGCGACGTAGATCCTCGGCGGTGTTGGCCGGGCTTCGTGTTCTTGGTTGGTTGGTGTTGGTTCTCCTTCCATGGGTCATGGTCCTTTCGTTTCTTGTTGTTGGTTGTCTCCTTTGGGGAACGATGTGAGGTGGGCTTGGGCGTCGGCTGCGAGGCAGACGTCGAACGGCGAGTCGTGAGCGGCCGAGCAGATTCGGTGGATCTGGTCGAGGCGGTGGTTGGTCGGGACGATCCACAACACCTTGGGGAAGATGCCGTGGCGCTGCTGTTCGGTCCCCGATCGCCAGTAGTCGACGTACTGCTCGCACTTACGGGCGACGACGGTGCTGGATTCGGTAGCTCGATCGATCTCGACAAACCAGCGCAGCTCGTAGTCGTTATTCGCCACCTCGGCATAGAGGTCGGGTTTGAGAACGACCGGCGCGAGGCCGTCGGTGTAGTGGCGCCAGGCGGTCGGTTCGGGCGCAACATTCAGCGGCTTGTAGTTGCCGGCTTCGGCGCCGGCCATGATGTTCACTGCTGTCTCGGAGATGGCGAGGGTGTGTTCGACGAAGTAGCGGTTTGGTTCGTGCCAGCGTTTGCGGGTGGTTTCGCCGAGGAGTCGGTGTCCGAGCGGCGTGAGCGTGTAGATGTGTCCGGCTGAGCCGGCCCGGATGCCGCCGATGCGTCGTTCGAGTCGGCCGACGAGTCGTTCATGGTGCAGTCGGTTGAGCACTCGCCGGGTGACCCGGTTGGCTGTGTTGACGCTGGCGTGTTCGGTGAAGTGCAGTCGTTGGAGCTGGGAAACGGTGAGCAACCGGTAGCGCTGAAGGGATCGCAGGACAGAAGTGTCTCGCTGGCTGAGCTGGTTCTGGAGTTGCTGGAGTTGGCGGTGGCCGATGCGGCGTCGGGTTGTCATGTCGGTTCTCCAGAGATGAGGAGAGTCGTCTCCCGAAACCGGTAATCGGTCACTAGTTCTCGGGGTTCGGACGACTGGGTGGTCGACGCGAGCGGTAGGGCGATAGGTGCAGGGCTCATTGGTCGCCTCGGCGTCTAATTCCGACCGGCCCGTCGTCTGGCTCGTCGCCAGCGGAGGTGTCATCGGGGTCGGTGACGAGGTATCCCCAGCGTTCGGCAAGGATGTCTCGGATTGGGACGGCTACTCGAAGGGCTGATCGTGGCGGGTGGGTGCGGATTGACACCGGGGCATTGAGCTGGCCGGCGTCGAGCAGGCTGGCATAGGCCTCGTAGGCAGGCAGTTGGGTCAGGTCTTGTTCTTCGAGGGGTGGCAGCGATCTGGCCACGGTTCTGGCGTCGTCGTGGCCGAGGCGGAAGTAGATCCGGTTCTGGGCGTTGGCCAGAACGGCGGCTCGGACGTCGGGGTCGAGTTGGCGTAGGTGTTGGTGGGCCAGGGTCAGGCCGACGCCCATACCTCTTGCTTGGGCGAGCAGGTCGCCGAGGTCCATCGGGATCTTGAGATAGTCCTGGAACTCGTCGAGGTAGAAGAACACGGGCCGGCGCCGCTCTTGGCTGATTGCGCTGCGTTCCTGGGTGAGTGCCCAGAGTCGAGCCAGCAGCAGGGCGCCGACGAGGTTGGCGGCTTCGGCTCCGATGAGTCCCTTACGGAGCGGTACCAGCAGCGCTCGGCGCCGGGTGAAGACGGTTTTGGGATCGAAGCTCGGTGTCGGGTCGGCGAGCATCGCTCGCAGGCTGGTACGCAGTGTGAAGGCGCGCAGCTTGTTGAGTAGGGGTGCGATGACGTTGGAGCGTTCGGCATCGGACAGGGCATCAAACCAGGACCAAAAGGCTCGCAACTCACTCGGCAGGCGGACTCCTCGGAGTTGTTGTCGTCGATGTCTTTCGTCGACCAGCAGTCTCGGTATTGCCGGGATGGAGGCGTGGTCGGTGTAGCTGATCGTGAGCAGGCTGGCGTGGAGGATGTCCTGGGTGCGCGGGCCCCAGGAGTCAGCGAAGAGCTTGCGGAAGATGTGGACGACGCCATCGACGGCGAGTTCTCGTTGAGCCGGTGCAACGGCGAGAGGGTTGAAGCCGACGGTCCGATCGGTGCGGCTGGGGTCAAGAACCACTACCCGGTCGAGATGTTCGTCGGGTAGGCGGGTCACGATGTCGTCGCAGAGATCACCTTTGGGGTCGATGACTACGACGCCTCGCCGGTCGCCAATGTCCTGCAGTGCCATGTTGGCCAGCAGTGTTGATTTGCCGACTCCGCTTGGGCCGAGGACGTGTGCGTGTCGGAGCGCATCGGTAGCTGAGAGGCCGACGGGACCTCGGTTGGCGGCGTGGGTTGCTTCACCGATGATGCGTTTGGATGCGGGGCGTCTGGTCGTTGGCAGGTGGCGCGATCCGGAGCGGTCGAGGCCGGGGTAGCTGTCGCTGCCTTCTGGCCAACCGGTCAAGGTCTGGATCTCGGCGACATTCAACGCGGTCGGCGTCAGAGCTGGACGTGCGTGAACCGCTCGACTCCAGTTAGAGCGGACGAGCTTGAACCGGACGCCGGGTGTTTCGACGCTGCGCAGCATGGCGAGGTAGCCGGCCGCTAGAGCGGTCGGCTTCTGGGTGCCTGCAACGAGTAGTCGGACGGTGGCTTGGACGCCGGGTTGGCTGACCTTGTCGACCAGCGCTCGGCGGGCTTCGGTGTCCACTTTGGTCTTGCCGGTAGTGACGGCCTTGCAACGGATCGACGAAACCGATGACATTGACCCAACCACCTCGATGCCCGCCATAACCCATCGAGGCGGGCTTGGTGGCGGGTGCGGTTGTAGAAGGTTTCGATGTAGTCGAACAGGATCGTGCGTAGCTCCGAGCGGGTGATTCGGGTCCAGTCGCCGTGGATGTGGCGGATCTCGCGTTTCAGCGTCGCCCATACCGAT
>CALHYX010000037.1 GCA_938041035.1 uncultured Acidimicrobiales bacterium | reverse complement strand
TCGCTCAGCTGCGCCGCGACCGCTTGGAAGGGGCCTCACCGGTTTGCATCAGTTTGGCGAGCGCGAGTTCAACCTCCTGCGCCAGGATGACGCCCGAGGTTTCGCGGGCGATGGGGCGCAGTGCGCCGAGAGCCGTCGCGAGTTCGTCCGGGGTGGCATCGCCGGCGAATCCGGCCCCGGCCCGTTCGACCAGCAGTTTCACCGTGTCGGCAACGACCCGCGAGAGCCTGCGGCGCAGAAGGTCACGGATGAGCGCGGACACTTCGATGTCGATGCCCGCTGCTCGGAGCCGGAGTGCGTGATCGAGCAGCGCCGGGCTCGGAACGACCCAGGTCTGACCGGGCTGCGGATCGACATAGCTCGCTTCGTGCAGCTCGCCGATGACACCCTTCGGGGGGTCGCCGTGTTCGGAGATGAGGGCCACGAGCTCATCGTGGGAAATGGTCATCGGTCGATCATCGGACCACGGAGCGCTGAGGGTTTCGTCGATCCCGAGCCACTCCGACACCGTTCGGGTCGGGAGTTTGCTGGCGACGAGGTCGCGGATGTTCTGCAGGGTGAGCCCGCGGTCGCGTAGCTCGGTGATGACGGCCAGTCGATCGCGGTGATCCTCGTTGTAGACGGCGTCGCGGCCCTTCTTGGCGGGCTTCGGCAGCAGGCGTTCGTTCTGGTAGTAGCGGATGGTGCGCTCACTAACACCACTGATCGCCGCCAGCTCGCCCAGCCCGTACTGCTCGGATTCTTCCGCCGGGTCGCGGATCGGCTCTTCGTCGCTCATCTCGCCATTCAATCACACCAACCCAAACCGTGACAGTAGTCACTGACAAAATACGTTGACAGTAACGACTGTTAGTGTCACGGTATCGGCATGACCACACTCGTTGACATGCCCACCACCGCAGCCCGCTCCGATCAGCTGATCGCCGCGTCGGAACGCTCCACCCACGACCCGTTCGATGAAATCGACTGGGATACGCCGATCGACGACTCGGCGTTTCATCTCCCGCCGGAACTTCTGTCCCTCTACGGCACCGAGCCCTGGGAGGCGATGTCCGAAGCCGAGCGGATCGCCTACAGCCGCCACGAAGCGGCGGCCATGTTCGGCGCCGGCATCTGGTTCGAGAACGCACTGATGCAGATCGTGCTCAGGCACCTGACCGAGGTCGACGTACAGAACCCGATGCACCGCTACCTCCTCGTCGAAGTCGCCGATGAGTGCCGGCACTCGATGATGTTCGGCGAGTACATCCGCCGGGCGGGAACGCCGTCCTACGGTCCGACCCGCGAAGTCACGATCGAGCCGGGCGCGGGGGGTCGGGCCATGTCCTACCTCGCCATACTCGCCATCGAGGAGCTCCTCGACTACGCCAACCGGGCCACCATGAAGGGCGACCAACTCCATCCGGTCGCCCGTCAGATCAGCAAACTGCACGTCCTCGAAGAGGCCCGTCACGTGAGCTTCGCCAAGACCTACCTCACCGAATGCTGGCCTGCACTCGATGCCGCCGAACACGACTTCGTGCGCAGCATCGCCCCCGATCTCATCGCCGAGATCGTCGCCCTCAGCCTCAACGCGGAGGTCTTCGCCCATCTCGGCATCACCGGTGGGTACGAAATAGCCAAGGCGAACCCCAACTACCAGGCCAACGTCGTCGCCGGCCTTTCCAAGCTCACCCGGTTTCTCACCGACCTCGGCGTGATCGACGACCCTCAGCCCTGGATCGAACGCGGCCTCATCGCCGGCATCGACACCATGAGCACCCGGTAGATTCTTGGCTCTTCCGCGATTCCGCTACGTGGCATGGCTTCGGGCCCTATCATTTCCGACTCGAACTATTCGATACTGATATAGGTTGCTACAAGCGTCGGAGGGTGACCCCACCCAGGCGTCGGACGATGGCGACGCTACGGAGAAGAGTTGCAGCGGTGATGGGCGAACTCAACTTTGGCAGGATGCTCCGCCGTGCCTACCGGTTCAGCGACCGCGAAGCGGTCGTCGACCTGGCTGGGGACCAGCGCTACTCCTACGAGGAGCACCTGGACAGGGTCGCGCGGTTGGCTACCGTCCTCGGCGAACTTGCGCCGAACGACCAGGACAGCGTCGCCGTCCTGGCCAACGCCGGCCATCACTACGTCGAACTCTGGCGGGCGTGTTGCAGCGGTGCCGCGGTAATCAACCCCCTGAACACCCGCCTCGCTCCAGTCGAGATCGTCGCCATCCTGCGTGACGCCGGCTCGCCCGCGATCGTCGTCGACGCGGCCCACGCTGACATCATCGACCGGCTTCGGCCCGAGCTGCCGGAACTCCGAGTCGTCGTGCTCGCCGACGCCGGGCCCGACGACCGCCATGTCCCGCACGACGTCTTGTTGTCAGAACTCCTCGCCGTGAACGACAACGCGTCGCTACCCGACGAGCCCGCCGAGGACAACGCCGCCGTGCTGATGTACACCGGGGGCACGACCGGCCGAGCAAAGGGCGTGGTCCTCAGCCAGCGGGCCATCACCCTTGCCTGTTACCGCATGCAGCCGGTGGTAGCTGTCGGCGGGCCCCAGAGCTTCCTCTCCTTCATGCCGATGTTCCATGTCGGCGCTTCGTCCTCGTGGTCGTTCTATTTGCCGATCGGCGGCCGGACCGTGATCCTCCCCGGCTTCGACGCCGGCCGCATCAACGCTGCGGTTCTCGAGGAGCAGATCACCGCCATCGGCGCGGTACCCACGATGATCACGCTGATGCTCGACCACCCCGACTTCGAACCCAAGATGTTCGAGTCGCTGGAGCTCGTGATCTACGGCGGCGCCGCCATTCCCCCAAGCCTGCTCACCCGGCTGATGGATGTCGTTCCCGATGTGGCGATCCATCAGGCCTACGGCATGACCGAGATGAGCGGCATCGCCACTGCGTTGACCGCCGCCGATCATCGCATCGGCGGGCCGCGACTTCAGTCCGTCGGTCGACCCGCCCTCGGCGTGGAACTCGAACTCCGCCACCGATCCACGGGCGCACCGACCCCCGCGGGTGAGGTCGGTGAGATCTGGCTGAAGTCCGACTCGATGATGACCAACTACTGGAACCTCCCCGCCGAGACCGAAGCGGCCGTCGTCGACGGCTGGTACCGCACCGGCGATGCCGGCCGGTTCGATGGCGACGGGTATCTCTACCTGGCCGACCGGGTGAAGGACATGATCGTGACGGGAGGCGAAAACGTCTATTCACTCGAGGTCGAGCGGGCAATAACGTCGCACCCGAGCGTGATCGACGCGGCCGTGATCGGCGTACCCGATGCGGTGTGGGGTGAGCGGGTCCACGCCGTCGTGCAGTACCGTCCCCCACCACCCCACGCCACCGCACCGACCGCCGCCGAACTCGATGGCCACACCCGCGCCCTCATCGCGGCCTACAAGGTCCCGAAAAACTGGACCATTCGATCCGAACCTCTTCCGGTGTCCGCGGCCGGGAAGGTACTGAAACGCCGGCTCCGGGAAGAACTCGCGGCCGGGACGGACGAAGCCCGCTGAGAAGATGAGCGCCTTGCCCTCTCGGTCTAGCGTTCGATAGAGTACTGAGAGTGGGAGACTGGAACTTCGCCGATGTATGGGAATGCGTAGCCGAGGAGCAACCCGATCAGGCCGCCATCGTGCAGGGCCGCGAATCGGTCTCCTGGCAGGCGTTTTCCGAACGGGCCGACCGCCTGGCCGCGTGGTTTCTCGACCAGGGAGTCTCGGCCCAGGATCGCGTCGCCCAGTACCTCTACAACGGCGCGCCGTACCTCGAGTCGATGTTCGGCATCTTCAAAGCCGGCCTCGTACCCGTCAACACCAACTACCGCTACGTCGGCGACGAGCTCGTCCACCTCTGGACCGATGCCGGAGCCGTCGGTGTCATCTACGACCAGGAGTTCGAGAGCATCGTCGACTCGGTCCGCGACCGCGTTCCGGGCGTGAAGTTCTGGCTTCGCGTTCCCGACATCTACGACGAGATCACCGAGGGTCCACTCGACCGACCGGCGCCGGTCAGCGCATCGTGGGGTCGCTCCGGGGATGACCTCTACATGCTCTACACGGGCGGAACCACCGGCAACCCAAAGGGCGTCCTCTGGCGTCAGGACGACTGGTTCGGCGCGCTCAACAGCACCTCGCTCTATCCGCTCGGCGATGACGCCGACCCGGAACTCGTTCGACTCGCCGCCCGAAAGCCGCCACCGACCGTCCTTCCCGCCTGCCCGCTGATGCACGGAACCGGTGCGGGTTCGGCGATGAGCGCGTTGAGCATCGGCGGCACCGTCGTGCTCTTGCCCCAACACCGTTTCGTTCCGGAGGACCTGCTCGACGCGGTCGACCAACACGGGGTAAAGAGTGTCGTGCTCGTCGGCGATGCCCAGGCCCGTCCTCTCCTCGACCAACTCGGCGCTGAGCCCGACCGGTGGCACCTCTCCACCCTTCGGGTGATCATCTCCTCGGGCGCGATCCTGAGCAGCGCTTCCAAAGCGGCGCTGCACGCCATCTCCCCCAAGATCGTGGTCATCGATTCGCTCGGCTCCTCCGAGGCGCTCGGTGCCGCATCGTCGATCTCGCGTTCATCTGAAGAGAGTCATACCGGCCGCTTCGAACTCGGTCCGTCGACAAAGGTCATCACCGACGAGGGCGAAGAGGTCAGGCCGGGATCCGGTGAGGTTGGCCGGCTCGCGGTCGGCGGCCGGCTACCGCTCGGCTACCACAACGACGAAGCCAAGACCGCCGCAACTTTCGTCACCGTACAGGGCGCTCGCTACTCGATCGCCGGCGACTACGCGACCGTGGGTGAGGACGGGGCCATCACGTTTCTCGGCCGCGGTTCGACATCCATCAACACCGGTGGCGAAAAGGTCTACCCGGACGAGGTGGAGTCGGCGCTCAAGACCCATCCGGCAGTCGCCGACGCGGCCGTCGTCGGTGTCCCCGACGAGCGTTTCGGTGCCGCGGTCGCCGCGCTGGTCGAGCTGACCCCGGGTCACGCGCTCGATGTCGAAGCGTTGCGGGAGAACTGCCGCAGCCGGATCGCTCGCTACAAAGTCCCGCGGCACGTCTTTGCGATCGACAGTCTGAACCGGGCCGCCAACGGCAAGCTCGACGTACACGGGCTCCAAGCCATCGCCGCAGAACTGTCCGCACCAGACAACGACCGGGGCGCCGATTCGTGAAACTCCATCGCAAGGTACTCGTCATCACCGGAGGGGGCGGCGGCATCGGATTGGCGATGGTTCGAGAGGCGCTCAACCGAGGCGCGTCGGTCTTCGCCGTCGACCTCGATGTGTCCACCCTGGAGGACTTGGCGGACGAGGTCGGCGACCGCCTGGCCTTCCAGACCCTCGACGTCGCCGATCGGGCCGCGGTCGCCGCGTTACCCGAGCAGGTCGTCGACCGATTCGGTGTGGTGGACGGTCTCATCAACAACGCCGGCATCATTCATCCAGTGGTTCCCCTCGACGAACTCGAGACCGAGACCATCGATCGGGTGATGCACGTGAACTTCGGGGGCACCGTGGCGATGACCCGTGCGTTCCTGCCCCTCCTGAAGCAGCGCCGCGAGGCCCACATCGCCAATATGAGCAGCATGGTCGCCCTGGCCTGCACCCCCAACCAGCTGTTTTACGGCGCATCGAAGGCCGCGATCTACGCCTTCAGCGAGGGGCTCGTGTCCGAACTCGCCGGCAGCGGCGTCGGTGTCACCGTGGTCATTCCCGGCGTGGTGAAATCAGGCCTGATCGAGAACTCCGGCGTGGCCAGTCAGGACCTGATCGACCCGCGGGTTCCGCAGATGGAGACGGCTGCCGCAGCCGAACGCATCCTCGATGGCATCGAGCGCAACCGGTTCCGATTGCTTATCGGCGCCGACGCTCGGGCGTTCGACATCATCGCCCGAGTGAGCCCGAGGCTCGCCCGCTACCTGGTGGTGCGCGGCCTCGAAGCGGCGCTGAGCGACTGAGAAATCGGCGCCCGAGAAGCCGGACCTCAGGAATCGCCGTGGAGGAGGGCGGTGAGTTCCTCCACCTCGGTGGAGACGTCGGTGGGAACCCGGTAGTCCGTCTCGTCCCGAATGGCATCGATGTTCGCCGCCACGTCATCGGCGGTCGGTTGGGCGCCAACGCCGGCAAACCATCCCTGGGTGAGCCCGATAAAGATCCGGGCGTAACGCCCGCCGATCGCCGAGTAGACCTCGCCGGTCTGCTCACAGGACTCCGACACGAGGTACAGAGCCATCGCGGTCACCAGCTCCGGGTCGAGCGCATCGGTGAGTTCACCCAGCAGGCCCTCGTTCATCTGCGTTCGGGCCGCAGGCGCGATGACGTTGGCGCGAATGTCGTAGCGGCTTCCTTCGATGGCGAGCACATTGGCCAGGCCGACGACACCCGCCTTAGCGGCCGCGTAGTTCGCCTGGCCGAAGTTGCCGAAGAGCCCCGCGCCCGACGTGGTGAATAGGATTCGGCCGTAGCCCTTCTCCTTCATGTGCACGAATGCCGGTTGGGTGACGAAGAATGCCGCGCGCAGGTGTACGTCCAGAACGGCATCGATCGCCTCGACGCCCAGCTTCGCGAACGACGCATCGCGCACGATTCCGGCATTGTTGATGACCACATCGATGCGGTCGAACGCTTCGAGCGCCGTCGCCACGATGGCCGCTCCACCCTCCGGGGTGGCGACCGAGTCGTGGCTGGCGATCGCCAAGCCGCCGTTCGCCTGAATCTCGGAGACCACGGACTCCGCCGTCGACGGACCGTCGGCATCGGGGTGGTGCAGATCGTTCACCACGACCATGGCGCCGCGCGAGGCAAGCTCGAGCGCATGCGAGCGACCGAGGCCGGTGCCGGCTCCGGTGACGATCGCGACACGGTCTCCAAAGTCGATGCTCATAACGGTCGTCTCCTGATTGCGCGAACGAGGGTGTGGGAGCGGGCCGGCCGGGTCAGACCGACTCCAGAATGTGCGTGTAACAGACCGAACCAGCACCGACGATGTGCGCGAGTGCGTGGGATGGCTTGGCGACCTGACGATCCCCGGCCGTACCCCGCACCTGATGCGTGAGTTCCCAGATCTGGGCGATGCCGGTGGGCCCCGAGGGGTGCCCGCGCCCGATGAACCCACCGTCGGTCGACGTCGGGAAACGACCGGTCAGTTGCGTTTCACCATCGTGGACGAGCCGGTCGGCGCCGCCGGGTTCACAGAGCCCGATCGCCTCGTAGTACAGCAGTTCCTCGATGGCATAGGCATCGTGGAAGGCGATCGCCCCGAGATCCTCCGGACCGATACCGGCCTCCTCGTACGCGGTGAACGCCGCTCGCTGCACCATCTCGGGCGGGCCGATAATCGCTCCGGTGAAGAGGTGTCCATCCCCGTAGCGCTCCGAGTGCGCCTGCGCGGCCGCCACCCGCACCGTCGCACTCAGTCCAAACCGTTCGAGAGCGCGGCGCGAGCCGACGATCACCGCGGCGGCGCCGGCGCCCTGAGGGGCGGCCATTCTCGCCGTGTGTGGATAGGCCAGCATGCGCGAACCGAGAACCCGCTCGATGGTGATCTCCTCGGTCGCCTGCCGCTCGGCTTTCGGATTCAGACGGGCGTTGTTCCAGTTCTTGGCCGCGATCGCCGCCAGGGTTTCGGGCGTCGTGCCGTGATCGGCCATTCGCCGCACCGCCCACATCGAAAAGAACGCCATCGGCGGAATGAACGGGTCGAGGATCGGACTGATGTCCTCGACATCGTTGAAGTCGGGCACGGAGCTGGTGGCCGGATCATCGAAAGCGATCGCCATGGCGACGTCGAGCCGGCCGCTACCGACCGCATGGACCGCCTCGTAAAACGTCGCTCCACCGGTCGCCGACGCATTCTCGATCCGGGTGACCGGAATGCCCGTGAGACCAAGGTCCTTCACCACCGGCGGCCCATAGGTCGACGCGGTGAGCGAAGTACCGAGGTACAGCGATTGCACCTCGGTAAAGGCAACCCCGGCGTCGTCGATCGCTTCCAGGGACGCATCGATGATGCGCCGATCGAGGGGTTGATAGGGCCCACCGAATCGGCTCATGCCGACTCCGAGGACGAAGACGTCGTTCTCGAGGGTCATGACTCCGACCTTTGGAAGGCGAGGATGGACTGGGGTTCGCCATCGATGGTCTTGAAGTGCAACTCGCGGGCTTCGACCCGCATGCCCACGACCCAGTCCTCCCGATCGCCGAGCAGGACCATGCCGAGACGCGGACCGTCGTCGTCCAGGTCCACGAGACAGACCGCGTATCCGTCGTCGGTGCCGTTCGGCAGCTCTTCGCCGGACCACGGCAGGTGGACAAACGTCCATGACCACAGCGTTCCGGTGGTGGCCAGCGTTGTGGGGCTGACGGTTCCGCCCGTGCGGGGGCACCGCATGCGAGGAGGCCAGTAGGTCGTGCCCAGCTCATCGCTCTTGGATCCGTGAATCACGACCGGCTCGGAGGCATCTCCGAACGTGTAGTTCTGCGGAAGCTTGGAGCGATTCGGTGATGCCGCTGCATCGGTCATACCCCGCTCCGCCCGGTCGCCGCTGTGCTCTCGAATGCAGCGGAACGGGTTGGGTCGTCGGTTCGCGGAAGTCCGAGTACCCGTTCGCTGATGATGTTGCGTTGGATCTCGTCGGTTCCGCCCGCGATCCGCAACGCGGGAGCCATGAGAAAGAAGTCGACCCAGCCGGGAGGTTCCGCGTCGTCGGTGGTCGCCAAACCAGCGGGACCGAGAAGCTCCATGGCGAGATCGGATGCGTCGCGAAGCATTGTCGCGACCGCCAGCTTTGCGACCGAGGACTCAGGGCCGGGAGGCCGACCCTGCCGGATCGCAGTCGTGGTCCGCAGGCCGAGAAAGCGAAGCAGTTCGGTCTGGGTGTAGATGCTCGCGAGGCGCTGCCGCAGGGCAGCATCAGGGCCACCATCGCCGTGACCGGCCGATCGAGCGAGCGACAGCAACGACGCGAAATCGACCGCGCCATGAGACGCCCCGGTCAGGTGGCGCTCACTTTGGAGTGTCGTACGGGTGACGTTCCAGCCGTCGTTGAGCTCGCCGATGAGATTCGCCCGGGGCACCCGTACGTCGTCGAGAAACACCTCCGCGAAGTGCGAGTGGCCACTCATCTGACGCAGTGGACGCACCGTGATCCCGGGGGTGTCCATCTCGACGGCGAGGTAGGAGATGCCGCGGTGCTTTGGCAGCGACGGGTCGGTGCGCACCGGCATGATTCCCCAGTTGGAGGTCAGGGCACCCGACGTCCAGACCTTTTGGCCGTTGACCACCCAGTCGGAGCCTTCGATTCGGGCGCTGGTGCGCAGGGCGGCCAGGTCGGACCCCGCCTCCGGTTCCGAAAAGAGCTGACACCAGACATCCCAGCCGTCGAGGATTCGCGGTAGCCATTGCGCCTGCTGCTCCGCGGTGCCGTGAGCGATCAAGGTCGGGCCCACGAGATGAAGCCCGATGACGAAGATCTCGGTGGGGAGGTCATAGGGCTCGGCCTCCTGGGCGAAGATCAGCTCCTCGACGATCGTCAGCCCCCGACCGCCAAACTCGGCGGGCCAGCTGAGACCAGCCAGGCCGGCGTCGCTCAGCGACCGTTGAATCCGGCGGGCTTCGGGGAGGTCTTCGGCCGTGGGACTCGACAGCAGCGACCCCTGAGAGTCGTCGACGTCGCGGAGCGAAAGGTTGGCGGGCAGCCACTCCCGCACCTCCGCTCGGAAGGCGCTTTGCGCCTCGGTTTCGTCCGCGGTGCCCGTCGCGACGGACCCCGCGCGGTCGTCGTTCACGACGAACGTGGTCCCG
>CALHYX010000036.1 GCA_938041035.1 uncultured Acidimicrobiales bacterium | reverse complement strand
GTCAGCGTCGATCACGACGTCGAGGGTCGACTTGAACGCATCGACGAGCTGATGGGGAAGCTTGCGGACAAAACCGACGGTGTCGCTCATGAACACCGACTCACCGCCGGGCAGTTGGAGCCGGCGAGTGGTCGCATCGAGCGTTGCGAAGAGCCGATCCTCGACCAGCACACCAGCGTCGGTGAGTCGATTCAACAAGGTGGACTTGCCCGCATTGGTGTAGCCAACGATCGACACCCGTCGGTTGGCCGTGCGCTTCCGTGCCTTTGCTTGCGTGGCGCGAGTCTTCTTCACGTTGCGAAGCTGGTCCTCGAGCTTGTGCACGCGACGGACGAGACGTCGCCGGTCGACTTCGAGCTGGGTTTCACCAGGGCCACGAGTACCGATGCCACCACCCTGCTGGCTGAGCTTCTTTCCCGAGCCACGCAGCCGAGGTAACCGGTACTGGATCTGGGCCAACTCGACCTGGGCCCGACCCTCGGGGCTACTCGCGTTCTGGGCGAAGATATCGAGGATCACCGCCGTGCGATCGAGCGCTGTACGTCCGAGGATCTTCTCCAGATTGAACTGTTGGGCGGGGCTGAGGTCGTCGTCGAACACGACCGTGTCGACGTCGAGCGCTTCGGACATCTTCTTGATCTCGTCGACCTTGCCCTTGCCCACGTAGGTGGCCGGGTCGGGCTTGTCCCGGCGTTGGACGACCCGCGCCACCGTGTCGGCGCCCGCCGTGTCGACCAGCAGTTCGAGCTCATCGAGGCCGGCTTCGGCGTCCTCGGCCGGCGCGCCGTCGGTCGCCATGGCGACCACGATGATCTTCTCGCGAAAGGCGCGGTCGATGAGCCCGGAGGATTCGCCACCGAACTCGCCGAAACCGCCACGGTGGGTATCGGTCTCTCCGCTCAGGTTCGGTTCGGGTGATTCACCCACGGGTCACCTCCACGCCGGCCACGAACGTCGTTGGCCCTCGGAGGACGGCCTCGTCTTCGTCGAGCAGTACGGCGGCGGCACCGCCGGGCATCACGACCGACACCATGTCGCCGACCAGACCCCAGTCGCGCGCCAACTTCGCCGACACGCAGGCCCCGCTGCCACACGCCTGGGTGAGACCGACGCCCCGTTCCCATACCCGCATGATGACCTCGCCCTGCTGGGCCCCGGGTTGCACGATCTCGACGTTCATCCCGCCGAACCGCTCCTCGCACGCTCGGCCGAGGGCGGGGAGGTCGACCGCCTCGACGTCGGGAACCTCGAACACCAGGTGCGGGTTGCCGATGTCGCCCGAGCCCCAGCGGGTGGCCGACGCCACGCCGGCGACCGGTTCGCTGGCCTCGAACGCGAGCACATCGGCCAAATCCTCGGGTACCTCGATACCGGGGGCGATCGGCCCCATCTCCACGCTCGCCATGATGGTGGCCGGCGCCGGGCCCGCCGCTTCGCCGGCCCGGATGGTCAGCCGACGGGGTCCGCCCGCGGTCTCGGCGACGATGTCGAGGCCGACGGTGCCCCGCGCCCGGGCGATCGCCTGACCAAAGCAGCGCAGACCGTTGCCGCTCACCTCGGCCTGGCTCCCGTCGGCGTTGAACAACACGAATTGGTAGCGGGTGGCCGTTGACCCGGGCTCCAGATCCAGCCCGAAGATCAGGCCGTCGGCCCCGATACCCGTGCGGCGGTCGCAGAGATGGCGCGCCAGGTCGGCACCATCGTCGGGCAGGCCTTCGGTGAGGTTGATCAAGAAGTCGTTGCCGAGCCCGTGATGCTTGGTGAAGTACCGCTTGGCCGGGTGGGTCACGAGACCACTGGCAGCCAGCACCGCGTCGATGGGTTCCGCGTTGGCGGGTTCTGCGTCGGTGGTATCTGTGTTGGTGGTTTCAGCCATGCCGGTCAGGACCGGCCTTTCGCTTGGGAACGGGCACGTTCACAGTCTCGCAGCACCTCGTCGATGATGGCGACCGGGTTTTCAGCGTCGAGCCAGCGGATGCGGGGGTCGCGCCGGAACCATCGCTCCTGGCGCCGGGCGAAACGCCGGGTGCGGAACCGAGCCTGGCGCAGGGCTTCGGGCAGGGCGACATCGTCTTCGATGTGGCCGAGGAGTTCGCGGTAACCGAGCGCCTGACGGGCGGTGGTGCCCAAACCGCCCGGCCGGGCGATCAGCGCCTCGACCTCGCCGAGAAAGCCGTCGGCCATCTGCTGTTCGTAGCGGGCGTCGATGCGCTGATCGATCACCGGGCGCGGCAGGCGAATACCCACCAGGGAGAAGCCGATCTCGGGGTAGGCGTCGACCCCGGGACCAAACGAGGAGAACGGGCGGCCGGACCCTTCCGCCACCTCGAGCGCCCGCACCACCCGGCGCCGATTGTTGGGCTCCATGCGCCCGGCCGCAACCGGATCGAGAGCCGCGAGCCGGGCATGCAGGGCCCGGGTGTCGGGTTCGGCCTCGATCGCGTCGCGCACCTCCGGGAAACGACCCGGAAGCTCGAACCGGTCGACGACGGTCTGCAGGTACAGCCCCGTTCCACCGACCAAGATGGCGGAGTTGCCCCGCTCCTCGACGCCCGCCAGGGCCGCGTCGAACGCTTCGAGGAACAGGCCGAGGTGAAAGTCGTCGGCCGGATCGGCCAGGTCGATCAGGTGATGGGGCACCTCCGTCTGCTCGGCCGGGCTCGGCTTGGCCGTGCCGATGTCCATCTCCCGGTACACCTGCATCGAGTCGATGCTGAGCAGCTCGACCGAACCGAGCCGGCGCGCCACCTCCAGGGCAACGGAGGACTTTCCCGACGCGGTGGGCCCGATGAGGGCGATGTGGCCGGCGCCGATCACGAGAACAGGGCCAGGAGCGAATAGTGGTCGATACGCAACGGATCGGGGTGGGCCAGGCCGTAGGTGTCGAGGAACAACGGCACCAGTTCGGCGGTGAACACCGCGGCGACCTCGGCTATGGCGGCGGCGAGGTCGACGTGCCGATCGCCCACCCCGCACCGGTACGTCTGGAGGAAGGTGATCGCCTCGGCGGTTAGCGCGCCGGGGGCGAGGTACAGCGCACCCAGACCGAAGGACCCGTGCACGATCACCTGGTCGTCGGCCGGTTCGTCGGGTCGGGAATCGCTCAGGAGCGCGGCGATCTCGGCGGGGGGTCGGTACCGCAGGGCGGGCGGCAGCTCATCGTCGGCCATCGTGGCGGCCCGCTCGATGGCCCCGGGCCACCGGGTGGCCAGGTCGAAGCGGGAGCCGAACCCGGCCGGGTCGAGCTCATGGATGCTCCGCAGCGACCGGGCCATGACCTCGACCACCTCCACGGGCTGCATGCGATTCATCGGCAGCGAAAGCGCTCCACCGGGAGTCAAGGCGGCCAGCGCCCAACCGTCACCGGTCCGGTACTCGCCGGGCACGGCCAGACCCGCCGCGGCCAATCCGTGCGCCCGAGTCGAAGCGGAAGCCGCCGCGGGGCCGGTGACCACCTCGAAGCGAGCCCCGTCACCATCGACCACCAGCGCACACCATCCCGCCGGCGACTCGTGGGCGACCTCGACTTCAGCCCCGGGCACCAACTCGAGCACCGCAGCGGGCAGCGAGGTCAGACCGCCACCACCGGAATGCGGGTGCGGCGGCGCGGCGGCGCCAGCACCTCGACCAACTCGCCGAACAGATAGTGCGAGCGGGCATCGGTGATACGGGCGGTCGCCAACGTGCCCGGCTTCATCGGCTTGTCGACGGGGAAGTGCACCAGCTTGTTGTGTCGGGTTCGGCCGCTGACCACGTTGGGGTCCTTCTTGCTGGGCCCCTCGACCACGACCCGTTCGATCCGCCCGATCCGATCGCGGTGTTTGGCGAGCGCCGACCGTTCGACGACCGTTCGTAGCCGCTCATACCGCTCGTTGACCACGGCCGGATCGACGAAATCGGCCTCCATGGCCTCGGCCTCGGTCCCCTCGCGCGGCGAGAACTGGAACGTGTAGGCAAAGTCGTACTCGGCCGCAGCCGCCACCTCGAGCGTCTCGATGAAGTCGGCCTCGGTCTCGCCCGGGAACCCGACGATGATGTCGGTGCTCACCGCCAGGTCATCGATGCCGGCACGGGCGGCGATGAGCTTGTCGAGGTATCGCTCGGCGGTGTAGCCGCGGTGCATCGCGGCGAGAATCCGGTCGCTGCCCGACTGCAACGGCAGGTGCAGGTGTTCGCACACCGCCGGGGTCTCGGCCATCGCCGCGATGGTCTCGGGGCGCAGGTCCTTGGGGTGCGGGCTGGTGTAGCGCACCCGCTCGATCCCCTCGATCGCCCCGACGGCCCGCAAAAGGTCGGCGAACAGGGGGCGGGGACGGCGTTTGTCCTCGCCAACCCAACGGGCGCCGGCAACAAACTCGTCGGAGCCAGCCGGGTCGGTGGTGCGCAGGCGGGTCGTGATGTCGCGGCCATAGCTGTTGACGTTCTGGCCCAGCAGGGTGATCTCGAGCACGCCGTCGGCAGCCAGCGCTTCGGCCTCGGCCACCATCTCGCCGAAGGGTCGGCTGATCTCGGGGCCGCGCACGGCCGGCACGATGCAGAACGCACAGCTGTTGTCACACCCGATCTGGATTGTCAGCCAGGCGGCGTGGTCGACATCTCGCTTGGTGGGCAGTGCGGTGGGAAACGACTCGGCGTCGTCGCGCACCGTCTCCTCGAGGATCTCCATCAGCGGACCGTGCTCGCGGGCCTCGGCCAACAGCTCGGTGGCCCGGTGCACGTTGTGGGTGCCGAACACGACGTCGACATGACCAGCGCGGTCCTGGATTCGGTCGCGGTCCTTTTGGGCCAGACAACCTCCGACGGCGATCTGCACGTCGGGACGCTGCTCCTTGAGGGTCTTGAGCGTGCCGAGCTTGCCGTACAACTTGTTGTCGGCGTTCTCGCGAATGCAGCAGGTGTTCAGGACAATAACGTCGGCGTCGGCCTCCGACGCCGCCTCGACGTACCCGTCGGCGATGAGCTGGCCGGCGATGCGTTCGGAATCGTTTTCGTTCATCTGGCACCCGTAGGTGCGTACGAAGTAGCTGCGAGACACGCCCACAGGGTACCGGTCCCACCAAAACGGCGACGACCGCCGGAGACGAAACCGGCGGTCGATCGCTTGGTGGGTCGGTGGAGCTGATTAGGTGCTTGAGCTACTTCTTGTCTTCGAGGGCGATCGGCTCGTCGTCGGCGTCGGTGAAGCCCTCTTCGTCTTCGCCCTCCTCGCCATCGGTGAGGTCGATCGCATCGTCGAACTTCTCCGGCATGGCGACCCGCATCACCTTGTCGGTGATCTCGACCATGATCTCGGGGTTGTCGGTGAGGAACTTCTTGGAGTTCTCCCGACCCTGGCCGAGCTGTTCGCCCTCGTAGGTGTACCAGGCTCCGGATTTCTTGATGATCTCCAGATCGACACCGAGGTCGAGCACACCGCCTTCGCGGCTCACGCCCTTGCCGTACATGATGTCGAACTCGGCCTGACGGAACGGCGGGGACACCTTGTTCTTCACGACCTTGACCCGAGTGCGGTTACCGACGACCTCGGCGCCGTCCTTGAGCGACTCGATCCGGCGGATGTCGAGCCGGACCGACGAGTAGAACTTGAGGGCCCGACCGCCGGGGGTGGTCTCGGGCGAGCCGAACATCACGCCGATCTTCTCGCGCAGCTGGTTGATGAAGATGCAGATCGTCTTGGTCTTGCTCAGGTTGCCGGTGAGCTTGCGCAGCGCCTGCGACATGAGGCGGGCCTGCAGGCCGACGTGGGTATCGCCCATGTCGCCCTCGATCTCGGCCCGAGGGGTGAGCGCGGCCACGGAGTCGATCACGATCACGTCGATGGCGCCGGAGCGGACCAACATGTCGCAGATTTCGAGCGCCTGCTCGCCGGTGTCGGGCTGGGAGATGAGCAGCTCGTCGATGTCGACGCCGATCGCCTTGGCATAGACCGGGTCCATCGCGTGCTCGGCATCGATGTAGGCACAGATGCCGCCGTTGCGCTGGGCTTCGGCGACCACGTGGGTGGCGAGCGTCGACTTACCGGAGGACTCCGGGCCGAAGATCTCGGTGACCCGGCCGCGGGGCAGGCCGCCGATACCGAGGGCGAGGTCGAGGGCCAGGGCGCCGGTCGGCACCGCCTCGATCTCCATGGAGCCCTTCTCGCCCATCTTCATGACGGCGCCCTTGCCGAAGTTCTTTTCGATCTGGCCAAGGGCCATGTCGAGTGCTTTGTCTCGCTCCACGTTGTGCTCCTGAATGGGACCGCTCGTCGGGTCCGGTTTGGGTTCTGGTAGGTGTGCGTGACCCTACGAAGGGGGTCGGACACTCTTGGACGGAAAGGCACCGTTCGAAGGTTCGAACGAATGACAACAGCGTAATTGCGAACAACTGTTCGATCAACCACCCTCGCCGAATTTCCCTGAAAGATGGCGCCTGGTCTGGGGTTTTGCGAACACCCGTTCGATGACGGAAGGGCGGTGGGCAGAGAAAATGTTGCGCGAGGGGATATTGGGCTTAAGCTTTTGGGGCGGGTGGAGTGCCGCAAACCCCCCGGGGACCCCTCTCGGGGACCCCGTTCTACGGAGGCACCCGTGCCCAAGCAGTGGATCTACATCCTTCTGTTGTTGTTCGTCGCATATCTGATCAGTCTCGACCCGGTCTCGGCCGGCACCATCGGGAACTCGTTCTTTGGTTGGATGGGTGGCCTGGCGTCCAGTGCGCTCGAATTCGTCGACGCCCTGGTCGATGGCCCGGCCGACCCACCGCCGCCGCCCGCCGCCGGCTGATTCGGCCGATCGACGCATGACCGCAACGAGCACCCGACCGCAGGAGCGGTCGGCCTTCCTCGTCCTGGTCCTGCCCCTGCACGACGAAGACGTGCTGGTGAAGGGCGAGATGTACTACTACAAGAGCCGCGCCCACTGGGCGAGCCTCGCCAACATCGCGCTCGAAACCGCTTCCATCGTCTTCCTCAGCCTGTTGGTCATCTCGCGCGTCGACCCCGGCCAGTCCGACCTCGTGTTCGCCTCGGCGGTGATCGTCTCCGCGATGATCGTGTACCGCATGATCCGGCGCCGCGACTGGGGTATCCAGGACACCATCTTGGCCCTGCTGCTCGGGCTCTGGTTCATCGCCGCGGGCCTGTCGCTCGAGGCCGTGGCGTTTCTGGTGGCGTTCTGCGCCATCGTGCGCTTCACCCTGGCCCTCGTGCGCTGGCAGTTCTACGAGGTGCGCTACATCACCAACCGCCGCCTCATCGAGGTGAGCGGGCTGCTGGGCCGCCGCATCTCCTCGATGCCGATTCGCCAGGTCACCGACATCACCCTCGATCGCAGCGTGGCCGGCGAGTGGTTTGACTACGCCACCCTGCGCGTCGAGTCCGCCGGCCAGGACCAGGCGCTGGGCACGGTCCCCTACCTCGAGCAGCCCGACTACTTCCACGAAGCCGTCATCCATCTCTCGACCGTCGAGGTCACCTGAGCGCCGATAGAATCGGGCTATGGCTGACAAGACGTTCTCCGAAGACGAGCTGCGCGAACGGCTGACCCCCGAACAGTTCGCCGTGACGCAGCAGGCGGGCACCGAGCGGGCGTTCACGGGCGAGTACTGGGACTGCCACGACGACGGCACCTACCACTGCATCGTGTGCGACGAAGAGCTGTTTCGCAGCGACACCAAATTCGAGTCCGGATCCGGATGGCCCAGCTTCTTTGCCCCGCTGGATGCTGCCAAGGTCGATGAGCACCGCGACACCAGCCACGGCATGGTCCGTACCGAAGCGGTCTGTGGTTCGTGCGGTGCCCATCTCGGCCACGTGTTTCCCGATGGCCCCGCACCCACCGGCCAGCGCTACTGCATGAACTCCGCGTCGTTGCGCCTCGACCGCGATGGTGCGGTCACCGAAGAAGCCGAGTAATTCGGCACCCGAGTAACGAAATCAACGAGCGACCCCAGCAGCGACCGGATCGAGCCGCTGGCGCTACCTACGCGCCCGCAACGGTGGTCGTCGGCGCCGCGGTCGTGGTCGGCGCCGCCGTGGTGGCCGGCGCAGCGGTCGTGGTCGGCGCAGCGGTGGTGGTCGGCGCGGCCGTGGTGGTCGGTGCCGCGGTCGTGGTCGAGCTGGTAGTCGACGTCGAGCTCGGCGTCGTCGTGGTGGTCGTGCACTCGAGCGTCCAGAAGTCCTCCACCATGTTGATCGCCCAGCGGACGTCGGAGTCCGGAGGGGTCTCGCCGGTGTCGGCCGGCAGGGCGAGGATGCCCATCGCCTGCAGGACGGCCGGGGTGAGGTTGGCGCGACGGCCCAGGTTCAGCACCTCGAGCCACTGGGCAGCCGTGGCGCCGGCGGACGGCAGGCCGCCGAGCTTGGCGCACACCTCGGCAACGGTGGCCGGCGGGCCAAGCGTCGTGGTGGTGGCCGTGGCGTCGACGGTCGTCGTGGGCGCCGTGGTCGTGGTGGCACTCTGGCCCACCGCGGCGATCGTCAGGGCCGCGACGGTCTCGGTCACCGCGGCATCGCAGGCCGGGACGGCGACGCGTTCGACCCGCAGGCGACTCACGAGCCATTCACCCATGACGCCCGGCGACACGTCGTCACCCTCGGCGGCATCGAACTGAATGATGGCGTTCACGGCTCGGCGCAGAGGCTCGACGAGCGCATCGGGGGCGGCACCGTTGACCGCTCGCAGCTGGGTCACCGCTTCGGCATCGTCGTTCGGGTTTGCGGCGGCGACGGCGCTGCAGAATTCGTCGGCCGAACCGGTGATGGCGGCCACACCGGCCGGAACACCACCCGAATCGGAGTTGCACCAGTCCGCCACAACGGCATCGCCGTCGGCGTCGCGGTAACACACCCGCTGGCCGAACAAGCCGGCCAGGGCGGTCGCTTCAAACAGCGGAAGGTCGCAATCGCGGTCGGTCTGGACATCGAGTCGAGCAGCGACGTCCCAGCGCGGCGTGCTGCCGGCTGCCGTGCGGGCCAACTCGGTTCGATAGTCGTCGGCGACACCGGGGGCGGCGTCACGCACGATCCGGAGGTAGTCGCTGTCCGGACCGGCGGTTGCCGCGGCGTCGACCGCCTCGTACAGCGCCAGACATTCCGGGGGCCGCGGGTCGGCGAACGGGATGGAGGTCGGCGCGGTCGTCGACGTGAACGAGTCGCTGGTCGTCGCCGGGGCGACGGTGAGCGCGGTTTCGGAATCGCCGTCGCCCCCGCCACAGGCAGCGGCCAGGAGGACGAAGATCAAAACGAACACGAAGCGAAGGGCAGAGCGGCGCATACCGTGACCTTCGGCGCCAACCGGGCGGAAATGAGTCGTTCAGCCCAGAGATTGCCGATGCTGACCGGTTTCTTCAGGCGCGACGATCCACGAGGCGCTGGCGCAGTCGGTTCAGGGCGGTGATGACCGTGAAGCGGCGGATGCGCGGGCGATCGAACGGGTAGTTCACGGAGAAGGCTTCGACCTCGCCGTCGACCGATGTCGCGATCCACACCACACCCACATCGACGCCCTCCTGGGTGTCGGGGCCCGCGACCCCGGTTGCCGCGATGGAGGTGGACGCGCCCAGTACCGAGCAGGCGTTCTCCGCCATCGCTCGCACGGCGGCCTCGCTCACGACCGGCCCCTCGGGAACGTTGAGCACATCGAACTTGACCTCGCTCGCGTACGACACGATCGCCCCGCGAAACGCCCGGCTGGCGCCGGGTACGTCGACGATCCGGGCCGCCATCAACCCGCCGGTGAGCGACTCCGCAATGCCGAGGGTGAGGCCCTGTTCGACCAGGAGGTCGAGCACGGCGGACTCCATCGTCTCGTCGTCGACGCCGAACACGATCGGCCCGACGATGCTGCGCACCCGCGCCTCTTCGGCCGCCAGGAGTTCATCGGCCTCGGTGGCCGAATCGGCCTTCACCGTGATCCGCACCTTCAACCCCTCGATACCGCTGGCGAGAAAAGCGATCGTGGCGCCGCCCTCGCGATCGAGTCGGTCGATCTCCTCGGCCAGCGTCTCGGCCAGACCCGACTCCGACGAGCCCCACGTGCGCAGCGTGCGCGACCGGATCACCGCGCTCACCCCGGCGCGGCGAGCGAGGTCGGGGACGACCGTCCCCTCGACCATCTCCTGCATCTCCCATGGCACCCCGGGCACCGCGTAGATCACCTTGGCGCCGCCTTCCCCCACCGGGCACACCAGACCGGGGGCCGTGCCCGGCTGCTGCGCGATGGCCGAGGCACCGACCGGGATCATCGCCTGCCGAAGGTTGTTCTGCGGCATCTCCCGGCCGCGCCCGGCAAACATCGCCCGAATCCGAGCGGCGATCGCATCGTCGAGCACGAGCTCGACCCCCATCACCTCGGCGATCACCTCGCGGGTGAGATCGTCCTGGGTCGGACCGAGGCCGCCGCACACGATGACCGCGTCGCTGCGACCCAGCGCCTGGTCGAGTACGGCCCGGATCCGAGCCGGGTTGTCGCCGACCTTGGTCTGGAAGAACGAATCGATGCCGACCGCGGCGAGCTGCTCGCCGATCCACGACGAATTGGTATCGACGATCTGGCCGAGCAGAAGCTCCGTACCGACCGCTACAACTTCACACTGCATAGGTCGTGCCTAGCAGCTAGTCCGCCTCCGGCGGTGCCGGGTCCGGTCCCGGCGCGGGAGGGGCAGGAGGCGGCGGCGGGAGTGAGCCCGATTCCGGTGAACCCATCCCCGGAGAGCCCGGTGTCGTGGCCGCGACCAGCGTGGGCGGGTCGACCACCGGTTCGGCGGTGAGCGCCGTCGCGTCGGACCCGGCGGCGCGCTTGGCTCGACGCCGGCGCCGCAGGAACCACACGAGAACCAGGAGCAGGATCAGGAACCCCACGACCCCGGCGACTGTCTTGTACACCCGGGACCGCCCGTTGTCCTCGATCTCCGCGAGCCGGCCGGCCACCGACTCCGCCGTGGCCTGTGCCCCGGCGATGTCGCCGGATGCAAAGGAAGTGGTCGCATCGTCGTACAGCGTTTCGGGGGTCTCGCCCCACCGGCCGACCTTGCCGAAGAAACCCGGCTCGGCATCCAGTGCTGCTCGGGAGTCGGCGATGGCGTCGAGCGCCGCGGTCTCGGAGTCGAGCTCGTCGACGATCGCTTCGAGGTCGGCGACCGTTTCCGCGTCCTGGTAGGCCTCCTCGGCGGCATCGGTCAGGTCCAGGCCGACCCGCTCGGCGCTGGAGGCCCGTTCGGCGCGAGCATCGAGCACCCGCTGGGCGGCGGTGGTCAGCGCATCGGCGTCGTCGAACTCCCAGTCGTTCATCGCCAACCGCAGCCCTATCGGAGCGGCCCAGCCCGCGGCACCCTCCATCAGGTTGGCGTACCCGGTGCGGGCGGTGCGGCGGTCGGCGAGCTGGTCGTCGTACAAGCCCTGCACGACGAGGTCGGCCATCAGCGCCTCCACCTCGACGGTGCTTCCGCGTTCGACGAGCAGGTCGAGCAGGCGGCGCCAACCCTCGACGTCGGCATCGATCGTCTCGGGCTCGCCCTCGCCCACATAGCTGATCTCATCGTTGGCCGCCGCGGTGACGACATCGGTGAGCACCGCGACGCCATCGGCCTGCGGATCCTCGGTGATCTGGCGGAAGAACCACCACGACGTGGCGTAGCCGTAGCGCTCGCCGTCCTCGGCGGACTGATCGTTGCCGAACAGCCGACCCTCGCCCCAGCTGGTCAGACGGATGTCGCGCAGCCGCTGCGCCACCGTGGCCGGGTCCTCGGGGGTGAGGTCGGTCGGGTCGCCGATGTCGTCGAGCACGATGGCGGCGAACTCCTCGGCCAACCCCTCGCGGATCCACCGTTCCGCGAACAACTCGTCGTTGAGCCACGCGTGCGCCAGCTCGTGCACGGTGGTGTGGGAGTCCAGCGCTTCGCTGAGCGTGATGGCGTCGTCCTCGGTGTCGTACCACCCGGCGTAGCCGAGCGCGGCGGGCACGATCGATTCCTCGATCGTGAGCACGTCGGTCACCGGCCATTCCAGACCCAGGCGGGCCTCGAGGGCGGGAAGCGCCTTGGTCACGGTCTCGGTGACGCTGGTGAGCCACTCCTCGTCGTCGGGCCAGGCGGCCACCTCGACGACGTGGCCGTCCACGTCGAACACCGAACGAGCCATTTCGTCGTCATCCCACGCGGTGACGAAACCCCAGAACTCATCGGGGTTCTCGATCTCGGTGATCTCGTACACGACCTCGCGGGGATTGTCCGATTCGACCTCGACCAACGGCCACGAAACCGTCCAGTCCATCGACCGCGGCACGCTCACCCGAACCGTGCTCTTACCCGGATCGCCAAAGGTGTACAGCGGAAAGGCAAAGAACGCGGCGTTGGCCCGGAACGCCGAGTCGCTGCGCGGGACGCCGGAGGGCAGTTGATAGCTGATCTCGACCGTGCGGGTGTTCTGGTAGCGCAGGTTCGACGGAAAGTCGATGTCGATCAGCTGGAGGGCGATGTCGCCGTCGAGCGGACGGTCGAGTTCATAGCTGAGATCACCGCCGCGGCTGGTGACGGTGAGCTCGCCGGCCGACTTCGGGATCAGGGTGGTGAAGCCGGTGAAGAAGAAGTAGCGGATGCTGTTGCCCTCGCGCTGATCCGGGGTGACGTTGGTCAGCGTGTACACGTCGGTGACCACCACGGCGTCGAGATCGTCGACGATCGTGAAGGTGGTTTCGGACGCGAGTACGAGGCCGTCGGCTCGCGCCACCGCCCCGACCGCGGCGCGCGCCGGTGGGGCGACCACCACGAGAACGGTCATCATCAGCGCGGTCGTCAACAACGCGGCCACCAGCCGGGCGCCGAATCGACGCGCCGCTGGTACGGCTCCCCGGTCGAAGTTCGTCGTTCCCGCCATCATCGGATCCCGTCTTGTGACCTGCGTCTCATGCTCTGGTGTCGACGACGCCGACCGCCAACTTGAGACTCTGAGTTTCAGACCTCGCGACTCAGGCGGGCAGCACCACGGGGTCGGACGGAAACTGATCGTCCCGGTCGGGCCGCGTCGGTGTGTGGCTGCGCCAGTGCGGCCACCCCGGCGGTCGTTCGACGGTGAGCGTTCGACAGCCGATCCGCCGGTGGCCGCGACCGTCGCTGTCGTGGGCGACGACGCAGACTTCGTGGGTGCCTTCTTCGAATACGCCGACGAACCGGAACCCGTGGGCAACCCCGAGCCCGAACCGACGCTGCAAAGCCTGGCGACGCCGTTGGGCAACCTGCTCGGAGACGACGCGGCCGTCGACGATGAGGCGAACCCGCAGCGAGGTCTCGCTGTCGACATCGATCGCCCAGCCCGCGACGACCTCGCCGTCGATGTCGGAGGTCGCCACCTCCAACCGGCCGACCGGTAGACGATCCCCGGCGGCGACGCCGTCGACGTGGCGCTTCACCAGCTTGGCGAATCCGTCCGCACCGTCGGGGGTGAGATGCACGCCGAGGAAGTCGACGAAGCCCGGATTGCGGTCGAGGATCGGGTTCCAGTCCGCCAGCTCCCCGCCGCGATGTTCGGGGATCAGCTCGCGCAGCGCGGCGAGGGTCTCGAGTTTCGTGTGCCGATGGTGGCCGGGCAGCACCCAGATCACCCGTTCGGCAACGCTCAGTTGGCCGAGGAGTCGGCGTACGTCGATGCGGAACTGCTCGTTCGACCGGTTGTTGAAGTTGCCGAGCGACACGACGACGACATCGGGAATCGGTGCCGTCCGCTGACGGAGAAAGTTGCTGGCCGCCCAGGGCTGAAAGCCGTGAAAGCCGAGGTACTCGACGTCCCAGCCCCGCAAGGCGCCCGATATCTCGGTCCGGGCGCCCAGCGCCACCGAATCGTGGATCACCAGCAGGTTCGGATTGGCGAGTAGAGCATCGCCGTCGCCCGCCTCGACAGCGGGCTCCTGCTCGGACGCGACGGCACCAACCGGCTCAAGCATCGTGGCGAGGACGAGAGCGGTCAGGGCAACGAAGGCGAACACGGCAACCGTGCGAGAGCTCGGGAGCGGACCCATACCGGGCCCGTTCCTAGCAGACGCGAAGCGAGGCCCGCAGCTTCGACCAACGTCAGGTTCTGGCCACCGGCCGGTGCGACGTCAGGCGCCGGTGGTCGATGTGGCCGCCTGGCCGTCGCGCAGGTACTGCCACCCGGAGAAGAGGGTGAATCCGACCGCGACCCACAGTGCCGCAGCGATGACCCATCGGTGGGGCTCGAGTGGGGGAAGCACTGCGACGAGCAGCGCCCCACCCTGCACGAACGTCTTGTACTTGGCCGACTTGCGCGCCGGCACGGCCAAGCCGTGCCCGGCCCAGTACGAGCGCCAGGCAGAGATGCCGATCTCGCGCACGGTGATGAGCGCCACCGGCACCCACCAGTAGCCGCCGACGGCGACCAGACAGAAGCAGGAGCCCAACACGACGACCTTGTCGGCCAGCGGGTCGAGGAACGCTCCCGATCGGCTGACCTCCTGGCGGCGGCGGGCGAGCTTGCCGTCGAAGGTGTCGGTCAGCGCCATGGCGAACCCCAGCGCGGCGGCCGCCCACGAAGCCCCGCGGGCGTCCTCGGCCCCGAGGACCAACCAGAACAACACCGGGGACAGCACCAGCCGGGTGAAGGTCAACATGTTCGCCGCGTTGGTGACGAACGAGGAGGTGTGGTGCACCACGGTGCCGATCATGCGAGAACCGCTTCAAGATCCGGGCCCAGCGCCCCCACGATGTCCACGTCGACGAAGGTACCGGGCTGCGCCGCGTCGGGCACGGCGATCACACCGTCGATCTCCGGCGCTTCACGGTGACTGCGGGCCACACCTACCTCATCCACAAGAACTTGGACCCGGCGACCGATCATTTCGTCACGTTTTCTTGCCGTGATGTAGTCCTGGCGTTCGCCGAGCTCGGATAGCCGCTCGCGCATCAGTTCGGCGTCGACCGCGCCGTCCAGGGTGGCCGCGTAGGTTCCCGGCTCATCGGAGAAGGCAAAGAAGCCACACCAGTCGAGTTGGGCCGCGTCGACGAAATCGAGCAACTGGTCGTGGTCCTCCTCCGTCTCACCCGGGTAGCCCACGATGAAGTTCGAACGGAAGGCCGCCTCGGGTTCGAGTTCGCGGATGCGGGCGATGCGCTCGAGGAACTTGTCCCCGTTGCCCCAGCGCCGCATGCGGCGCATCAGCGGGGGCGAGACGTGCTGGAGAGAAAGATCGAAGTACGGGACACCCGTGGCGAGGATCGTCTCGATCAGCCGATCGTCAAGCTCGCTCGGATACAGGTACAGCAACCGCACCCAGTCGACGCGCTCGGCCACCGCGGCGACCAGCGGGACGAGATCCTTGGTGCCGGTGCCCTGATCGCGGCCGTACGACGCGAGGTCCTGCGCGACCAGCACGACCTCACGGGCGCCGAGGCTTTCGGTTTCGGTGAGGATCGACTCGATCGAGCGCGACCGTTGTGGTCCGCGAAAGCTTGGGATGGCGCAAAAGCCGCACGCCCGGTCGCAGCCCTCGGCGATCTTGATGTAGGCCCACGGCGCCGCGCTGGGGGGCCGCGGCAGGTTCAGCAGGTCGAACGACGGCGGAGCGGGCGCCCCGGGTTTGGTGCCGATGGAGACCGGAACCCCGAACCCGGCAACCTGGTCGGCCTCCGGCAGCGCCTCGGCCAGCTCGTCGCCGTAGCGCTCGGCCATACATCCGGTGACGACCAGCTCGGCCCCCGGGTTGGCCTCGGACAGGGCGAGAACGGTGTCGACGGACTCCTGGCGAGCCTCGGCCACAAAGGCACAGGTGTTGACGACGACGAGGTCGGCGTCGGCCGCGGATGCGGCGGCCACGTACCCGTCGACCTCGAGGGTCCCGACCAATTTGTCGGAGTCGACCTGATTCTTGGGACAGCCGAGCGTCTCCACCCAGTAGGACTCGGGCAACTAGAACTCCCCGACCGCACCGTGCGCCTGATGGCGGCGGTAGGCCGCGTACCACTGGGCGGCGGCCACCAGGGCGTAGGCCCCCACGAGGACCCCGAGCAGCAACCAGTTGCCGGTGAGCAACAACAAGACGAAGGACACGAGCACGATCGCCACCAGCCCGAACAACAAGATTCGGGTGAAGATCTTCAGGTCCTGTTGTGAGTCGAGTCCCCGGTCCGGCACACCGAAAGCCTAGCGCTGCGACGCCGGAGGCGGTCCGTCGGCGGGCGGTGGATGCGTACTTCAGCTGGTGTCGGCGACGACCACTACGGCTGCGGGGGCGGCTTCGATCGGCTCGGTCTCCTCGCGGTCGCCCTGGGACAAGAAGGCCAGGGTGCCGACGTAGGCCAGCAACAGCACGACCGCCTCGATGCGGGTGACGTGCGAGCCGGTGGCGAGGAACGCGGCGGCACAGAACGATACGGCCACCATCACCAGCACCCCCCAGACCACGAGCGAGGAGTCCGTCATCGGACCAGGCCCGACGAGGCCGATCACCGCGCCGACGGCGAGCGAGTTGAAGATGTTCGAGCCCAACAGGTTTCCCGCGATGAGGCCGGTTTCGCCCTGTCGGGCGGCGGCGACGGTGGTGACCAGCTCGGGTAGCGAGGTGCCGAGGGCGACCAACGAGAACCCGACGAAGCCGCCGGTGAGGTTGAACTCCTCGGCGATGAACGTCGAACCCTCGACCAGAAGCTGAGCACCGATCAGCGTGCCGACCAGGCCGACGACCGTGCGCACGATCTCGGTGCCGGTGCCCCCGGCGTCCTCCAGCAGTTCGGTCAGCTCGTCGTCGGCCTCGCCATGGTCGCCATCGGCGCGCCCGAACCAGATGATCGTGCCGAGGGCGGCGACCAACGCCACCAGCAGGATCACCCCTTCGAGCCGAGTGAACCCGTTCTGCACCAGCACGGCGAAGAGCAGCGCCGCGCCGAGCGACAACGGGGTCTCGCGCCGGCGGGTCGACCGGTCCATCTTGATGAGCGTGATCAGGGCGGCAACCCCGAGGACGAGGCTGAGGTTGGCGACATTGGAGCCGATGACGTTGCCCACGCCGAGCTCCCGCTCGCCCTTCCCCGCGGCGATACCGCTCACGAGCAGCTCGGGTGCGCTGGTGCCGAAGCCGAGGACGACGGCGCCGATCACCACCGGCGACACATTGAACGAGGCGGCGAGGCGGGCAGCGCCCTCCACGAAGGCGTCGGCCGCCTTCACCAGTAGTACGAGGCCCGCAAGGCAGGCGAGGACAGCCCAAATCACCGGGCCACCCTAGCGACGTCCGAGCATGACGTAGGGCTCAAGCGTTGCGCGATGCGGCGAGCTGTTCCGGAGTGATCAACACGGCGCGGGCCTTGGAGCCTTCGCTCGGCCCGACGACGCCTCGCTCTTCGAGCAGATCCATCAGCCGGCCGGCCCGGGCGAACCCGACGCGAAGTTTGCGCTGCAACATCGACGTGGAGCCGAGCTGGCTGTTCACCACCAGCTCCATGGCCGAAATCAGCATCTCGTCGTCCTCGTCGCCGCCGGCGAAACCGGCGGGAGGATCATCGGTGATGGACATCGAGAGCGAATCGCCGGGGCTGCTCGCGGCCGGGGCCGAGGGGAACGACGACGCCGTGCCCTGTTCCGGCAACGGCACGGTGGCCATGGCGATCGATGCGGTATCGGTCTCGGGGATCTGTGGGCTGGCGGCGGCGGAATCGTCGGCCGCCACACTGCTCTCGTAGGACACCTCGGGCGCCTGGGCTCGCCAGTGCTTCACGATCTTGCGCACTTCGGATTCCTCGACCCAGCAACCCTGGATGCGATTCGGCGTGGGCGAGGAAGGGCTGAGCAACAACATGTCGCCCTTGCCGACCAAACGCTCGGCGCCCGGCGTGTCGAGGATCACCCGCGAATCGGTGAGGCTCGACACCTTGAACGACATTCGGGCCGGGACGTTGGCCTTGATCAGGCCGGTGATGACGTTCACCGACGGCCGCTGGGTGGCGATGATGAGGTGGATACCGACGGCGCGGGCCATCTGAGCCAGGCGACAGATCGATTCCTCGACGTCGCGTGCGGCGACCATCATGAGGTCGGCGAGCTCGTCGACCACCACCATGATGTACGGCAGCTTCTTGAACTGCATCGGCTCGCCGTCGGCGTCGACCTGACCCGGCTTGGCTTCGATGTCGCCCTTCAGGACCGCCTCGTTGTACCCGGTCATGTCGCGGAACCCGCAGTCCGACAACAAGTCGTAGCGGCGTTCCATCTCCCGCACCGCCCAGGCCAGCGCGTTGGCGGCCTTCTTGGGATCGGTGACCGGCGCGGTGAGCAGGTGCGGAATGCGGTCGTACTGGCCCATCTCCACCCGCTTGGGGTCGATGAGCACCATGCGCACGTCGTCGGGGGTCGCCCGCATCATGATCGACGTGATGATCGAGTTCAGCCCCGAGGACTTGCCCGCACCGGTCTGACCGGCGATGAGGATGTGGGGCAGGGTGGCGAGGTTGATCAGAATCGAGCGACCGTTGATGTCGCGACCGACCGCGACCTCCAGGGGATGGTTGGCCTCGCGGGCCTCGGGCGACGTGAGGATGTCGCCGACGCACACCACTTCCCGCTTGGTGTTCGGGACTTCGACCCCGATCGCCTGGCGGCCCGGGATGGGGGCCAGAATCCGCACGTCCGGGGAGGCCATGGCGTAGGCGATGTCGTTCTGGAGGCTCGTGACCTTCGAGACCTTGACGCCGCGACCCAGTTCGAGCTCAAAGCGGGTGACGGTCGGACCGACCGTCATCCCGACGAGTCGGGTTTCGACGCCGTGTTCGGCGAGGGCGGCCTCGAGTACTCGGCCCCGCTCTTCGACGGCGACCGTATCGACGCTCTGGGTCGAGGATCGGCGCAACAACTTGAGCGGCGGGAGCACCCACTGCCCGGCGGCGGGACGGACCTCGAGGTCGACGTCCTTGGCCGGCTTCGAGGGTTGGGGAACGTTGACCAGCGGGGTGGGTCGATCCTGGTCGAACAGCGCCGGGCTCGCGTCCTCGGGTTCGGGTTCGGGTTCGGTTTCGGGCTCAGGCTCAGGCTCGGGGCGGGGCTCGACCTCGATGCGGGTGACCTGGGTCTCGTCGTCGAGTTCGCTGACCGGCTCGGATGCGAAGTCCAGGGGCGCCATGTCGGTGAGGTCGATCTCCTCGAGCTCGCCCTCGATCTCGATCCCGTCGCGCGTTTGGTAGCGGTTGCCGCGCAGGGCGTCGCCCATCGGCCGCAGCCCGGAGGCGGCGGCCTCGGCGACGTCGCGCACCGGGGTGCGCGACAAGATGACGAAGGCCAGCAGGGCCATGGTGAGCAGCACCAGGATGGCGCCGAAGGTGGCGGCCAGACTGACGAGCGGACCGGCTACCCCGAGACCGAAAACCCCGCCGGCGCCTCCGAAGACGTCGGCCGAGGAACCCCACGGCGGCCGCCCCCGGAACAGGTGGAGGAATCCGGTGGTCGACATTATGGCCATGAGCGCACCGACCACGTAGGGCAGCGGGATGTCGTATTCGTCCTCGTCGGCCTGGACGAGCGCCACGCCGGCGGCGACGGCGGCCGGCGGGATGGCGAGCTTCGTGAGGCCGAACAGCCAGCCCGTGGCCGCATCGATGCCGCGACCGAGCGGGCCGGTCACATGGATGTAGATGCTCAGCGCGGCCACCAGGCCGAAGAACAGCAGGATCAGGCCCCAGAAGTCGAGGGTCTGGCCCTCGAGCACGCTCGGGCGCTCGTCGCGGGTCCGGGTCGAGCCGCCGGATGACTTCGACGAGGACCGGGACGAGGAATTCGTGCTCTTCGCGGTCGTCGATCGGGATCGAGAGGTCGATTTTTTGCCGGTGGAGCTTCGCTTCTTGGAGCTTGACCGGCTCGAGGAGGGTTTTTTGGTCGCCACAGCAGCCACAACGCTAACAGCAGCCACGCGCGATGCGTCGCTATCCCACCGCTCCCCGTGAGATTCAGACGGTTTCGTTCGCGAACAGCGCCGTCTTTCGCGAACAGCTCCGTTCAGCGGGTGGCGCTCACCACGGGCACGATCATGGGCCGACGCCCGGTGGAATCGCTCACAAAGCTCCCCACCGCCCGGCGCAGCACCCGTTCGAGGGCATCGAGGTCGACCTCGTCGCCCGAACCCAGATCGGCCAACTCGCTACCGATCGCCTCTCGCGCGCGGTCCTCGGCCTCATCGAGCAGGGCGACGCCGGTCTCATCGACCCAGCCGCGCGACTCCACGACCGGCCCATGAGCGATCGCCCGCCCCTCGACGTCGATCACGACGTAGGCGGCGACAAACCCGTCGCTGCCGAGGATCTGGCGTTCGGCGATGATCGGCTCGCCGAGATGCCCGACCCGGCCGTGCCGGTACTCGTGGCCGCCCGGCACCTTCCCGACATGGCGCACACCGTTGTCGTCGATCTCGATCTGGAAACCGTCCTCGCACAACAACACGTGATCCGGATCCATGCCCAACTCGTGGGCGAGGTCGACGTGGGCCACCAGGTGCTCGTACTCGCCGTGCACCGGCACGAACCACTCCGCCGAGGCAACCGAATGCAGCGTCGCCAGCTCATGGCGTTTGCCATGCCCGGTGGTGTGCACATCGACGTGGCCGCTGTGCACGACCTTCACGCCGCGGCGCAGCAACCCGCTGCGCACCCGCGACACCGACGCCTCGTTGCCGGGGATGGGATGGCTACTGAAGATGACCGTGTCGCCTTCGCCGACCTGGAGGAACCGATTGTCGCCGCGCGCCATGGTGGAGAGCGCCGAACGGGGCTCGCCCTGGCTGCCCGTGCAGACCACGACCGTGCGTTTCGGATCGAGATCCTCGATGTCGTCGGCCCAGGCGATGTTGGCATCGGGGATCGACAAAATGTTGAGGTCGCGGGCGAGCTTGACGTTGCGCGCCATCGACAGGCCGAGCGGCACCACCGTGCGGCCGAGCGGAACGACCGCATCGGCGATCTGCTGAATGCGGTGGATGTGGCTGGAGAACGCTCCGAAGATCAGCCGCTGGTCGCCCTGCTCGGCGATCACCTGCTCGATGACTCGTCCGACGTAGCGCTCCGAGGTCGACTGTCCCGGCTGGTCGGCATTGGTGGAATCCATCATCAACAACCGGACGCCCGGGTCGTCGGCGATGGCGCCGATGCGGCTCAGGTCGGTGCGGCGGCCGTCGACCGGCGTGAGGTCGAGCTTGAAGTCACTCGAATGCAGGATGACGCCCTGCGGCGTCGTGAACGAGGTGATCAGGCCCATCGGCGTCGAGTGGGTGACGGGGATGAACTCGCAGTCGAACGGGCCGATCGTGCGGCGATCGCCGTCGGTGACCGGGATCAGTTCGGTGCGGTCGAGCAACCCGGCTTCGGTCAGCTTGCCCCGGACCATGCCGAGGGTGAACGGCGTGCCGTAGATCGGAAACTCGAACTCGGCGAGCGCGTAGGGCAACCCGCCGATGTGGTCCTCGTGACAATGGGTCGCGATGCAGCCGACGATGCGGTCGGCGTTCTCGCGCAGAAAGTCGAAGTTCGGGAGAATGGCATCCATGCCCGGTGACGAGGCATCGGGAAACAGCTGACCGCAGTCGAGGATGACGATCTGGTCCTCGCACTCGAGCGCCATACAGTTTCGGCCGATCTCTCCGAGACCGCCCATGAAAGTGATGCGTACCGGTTTGCTCATCAGCTGCGACCCAGGCCGGCGAGAACCTGGCGCGCCCGGTCGGCGATCCCTTCGGGTTCGGGGCCCATGGGGGCCCGACAGTCACCGCCCGGCTGGCCGAGAAGTTTCAGCATGGCTTTGGTGGGAACCGGGTTGGGGGCGGCATCGAAGGACTCGTACTCCCACGACGGCAATAGCTTCTGGTTCAGGTCGCGGGCCCGAGCCGTGTCGCCGGCTTCAAACGCGGCGAGCATCTCGCTCATCTCCCGGGCAGCCCAGTGGCTGGCCACACCGACCACACCGACCGCACCGACCGCCATCAACGGAAGGGTGTCGCCATCGTTGCCGCTGTACAGCTCGAAGCTGTCCGGGGTGGAGGCGATGACCCGGGCCGACTCGGCCGGGTCGCCGGTGGCGTCTTTGACGGCCACGATGTTCTCGACATCGTGCGCCAGTTTCGTCAGGGTCGCCGTCTCGATCTTGCGGCCCGAACGCACCGGAATGTCGTACAACATCACGGGTAGATCGGTGCTGGCCGCAACGTCTCGAAAGTGCCGGTCGATTCCCGCCTGTGATGGACGGTTGTAGTAGGGCGTGACGGACAGGATGCCCGCCGCACCGGTCGCCGAGGCGCGCTCGGTGAGATCGATCGCGGCCCGGGTGTCGTTGCTGCCGGCGCCCGCGATCACCGGAACGTCGACCGCTTCGACCACCGCGGCGATGACATCGCCCTGCTCGGCGTGGGACAACGTGGCGCTCTCGCCGGTCGTCCCCGCGATCACCAGACCGTCATTGCCCTGTTCGACCAACCACTTCGCCAACGCCTGGGCGCCATCGAGGTCGAGGGCGCCGTCGGCGGTGAACGGCGTGATCATGGCGGTGAGTACCCGTCCGAATCGGGGCATGGCTGCATCCTCTCGGGCCGGGGGCCCACTTTTTCGAAAAACGGTCAGTGCGCCTTCTCCGACGCCCGGTCGATGCCGAGCGTCGCAAGCAGGGTTTCGTGCAGGTCGAACCACACGGTGTGGTACGAGTCGATCAGGGGCTTGGTGAACCAGTCGGTCTCACCGGCGCGTACCCGGGTGAGCGCGGTCGTGAACCTCGGTCCGAGGCCGGCGAACCGGTCGAGGTCCGTGGCCAGGTCGGCAACGATGGGTTGAACACTCACGTCGAGTTCGCCCAACTCGGCGACGACGGCGGCGTCGTACTCCGGATCGGTGTGATCGTTGAGCAGGTTGGCGTCGGCATCTTTGACCTGCCAGCGGGTGCACACCGAGAGAAACCGCTGGTTGAGGGCGAGGAATCGCTCGTAGGCGTTCTGCACGCCGGCGCGGCAACCGGCCTCATCGAGCTCCGCGGCGAGCGCCTGCTCGCCGGCGGATCGACCCTCCGGGGTGAGCGTCCAGCCCGACACGCGACCTTCGCGGTGCTTCGCCAGACCGGCATCGCCCAACTCCTGGGCGATGGCCTCGACCGTAGGAGCGTCAAGCCCCCAGGACTCGGCGATGGCGGGGGCCTCGGCGAAATTCTTCAGGCGCATCCCGAGCAGGACCAGCGTGCGCGGTTCGGATTGGTATCCCATCACGCGCCGACAGTATCAGCGCGTCGGAGTCGAACCACCAGTGGTTTACGCGCCCGCCACCCGGCGTAGCACCAGCGGGTAGCCGCCCAGCGCGATCAGGCCGAAGATGAACCACTGCCCGGCGTAGGCGAGGTGGGGGCCGTCGTCGAGCGGCGGGGGCGGTACGACGTTCAACGGAGCGTCGGCGGCGCCGGCCTGCAGGTAGGCGGTTGTGGGGGCGAATCCCATGCGGTCCGCGATCGCGGCCACATCGGGACGATTGATCACGGGCGGGTCCTCCTCGGTGGCAAAGACCCCACCCTCGACCGTGGTCTGCAACAGTCCATCGATCGCGACCTCGCCGGTCGGCCACGAAACGGCATCGAGACCGCCGGCCAGCTCGGCCCGGTTCACAAACCCCCGGTTGACCACGATGGTTTCGTCGGCGGTCACGAACGGCGCCAGCACCCAGAAGCCCGGCGCCCCTTCGAAGCTCCGGTTGGCGACGAGCACGGCCTGATCGGGCAGAAACCGACCGACCGCGGAGACCGGCAGATAGCGCAGATCGGGCTCCCCCGAACCCAGGGCCACCCCCACCGGTATCGGCGCGGCGTCGACCCGAGCGGCGACCAGGTCGTTGCGGGCCTGCCGTTCATCGAGTCGGCGCAACTGCCACAGCCCGAGGTTGAAGGTGAGTGCCACGAGGGCGATCACCAGCACGGTGACCACGGCCCATTTCGGTCGGCGCAACAGCTCGAGCACGCCCCCACCGTAGGGTCGCCGACCACCCGCGCCGCAGTCGGGCGCATGCCACCACAGCCGGGGCGAGGCTTCTACGCTGGCCCCGTGCCGAGGACCGACCGCCGTGACCCCTCCCGCTGCGCCGGGCGCACCTTCACGCTGCGGTTCGCCGCCGTGGGCCTCGTGTTCGGACTCGCGGCTGGCTGCACATCTGACCCGGCCACCGCCCCGGAGATCGGCAAGGAGGCGGGCGACCCGGCGAGCCTCACCGACCCGTCGATCAACCCATCGATCCCCGAGGTGAGCCTGCCGCCCCCCGATCGCTTCACCGACGTGACACGCGGTACCGGCGACGACGATGAGGCCGATCAGTTCATGGACCTCGTAGCCCTCGACGGGTATGTCGACGGATCCGCCGACCACGTGCTCAGCGTCGAACTGCCGACCGGCCAGGTCACCGCGTATCGCTGGCGATCCGAGGTCGACGGCCGCCCGGTCGAAGACTGCGTCGGCACCTTCGGCCCCGACGCCACCGGTTGGGAGTGCACCGAGGCCGACGCGCCCGCCCCCGCCGACCGGTTGGAGCTTCAGCGACGCGACATCGGTCCGTTCTCGGTGATGCTGGTGAAGAACGTCCCCGACGGTTCGATCGCCGTCGATGCCGTACTCGTCGATGGCCCCGTGGTGAGGAGCACGCCGGTCGACGGGCTCGCAATCGTCACCTGGCCCGCCGAACTCGGCCCGGCCGCCCGGGTGGTCGCCCACTTCGCCGACGGCACGTCCAACGCCATACCGGCCTGACCACTCCGGCGGTCGGTGGTCGCACCGCCGGATGGCGAGCCGATCTCAGATACCGAGCAGAGAGTCCAGACCCTCGGTGAGGCCCGAGCGCTCCGCCACCTCGCGGATACCGAGCAGCACGCCCGGCATGTACGACGACCGGTCGAAGGCATCCTGCCGGATGGTGAGGAGCTGGCCGGTCGCACCGAACAGCACCTCCTGATGGGCTTCGAGCCCCCGCATGCGGATGGCGTGGACCGGAATATTGGCCGGACCCTTGCCGCCGCGTGCCCCGGCCACAACTTCGTTCTCGGTCGGGTCGGTGGTCCACTCCGACGATGCCTCGGCGATGCGCTCGACGGTCATCATCGCCGTACCCGACGGGGCATCGATCTTGCCGTCGTGATGCAGTTCGATCACCTCCACCGAATCGAAATGGGGCGCAGCCAACTCGGCGAAGCGCATCATCAGCACCGCGCTGATCGAGAAGTTCGGCGCCACCAGACAGTTGCTGGCGGTGAACGCGGAACGAAGTGAGGCGATGTCGTCGTCGGTGAATCCGGTGGTTCCCACCACCGCGTGGATGCCGTTCTCCGCCAGCCACGCAAGGTTCTCCCGCGCCGCGTCGAGTCGGGTGAAATCGACCACGACTTCGGCGTTCGCGTCGAGTAGGGCCTGGCGGTCCGACCCGAGCGCGAGGTCGCTGTCGATCCCGAGCGAACGCAGCGGTTCGCCCTCGCCGAACCGATCGACCACCGCCACGAGGTCGGCATCGGGGGCGCCGAGCACCGCCTTGCAGACCTCCTGGCCCATACGGCCCGCGGCTCCGAACACTCCAACCCGAATCATGCCCGGACTCTACCCGGGGTGGCTGCCATCGAAGCTGACAGGCAGCCTTCAGCCCAGCGCGTCGACCGCGCCGACCGCGGCCAGAGTGCGATCGCCGCCGAGCACGCGCGAGATCACCCGGTGCACGTCGTCGACGGTGACCGACCGGATCTCGGTCACGAAGTCCTCGATCGTCGGAACGTAGCCCCGGACGGTCATCGCCGCTCCCAGGCGGTTCATCCGACTGCCACTGTCCTCGAGGCCGAGCAGGGTCGCCCCCTCGAAGCCGCTGCGGGCGACCTCCAGCTCCTCCTCGGTGATGCCGTTCTCGAGCAACGAAGCGATCTCGCCGTCGATGACCCGCAACAGCTCGGCCACCCGGTCGTTGGCCGTACCGGCGTAGATCATGAAGGTGCCGGCATCGCTGAAGGCACCGCTGCTCGAAAAGATCGAATACACCAGGCCGCGCTTCTCGCGCACCTCCTGGAACAACCGGCTCGACAGCCCGCCGCCGATCACGTAGTTGGCGATGGCGAACGCGTAGCGATCCGGGTCGAGGAACGGTAGACCTCGCCAGCCCAGCGCCACGTGCGTCTGCTCGGCCGGTCGGGAGATCAACGCCGTGGGTCGAACCGATTCGACGACCTCGAAGCGTTCGGGCTTCGTGCCCGGATCGAGCGAGCCAAAGGCGGTGTCGATGGCATCGACCACCATGGCGTGTTCGACGTTGCCGGCCGCGGCGAAGACCAGGTTTGTCGGCTGATACCAGCGCTGGTGAAAGGCGTGGACATCGTCGACCGTCATCGCCTGGATGGAGTCCTTGGAGCCGAGGACCTCCCAGCCCAGGGGGTGCTCCGGGAACAACGCCTCCTGCAACGCGGTGTGCACGGTGTCGTCGGGCATGTCCTCGGACAGCAGCAGTTCCTCGAGGATCACATGTCGTTCGCCGTCGACGTCTTCGGCATCGAAGGCCGGACGGCGCAGGACACCGGTCAGTACGTCGAGCGCAAACGGCAGCTCCACGTCGGGCACGCGGGCGTGGTACGCCGTGTGCTCCTTCGAGGTGTAGGCGTTGATGTCGCCGCCGGTGCGGTCGACCGCCTCGGCGAGCTCGCGAGCCGGCCACTCGTCGGTGCCCTTGAACAACAGGTGTTCCAGGAAATGCGACGCCCCCGCCAGCTCAGCGGGTTCGTCGCGGTTGCCCACCCCGACCCAGCAGCCAACGGCGGCGGACCGCACCTGAGGCATGGCCTCGGTCACGATTCGCACACCGTTGGCGAGATTGGTCGTTTCGACCGACCCCTCCAATGCCCGCTGCTCGGTCAGAGTGTCTTCTACTTCCTGCTCAGACGCTTAGCGTCGGCCGCGACTGCTGCGTCGACGACCGCCGCCACCGCCACCGTCGCCCCGGCCTCGACCACCGCGGCCGCCGCGAGGCGCCTCGGGACCGAGATCGCCGAGCTCACCGCGGAGCTCCTCGTCAAAGCTGTCTTCGAACGACACGACGTCGCGGTCGGAACCGCCACCGTCGGAGCCACCACCGGAGTCAGCATCGTCGCGGCCACGGCCGCCACGGTCCCGGCCACCACGATCGCCACGATCACGGCCGCCGCGATCGCCACGGTCACCGCGATCGCCACGGTCGCCACGGTCGCGGTCACGACCGCCGCGGCGACCACCGTCGGCGTCGGAGCTCGGCGGAGCATCCGATGGCCGCAGGGAGACCTTGCCGTTCGGGTCGACGTCTTCGACGATGACCTCGATGTCGTCGCCGAGTGCGAGCACGTCCTCGACCTTGTCGATGCGGCTTCCGCCGCCCAACTTGGAGATGTGCACGAGCCCGTCACGCCCGGGAAGGATGTTGACGAACGCACCGAACTTGGTGATGTTCACCACCTTGCCCTGGTAGGTCTGGCCCACCTCGGCGGTCGGCGGATCGAGAATGAGGCCGATCTGGCGCTGCGCTTCCTCGACCTTGGACGAGTCGGTGGAGGCGATCGACACGGTACCGACGGCACCATCGTCGTCGACGCTGATGTCGGCGCCGGTCTCGGCCTGGATCGAGTTGATGACCTTGCCCTTGGGGCCGATGACCTCGCCGATCTTGTCGATCGGGATCTCGAAGCTGATGATCTTCGGAGCGGTCGGGCCGACCTCGTCGCGCGGCGCCGGGATGGCGGCGGTCATGACGTCGAGGATCTTCAGGCGGGCCTCTTTGGCCTGGCCGAGGGCCTGGGCCAACACATCGGCGGGGATGCCGTCGATCTTGGTGTCGAGCTGCAGAGCCGTCACGAAGTCCGAGGTACCGGCGACCTTGAAGTCCATGTCGCCGAAGGCATCTTCGGCGCCGAGGATGTCGGTCAGGGTGGTGTACTTGCCCTCGGCGAACACGAGACCCATAGCGATACCGGCCACCGGGGCCTTGATCGGCACACCGGCATCCATGAGCGAGAGGCTCGACGAACACACCGACGCCATCGACGTCGAACCGTTCGAGGACAGCACCTCGGACACGAGACGAATGGTGTAGGGGAACTCTTCCAGGCTCGGCACGACCGGGAACACGGCCCGCTCGGCGAGAGCACCGTGGCCGATCTCGCGGCGCTTGGGGCCACGCATGAAGCCGGTCTCGCCGGTGGAGAACGGCGGGAAGTTGTAGTGATGCATGTAGCGCTTGCGCTCGACCGGGTCGATGCCGTCGACCATCTGGTCCATGCGCTGCATGCCCAGGGTGGTGAAGTTCAGCACCTGGGTCTCGCCCCGCTGGAACAGGCCCGAACCGTGAGCGGTCGGGATGAGGTCGACCTCCGACGACAGCGGACGCAGATCGGCGGTGCCTCGGCCGTCGATGCGAACACCCTCGTCGACGATGCGCTTGCGCACGATCTGCTTGGTGAGCGAACGAACCGCAGCCTTGATCTGCTTCTCGGCGTCGGCGTCGTCGGCAAACTGCGGAGCGACGGCTTCGACAATGGCGTCGCGAGCGGCGCTTTCGGCGGCGTCGCGCTCGGCCTTGTCGGCGATCTGCTGGGTGGCGGCAACCTGATCGGTGCCGGCGGCCTTCACGGCCGCCATGATCTCGTCGCTGTAGTCGACGGCGACGGAGAACTCGAACACCTCGGGCTTGCCGCCCACGGCGTCGATGAGTTCCTGCTGGAGCTCGATGGCCTGCTTGATCCACTCTTTCGAGGCGTCGAGGCCACCGGCCAGGACGTCCTCGTCGACCTTGGGGGCGCCCTCTTCGTAGAGGCCCCAGCTGCCTTCGGTGCCGCCGGCTTCGACCATCATCACGGCGATGTCGCCGTCGTCGAGCAGGCGTCCGGCGACGACCATCTCAAAGACGGATTCGTCACCTTCCTGGTAGGTCGGGTGCGGGGTCCAGGTGCCGTCGGCGGTGTAGGCGATCCGGCAGGCGCCGATCGGGCCGCTGAACGGGATTGGCGAGATACTCAGCGCGGCCGAGGCGGCGTTGATGGCGAGTACGTCGTAGGGGTTGGCCTGGTCGGCGCCCATCACGGTGCCCACGATGTGGACCTCGTTGCGGAAACCCTCGGGGAACGACGGCCGCAGCGGGCGATCGGCCAGGCGGCAGGTGAGGATGGCCGCTTCGCCGGCACGGGCCTCGCGCCGGAAGAACGAACCGGGGATCTTGCCCGCGGCGTACATCTTTTCTTCGATGTCGACGGTCAGCGGGAAGAAGTCGGCGCCGTCGCGCACCCGCCGGGAGGCGGTGGCGGTGACGAGCACCATGGTGTCGCCCAAACGGCCCATCACGGCGCCGTCGGCGAGCCCGGCGAGCTTGCCGGTCTCGAAGGACATGATCTTGTCGGGTGCGCCGGATACGGCGCTGGATACGACGGTGGATTCCGCCATAGTTGCTTTCCTCTCGTGGGAGCGATCGACCTTCGATCGCTCGGGTGAGGCGCAACCGGCGGCAGTTCCCAGTTGGATGTCTCCCACCGCCCCGTGGCGGCGAGCTGCATGCAACTGACAACCGACCGACGCGGTTGCGCTGATTTGCCGGGTTGGGGCGATGGTCGCCCCGACGCGGTTCGAGCGGCCCGGGGGCCGCTCGAGATAGGTGGGTGATTACCGTCGAAGGCCCAGATGGGCGATGACGGCTCGATAGCGCTCAACATCGTTGTCTGCGATGTAGTCGAGCAAACGCCGACGACGACCGACCAGCATGAGGAGCCCTCGCCGACTGTGATGATCCTTCTTGTGGACCTTCGAGTGTTCGGTGAGGTGATTGATTCGTTCGGTGAGCAGAGCGATCTGAATCTCCGGAGAGCCAGTGTCGTTCTCGGCCAGATCGAACGCCTTCGCCATATCGGCGATGGTTTCGGCCTTGGGGGCCAGGTTGGTTGGATTGCTTCCCATGATGTCTTTCGTATCGGGTATCGGACCCTGCCTCTCGGCGCGTCGATCGCAGCGCGATCGTCGTCACCAGAAGCGGTGCACCGTTCAGCTTGAACGGACCGGGTAAGGCTACCAGCGCCGCCGGTACGAACAACCAGCCGGCGCCGTTCCACGGCCTGGCCGACCGCCGTTCCTCGCCCTGGCGGCCTCGGCACTCACCGAGTTACGCCGCCCGCGAACCATCTGGTGCCAGGCACCAGATGGTTCGCGGCGCCGCGTTAGGACTGTTCTACGGCGGTGGCGAGACGGGCAAGGGTTTCGGCCATGCCGGCCTCGTTGTGGGCCACCCGATCCTCGACGCCGGAGATTTCCACGCTCATCGCCTTGACCGAGTCGGGCCGGTGATCCTGCCAGTACTCGGTCACCCGGCAGCCCTGGTCGGTGGCCTCGATGCCGTAGCCCCACGACGCGAACACGAAGTCGCCCACCCGGCAGTCGAACACGAAGC
This sequence comes from uncultured Acidimicrobiales bacterium, assembly GCA_938041035.1. Classification (GTDB taxonomy): domain Bacteria; phylum Actinomycetota; class Acidimicrobiia; order Acidimicrobiales; family SHLQ01; genus CALHYX01. The sequence goes on along the minus strand of CALHYX010000036.1, from coordinate 15,041 downwards.
GCTCGTTCTCGACGCATTCGACGACGACGGCCTCCGTGGTCCATTCGTTGTCGCCGTTGCGGTTGTGACCGGTGAACACGGCGCCCACCTCGGCACCCGTCGACCCTTCGGCCCATTCGGCGGCATGGGTCTCCGGTGACCATTCACCCATCCGGGTCACGTCGGTGAGGGCGGCGAAGACCACCGCCGGGGAAGCGGCGATGTCGCGGGAAACTTCAAGGTCGGGAGTCATGGTCGACACCCTAGGCGGTCCCAAACCACCGCCCCGCGAACCATCTGGTGCCTGGCACCAGATGGTTCGCGGTGTGAGGGCGGCGGTGTGAGGGCGGCGGCGTGGTTCGGCTACTCGCGGGCGAGTTCGGTGGTGCCGGCAGCCTCGTGGTCGAGGTTCTGGGGACCCATCTCGATCACGACGCGGGTCAGGTCACCGCCATAGGCGAACGGGGCCACATAGTCCGAGACCGGCGAGCCGCGATCGAGTCCCAGGTCGAGGCCGGACCACGAGATCAGTAGCCAGAAGATCGCATCGGTCTCCATGCGGGCGACCTCCACCCCGTCGATCGACAACGACGCCGCGCCGTGGCCCTCCCGCCGGTCCATCGCGAAGCGCAACCGCTGCGCGGCCGGATCGATCGGCTCCGGCGACCGCAGCAGCTGATGGGTGCCACCGACGTTGAGGTCGTGCACGAGATGACCGTCCTGCACGTACAGGCTGTACCCGCAGGTCGCATCCCCGTGGGCGATCAGCACCCCGTCGGCCACCGACGTCACCTCGGCGGTGATCGAATAGCTGCGGCTGCGCACGTCCGGCGCGACATCGCTCGGCACGTGCCCCATGCCGCTCCAGAACTCATAGCGGGTTCGATCGCCGTGAAAGCGCTGCGCGTTCTCGGCAAAGCGCTCCGCGAACCGATCGTCGAGGGGCAACACCTGGTTGGCTTCGGCCTCGCGCCACCAACGCTCGACCATCGACCGCAGCCGGTCGGGTTCGTGCTCGGCCCGGTCGTCGATCTCGTTGAAATCGGTGGACAGATCGAACAGCTCCCAGACGTCATCGGCAAACGGCGTACCCGGCCGGTGATAAGTAACCGCCTTCCAGCCATCGACCCAGATCCCGCGATGGCCAAACATCTCGAAGTACTGCGCCTCCTTCGCCGTCGTCGCATCGGCATCGGCGAAGGTCGCGGCGAAACTGACGCCTTCGATCGGCATGGCCGCACCCGCGGCGCCCCCGGTCCCCGCTTCGCCGCCGACCTCGATACCGAGCGCCTCCAACACCGTCGGGACGACGTCGGACGCGTGGCAGAACTGGTGCCGGAGCTCGCCCCGCGCCGCGATGCCGGCCGGCCAGGAGATGACCAACGGATCTCGCACCCCTCCCCCATGGGTGTTCTGCTTGTAGCGCCGCAGCGGCGTGTTCGAGGCCATGGCCCACCCCCACGGAAAGTTCGTGTGCGTGCCCGGCCCGCCGATGTCGTCGATGCGGGCGATCTTGTCGTCCATCGACTCGTGCATCAGGTTGAACGGACCCATCGCATTTACGAACCCCAGCGGCCCGCCCTCCTGGGACGCGCCGTTGTCGCTCATCACCAGCACGAGCGTGTCGTCCAGCTGTCCCGTGCGTTCCAGGTGCCGGATCACGCGGGCGATCTGGCGGTCGGTGTGGTCGAGCATCCCGGCGTACGCGGCCGCCAACCGACGGAACACCCGTTGCTCGGCTTCGCTGTGGTCGGCCCAGGCCTCCACGCTCGGATTGCGGGGCGGCAACCCGGTCCCCTCGGGCACGATCCCCAGGGCGATCTGGCGGGCGAGGCGCTGCTCGCGCTCCACGTCCCAGCCGTGGGCCAGCGCATCGTCGTAGCGGTCGATGAACTCCTGCCCGACCTGGTGCGGCGCGTGGCAGGCCCCGGGCGCGAACCACAACAACCAGGGTTCATCGGGCAACGCCGCCCGGTGGTCGGCCAGAAACGAGATCGCCTGATCGGCCAGATCCTCGGTGAGGTGATACCCGGTCTCGTAGGTGCCGGGCGGCGTGATGTGGGTGTTGTCGCGCACCAACTCGGGCGCGTACTGGTCGGTCTCGGCGTCCATGAAGCCGTAAAACCGGTCGAAGCCCCGGCCGAGGGGCCACCCGTCGAAGGGCCCCGTCGGACCGATCTCGGTGGTCCTGGTCGCGTGCCACTTGCCCACCATGTACGACCGGATTCCGTGCGGCGCGAGCATTTCGGCGAGCGTTCCCGCCTCGGGGGCGATCTTGCCCCGGTACCCGGGGTAACCGCTGTCGAAGTTGGCCAGGCAACCCATGCCCACCGAGTGGTGGTTGCGGCCGGTCAGCAGCGCCGCCCGGGTCGTCGAACACATCGCCGTCGTGTGAAACCCGGTGTAGGCGAGACCGTTCGCCGCCAGCCCATCGATCGCCGGCGTGGAAATGGCCGACCCGTAGCACCCGAAATCGGCGAACCCCACGTCGTCGAGCAACACCACCAGCACGTTCGGTGTGCCGGGCGGCGCGGACGGCGCGGCGGGCCACCGGGGTTCGACCTCGCTGCGGGTGGCACCGGCCGGGGTCGGGAACGAGCTCGTCATCGCCGCAGTCTTCCAAAACCCTGGGGATGGGGCGAACGACCCGATTCGTTACAGACGCCGCCCGGAGGCGTCGATACAGCAAACAGGTACCGGCAACGCCCACCCGGTGCGCCTACAGCAGGGACGGGAGGACACGTGAGCGGAACCGAGGATGCGGAACTGCACGACCGTTGGGAACGACGGAAGCGCACCCTGCACATCATCGACATCGAGAACCTGGTCGGCGATGACCACGCCATCGGCAACCGCTATGCGTTCGAACACGCCCTCGCCCAGTACGCCGACATCGCCGGCATGCGGCCCGACGACCCCGTGATCATCGGGTGCCACCCCGGCCTCGTCTTCGTGGCCCAGGACATCCTCGGGCACCGGGGACGCATCGTCACCGGGCGCGGGGAGGACGGCGCCGACCTGGCCCTGTTGCGCACCGCGCACGCCGAGTTCATCGCCGGCCGCTTTCACCTCGTGTCGATCGGCTCGGGCGATCACATCTTCGCCGAGCTGGCCGCCGAACTGACCCGGGACGGCGTGCGGGTCACGGTCGTCGGCCGATCCCTGCGCATCGCCGCCGATCTTGCCGCCGCCGCCTACGAGGTGCGCCACCTCGATCCGGTGGTCACCGACACCGAAGTCGCCTAGCGCACAGCACCGCGGCGGCTACGCCGGTCCGAGCACCCGCTCCAGGTAGGCGTTCGTGAACGTGCCGGTCGGGTCGAGCTTGGCTCGCGCCTCGGCAAAGTCATCCCACAACGGATAGCGCGGCGCCAGGGTGCGGTGGTTCTGGAAATGCAGCTTGCCCCAGTGGGGGCGACCGTCGTAGTCATCGAGGATGCGTTCGACGCCCTGAAAGTACGAGTCGTACGAGGTGCCCTGATACACGTGCACCGCGATCCACGCCGACGTACGCCCCTGGGCGGTCGACAGAGCGATGTCGTCGGCCGCCGACACCCGCACCTCGATCGGAAACAGGATCGGCCGACCGAGATTCGTGATGAACGAGCGCACCCGACCCAGGGCCTCGGGCAGCGTCTCGATGGGAATGCCGTACTCCATCTCGTAAAAGCGCACGTGGCGCGGGCTGGCGAACACCCGATCGGACCGATCGACCAGTTCGCGCTCGGCCACCCCGGAGCTCACGAGTCGGGCCACGGTCGGAACCGCGGTCGGGAAGCGCCGGCCGACCCGACACACGGTGCCGAACGCGAGATTCTCGGCCACGATCTTGTCTCGGAAGTACGCCAGCTTTCCCTGCGGTGCGGCCGGCAGTTCGGTGCGATTGTTGCGCTTCACCTGACAGCTGCGGGCGCCCGGCATCCAGAAAAACTCGAAGTGATCGTTGTCGCGGGCCGAGTCAAAGAACCCGTCGAGTACGTCGTCGAGCTTCTCCTTCGTCTCCGTTACATGCAGGTTGAAGGCGGGCACCAACTGCAGGGTCACCCTGGTCACGATGCCGAGCGCGCCGATACCCACCCGAGCCACCCGCAGCAGGTCGGGGTTTTCGTCCTCATCGCACCAGATGACCTCGCCGGAACCGGTGACCAGCTCCATACCCACGACGGTGGTCGCCAGGTTGCCGAGCAGCAGTCCGGTGCCGTGGGTTGCGGTCGCGATGGCCCCGGCGACCGACTGGTAGGCGATGTCGCCCAGGTTGGGCATCGCCATGTCGAGCTCGGCCAACCGCTCGTTCAACGCGTGCAACCGAATACCCGCCTGGACGGTGACCCGGTTGGTTTCGCGATCGACGGCCTCGATGGCGTCCATGGCATCGAGGCTCAACAAGATCCCGTCGGTCATCGCCGCCGCGGTGAACGAGTGCCCGGCACCCACGACCTTGACGCGCAGGCCTTCGCGATGGGCCCTCCGCACGATGTCGGCCACCTCCGCGGTCGACGTCGGCGCCCCCCGCTCGGCGGGCAGGCACAGCTGATTGCGGGCCCAGTTGCGATACTCGGTGCGTTTCGCCGCCTTCGGGGACCCACGCAACGGTGCGGTCATCGGTGAGCCTCCCAGCTCGTCGGGTGCGACATTGCTATCACCGCAGGGTTACCAGTGCCGAAGGTCGATGGGCCAGACATCGACGACCCGGTCGTCTCCGTCGACCACCCAGTACTGCTCGTGGCGGGCCACGGTCGGATCGACGTGCGCCGGGATGAGCGACACCCGATCGCCGACGGCGAGCGTGGCGTCGGGATCGAGCAGGGTCGTGTGTTCGTCGGAGCAAAAGAACACATCGCCGTCCGGCCAGGTCGGGTTGCCGTGGTCCATACCGAAGGCCTTCAGCCCCGCGTCCGCGATCGCCCACCCCTTCGCGCTGATGGAGACGATGGTGCTCACCACCCGGATCGCCTGCACGAACGGGTGGCCGAGCGATCCGTAATCGGTGTCCATGAGGCAGTACGACCCCGCCTGTATCTCGGTGGCCCACGTGTTGGCGGCATAGGTGCCGGTGCCGCCGGCGGAAACGATGTCACCGCCCACGGCCTCGTGCGCGGCGAGCAGCAACTCCATGGCCTTACCGACCTGCGCGGCCTTGGCGTCAGGTTCGGCCACCATCATCAGGTGGCCCTCGTACCCCATGACGCCGCGGACCTCGAGCCCAAGCCCTCGGGCTCGGTCGGCCAACCGGCCGGCATCATCGGGCTCGCAGCCGCAACGGGGCAGACCGACATCGACGTCGATCAACACCTCTCGAACCCCGCCGGCGGCCGCAGAGTCGACCGTTTCGTCGGAGTCGACCGCCACGGTGACGCGCGCGCCCGCCTCGACGAGGCGCCCGAGCCGGGTGTGATCGAGTACCTCGTTCGCCAACAACAGGTCGGCCCCGAGCCCGGCGGCCGCCATGCCCTCCATCTCCTTGACGGTGGCGCAGCAGAACCGCTCGTGCCCGGCATCGGCGAGCCGTTGCGCGAGGGCGGTCGACTTGAAGGCTTTCACATGCGGGCGCAGCCTTTCACCGGGCAGCGCTTCGCTCATCGTCGCGACGTTGGCCGAAAAGGCCGGCAGGTCGAGGACCAGAGCGGGGGTCGGTAGTTCGGACGTCGTGGCCGGATCGCGCATGCCAGAGCGTAGGCCAGCAAGCTCCCGGCGAGCCGGGTCGGATCAGCCGGTCGAGGCCGTACCGTCGCGAAGGTGATGCCCCATGCGCTGCTGCTTGGTTGCCAGGTAGCGGGCGTTTTCCGGGTTGGCCTCCGCGAGCAGTGGCACCCGTTCGGTGACGCGCAATCGGTCGCCGTCGAGACCTTCGTACTTCTCCGGGTTGTTGGTCATCAGCCGCATCGAGGTGACCCCCAGATCGAGGAGGATCTCCGCCGCGACGTCGTAGGACCGATCGTCGACCGGCAGGCCCTGGGCCAGGTTGGCGTCAACGGTGTCCGCGCCCTGGTCCTGCAGTTCGTACGCCCGCAGCTTGTGGCCGATCCCGATCCCGCGCCCCTCGTGGCCACGCAGGTACACCACGATGCCGACCCCGGCATCGCCGATGCGCTCCAGGGCCTGGTCGAGCTGGGAGCCGCAGTCGCAGCGAAGCGATCCGAGCAGATCGCCGGTGAGGCACTCCGAATGCACTCGCACCAATAGGTCCTCGGTCGCGTCGATCGGCCCGAGCGCGTAGGCGACGTGTTCCACGCCGTCGGCGGCCCGGTAGGCGTACGCGGTGAAGTCGCCGTACCTGGTCGGGATCCGCGCCGAGGCGAACCGCTCGACCAAAGGCTGACTCATCGTTGCAGTGTGCCGGGATCGCGGTCGGGAAACAATCTCTGACCCACCGCGCGCGGTCAGTACAACCCCAACATGCGGCCGGCGAGAACGAACACGGCGACGACCAGGATCGGCCGAATCACCCGCTCGCCGCCCTCGACGGCCACCCGGGCACCCATCGCACCACCCGCGGCGAACCCGACCGCCAGCACGAGCGCCGGTCCCCACGCGACCTGGCCCCGGGCGATGAATATCGGCAGCGCAATCAGCGTTTGGGCGAGGACGACGACGACCTTGACGCTGTTCGCCATCACCAGGTCGAACCCGGCCCGGGACAACGCGAGGAGCAACAGCAGTCCCACCCCGGCCTGGAACGCGCCACCGTAAGTACCCACCGCGAAGAACACGATCGCGCGAACCACCGGCGACCACGACTTCTCCGTGTCGGTGTTCACCAACGCCGCCTTGCGGAGCGAGAGCAGCAGAATCGGCACCATCATGAAACCGAAAATCCGTTCGAAGGCCCCGTCGGTGAGGTAGCTGCTGACCGTCGCGCCGAGACCGGCGCCCACCAGCACCGGCAACAGAACGGGTACCGCCGGCCGCAATCCCGACATCCCCAACCGGCGAAACGTGGTGACCGCCGACAGATTGGCGGCAAGCACCCCGACCCGGTTCGAGCCGTTGGCGATGGTGCCCGGCACGCCGGCGAGGTTCAGCAACGGCACGGTGAGCAGCGAACCGCCGCCGGCGTTCACGTTGATGATCCCGGCGAGAAAACCCCCGCCGATGAGCAGCAGGGCTTCCCAGATGGTCACGAGTTGAGCTCGAGCGCCTTGCGGGTATTGGCCACGTCGAGGCGCAGCTGGGCGACCAGGGCTTCGAGGCCGTCGAACTTTTGTTGACCGCGCAGGGACTCGACCAACCGCACCCGTACGGTCTCGCCGTAGAGGTCGCCGTCGAAGTCGACCAGGTGGGCCTCGAGCAACAACACGCCGTTCTCGTCGTAAAAGGTCGGGCGGGTGCCGAGCGAGATGGCGGCGGGGTGCACCGCACCGTCCTGGCGTTCGAACCAGCCGGCGAACACGCCGTTGGCCGGCAGGAGGATCTCGGGCTGGATCGCCACGTTGGCGGTCGGGAATCCCAGCTTGCGGCCGTTCTTGTCGCCGTGGACCACCGTGCCCCGCACCTCATAGGGGCGGGTCAACATGGTGTTGGCGGCGGCCAGGTCGCCGCTGGCGAGCGCTCGGCGAATGGCGGTGGACGACACCTGCAGGTGGTCGCGGGCACGGGTGCCGTCGAGGCCGACCAGGCCGAGCCCGCGCACCTCGATCCCGTGCTGCGAGCCCATGCGTTCGAGCAGCCCAACGTTGCCTTCGCGCTGGAAGCCGAAGTGGAAGTCCTCCCCCACCACGACGAGCCGGGCCAGGAGGCACCCCACGAGGGTCGACTCCACGAAGTCTTCGGCCCGCTCCTTGGCCCGTTCTTCATCGAACGGCAGCACGAGACACAGGTCCACACCGGTGGCTTCGAGCAGTTCGAGCTTTTGATCGAGATCGGTGAGCAGCAGCGGCGCCGACTCGGGGCGCACAACCCGCGCCGGGTGACGGTCGAAGGTCACCACTGCGGAAGCGAGCCCGCGTGCGGCCGCCTCGGCCCGTACTTCGGCGATGACCTGTTGATGGCCACGGTGCACGCCGTCGTAGGCGCCGATCGTCACCACGGTGCCGGCGAGTTCCGGACAGCTGGCGGGGTCGCGAATGATCTCCATCACCGCCGAGCGTACCGAGTGCACGCCAACGGGCCTCCATTGGCGATGGGCCGACGTCAGCCCGAGAGCACCACGGTGGGTTTCGCGGTGTCATCGCGGTGGGCCTGATAGACGGCGAGGAGCGTACCGTCGGGGCCGAGCACCGGCCACGGGCCCTCGCCGCTCACCCCGAGCAACGATTGGGCCAGGACCTTGCCGTGGCCGATGTCGATCGCCCGCTGCTCGTCCACGGAGACGGCGTCGAGGTGGGCCAGCCCGGCGGCCGCCGGAAGAAACGTGGCCTGCTGCAACGGTGCCGCCTGATCGATCGTGAAGGACCCGACCGCGGTGCGGCGCAACGAGCGCAGATGCGCTCCTCCGCCGAGCGCCCGGCCGAGATCGGCGGCCAGGGTCCGGATGTAGGTTCCGGAGGAACAATCGACGTACGCCCGATACACCCCCGGCTCGACGGGCTCGATGTCGAATCGACCGATGGTGACCGGGCGGGGCGGGCGGTCGACCTCTTTGCCCTCACGGGCCAACTCGTGCAGCCGCTTGCCGTCGATCTTGATGGCCGAGACCATCGGCGGAATCTGCTCGATGTCACCCAGAAAGGCCCGGCTCGCCGCCACCACCTGGTCGTCGGTGACCGCACTCATGTCGAAGGTGGCGGTCACCTCGCCCGCCGCGTCGAGGGTCGACGTCTCGGTGCCGAGGGCGATCTCGCCCACGTAGGACTTGGCCAAACCGGAAACGAACTGGAGCAGCCGGGTGGCCCGGCCGACGCCCAGCACCAGGACGCCGGTTGCGTCGGGGTCGAGGGTCCCGGAGTGACCGACCTTCTTCGTGCCGAACACGCCCCGGGCTTTGGCCACCACATCGTGGGAGGTCCAGCCCGCCTCTTTGTCGACGATCGCGAAGGCGCCCTCGGCCGGGATGGCCGGACGTTCGTCAGTCGGCGCCATCGGTACCGTCGGTCTCGGTCGAACCTTCGCCGGTGACCGTCGGCGGAATGCCGCGCAGGATCTCGTCGATCCGTTCGGCGCTGCGCATCGTCTGGTCGATCTGAAAGCGCAGCGGTGGGGTGCGTCGCAGCCGGGCCTGGTCGTTGATCGCTCGGCGTAGGCGTCGATCATGTTCGTCGAGGGCGTCGAGCACCTCTTCATCCTCGGACTCGTCGACCACCCCGACAAAGACCTGGGCCAGGGTGAGGTCGCGGTCGGTCGACACCTCGTTGATGGTCGCCATTTCGAGCCGGGGGTCGTCGATCCGGTCCAGTTCGCTGGCGATGATCTGACGAAGCAGCTCGTTCAGCCTTGCTTCGCGCGGGTACTGCCGGGTCGATTGGGGACGCTTCCGTCGCTTGGTCATCGATCGATCTCCATCCACGAACGTTCCGCCGACAACACCTCTACCCCGGCGCAGGTCCACACGAAGCGCTCGACGTCATCGATGATCTCGGCGACCTGCCGGGCCGACCCGGACACCGCAGCGATGCCGAGCTCGCTGCGTTGCCATACATCTTGATGGGCAACCTCGGACACCGCCACCGGAAACCGGTGGGCGATGCCGTCGGTGACCGGACGCAGCAGCGCCCGTTTGGCCTTCAGGGAGCGGGCTTCGGGAAACCGGAGGTCCAACGAAAGAGCGAGAACGTGCATGGGGACGGGACCGACGAACGCGGACCGGCTCACGTACGAGCGATCTCGCGCTCTTCGAAGGTTTCGATGATGTCGCCCGGCTTGAGATCCTGGAAATCGCTGAGGCCGATACCGCATTCGAACCCGGAGGCCACTTCACGGACGTCGTCTTTGAAGCGGCGCAAGGAACTGACGTCGCCCTTCCAGATGATGGTGCCGTCGCGCAGGAATCGGACCTTGGAGTTGCGGGTGATGACCCCGTTGGTGACGTAGCAGCCGGCGATCGCACCGATGCGAGGAACCCGGAAGATCTCCCGGACCTCGGCGTCGCCGGTGACGACCTCTTCGTATTCCGGCGCCAACATACCGACCATCGCCGCTTCGATGTCCTCGAGCAGCTTGTAGATGATCTCGTAGTTGCGGATCTCGACGTGTTCGATGTCGGCCAACTCGCGAGCCTTGCGGTCCGGGCGGACATTGAAGCCGATGATCGTGGCGTTCGACGCGGCGGCGAGCCCAATGTCGTTCTCGGTGATGCCACCGACGCCGCGATGGACAAACGACAGCTTCACCTCGGGTCGTTCGAGCTTCTTCAAGCTCTCGGTGACCGCCTCGAGGGTGCCGTTCACGTCGGCCTTGACGACCAGGTTCAACGTGGCCGCCTCGCCCGCCTGGATCTGCGCGAACAGATCCTCGAGCTTGGCGCCACCGGACATGGCGTGGGCCTCGCGGCCAAGGCTGGCCTGGCGATGCCAGTGTTCGCGTGCATCGGCGACCCGATTGGCCACCTTCTCGGTCGGTGCCACGACGAACTCGCGACCCGCCTCGGCAACATCGGACAGGCCGAGCACCTGTACCGGACTCGACGGGCCGGCTTCTTTCACCTGTTCGCCCCGATCGTTGATCAGCGCTCGAACTCGGCCCCAGGCCGCGCCGGTGACCATTGGTTCTCCGACCTTCAGCGTGCCGGCCTGGACCAGCACGGTGGCGACCGGACCCCGACCGACGTCGAGATGCGATTCGAGCACGACGCCCTGCGCTCGCCCGGCGGGATCGGCGCGGAGGTCTTCGAGTTCGGCCACGAGCACGAGCTGCTCGAGCAGGTCGTCGATGCCGAGCTCCTGGAGCGCGGAAACCTCGACCACGATGGTGTCGCCACCCCATGACTCGGGCACGAGCTCCTGTTCGGCCAACTGCTGGAGGGCACGATTCGGGTCGGCGTTGTCGCGATCGATCTTGTTGACCGCCACGACGATCGGCACGTCGGCAGCCCGAGCGTGGTTCAACGCCTCGATGGTCTGCGGCATCACCCCATCGTCGGCGGCGACGACGAGGATGACGATGTCGGTCGACTGGGCCCCGCGGGCGCGCATGGCGGTGAACGCCTCGTGGCCCGGGGTGTCGATGAAGGTCAGTTGATGGCCGTCTTTTTCGACCTGATAGGCACCGATGTGCTGGGTGATACCGCCGGCCTCGCCGTCCACCACGTTGGCCGAACGGATGCGATCGAGCAACAGCGTCTTGCCGTGGTCGACGTGGCCCATCACGGTGATGACCGGCGGCCGCAGCGGCGCATCGTCCGGCGCGTCGGCATCGGCCTCTTCAAGGTCGAGCAGCTTGCGCAGCTCGACCTCTTGCTCCTCGCCCGGGTTGACCAGCCGGATACCGGCACCGATCTCCTCGGCGAACTTGGAGATCATGTCATCGCTCAGCGACTGCGTCGCGGTGACCATCTCGCCCTGCTGCATCAGGAACCGGACCACGTCCGCTGCGGTGCGGTTGAGCCGGGGACCGAGCTCGAGTGCGGTCGAGGCCCGTTCGATGACGACCTCGCCCGTCGGGACGGGTGCGTCCTCGGGGCTGTAGGTCGGAGCGTCCATCGGCTGGAGCTCTTCGCGGTTGCGACGACGACGACCTCGGCGACGAGGTGGGCGACGTCCGCCGGGGCCACCGGGACGACCGCCGCCACCGGGACCGCCACCGCCACCGGGACGACCGGCGCCGGGAACAGAATCGCGTGGCCCACCGGGGCCACCGCCGGGACGGGGGCGGGGACCGCCACCGGGGCGGGCACCCGCGCTCGGGGCGGCGCGGCGACCGCCCTGACCGGGCGGCGGAGGAATGGGCTTGCCGGAGGCCGAACGGGGCGGACCGGGCGGCGGAGGAATTGGCTTACCCGACGCCGACAACGGACGGGCCGGGTCGGGCGCGCCGCGGCCGGCGGACTCGGGCTTGGAACCGATGTCGGGAGCGCGCGGAGGGCGCTCCGCCGGCGCTTCGGTACTGGCCTCGGCCGGTGCAGCCGGTGCCGGTTCGGCGGGCCGCTTCGGCGGGGCCTGGTTGCCCGACGAGCTGATGACGCGCTTGGGGGTCGGAGCCGGTTCGGGTTCCGGTGGCGCAGCAGCGGCGGCGGGCGCCTCCGTCTCGGGTGTTTCGTCGGCCGGAGGGGTTTCGGCCGCGACGGGCTCCGGATCGGCCTCGGGAACGGGTGCCACCTCGGCCGGTGCCTCGACCGGTTCGGGCTCATCGACCGGTGCGGCCTCAGCCGCGGCGGGAGCAGGTTCGGCGTCGGCCGGTTTGGCCGCCGCCTTCTTTTTCGCCGCCTTCTTGGCCGGTGCCTTCTTCTTGGCGGCCTTCTTGGGCTTTTCTTCCTCGGGCTGCTGCTCGCGGATCAGGCCTTCGCGCTCGGCCTTGCGGCGCACGCGGTCGGCTTGGGCGTCGACGATGCTCGACGAGTGGCTGCGCGCGCCGATACCCAGTGCTTCGCACAGGTCGAGCGTCTCTTTGTTGGTGAGTCCCAACTCGCGTGCCAATTCATACACGCGAACCTTTGCTGCCAAGTGTCTGCCGTTGCCTTTCGTGGACCGGGTTTTGGATCGTAGTGGGGTTTGGGGCCCCAGTACGAGGCCAAGACCTCCCCCGCGTTCCCGCTCAGTTGTTGAGGGGACACCAGGGAGGTAGTTCAGTGCTGGATAGCTCATCTGCCAGCGCGGTAGCGGCGGCGGATGAGATGGACGTGCGAAACGCACGCGGGAGTGCGTTGGTTCGAATGGCCTCGGAGAAACACTCCGGTGCCGATCCAATCCACGCACCCCTACCGGGAAGCCTACGACCGATCGCCAACGATCCGTCGCTCCTATGCACCAAACGTAGGAGTTCGCTCGCGGGTCGAACGTGGCGACACGCTATGCAGGTGCGTTGCGGCTCGGTCGCAGCGAGGCCTCCGTCTCGATGAATGTCATCGCTTCAGCCTAGGACCAGGTATCGGGTTGGGGCACCGATTTTCTTGGGCACCGTTTTCTTGGGCACCGATTTTCTTGGGCACCGATTTCTTGGGCACGGTTCTTCGACCGACCCGCTGATCATTCGCTCGGCGCCGCCATCGGACCTAGGTTGGATCGATGCGCAGAAACCACCTGACGACGACGAAACCACGACGATCGCCCATCGTGGCCGCTATCGCCGCCATGGCCCTGCTCGCCACCGCCTGTGAAACCTATGTCGACCACCATTCGGTGCTGGCGGTGGACGCCCAGGAGAACGGTTTCTTCGAAGATGGTGACGAGCTGATTCTCGCGACCATCGACTTCCGCTCCACGCCAGGAGTCGCGGGCAGCACCGTCGTGCACTTCAACAACGGATCGCTCGATAAAGCGGCGACCGGCCTCGAAGACGGCGACCGCCGCACCATCGCCAACAGCCGCGGGCTCTACGTGTTCGATGACATCACGGTCGTCGGACTACCGGGACTCCTCAGCGGCACATCGCCCGAGATCATTGGCCAGCTGGTGATCGCCATCGAGAACGACCTCACGCCCCGCGACCTGATCAAGGACATCATGGAGGACGTTCGCGACGAGCTCGGGCTCCAGATCGCGGCGATCATCGAACCGCTCGAGGTCGCCGATCTGTTGGCGGACCCGGCGGCGCTCACCGAGTCGTTCGCAGCCGCGTCCGCGGCGGTGCAGGCGGCAGCCGAACCCAGCCTGATCAACAAGATCCTCATCGGCCTGTCCTCGTTCGGCAACCCCGACGACCTGATCGACTTCAACTTCTTGTTCTTCGTGCCGGTGACCCCGGGGCTCGCCGGCTTCGTCGACAACGCGTTCGCCGACCTCCCCGCCGGCGTGGTCGGCGGTGCCTTCCCGACCACGGTGGTCGACGGCGAGATCGTGCCCCGTCGACTCGTGCTCACGTTCCAGGGCGATGGCGCGCACTACGAGGTCACCACCTACGTGGGCGGCGGCGACGCCGGATTCATCGTGCCGCCACCACCACCGCCGTGGGACCCGTGCAATCCATCGGTCGGGATTCCGCCGCCACCGCCCCGACCCGTCTGCCCCTAGGCCTCTTCGGTCTCCGCAGTTTCATCGGCGTCGGCGGTTTCATCGGCATCGGCGGTTTCATCGGCATCGCCGGTCTCTTCGGTATCGGCAGACTCTTCGGCCTCGAGCTGTTCGATCACCGTCGGGGCGTCAGCCGCGGGAGCCTCGGCGTCATCCGCGGCATCGGCGGTCACGCTCTGCACCGCGTCGGTACCGTCATCTGCGTCGGCATCGTCGGTGGCCGCATCGTCGGTGTCAGCATCGTCGGACGCGGCATCATCGGTGTCGGCATCGTCTGCGTCGCCGGAGTCGTCGTCGCCGGCGCTCCACTCCTCGGCCGACATGGCTTCGCCCCCCTCGGCGGGGACCCAGGTCTGCTCGCCGGTCTCTTCATCGACGACCCATTCACCTTCGGCCCACTCGACGTCGCCGTAGGCCTCTTCCTCCGCGAGCTGGGTCTCGCTCTTGATGTCGATTCGCCACCCGGTCAGCCGAGCGGCCAGACGGGCGTTCTGCCCTTCGCGACCAATGGCCAACGACAGCTGGTGGTCGGGGACGATGACCTCGGCGGTGCCGGTCTCTTCGATGATGCGCACCTCTTTGACCTTCGCCGGCGAGAGCGCCTTCATGATGAATTCGTAGAGATCCTCGCTATACGCGACGATGTCGATCTTTTCGCCCCGCAGCTCGTTGACGACCATGCGAACCCGGGCCCCGCGGGCACCGACGCAGGCGCCGACCGGGTCGACGTTCGGATCGTTGGAGTGCACCGCAATCTTGGTTCGGTGCCCCGGCTCGCGCGCACAGGCCTTCATCTCGACGACGCCGTCGGCGATCTCGGGAACCTCGAGTTCGAACAGTCGCTTCACGAGACCCGGGTGGGTCCGGCTGACGACGATCTGCGGACCCTTGGCGGTCTTGCGGACCTCGACGATGTAGGCCTTGAGCCGGGCGTTGGGCTCGGGCCGCTCGTAGGGCACCTGTTCGGCCTGGGGCAACAACGCCTCGACCCGACCGAGGTCGAGCAGCGTGTAGCGGGCGTCG
>CALHYX010000035.1 GCA_938041035.1 uncultured Acidimicrobiales bacterium | reverse complement strand
CGATCGGCGATCATCAGGTCGACCCCGATGGCCCAGATCGCGATGCCCTGGTCGATGAGTGGGTTGAGGTGCGCAACGTCGGTGACGTGGCGGTGGAGCTCGAGGGGTGGTCGCTGCGCGATGAGACCACCGGCCACCGGTACCGGTTTGGGCCCCGGACCCTGGCCCCGGTCGAGGGGGTCGTACGGCTGCGCACCGGGTGCGGCGAGGACCACGATCGAAGTCTCTTTTGGTGCGAGCGCTTCCCGGTGTGGTCCAACGGCGGTGAGACCATCTTGTTGCTCGACCCGACCGGATCGATCGTCGACTACCGGATCCTCACCCCGTAACCCACCCGCGCCCGTCTGCCGGGTTAATCCGCGCCGGTGGTCTGGGCCCGAACCATCGAAAGAACCGCCAAAATTTCATCGCGAACCATCTGGTGCCAGGCACCAGATGGTTCGCGGGGTAAGAAACGCGAAAATTGGGCGGGTGAAGCGTTGATGTGGTCGGGCGCGAAAGCAGGGCTCGAATGGAAACGTCCGCCAACGCCGGTGAGCATCCGCCTGCTCATCGCACTTCCATTCGAGCCCCGAAACCGTCGGTATTGCAAGACGGTGCCGCCACTTGGTGAGACCTACCGTCCCATGACCGGCTTAAGCGGCGCTAAAGACTTCGCCTACCCTGGTCGAGTGGAACGGGTGCGGGTTTGTGTGCTCGGTCGAGGCCGACTCACGACGAGTGACGGAGACGTCAAGATACGGAGCGAGCTCCGTCGGCGCCTCCTCGCGCGGCTGGTGCTGGAAGAGGGCGAAACCGTCGGTTTCGACGCCCTCACCGAGGCGATGTGGGGGCTGACGCCCCCGCGAACCGCCCGGGAATCGACCCACGTGCACGTCTCGGAGCTGCGCCGGCACTTCCGGGAGATCGAGCCCCGGTTTGCTGACGTCATTGTTACCGACCCGCAGGGTTACCGGATCGACCTGAGCCAGATCGAGGTTGACAGTGTCCTGTTCGAAGCGGCGGTCGCCACCGGCCGGCGGTTGTTGATCGCCGGCGATACCGACGCCGCCCTCGACCGCCTCGAAGCCGCCCTCGCCGACTGGGGTGAGCCCTTCGCCGACCTCATCGATGTACCCGGCGCCACTCCGGTGCGGGCGCGGTTGCTCGAACTGCGCGATCAAGCCGCGGGCGACCACATCGAGGCGCTGCTCGCCCTCGGCCGTCACGACGACGTCGTCGCCCGCCTCCGCGCCGTCGTCGCCGACCAACCCCTCGATGAGCGGCCCTATCGCCAGCTCGCCATCGCCCTCTACCGGGCCGACCGACAGGCCGACGCGTTGGCCGTGATCGGCGAAGGCCGGTCGGTGCTGCTCGAGGAGCTCGGTATCGACCCGAGCGCGACCTATGCCGAGCTCGAACTCCAGATCCTGCAGCAGGACCCCGCGCTACAGGCGGTTGACGCGGGCTCGCCCACCGCCCCGCTCGTCTCGCTTCCGAACGTGGCGGCGTCGGGATCCCCGTTCGTCGGCCGCGCCGAACTGGTCGACGCGGTGACCGTCATGGCCGACGACCGCGCGTCGGCCGGGATCGGCCTGGTCGCGCTGCACGGCGAAGCCGGCTCGGGAAAGAGCCGGATGGTCGTCGAACTGGCGGACGGTATGGCGAAGGAGGACTGGATCACCCTCTACGGACGCTGCGAAGTGCCTCAGCGCGCTCCGTTCCAGCCCTTCGCCGAATCCATCGGCCGTCTGTTCGCCGAAGTCGACGCCGCCACTCGACGCGACCTCCTCGGGCCGTCGGCCGGCGAACTGCGCCGGATCGTGCCTCGTCTCGCTTCACTCGTGCCCGATCTGGCTGAGCCTGTACAGGCCGCCGCGGAGGTGCAGCGCTTCCAGTTATTCGAGGCGATCGTCGATCTCTTTGCCCGGCTCGGACAGCTGCGGCCGACCGCCGTCTTCCTCGAAGACATGCACTGGGCCGACACCGCGACGATCGCGCTCGTTCGCCACCTCGTCCTCTCCCCCGGGATCGAGGGTGTCGTACTCATCGGGACGCACCGCGACGACGAGGGGACCATCGAACCCGGGTGGAACTCGGCGCTGGCCGACCTCGAACGGTCCGGCGAAGCGGCGAGGGTCGCGATCGAACCGTTCGGTGAGCCCGAGGTGGCGGCCTACCTCCGCGAAGTCCTCGCCCAGGACGAGCTTCGGCCGGCCACGTTGGCCGGCGCCCTGGTCGATCGCACCGGGGGTAACGCCTTCTTCCTCACGGCCCTGATCGACCAGCTCGTCGCGGCCGACTCCCTCGACGTGGTCGGTGGGGAAGTCGTTCTGCGCGACGACACGGCGACCAATGCGGTCCCCGAGTCGGCTCGCGCCCTCATCCTCGCTCGACTCGCCGCCCTCACCGAAGCCGAGCGTTCCGTGGTCGAAGGAGCATCGGTCGTCGGTGGTGAAATCGACGCCGAGGTCGTCGCCGGCACGCTCGAGGCCGACATCGCCGAGGTGGCCAACACCCTCGACCGGGCGGCCGATCGACGCCTCGTCCGAGCGGTCGACAACGGCCGCTTCGAATTCACCCACGATCTCGTCCGATCGGCCATCTATGAATCCCTCGCCGCCGGTCGTCGAGCCACGCTGCACCTGTCGGCCGCCACGGCCATCGGTAAGGTCCTGGGAGGTGAGCGGCGCGATGCCGAGATCGCCAGCCATCTTCTTCGGGCGGTTCCCGTCGCCTCGGTCGAGTCCGCCGTACAGGCCGTCGGCCGGGCCGCGGAACGAGCGGTCGACGCGACCGCCTTCGGCGAAGCCGTCGAGCTTTATCGCGACGCGCTCGACGTGATTCCCCCCGAAGCCCAGCGCATGCGCGGCGAGATACTCGCACGATTGGGCTGGTGTGAACGGGTCGCTGCGGTTCCGGGCTGGAACGTGCGTCTGGCCGAGGCCGCCGATCTGGCCCGGGAACAGCTCGACGTCGGACTGTTGTGGGACGTGGCCCGTTCGTGGCGGGCCAGCGGCTGGGTGGGTGAGCTGCCCGGGAGCGATGCGGAGTACATCGAGTTACTCGACGAAGTTCTCGAACGGCTTGGCCCGGTCGAGAGTCGCGCCCGGGCCGAGGCCCTCGCCGCTCGGGCCAGCGCCGTGGTCTACTCCCCGGGCCACCACGGATCCACCGAGGTCTTTACCGAAGCGCTCGAGATGGCGCGCCGCATCGACGACCCCGACACCTTGATGTGGGTGATGAGCAACGCCATGGCACTCGACGACCGCGAACGGGTGGCCGAACGGGGCGAGATCGCCGACGAACTCGTGCGCCGGTCGGCCGAGCGCGGCGACCCGACGCTCGAGGCGCTCGGTCAGCGGATGGGTATGATCGTCGACTTCGAGATCGGCAACATCGAGTCGATCTCGGTCCGCATCGCGGAACAGGAACGGCTCGCCGGAGTGATCGTGCAACCCGTGTACCCGTGGGGCGTCATGGCCTGGAAGGCATCGATCGCGGTGCTGCAGGGCCGGCTCGCCGAAGCGGAGGAACTGGCGGCTGCGGCGCTCGAATTCGGCGTGGCCTCACCCGCGGTCCCATCCACTCGACCCCCGGCGATGTACGGCGGCGTGATGTTCGAGGTGCGTCGCCTCCAGGGGCGTATGGGAGAACTCGTACCCGTGCTCGAACAGATGGTGATCGACCAACCCGAAATGGTGATGTGGCCGTGGGCGCTGGCGCTCGCCCAGGCCGAGAGTGGCCAGGCGGACGCGGCGATCGACTTCGCCCGCGGGTTTATCGGCGAACGGGCCCCGTTCCGATTCGGGCTCCAGTGGTCGGCGGAGTCGGTGGCGGCCGCCACCGTGGTGGTCGAGGCCGGCGCGCAGGACCTCGCCCGCCAGTTGATCGACGACCTCGGCCACCTCGCGGACCGTATGGCCTCGAGTGCTTCGAGTTCCCACGGGCCGCTGGCCCACAGCCTGGGACGATGTGCCGAACTCATCGATGACCTCGACCGGGCTCAGCACTTCTATGACGCCGCTGGTTCGGTGGCCCGCCGGGTGGAGTCGCCGCTGTACGAGGCTGAAGCCGAAGCCGGCCTGGCCCGGGTGGCCGAGCGCCGCGACGACCCACTCACCGCTCGAGCCCACGCCGAACGGGCGCTTGATCTCATCGGTGACGTCGGACCCACGCGCGTGGAACCCGGGCTGCGATCCCTCATCGAACGACTCGACGGCGCCTAGGTCGTCGCCGGTTGGAGGTCGCCGGGCAGCGGGTGGCGCCAGAGCCACAGCAACGGGACGACCGAGATGCTCGACAGAACGAAGAACCCGACCGCGAGCGGCAACATCGAATCGGCGATGAAGTTGTCGACCACCGCGGCGAGCACCGCCCCCAGAGCGAGCGAGATCGTGCCGACCACGGCCACCGCGGTGCCGGCGAGATGGCCCATCGGTTCGATGGCGAGGGAGAAGAGCACCGGGTTCACCGCGGTCTGGAGCGTGGTGCACAACGCCGCGCCCGCCATGAACGCCGCGAACGATGGCCGACCGGATGCCGCTGCGGCCACGGCGGTGTACCCACCGGCCGCGACCACGAGGGCGAGAGTGCCATTGCGCGCCACCGCTTCGGCACCGTATCGACGGACCAGTACCGCGCCGAATGCCGTGCCGATGCCCATCGCCACCGAGTTCACTCCGAACCAAAAGGCGAACTGGCCGCCGCGGCCGTACACCTCGCTGAACAACAGTTCCGAACTGCCCAGCCAGGGGAGGAACGACCCGATCGAAAACACGCTGGCCATCGTGTAGACCAGCGCGACCCGGTGGGAGAGCACCTCGCGCATGCCGCGAAGAATGGTCGCCGAATCGAACGCCCGCCGGTCGTTGGGATCGAGGGTTTCGGGCAACCGAAGGAACACCCACGCCGCCAACACCACCGCCAGCACGGCACCGGCCCCGAACACCCAACGCCACGATCCGAGCAGCAGCAACGCCTCGCCCAACGCGGGCGCCACCACCGGGGTGATCATGAACACGGCGGTGATGAACGACATGATGCGGGCCCGATCGTCGCCTTCGAACAAATCGCGTACCGCCGCGTACACCGCGATTCGAGGACCGGCGGCAGCGACGCCCCACAGCGCTCGAATGGCGATCAAGAACCCGAGCGACGGTGCCAAGGCGGCGACGATCGCACACGCGGTGTACAGGCCCAGGTTGACGAGGAGGACGGGCCGCCGCCCGAACCGGTCGGCGAGCGGACCCTGGACCAGCTGACCGAGCGCCAGCCCCACGAAGAACGACGTGATCGTCAGGCTGGTCTGGTTCGAGTCGGCCGAGAGGCCGAACGTCATCCGAATCTCGTCGAACGCCGGCAGCATCGTGTCGATGGCGATCGCCACGATGCCGGTCAGCAGTGACATCGCGACGATGAGTTCTGGGCGCCCCGGCAGGTCGGGCTGTCGACGCTCGGCGGCTTTGTTCACCCGTCGACGTTACCGGCCGCGCGTCACCCCGAACGGGTGGGGCAGCAGAGAAATCCCATGTCAGAGCCGAATCTGGCTAATGTTGGGCCTTCGAAGTTCTGGCGGGAGGCCTAACCATGTCTGACAACATTCCGGGTAACGAGGGTATGGGTGGAGGTGCAGTGCCCCCACCGCCTCCCGGTGGCGGTGCGGTTCCTCCACCGCCTCCCGGTGGCGGCGCGGTTCCGCCGCCCGGTGCCATGGCCCCACCTCCCGCGTTTGGCGCTCCAGCCGGACCCACCGGCGGTTCGCCGGTACTCGGCGGTGCCCAACCGGCGGAGTGGGTAACCCGGCTTTTGGCCTACCTCATCGATGCAGGCATTGGTCTGGCCATCTACATCGTCGGCCTCATCCTCTCGCTGATCTTCGGCGCCGCCAGCGATGCGCTCGGCA
Source organism: uncultured Acidimicrobiales bacterium (assembly GCA_938041035.1). Taxonomy (GTDB): domain Bacteria; phylum Actinomycetota; class Acidimicrobiia; order Acidimicrobiales; family SHLQ01; genus CALHYX01. The sequence continues at coordinate 174,229 of CALHYX010000035.1, read as the reverse complement.
CTCTGGTGAGCTGGGGCTTCACCCTGGTGAACCTGGCCTACTGGATCTACAACGCCGGCTACCTCCAGGGCACCACCGGTCAGACGATCGGCAAGAAGCAGATGGGCATTTCGCTGGTCGCCGACAGCACCGGCCAGCCGGTCGGGTTCGGCATGGCTGTCGTGCGCGTCATTGTCGGGTGGGCCATGTGGTTGCTGTGCTGCGTCGGTGGAATCGCCGACCTGCTCTGGCCGCTGTTCGACCCGCAGAAGAAGCGCCTCACGGACAAGATCCTGAACTTCAGTGTCGTCGTCGGCGGCGAAAAGGGCGGCAAGCTGCTGCCCTTCCTCTAAGCGCTAGCGAGCGGAACTGACGCCCGCCTCGGCGGGGTCGATATCGATGTAGCACGGGGCGTGGTCCGACGAACGGGCCACGCCCCGTTCGCGTCGATCGATGACCGCGGTGCGCACGCGTTTGGCCGTGGTGGGGTCGGTGAGGATGTGGTCGAGCCGCCAGCCCCGATCACTTTCGTAGAAGTCCCCCCGTCGGTTCCACCAGCTCGACAGACGGGTGTCGCCGTGGTGGGCGCGAACCACATCGACAAGTCCGGTCTCGAGTAACGCAGCGAAGGCGTCGCGCTCGGGTCGGCTGGTCAGGTTGCGTTTGCGGTACCGGGCCGGGTCCCACACATCCAGGTCGGTGGGGGCGATGTTGAGGTCACCGGCGACCACCGTCGGTCGATCGGTCACGCCGTCGATGGTCATCCACGCGGCGAACAGCGCGAACCAGGCCAGTTTGACCCGATGGGGTTCCGTGCCGACCTTGCGGCCGTTCGGGGCGTACGCCGTGTGGATCCGGAGGTCGCCGCAGGTGGCCGAGATCGAGACGGGAAGATCAAGGGGGTGGACGGCGCCGGGTATCCCGAGGGTCACGTCGACAAGGCCCACCCGGCTGGCGAGCGCCACGCCGCCGCGCGAACCGACTCCGTGGGCAACGACCTGATACCCGCGGTCGGCGAACAGGGCCCCTGGCACCTGGGCCGGCGTGCACCGGGTTTCCTGAACCGCGATGACGTCGGGCTGATGTTCGTCGAGCCACCAGCCGACCCGTTCGGTGCGGGCGCGGATCGAATTCACGTTCCACGTCGCGATACGCATGCAGCCATCCTCGCAGCGTGATCGCGGCCGAGGCGTATCGGCGCGCTTGAGGTACTTCGAAGTTCGGCACCCGCGGACTTTGCCCGGGCTTCTCGGCGCACTCCCGGGCGCTTTCTCTGCTCCGCCGCTCCACCCGGCCCGCTCTATGCTGCGACGGTGACCGAGAGCTTTCCCCGTCAATACGCCCGCACCCGTCGATTCAGCGTTGGTGCCCCCCGCAACTTCGTGGTCGGGGCCACGGGCGAACGGATTGCCTTTCTGCGTTCTCGAGCGCCGGGCGACCCCGCCAACGCCCTGTTCGTGCTCGACGCCCATCCCGGGTCCGAGTACCTGATCGCCGACCCGGCCACCATCGCGAGCGGGGCCGATCAGGAGCTTCCCGCCGCCGAGCGAGCTCGACGTGAACGGGAGCGCGAAAGCGGTGCCGGCATCGTTGCCTACGACGCCGACCCGGAACTGACCGTCGCGGTCTTTGCCCTCGGCGGCCGGTTGTACCGCGCCGATCTGATCGAGGGTGCAATCGAGGAGTTGGACGCTGTCGACGGGGCATTCGACCCGCGGCTCAGCACCGACGGACACCAGGTGGGCTATGTCGTCGACTCGGCCCTCCGCTGCACCGGTCCGGACGGCGACCGCGAGGTCATCGCCCCCGACGCCGGCGAAGCCAACGTCGGGTGGGGTTCGGCCGAGTTCGTCGCCGGCGAGGAAATGGGTCGAACCCGCGGGTTCTGGTGGGGCCCCGATGATCGGTTGCTCGTGCAACGGACCGACGTGAGCGCGGTGCCGGTCTGGCATATCGCAGCTCCGGTCGACCCCGCGGCGGAGCCGGCGGCGATCCGGTACCCCCACGCCGGTGCCACCAATGCCGAAGTCGGACTCTCGGTGATCAGCCGGGACGGCGCGCGGGTCGACATCGACTGGGCGGGGGACGAGTTCGAGTACCTCGCGAACGCGTCGTGGGGCGCGTCGGAGCTCATCACCCTCACCGTGCAAACTCGCGACCAGAAGACCCTGGCGGTGCTGACCGCCGATCCCGGCAGCGGCGCGGTGACCGAGCGATACCGACAACGCGACGATCACTGGGTGGAGTTGGTGCCCGGTGCCCCCGCATGGATTGGCGAACGGTTGCTGAGCGTGGTCGATCACACATCGGTCGACGACAACGCGGGTACCCGGCGCCTGGAACTCGACGGGGAACCCATCAGCCCGGACGGATTGCAGGTTCGGCGGGTGCTCGCTGCTTCCGAGCAGGCGGTGTGGTTCAGCGCGTCGCCCGACCCGACCGAGACGCACGTCTATCGCAGCGATCTCACCGGCGGGATCGAAGCGGCAACCGAGGTGGCCGGCGTTCACGGCGCAGCGATCCGCGTGCTCGAATCCGGCGAGACCGTCGCCGTCGTGTCGACGGCTTCGCTCGACCGACCCGGGTCGATGCACCGGGTGGTGCGGTGGGGCGCGGACGCCCCCGTCGAGGCGTCGACCGAGGTCGCGACGGTGGTGTCTCACGCCGAGCAGCCGGTCGTTACCCCCAACGTGGCCCTGGTGGGGTTGGGTCCAAACGAGCTGGCGTCGGCCATCTTGTTCCCCGCCGGCGACGACGGGTCGACGAAGCTCCCCGTTCTGCTCGACCCCTACGGCGGACCACACGCCCAGCGGGTGCAGCACGCACAGTCGATGTACCTCACCAGCCAATGGTTCGCCGACCAGGGTTTCGCCGTGATCGTCACCGACGGGCGAGGGACACCGGCGCGCGGACCGGTGTTCGAGCGGGCGGTGTACGGCGACCTGGCGACGCCGGTGCTCGACGACCAGGTGGCTGCGCTTGAAGCGGCCGCCGAACTCCACCCGCGTCTCGACCTCGACCGGGTGGCCATCCGCGGCTGGTCCTTCGGCGGGTACCTCGCCGCACTGGCCGTGCTGCGGCGCCCCGACCGTTTCCACGCGGCGATCGCCGGCGCTCCGGTGACCGACTGGGCGCTGTACGACACCCACTACACCGAGCGGTACCTGGGCCACCCCGAGACCGACCCGGGCCACTATTCGGCTTCCAGCCTGATCGAAGAGGCCGCCGCGCTGACCCGGCCGCTGTTGTTGGTGCACGGCCTGGCCGACGACAACGTGGTCGCCGCCCACACGCTGCAGTTGTCGCGGGCGCTGCTGGAGGCGGGTCGCCCCCACCAGGTGTTACCGCTCTCCGGCGTGACCCACATGACCCCCCAGGAAGCGGTCGCCGAGAACCTGCTCCTGCTCCAGATCGACTTCCTGCGGGCGTCCTTCGACCAGTAGTCCAGCGTTCGTCACCGGTCCGTCACGCAGCTGTCATCAACTTTTGGGGAACCGGCCGGCGGATCGCCACGTCATACCCGGCAACCGCTGCACCGCCCGGTGCGCTGCCCTCAGGGGCTGACCGAGGAGACTCCGATGTCCAAACGACTACTCGCCCTGTTCGCCGCTCTCATCGTGGTCCTCACCGCGTGTTCCAACGGATCGAGCGTCGGCGAATCCGCAAGCGACGCGGCACCGGCGGTGCTGGCCGAAGAGGCGGGAAACGCGGCCAATGGCGGTGGCATCGATGCTCCGGACGCCGAGACCGAGCTCGTGGTCGCCAAGCAGCCGACCAGCCGGCAGATAATCCTGAACGGGACCCTCGTGCTCGAGGTCGACAACGTCACCGAGGCGACCGACGCAGCCATCGACCAGGTCCTGGCGGCCGGCGGGTTTCTCGCCGGGGAGAACACCAACCTGCAGAGCCAACGCCCGAGCGCCGAACTGACCTTCAAGGTGCCACCGGAGCGTTTCACACCGTTGCTGCGCGACCTGCGCGAACTCGGCCTGGTGCTCAGCCAATCCTCGACCACCGAGGACGTCACCGAACGCATCGTCGATATCGAGAGCCGCATCGCCACCGCGGAGACGAGCGTCGACCGGTTGCGCGGCTTTCTCGAGAAGGCGACCACGGTAACCGACATCACCGACCTCGAACGGGAGCTGAGTGCCCGCGAAGCCGAACTCGAATCGTTGCGAGCCCAGCTGCGCAGTCTGCGGGATCTGGTCAGCCTCTCGACGATCACCCTGGTGCTCGATGCCGAACCGCCGGCGCCCGAGATCACCGGTGGCGATGTTGAGGAAGCGGGCCTGCCGGGCTTCATGAGCGGCCTGCGCGCCGGGTGGGACGTCCTGGTCGACTTCGGCAGCCTGATCGCCACGCTCGCCGGATTCGCGCTGCCGTTCCTGCCCCTTCTCATCGCTGCGGGCGGGTTCCTGTGGTGGCTGCGCCGCCGGTCGGCTGACGCCGGACCGGGGATGGTCGCCGAAGCCTGATACCCCGACCCTCGAAGGCCGGCTTCGCTACTGGAGCGAGCCGAGCATCCGGGCCGCAAAGCCTCGATCGCCGGCGGCGACCTCATGAATGGTCCCGTCGGCGGTCACCCGGCCCCGGTCGAGGGCGATGACCCGATCGGCCAGCGCCAACACGTCGTCGCGGTCGTGGGTGATCACCATGGTGACCGCAGCGCTCGACTGGGCCACCAACGCCCGAACCCCATCGCGGGTCTCGGCGTCCACGGCCGCAAACGGCTCGTCGAGCAGCAAGATGTTTGGCTCCGACGCCAGGGCGCGGGCGAGGGCCAGCCGTTGACGCTCGCCCCCCGACAGCTCCGGGATCGGGCGGGGTTCGTCGGCCCGTAGTCCAACTCGTTCGATCCACCGACAGGCGATCGACTGGGGATCCTCCAGGCCGAGATGGCGCGGCCCGAACGCGACGTTTTCGGTCGCCGACAGGTGGTCGAAGAGTCGGAGATCCTGGAAGACCACGCCGACCCGCCGATGCTCGGGGCGCAGGAATATCGCGTCGGCCGGGTGGTCCCACCGTTCGTCACCGACCCGGAGCGTGCCCCGATCCAGGCCCACGAGCCCGGCGATCACCCGGGCGAGCGTGGTCTTTCCCGCGCCGTTGGGGCCGACGATGGCGACGACCTCGCCGGGGGCGAAGGACAGCGCCACCTCGAGGGTGAGCGTACCGACGGTGACCTCGCCCTCGAGGTGCAGCGTTCCGATCATCGCAACAGCCAACGGTCGCGCAGCCCGATCAACACGCCGAGCGAGACGAGGAGCAGCACGACGCTCAGGGCCAGCGCCTGGTCGGGGTCTCCGGCCTCGAGGCTGAGGAACGTCGCCAACGGCAGGGTTTGGGTGCGACCGGGAACGTTGCCGGCGAACGTGAGGGTGGCGCCGAACTCGCCGAGGGCGCGCGCCCAGGCGAGCACGACACCCGCCAGGATCGATGACCGAGCCCGGGGGAGCGTGATGCGGCGAAAGATTGCGCCCGGCGAGGCTCCGAGGGTGGCGGCCGCCGCTTCGAGGCCGTCGGCGTTCTCCTCCATCGCCGCCTCGACCGCGAGGACGAAGAACGGCAGCGCTACCACGGTGGCGGCGAGGACCGCCCCGGCGGTGGTGAAGGGTACGACGATACCGATTCGTTCGAGAGTGGGTCCGATCAGACTCTGGCGGGGACCGAGGGCGAAGAGCAGGGCCGTACCGGCGACGACCGGCGGCAGCACCATCGGCAACAGGACGATCGATCGCACGATGCGGCGGGTCCAGCCCCGGAGCCGGGCGAGGGTCCAGGCCAGCGGCAGCCCGAGGACGAGACACAACCCCGCCGCCACGAGGGACACGACCAGGGAGACCCGGAGGGCGTCGAAGGCGAGGTTGGTGCTGAGCAGGTCGACGAGCGAGGACCACGGCGTGCGCCACAGCAGGGCCACGATCGGCAGCGCGAGCAGTGCGATGGCGATGACCGCAGGCGCGACGATCCACCACGGTCGGGGTGCCCGGTGGGTGTTCGTCAGGCGAGCGGAACGGAACGAACCGGTCATGGCGCGGTGAAACCCCACTCGGCGAGGATGCGCTGTGCCTCTGCTCCCCGCAGGTGGTCGAACAGCGGCCGGGCTCCGGGATGGGCGTCGCGCAGCAGGGCGGCAAAGTAGGTCGTCGAGCGGTTGTCGCCCGGGTCGATCTCGACCGTGGCGATGCGATCCCCAAGGGCCACGGCATCGGAGCGGTAGATGAACCCGGCGTCGACCGAACCGGTTTCCAGGCGGCTGGCCACGGCGCGCACGTTGGGCTCGAACGAGTCGATGGCAACGGTGAGGTCGGCGCCATCGATCACGTCCTGGGCCACCTCCCCGCACGGCACTGCGGTGGCGCAGGCGGACAACCGCAGGTCCCCATCGGTGAGATCGGCGAGCGAGGTGATACCGGCCGGGTTGTCCGCGGGCAGGCCGATGATGAGTTCGTTGACGGCGATGCGGACCGGCGATCCCGAGACCAGGCCGGTGGCCTCGATTCGATCCATGGTGGCGCGGTTGGCGGTGATGACGATGTCGGCCGAGCGGCCGGTCTCGATCTGGGTGGCGATCGTCGCACTGCCGGCGAAGGCCAACGTCGCGTTGTCCTCGAACCCTTCCGCCTCGTCGATGACGGCGGGGAGGGCGTTGGTGAGCGACGAGGCGGCGACGACGGTCGGTCCGTCGGCGCCGCCCCCACAGCCCGCGAGCGCAAGCAGGGATACGAGGAGGAACGGTGCGGTCCGGAGGCATCCAGAAACACGGGGGGATCGGCGGGATGGACTCTGGCGTGGACCGGGCTGCGCCGCGGCCGGACGGCGGTTCATGCGTCGGGTCGCTCGATGATCACGTGGGTGGCCTTGACGGCGGCGACGGCGACCACGCCGGGCTCGAGGCCGAGGTCGTGCACCGCCTCGGCCGAGATCAGGGCCACGATCCGGTTGGGTCCGGCCTGAAGCTCGACCTGGGCCATGACGGTGTCGGCGACCACGCGCGTGACGAGTCCGGTGAAGCGGTTTCGGGCCGAGAGCTCGGCGCGGTCATCGGCGCGTTTGGCATCGTTTCGTTCGACGGCGAGCCGGGCGAGTTCGGCACCGCTCACCAGGCGATGGCCGCCGGCAGTGCGGGTGGTCTCGAACAACCCCTGGTCCGCCCACCGGCGAAGGGTGTCCACGCCAACACCGACCAGTTCGGCCGCTTGCCCCATCCGAAACTCTGACATCAGAGGATTTTGGGCGAAAACCCTTGCATCTGCAAATGTGTATTGCGACTCCTCAGGGGCGGGCGCAGGGCCCGGTTGTGAGTGGTGAGCTCTGTCGATGGGCGAGCTCACACCGGGTCAGTGTGGTCAGTCGCCACCCCGCCTCGGTTCGGTGGGCGTACGCCGGTGACAACACGATGGGCGTACCTTCGGGCGGGCCGAGCAGCGCCACCGAGACGGTGGCGACACCGTTGGCGTAGATGACCGGTTCGCCGAGGATGGGAGCGCTTGCGGGTTGGTCGCCGGAAAGCGTGTCGTTCATGAGGGCGTGGATCTTGGCAACATCGTCGGGAGCGTCGACGGGTTCGCCCAGGTCGGCGACGCCGAACGCCGCCAGGTGTATTGCCTGGAGCCAAGGTGCGGGGAGGTCGACCACGCCGCCGCCCCGGCCGAACAGCTGCCCGGTCTCCAGGGAGAACTCGCGGCTCGACGTCGAGCCGTCGACGTACTGGAAACCGAGGTACACCGGCCCCGCTTCGCCCGACGGCGGTCGCCGGTCGCCGGCCGGTGCGGATCGAAGCAGATCGATGGACAGCGAGTCGCGCGGTAACTCCAGGATCGGCGTTCTGCCGTCGTGACTACTGTTCAGCGTCACGCGCACGACATCGTCGGGCAGGTGCACGAGGTCCGCCGCCGAGTCGACGCGGCGCACCTCCGTGCGTTCATAGATGAGCACGCGATCGTCGTCGACCACGGCACCGAGCCGCAGGGGCTTGTCATCGAGGCGGTGAAGAGGCGTACCCACGCCCAACACGGTGGCCCACCCATCCGGCGGTCGTTGCCCGGGGCGAAGCGCGATGCCCTCGGCGACCGTGGAGGCGCACACCCGAGCGATCGGCTGACCGAGATCGATTTGGTCGATGGTGGTCTCGCTCTGCGCCGGCTCGAACCGGTCGCCCCCGACCCACACCTCATCTTCGTACATGCCTGCGCCGGGGGACGCGACGGTATCGACCCCGCACGGATGCGCCTCCTCGACGACAACCGGCACTGCGGACGCGTGGCTCGCGGTGGTGGTCGACCCGAGACCGTTGGCCGGCTCGCCCGTCGTCGAGCTGCACCCGCCCACGCCGACCGCTAGGGCGCACACCAGGGCGCTCCAGCGCGGCATCATCGGTCAGGCGGTGCGGATTCGGCGAAACGCTTCGGCGAGGCGTCCCGGCTCGCCGCCGTTGTCGGCGACGACGGCGGCGGCCCAGTCCCGCAGCAGCGCCCCGACATCGAACGCCGACGTCTGGCTCTCATGGCACTGGAGGGCACCGATCTTGCGGTCGATCTCGGCGGTGATGTCGATGAACACGTCGGGGGGCTCGAGAGAACCGACCCACACCTCGTCGACCGCGTGCGGTTCGAGTCCCTCGTCCCGGAGGAGTTCGACGTGGGCGTGCGGGTTGCGGGCGTCGGGGTACACCGCGGCCACCGTTGCTTCGGCGACCGCGAGGTGATCGGGATGGCTGGCGTAGATCCGGTCGTAGCGACGCTCGGGGCTCTGGGTGATGACCAGGTTGGGTCGGACCTGGCGGATGACCCGACTGATCGCCTGGCGCAGACTCAGGTCGGCGACGAGGTGGCCGTCGGGTTGGCCGAGGAAGCGCACATCGCTCACCCCGACCGCGGCGGCCGCCGCTCGCTGCTCGCGTTCGCGCATCGCCTTCACCTCGGCTCGGTCCATGTCCTCCGGCGGCCCCGCTTCGCCCGAGGTGGCGATGGCGTAGATGACCTCGGCGCCCGCCGAGGTCAACGCCGCGACGGTGCCTGCGTAGCCGAAGTCGATGTCGTCGGGGTGGGCGACCACCACGAGCACCGGCGACACCGGATCAGCGAGATTCAGGAACTCCATGACCGCTGAGACTAACGGCTGGTCGGCGCACCGCCGGTTCAGACCTCGGCCAGGTAGTGCGCTGGGTCGCGGGGTTCGGTAACGAGGTCGAGCGATGCCAGGCGGTCCTGCACCGACGCGATCATCCCGGGGTCGACCGGGCCGGCCTCGGCCCAATCCGTATCGGCGAACCAGTCGAGGGCGACGTCGCGGGCCAGTCCGTGCCGGTCGACGACCAGGTCGGCGACCTCGTCGGCCGGTTGGCGGCCGAACCGCTCGCCGGCGACGGCGATGGTGCTGAGCGCGGCCCGTAGCGCGTCGGCGGAGGATTCGAGGCAGTCGAGCGTCGCGGCGATGGCGAACGCGGGCCATGGAGTGGGCTGCACACCAACCCGGGCGAAGTCGCCGGACTCGACCAGCGGTGAGGTCATGAAGCGATCCCACAGGAACACCTCGGCCTCGCCGGCGCCGAGGGTCTCCCGGGCCCCGTCGATGGTGCCGACGACGACGAAGTTCTCCTCGGTGAGGCCGTAGCCGAGGCGGTCGGCGAGCACGTGCGCCATCAGATGGGATCCGGATCCGAAGCGCGAGATGGCGAAGCGATCCCCGGGCCCGAGGCCGCCGAGTTCGGTCACCCCCGACGAGCCGGGAACGTGGACCCCCCACTGGAGGGGCGACGAGGTGTACAACGCCACGACGCGGGCCGGCGTGCCGTTCGAGATCGCGGTCACGATGCCTTCCGTGAGCGCCACCGCCACATCGAGATCGCCTTCGGTCAGGCCGCGCATCATCTGTCCGGTGCCGCTCGGCTGGTCGTGCCAGTCGATATCGACCCCGGCCCGATGAAACTCGTCGGCGGCCTGCGCGAGATGCCAGGGCAGGTTGAAGTGTTCGGGAACACCGCCGACCCGCAGAATCGGAACCTCGGGCTCGGGTGGGTCGGTCACGGCGTCGGTCATCCCAGGTGCTCCAGGGCGGATTCGGCGGCGGCGAGGTCGGCCTTGGCCACGGCCAGAAGTTCGCGGGTCTCGGCCACCAGTTCCGGTTTGGCGTTGTTCACGTAGCCGGCATTGCCGAGCTTGCCCTCGAACCCGGCGACCTGTTTGGCCTTGCCTTCGATGACCTTGGTGAGCCGGGCCCGTTCGGCGTGGACGTCGATGTCGTCGACCAGCCCCGACAACAGAACCTCGGCCCCTTCGAACGCAAGCGGGGAGACAACCGCCGGGCGATCGCCGCCCGAGTCGATCACCGCGTCGACCCCGGCGAGGGTTTCCACGGTTCCATCGGCGGTCGTAATGAGCTCGCGCACAGCCGCCGGGGCATGCACGGTGATGCGCTGCTTCGGCTTCACCTGCTGCTCGGATCGGATCGCCCGGATCTGGGTGACCAGGCCGTTCGCTCGATCGAAGGTGGCGATGATATCGGCGTCGACGAGGTTGGGTGTCATCGTGGGCCAATCGGCGCCGGCCAACAGCTCGGCGGGCGGGAGCGCGACGCCGACGATCGAGCCGGCGCGGGCCTGCTGGACGTGAGGCCACAGGGTTTCGGTGACGAACGGGCACACCGGGTGCATAATGCGCAGCACCGCATCGAGAACCGCGGCGAGCACTGCCTGCTGACCCGGATCGTCGTCGATCGTCGGCTTCACCATCTCGAGGTAGCGGTCGCACACGTCGTGCCACACGAAGTCGTAGAGCGTGTCGGCGTAGACGTTGAACTGGTAGGCGCCGATCGCCCCTTCGAGGGTGGCGAGCGTCTGCCCGAGTCGAGCCAGAATCCAGCGATCGGCGAACGGCTGACCGGCCGTATCGACCGCATCCCGAGCCCCCGCGTCGGCGCCCACCCGCTTGAGGGCGAAGCGGGTGGCGTTCCACAGCTTGTTGGCGAAGTTGCGGCCGAGATCGAACTTGCTCGACGTGTTGCGGGCCAGAGGCGCGTCGTCGCTCGGTTCGACCAGCCCGACGGCGACGCCGTAGGCGCTCACCATGGCCTTGCCCGAATCGCCCGGCGAGGTTTGCTGGGGCGCGGCGACGACATGGCCGGCGGCCGTGGTGATGAACTCCGGCGTGAACGCCTCGTCGGTGTGCGGGCACACCATGTCGACCGGCATGCGCACGTCCTGGGTGTCGGTGGTCATCTGCACCAGGGTGAATCGCATGGCGTCGGCGCCGTGGCTGTAGATGATGTCGCGCGGGTCGACGCCGTTGCCGAGGCTCTTCGACATCTTCTGGCCGTGCCCGTCCTGCACCATGGCGTGGATGAACACGTCGGTATAGGGCAGCCGCCCGTCGGCGAAGTAGCGACTGAACATCACCATGCGGCTCACCCACAGGGTGATGATTTCGCGGGCGGTCGAGAGCACCGATGTCGGTTGGTACGTCTCGAGCAGGCCGACGGTTTCGGGGAAGTCCTCGGGCCACGGCCAGCCCATCGTGGACAGCGGCCACAGGCCGGAGGAAAACCAGGTGTCGAGTACGTCGGGGTCGCGAACGAAACCGTCGGCTTCGAGCGCGGTGACCAGCGCGGCCTCGTCGAGCGAGTCGTCGCTGCGGGGCAGGCGACCGAGCGTGCTCGCCGGCGGCACACAAACCGCTTCCTCGACCTCGTCCTCCGTCGTGCGCCGGGCCATGTGGGCGGCGCCGGCGGCGACCCACCGGCTGTCGACCGCCACCGCAGTGTCGAGTTCGGCCCCGGCGACTTCGGCCGGTGCGTCGGCGGTGGCGACCAACCGGGTCCACACCGGGATCTGATGGCCCCACCAGAGCTGGCGCGAAATGCACCAGTCGCGGATGGTGTCGTGCCACGAGTGGAACGTGCGCCCGTAGCGGTCGGGATAGAAGGTCAGCTCGCCGTCGCCGTCAGCGCCGCGCGGGCTGACATCGGCGGGGAGCGGGGGAGACTGGTCGGGGTTCAGGCTGCGCAGCGCGGCGCCGCGCAGGCGATCGTCGGTGACGGCGACGTACCACTGGTCGCTCAGCCAGGGCTCGATCGGCACATGGCTGCGGTAGGAATGGCCGACGCTGTGGGTGTAGTCGCGGGTCTGTTCGAGGAGGTCGTTCTCGGCGAACCAGGCGACGATCGCGGCGCGGGCGTCCTCCCGGCTCATGCCGACGAAGGCCCGGGCCTCGTCGGAGACTTCGTCCCACCCGTGTTGATCGCTGATCGCGCCGTCGGGGCCCATCACGTTGATGACGGGCAGATCATGGCGCAGCCCGATGTCCCAGTCGTTCGGGTCATGGGCGGGGGTGACTTTCAAGAACCCGGAGGCGTACTGCGCCTTGGCGTCGGAACTCTCGGGATCGGCCATGACCACGTAGTCGTCTTCGACGATCGGGATGACGCGTCCGACGATCGGTAGCCGCACGTGTTTGCCCCGCAGGGCGGCGGCCGCCGGATCGTCGGGATTCACGGCGACGGCGGTGTCGCCCAGCATGGTCTCGGGGCGGGTGGTGGCGACGGTGACGTGGCCCGAACCGTCTTCGAGCGGGTAGCGGAGGTACCACATGTGGCCCTCGACCTCCTCGTTCTCAACCTCGTCGTCGGCCAGCGCCGTGCGGGTGACGGGGTCCCAGTTGACCAGCCGCTTGCCGCGGTAGATGAGTCCGTCGCGGAAGAGCACGAAGAACGCGTGGCGTACGGCGATCGCGCACATGTCGTCCATCGTGAACCGGGTGCGGTCGAAATCGCAGGACGCGCCCATGGCCCGGAGCTGTTCGAGGATGACGGCCTCGTATTCGTCCTTCCACTCCCGCGTTTTTTCGACGAAGGCCTCCCGCCCCATCTCGAGCCGCTTCACGCCGTCGGCCAGCAGCCGCTTTTCGACGACGGTCTGGGTGGCGATACCGGCATGGTCGGTGCCGGGCATCCACAGCGTCGCCGCGCCCTGCATGCGGTGGAAGCGCACGAGGACATCCTGGAGGGTGTTGTTCAGCGCGTGACCAAGGTGCAGTGCAGCGGTCACGTTCGGCGGCGGAATGACGATCGAGTACGAGTCGCGTTCGTCGCTGGTCGCCTCGCCGTGAAAGATGTTCGAGGCCGCCCAGGCCTCGCGTACCGCCGGTTCGGCATCGGCGGGAACATAGGCCTTGGCCAGCTCGGCGGGGGGCGCGGTCGTGGTGGCGGCCGGCGGGGAGGCGGACGGTTCAGCGGAGGGTGTCGACATTGTTCGCCCAGCGTATTTGATGGGGCTGGCCACCCCTCGTTTTGCGAGCGTGGACCGCACGGCGGCGCCGCTCTGGCAGGCTGTGTCGATGCCCTCCACACCTGCGTCGATCGACGCACCGGCCGATACGACCGTGATCTACACCGACGGCGCCTGTTCGGGGAACCCGGGCCCCGGGGGATGGGGGTGGGTCATCCCCGACGGTGCCTTCGGCAGCGGGTTCGCCCCGGACACGACCAACCAACGCATGGAGCTCACCGCCGTGCTCGAGGCGGTGCGGGCCGTGCCGGGTCGCCTGCTGATCGTTTCGGACTCGACGTACGTGGTGAACTGCTTCCGGGACAGCTGGTGGAAGGGGTGGCTCGATCGCGGATGGAAGACGAGCGCGAAGAAGCCGGTCGCCAACCAGGACCTGTGGGAGCCGCTCGTCGAGCTGTACCTCGAGCGCGAGGTTGACTTTCGGTGGGTCAAGGGTCACGCCGGTGACCAGTGGAACGACATCGCCGACCGGTTGGCGGTGGAGGCCGTCATCAACGAGGGCGGACGGTCGGGGGACGAGACGCCGACCGATCTGGGGTCGCCCGACGAGCTCAACAAACAAAAGCAGGAAAAGAAGAAGACGTCCCGCATGGATGCGCCGGGCGGGCACCGGTTGGTGGTGCTCGGGCACCGGCCGCCCCAGATCGGTGGCTATGAAGCCAACCCCATCGCCGATCGGATTCGGCGCCGCCTTGCCGACATCATCGAGGCCAAGTCGCTGATGTTTGACGATCTGGTGGTCGTCACCGGGTTACGGCTGGGCGCCGAGCAGCTTGGCGCGGAAGCGGCGATCGAGGCCGGCGTGCCCTACGTCGCCGTGCTGCCGTACCCCGAGCCCGAGAAGGTCTGGCCCCGCGCCGCCCAGGAGCGGTTCCAGGAGCTGTTGTCCGGTGCCCGCGAAGCGCAGACGCTGCAAAAGAAGGCACCGGAGGACAAGCAGAAGGCGGGCGCGGCGATGGCTCGCCGAGACGCCTGGTTGGCCCAGAACAGCACCGAGGCGCTCGTCGTTTGGGACGGCGCGGACAAGGCCGTTGGCGCGCTCGTGAAGACGCTGGAAAAGCACCTCGGCGACGAGGTCTGGGTGGTCGACCCGAACGCCTGCTAACCGCGGTCCGGCGGTGTGCGGTGCAGTCGCAGGACGGTGCCCGCCAGCCACAGCCACGTCGCCAACTGCAGCGCGGTCGCGGCGAGCAGCAGCCCGATGACCGAGAGGCCGTCGCCGTCGGGGTCGCCCGTCGCGACCACGTAGGCGAGCACCAGCAGGAGGGGAGCGACGGCCACGATCGTCGCGGTCATCTTCTGCCTACGCGAGAACGAATCGGACAACCACGTGAGGGCCGTGAACGGCAGGACCCACAGGGCGGCGATGACGACGAAGAGACCCGGCGTGGCCAGGGCCAAGAGCGCCGTGAGGTCGGGCCCCGATGCCGGGTCGGCGGGGTCTGACCGATGGTCGTCGACTCGGGTCGGCGCGGTCTGCGCCGGCGCTGGGAAGAGGGCATCGAGGATGATGAACATCGCCGGGAGCCCGACGGCGATGGCCAGCATCGACGCCGAGTACGGCGACACGGCATCGACGTGGGACGGTTCGAGCGGTTGGGCGAACCACTCGGTGCGCTCGATGAAGAGCCGGGCCTGTCCGACCATTACGAGGACGGCGGCGACATAGGCCCCCGCCAAGCGGTAAGCGTGCCGGCGAACCCGCCGGGCGGCTCGCCATCCTGCGTACAGACCCAGCGGTAGGACCACGACCCAGGCCAGCTCCGCCGCGGACCGCAAGGCGGCGATCTTCGGGTCGGTCGACGGAATCTCCTCCATGAGGTCCCAGGGGGCGAAGTGCTCGCTGTAGACGTAGCCATAGGCCACGAAGGCGAGCAGCGCGAGCGGTAATGCGGCCACCAGGGACGGGAGCTCCGCGATCGTGCGAGCCCGGGCCCCCATCGCACAGATCGAGAGCGTCTCGGTGCGACTGAGGCCGACGCCGGCCGCTTCGGCATCGTCGATGTGACCCAGTATCTCAGCCCGTCGGGCCGGGCCGAGACCGCCGCAGGACCAGCGGGCGATCCTCGCGCGGTTCCTGGTCACCCGGTTCTGCGTCACACGGTTCCCGGTCACACGGTCCCCAGTCGACCGATGGCGAGTTGCGCGGTGGTCTGGCGCTGGTTGGCCTCCGTCGCGAGGCGTTGGCGTCCTTCGGTGGTGAGCGCGTAGTACCGACGCAGGCGGCCGTCGACGACCGCTTCCCGGTCGACGTGCACGAGGCCCTGCTCGGTGAGCTTGTCGAGCCCGTGATAGAGGGCGCCCGGCCGCGGCCGCTCGCGCCCGTCGGTGAGTTCGGCGATCTCGGCCACCAGCCCGTACCCGTGAAGGGCGCCGCCCGCGAGTGCGGTGAGAATCAGGAATCGCTGCTCGTTGAGCTTCACGAAATCTATATATACCGAACTTCGGTATATCGGGCAAACCTCAGTTGTACTCGGCTACCGCCGGCCGGAATATCACGCGGGGCGGTTCGGGTTGCAATGGCCACACCCGGTCATTCCCGAATGACCCCGCCGAAGATCCCTGGAGCATCCATGGCCACCGCCACGTTCAACAACACCGTCATCGCCGAAAGCGACGACACCGTCATCGTCGAAGGCAATCACTACTTCCCGATCGACTCGATCAAGCGCGAGCACTTCTCCGACACCGATCTGCACACCATGTGCGGGTGGAAGGGCCAGGCGTCCTACTACGCCATCGAGGTCGACGGTGAACGCGCCGACAACGCCGCGTGGTACTACCCCGAGCCGATGGACGGCGCCGAACAGGTCGCCGGCCGCATCGCCTTTTACGCAAGCAAGGTCGACGTCGACGCCTGAGCCGTCGGGGCTAGGACGGTTTCCAGCCCTCGGCGACGAGTTGGTCCAGGCGCTCGAGCGTCTTCTCCATGTTGACCGGGTGTTTCTTCGGGTAGCCGACCAACTCGATGAACGGCGGAAACTTCGAGGTCGACCAGTCGAACGTCTCGGTCACCCGCGTGCCGCCCTCGACCTCCTCGAACTCGAAGCGCCATCGGTGGCCGCCAAAGTGGCTCCACGCGATCAGTCGATCCTGTTCGAACTCCTTCACGACGCTCGACATGCGATACGGAACGCCGAGGCGCATGTCCATGCCGAACTTGGTGCCGAGTTCGAGCTTCTCCGGGCCCTTCAGGGCGCCTCTCACCGTGCCGGAGCCGTCCATTGCGGCGTGACCGGCCGGGCTCTGCACTATTGCGAAGATGTCGGCCGCGGGCGCGTCGATAAGACGTTCGACGGAAACCTGGCGGGTCTTGGTCATGGGATCCCCTAACGATCGAGGAGGGAACGCAGTGCGCCCTCGAGATTGGTGTGGTCGAATTCGAAACCGTCGTCGAGCAGCGCCTTCGGCTTCACCCGGGTGCTCGTGTACAGCAGGGCCTCGGCCAATTCCTTGCCGAGGCGCAGGACCGGTCCGAACTTGGGTATCGGGACCAGGGTGGGTCGGCCCAGAACGTGGCCGAGCGTCTTGGTGAACTCGGTGTTGTCGACCGGGTTGGGTGCCGTGAGGTTGACCGGCCCGGACAACCCGCTGGTCTCGATCAGGTGGAGCATCGCTCGCACGTGGTCCTGGATGGAAATCCAGCTGATGAACTGCTTCCCATCGCCCATGCGGCCACCGAGCCCGAGCTTGAACAACCACAGTTGTTCTTTGAGCGCGCCACCCCGGGTGCTCTGCACGATGCCGGTGCGCAGGTACACGACCCGGATCCCGGCGGCTTCGGCCGCTTCGGCGGCGGCTTCCCACTGCACGCACAGGTCGGCGAGGAAATCCTTGCCGGCGGGGTCGGCTTCGGTGAGTAGATCGGCACCGCGATCGCCGTAAAACCCAACCGCCGAGCCGCTGAGAAAGACGCTCGGCTTGTCATCGAGGCCGGCGATGGTTTCCGAGAGCAGCCGCGTCGATGCCGTCCGGCTCTCCACCAGGAGCTGTTTGCGCTCCGGGGTCCACCGGGCATCGCCGATCCCGGCGCCGGCGAGATGGATGACCGCATCGATGCCCTCGAAGGCGGCGGCGTCGATCGTCCCGGCATCGGGATCCCACGCAATGGTCCGGCCACTGCGCGAATCGCTCGATGGGCGGACCAGGCGGATCGGTTCGTGACCGGCGGCCGACAGCGCCTGGATCAGCGCGGTCCCGATCAAGCCGGTCGACCCGGAAACGACAACATCCATGTGAAACTCCTGCGGGTGGGTACGGCGGACGGGCCCATCGTCGCATGCCGGGACCGGGTCACCCCGAGTCGGACCGGAGTTTCGCGCGTCGACCGTTTGCGCAGCGTCCGTCCGGTTCCGGGGCCGTTCGGCGGCGAGGCACCACGCCTACCCGATGGCAACCGCCCGGGTCGGCCAGGGAGCGGCGGCTTCGAGTGCCGCGCTCGCGGCGAAGAGCAGGTCTTCACGGCCGTAGGCGGCTACCAGTTGGACCCCGATGGGCAGCCCGTTGCCGTCGGTGCCCCACGGCACCGAGACCGCCGGCTGGCCGGTGAGGTTGAACGGACTCGTAAACCCGGCGTACCCGCCGATGTGCTCGTACATCTGCGAAACGTTCGTGGTGTCGAGCAGGCCCAAAGGGGCCACGGGCTGGGCCATCGTGGGGGTGACGAGCAGGTCGTGGTCACCCCAGAATGCGCCGA
Source organism: uncultured Acidimicrobiales bacterium (assembly GCA_938041035.1). Classification (GTDB taxonomy): domain Bacteria; phylum Actinomycetota; class Acidimicrobiia; order Acidimicrobiales; family SHLQ01; genus CALHYX01. The sequence continues at coordinate 156,269 of CALHYX010000035.1, read as the reverse complement.
CGGTCTGGGCGATGGTTTCGAGCTGCTGCATCGCGTCGACCACCTCGGTGCCCGTGATGCCGGCGGCGCGGTCATACATCGCCCGGGAAAACGGCTCGAGATCGTCGTCCTGCAGTTCGCGACCGAGTTCGGCGAGGCGGCGGTCGACCGTCAACGCGGTGGGGACCCCGGCCATGGTGCGGCGCACGAACGACACCGACTCGAGCGGATAGTTCGGCGCGGCTTCGCTCACCTGGTGGCCCATCGATTCGACCATGTCGGCGACTTGGCGGGTGGCGGCTGCCGTTTCCTCGTGGGCGGCATCCCCCGTCGGCAAGGTGGTGGTGAACGCGATGCGCAACCGGTCGAGTGGGGCTCCCACCGAAGCAAGCCAGGGCTGCGCCGGTGTGCCGAGCTGGTACGGGTCGCCAACCATCGGCCCGGCGGTATGGTCGAGGATGGCGGCGGAGTCGCGCACGGATCTGGTGACGACATGGTCGATGCCCAGCGGGTAGGCCAGCAGCGAAGGGCTGGGGTAGCTGGTGACGCGGCCTCGACTGGGTTTCAGTCCGAACAGGCCACAGGCGGCGGCCGGGATACGGATCGACCCGCCGCCGTCGCTCGCGTGGGCCACCGGAACCATGCCCGCGGCCACCGCTGCGGCCGCGCCGCCCGACGACCCGCCGGGGGAGTGGTCGAGATTGTGCGGGTTTCGAGTAGCGCCGTGGAGGACGGGTTCGGTGCTGGCGTTCTTGCCGAGTTCCGGCGAGTTGGTGGTGCCGAGGATGATGAACCCGGCGGCCCGGTAGCGCCGCACCAGCTCGCTGTCGGCGTCGGCGACGGCATCGGCGAAAAGTCGCGACCCGCGGGTGTGGCGGAGCCCGGCGACCTCCTGGCCCAGGTCCTTCACCAGGAAGGGCACCCCGGCGAACGGCAGCGACGGGTCCACCGCTGCGGCGGCGGCGAGCGCCTGTTCGAAGCAGGTGTCGACCAGGGCGTTCAGCGTCGGGTCGAGCGCTTCGCATCGGGCGATGGCGGCTTTGACGACTTCGGTGGCGCTGACGGCGCCCGAGCGTATGGATTGGGCGACCGAGGTGGCATCGGCGGTGTCGAGCAGGTCGGCTATGTCGCTCATCGCGCCACCGTACTTCGCCCGCTTCGAACCGGCCCGCCCGCATCTTGCTTCAGGGAGCCGTCAGATTCGTCGATACGAGAGTATGTTCGGCGGATCGTTCCTGCATCGATGCTCTGGTTCGGCGGTGCCGCTGCTCGCCTCGCTGCTGCTGGCGGCCGCGTGCTCGTCGAGCTCGCCGGGTCCGGCCGGGTTTGAGGACGCAGCGTCGACCGACGGTGCCGAAACCAGCGGTGCGGAAAACGGGGGGCTGGTCCTGAGTGTTTCGCCCGTGCGGAGCACCGGTGCCGTGGAAGAGGGTAGTGACGGCGTCACCGCCGATGACGGCAGCGAAGGCCAACCCGGCGCACCCGTCGTGCTGGTCGACCGGGAGACCGGTGAGGTCACGCCGTTCGCCGGAGCGGCGGGCTACGAGAGCGCCGGCGGCGCCACGTTGCCCCTCGACGGGACCCGGTACGCGACCGCCACCGCAACCGATGACGATGGACGACGGTTCGTCGACATACTCCGCATCGACACGGACGCCCGGACGTTTGCGGCCATCGGCCGCCTGCGCCCCGGTCTCGGTGTCGTGGGCGCCGGGGGCGGCGACCTCTGGGTCTCCGAGACCGAGGGTTCCGACGACTATTTCCAGAATCTGTTCTATCGCTATGACCTGGCGACCGGCGAGCTCGATGAGGAAGCCGTCTTTACGACGGACACGAACGGCCCCTCGGACCCGTGCGAGATGACCGGCGCGGTGACCATCGGCGCGGATGGTTCCGCGATGACGCGCATCCGAACCGGTTGGGCCCGAATCGCTCCCGGCGCCGACGCGCCCGAATGCTCCGGGCCCGGGACGTTTGGCGACGTCCTCGACCGGGCGAATCTCGCCGCGCTGATCACGCTCCGCAATGGCGATTCGCCATCGGAAGCCCTGCTCGACGCCCTGCTGGCGAGCGATGTCCCGGTGGCGTCCAACGGCGTGCTCCACGACGGTTGGTTGTGGTGGACCATTGGATCGGGGTTGAGCGAGATCCTCGCCGCCGAGGCCCTCGCGTTGGAGGCCGACGGCTACATCGAAGGCCTGGTCCGATTCGATCCGGAACAGATGGCTCCGGTCGAGGTTCTGCCCTACCGCCTCGACGAAGGCGAAGCGCGGGACCCCGGCGGATCTCTAGGCCGCACGATCGGGGTTTCCGGGGGCCACATCGTTGCGATCGGTGGATCCTCCGACCCCGAGATCATCGACCCGACGTCGGGCGCGATCACCCCGTTTCAACCGCAGTGGCCGACGCCGGACCTTCCCCCCGCCATCTTCGCGACGCGGGGTGACCCGGCTGCGGTGTGGGTGCAGGTGCGCCAGCCCGGTGGCTTCCCGCCTCGCTCGGAAATCACGTATCAGCGGATCGATCCGGTCAGCGGCGAAGTGCTCCTCGTGGTCACCGGCGCCGACCTGGTCGACTCGTGAACGCCGGCGGCGCTACAGGCGGATGACCGAGTCGCCCGTCGGAAGACGGTTGCGGCAGTCGAGGACCCACGGAGCGTGGGCCGTGATCTGACCCCGGTCGATGTCGTCGTGATCGACGAGAAAGACGACCCCGTCGACCGAGGCGAGCGTCTCCGGGGTGAGCTTCACTGCGGTGGTATTGACCGGATGCTGTTCGGGCCGCACATGGTCGTCGTGCACGAGCACGTCGGCACCGAGCTCCTGGAGCTGTTGGGCGATCATCATCGACGGTGACTCGCGGGCATCGCCGGTGTTGCGCTTGTAGGCCAGGCCGATGAGCAGCACCTTCTGGCCCCGTACCGGCAGGCTGCGGTCATTGAACGCCGATTGCACGCGGCGCACCACGTAGTCCGGCATGTGGTCGTTCACGTCGTTGGCCAGTTCGACGAACCGGAACGAGGTGCCGAGGGAACGCTTCACCTGCCACGACAGGTAGGACGGATCGATCGGAAGGCAGTGTCCGCCGACGCCGGGGCCGGGGGTGAACCGCATGTAGCCGAACGGCTTGGTGCTGGCGGCGTCGATGGCGGCCCAGATGTCGATGCCGAGATCGTGGGCGAACATGGCGAGTTCGTTGACGAGCGCAATGTTGACGTGGCGGAACGTATTTTCGAGCAGCTTGGTCAGCTCGGCCTCGCGGGGCGAGGGGACCGCGACGGTCTCGTCGCACAGCTGGTCGAAGAACCACTGCACCCGTTCGAGGGAGGCTTCGTCGACGCCGGACACCACCTTGGGGGTGGTGACCAGGTCATAGGTTTGGTTGCCGGGGTCGATGCGCTCGGGGCTGTATCCGAGGTGGAAGTCGACACCGACGCGAAGGCCGCTGCCCTCGGCGAGCAGTGGCCCGAAGAGCTCCTCGGTCGTGCCCGGGTAGGTCGTGGATTCGAGGATCACGGTGGCGCCGGGCCGCAGGTGCGGGGCGAGGCTCCGGGCCGCGTTCTCGACGTAGCTGAGGTCGGGATCGCCCTCGGTCAGCGGGGTGGGTACCGAGACGACGGCGAAGTCGAAGTCCTTGCAGTCGCGGCTGTTGGCCGTCGGGTGGTAGCGGCCCGATGCCAGTGCGGCCTGGAGTTCGGCGTCGGCGATGTCCTCGACGTACGACGAGCCGGCGGCGAGGGAGTCGATGCGGTCGTCGGAAACGTCGAACCCGGTGACCTCAAAGCCGACCTCGATGGCGCGCATCGCCACCGGCAGGCCCACGTAGCCCTGGCCGACGACCACGACGTGGTGGTTCGCGGTGGACCCCGACAGAGGTTCTGAGGTGCCTGCGGTAGCAGCGCCAGGCAATGGCGGCGGGGAGGGGGGCGCAGAAGAGCTGGTCACGTTGTCCTATCGGACGAACCGGGACCGAGCTGAGCCGTATGGCCCAGGCGATCTCGGTATGCCTCTAGGCCGCAGCCTGGTCCTCGTCGCGCCGCCGGCCGAGCAGGACGAAGGCCGCGCCACCGAGCACCATGGCGGCGCCGATCTTGATGAGCAGCTGTCCGGTTTCGCCGCCGGTGAGAGCGAGGGGGCCGGTCGAGCCGCCGCCGGTGCCGGCACCGGCACCGCCCACGCCGGTCGGGATACCGCCCGCCGGAACGGCGAGAACGGTGACATCGGCGGTCAGAACGGTGTCGCCGCAGGTGGCGTGGACGGTGTACACGCCGGGAGGCAGGTCGATCGGCACGTCGCCGAGGTAGAAGTCGCCGTCGGTGCCCTCGCCTTGCTGGTCGCTCACATCGGTGGTGGGCACCGGAACGGTGGTGGCATCGGCGCCTGTCGCCGCGGTGGTCGTCGGCGCCACGGTGGTTGTTACCGCGGTTGTCGTGGCCCCGGTCGCTTCGGCCGTTTCGGTTGGCGTCGTCGTGGTGGTGTCGGTCGGCGCCAGGTTCGAATCGGCGTTGTCGAGATCGGCGGCCGTGGTGGAGCCGAGGTCCATGCCGGCCGACGGGATCGAGAACACGACGGTGTCGCCGACGTTGCATCCGGTGCCGGCAAACCCGACGGTCTGGCCCCGATAGATGGTCGGCGGGTTGATGACGAACCCCGCGGTGCCGCCGTACTGGGCCTCGGCGCGCGAACCGGGAAAGGACGCCAGGACGGCGATGAGGATGGCCGCGGCGGCGATCAACAGGGGTTTTGCGGTGCGTTGCATCAGAGTCCTCCCGTCTTCATCGGCTTTTTGGCTCGGCGCTTGAACCCGAAGGCGCGGAATAGGTCGTTCGGCCCGGGGCGGGGGACGAGTCGCGATCGAGCAGCGTCGCTCCGGAGGCGTCGAGAACTTCGATCGATACGAGGTCGTCGTTGACCAGGGGCTGGGTGATCAACTCCAGCGAGTAGTCGGGATCAACCCGGCCCGCGAGCTCCACCTCGAGCTGCACCGATGAGGCGGCGTCGATGGTGACGAATGTGGAGTACACCCGCCATCCGAACTCGTGGTTGGTCTCCAGGGTGACGGGCCGGCCGTCGACCGTGGCGCCGACCAGGTCGAGGGGGGAGTAGATCGACAGGTACTGCCGGTTGGTGCCCAGCGGCAGCCCCTGATCGTTGCTGCCGATGACGGATGGGGGCAGACCGCTGCCGGGGGCGGTGTTCTCGAGTACGACGTTGACCGTCGCGGCCACCGCACCGTCGGCAGCGACCACCGCCCGATAGTCGATGGTGCGCCGGAGGTAGGCGTCGATCTTGTTGTTGGCCGAGTTCTGGTGGCGCACCGACAGCAGGTCCGTGCCGGTCGGCGTGGGAAACGCCCCGTCGAGGCCGGCGGCGGCAAACAGCTCATCATCGCCCGGGACCCAGCCCATCAGCCGACCCTCGGCGACGACCGGGCCCAGGACATCGGCGACCACCGCGGGAGCGGCGAGGTCGGCGCTGAGCAGACGCGCGAACACGGCGCCGGCGGCCTCTTCGAGGACCAGCTCTCGTTGAGCATCGTCAGCGGCAAACTCCACGTACTGGTCCACGAGCAGGAACTGGGCGGCGTTGTTGGCGGCAAGGCGTCGACCCGAGCGCGGCAGGTCCACCGGTCCGGTGAGCTGGAGTAGCGCAGCCAGTGCTTCCGGGTCGATGGAAAAGACCCCGTCGACGGGTCGCCCGGCGCGGTCGAGCAGTTCGGCGGTAACGGCCGCCACCGTGGGAAAGTCCGGCGCCATGGTCACGTCCTGCACGTGGGTCTGCGGCGAGAACCGACCCCAGCGGTCGATGTAGTCCTGGGAACCGACCGGAGGGGCGGGCTGACCCCGCAGGATCACGTTGAGGTCATTCGCCCGCCCGGTCTCGACCAGGCTGACCTTGCCGGAATCGGCCTCGAGAATCACCCAGCTGCCGACGAAACCGCCGAGCCCTCGAGCTTCGGCCGGGGTGGTGAACAACACGGCGTAGGTGCGGGGGGCCTCGCGGCCCAGCAGGCTCGGCGCCGACCGAGCCGCGAGAGCGGCGGTGTGCAACGACGACGCCGACCCGGAAAGCTCGCCGTACACCCGATCGAGCGGCTCGGCGAGCGGCGGCACGAGCCACGGGTTACGCGCGTCGCCGAGGCGGGTCGCCGCCCGATCGACACCCAGAGCGAGGCGTTCGAGCGGGGCCGCGATGGGATCCAGCGCGGCGAGGTCGATCCGCCCGCCGCTGGGGCGGAGTCGATCGAGGTTCACGGTGGTGGTCACCTCGGCCGAGGCCACGCTGAGGGCCTCGGCTTCGCCGGTGGCGACGAGGGCGACGCCGAGGTTCTGCCCGACCACCGGGATGAGGCGAGCGGGCATGGCGAGCGGCGACGCCAGCCAGGCGTTGGCTGCGCCGAGGCGATCGGCGGCCCGGTCGAGCGGCGCGGTGGCCGCGGTGATCTCACCGGAGCGCAACTCCGTCGACGCGGTGTCGGCGGCGGCGAGCCCGGCGACGAGGTGCGGGCGGGCGGCGGCGAGCGCCAGCCCGGCGAGCGCCAGGGCGACGACGGTGGCGATGCCGGTTCGGCGCAGCCATCGCCGGAGCAACCGTTGGGTGTCGCGATCGAGCACGGTGTACGCGCTGGCCAGTACGGGGGCCGCGGCGATGCCGGCGACGACGGATTCGAGACCGTGGGGGCCGGGTAGGTCGAGGTGCAGGAAATTCTGTACCGCCAGCGCCCCGATGGCTGCTCCCACCACCCGATGACGCGGGCGGGTGACCCCGACCACCGCGAGCACGGTGGCGATACAGCCGAGGGCGAGAAATACCGGGTTGGGGGCCAGCACGGTGGCGGCACCGGCGAGCACGGTCCACGGCCATCGTCGACTGCGCGACGCGGCGAAGGCGACCAGGGCGGTGAACCCGCCGCGATACCCCGCATCGACCATCGACAGGCCGGTCGGCGCCCCGGTGGCGAAGGCGATCGCGGCCAGACCCGCTGTCGCGGCGATCGCGGTGATGGCCCGCCGATGGGTGCTGCTGGTGCGCGATCGGGAACGCCGCGGTGCCGGTGCGGCGCGATCGCCACTGACGGCGATGTCTGGTTGGAGCTGGGGCTCCATAAGTCTCACGATGACCATCAATCGGCCGATGGTGCGGGGTGATGAGTTCCCGGGGAGTTGCCGCCTTTCGATCCATCGTTCGTCGCCACCGCACCCTCGTTCATCTGCTCGTCGACGGTGCCGCCTGGCTGGTCGGTGTCACCGCCGCCATGCTGGTGCGCTTCGATCTCACCCTCGACGATTGGGCGAACTGGAAAGCACCGGTCGCCATGGCCGTCGCCGCCGGTCTGCAGCTGATCGCCGGTGTGTTCTACGGCCTGTACCGCGGGCGGTGGCGCACCGGTTCGTTCGACGAGGTCGCCGCGTTGGCGCTGTCGGCGACCACGGTCGGCGCCACCCTCACCGGGCTCGGTCTGGTGTTCTCACCCCTCCGTCTCGTCCCGACCAGCGTCAGCCTCGCCGCGATCCCGGCCGCGCTGGTCGCCATGTCATCGGCGCGCTACGTCCACCGGCTGTTCAGCGACCGGTTCCTGCGCCCGGCCCAGCCGACGGAGCGAGCGCTGGTGTTCGGCGCGGGCGAAGGCGGCGCGCAGGCGTTGCGGGTAATGCTGCGCAATCCCCAGAGCCCCTTCCTGCCGGTCGGCCTGCTCGACGACGATCCGCACAAGAGCAACCTGCGACTGCAGGGCGTACCCGTCGTCGGAACGGCGGCCGATCTCGGCGCAGTCGCCGCTCGCCTCGATGCCACGACCCTCGTGGTCGCCGTGCCCTCCGCCCATTCGCAGTTGGTCCGCGACCTGTCCGAGGCGGCGCTCGACCACGACATCTCGGTATGCATCCTGCCCAAGGTCGCCGAAATCTTCGACGGTCGGGTCGACCTCGCCGACATCCGGCCGCTCACCGAAGCCGACCTTCTCGGCCGGAACCAGATCGACACCGACATCGACGCCATCGCCGGCTATCTCACCGGTAAGCGGGTGCTGGTCACCGGTGCGGGTGGCTCCATTGGATCGGAGCTGTGCCACCAGATCCACCGGTTCGCGCCGGCCAAGCTCATCATGCTCGACCGCGATGAATCGGCGCTCCACGCCACCCAGCTGTCGATCTACGGCCGGGCCCTGCTCGAGACCCGGGACCTGGTGGTGGCCAACCTCCGCGACCGCGACCGGGTCATGCGCGTCTTTGCCGAGCATGAGCCCGAGGTGGTGTTTCACGCCGCCGCCCTCAAGCATCTGCCGCTGCTCGAGATGTACCCCGACGAAGGGCTCAAAACCAATGTCTGGGGCAGCCACAACACGCTGCTGGCTGCACGTGCTCACGGTGTCGAGCGGTTTGTGAACGTCTCCACCGACAAAGCCGCCGACCCCTCGAGCGTGCTCGGCTACACCAAGCGGCTGGCCGAACGGCTGACCGCCGCGGTTGCCGCCGAAGGGGAAGGCACCTACCTGAGCGTGCGGTTCGGCAACGTGCTCGGCAGCCGCGGTTCGATGCTCGGTGCCTTTGAACGCCAGGTGGCCGCCGGTGGCCCGATCACGGTCACCCACCCCGACGTGACCCGCTTTTTCATGACGGTTCAGGAAGCCTCGCAGCTGGTCATTCAGGCCGGTGCCGTGGGTCGCGACGGCGAAGCCCTGGTGCTCGACATGGGCGAACCGGTCAAGATCCTCGATGTCGCCCGCCGACTCGTCGCCCAGGCCGACCGCCCGATCGACATCGTGTTCACCGGGCTGCGACCGGGGGAGAAGCTCCACGAAGTGCTGCTCGGCGACGGCGAATCCGACGAACGTCCGGCCCACCCGCTGATCTCGCACGTGACCGCACCGCCGATCGATGTGAATCGGTTGACCCACCTCGACGAGATCGTCGACCGCGAAGCCCTCGTCGCCGAACTCGCCCGGCTCGGCTCCCGGTCCGGACACGATGTCGGCATCGCCGTCGACTAACTCCCATGGTCCCCCTGGCTGACCTTTTCAGCGGACTCGCCTTCGGGGTTCTCGGTGTTCTGGCCGCCTATTCGTCGCGCCACCGGCTGCTCCGAGCACACCCCGCCACAGCGTGGCTGCCGGTGGCCGTGGGTGCCGCCGTCGCATCGGCTGCGGCGATCGTGTGGTCGCTGGCCGCGCTCGGCAGCCTCGTTCGCTGGTGGCAACTGCTCGCGCTGGTCGTCGGGACGGCCCTGATCGGCTGGACGATGGTGCGGGTCGAGGGCCTGCTCGGCGCCCGGTGGACCCTCGGGCTGCTGGCGATCTCGGCCGGTACGACCGCCCTCGCCACCCCCGACGTCGAAGCGCCCGTGATGCTCGCCGCCGCACTGTTGGTGGTGGTCGCAGGCGTGCGTGAAGGCGGGGACTCGTTGGACGACTCGCCACCCGCAGCCGCGGAAACGATGGTGAGCATCGGATGGGCGGCGGTGCTGCTCGTGTCCGTCGCCTGGGCCGTGAGCGCGACCATCGGGGCATCGGGTCGAGCCCCGTCGCTCATCGGGGCCGTGGGCTCCCTCGGGGTACTCCCGGCCCTTGCCGCGTTCTCCCACCGTGCTGATGGCGGACGAGATGGCGGACGAGATGGCGGACGAGCATGGACCGGTAGGGCCGCTCGCTGCGGGCTGGTGATGGTGCAGGTCATCGTCGGCATCGGCAGCGCTCGCACCGCCGGCCTCGAAGACCGGTGGCTGGTGCCGATCGGCATCGCCGCGCTCTGGTCGCTGGGCGCGTTCGCGTCCAGTTGGGTGCTCGGCGGCCTGACGGGTTCAGCGGGCCGGCGTGCCCACGACGGTACGGCCGGAGTCGACATCGTCGACCACGACGGCGCCGGCACCCACGATCGCGTCTGAACCAACGGTGCATCCGGGGAGGACGACCGCTCCGGCGCCCAGTAGCACCCGGTCGCCGATGGTGACGTTGCCGCATACCACCGCGCCCGGCGAGAGGCTCACATAGTCACCGATGCGGCTGTCGTGGGAGACGACGGTGTTGGGGTTCAGGTGGGTGTGGGCGCCGAGGTGAACGTTGGTGGTGACGCGGGCGCCGGCGGCCAGGAGCACGCCGGGCCCGAAGCGGTGATCGGAGCCCACGCTGGCGAGCGGATGGACGAGTTGCGCCGCCCGGTCGGGATCGAGTCGGCTTCCGACTTCGGCGCGGGTTTTCGGGTCACCGATCGCGATGACGTAGTGAAGATCCGACTCGATGAGCTCGGCGACCGTTCGCTCCACCGCGATGTTTCGGCGCGTCAGCAGCGACCCGTCGCGGTCGCCGTCGTCGGTGAAGCCGGCGAAGCGAAACCGTTCCGGGTTCGTGGCCGCGATCGCCTCCACGATGTCGAGCGTCTCGCGGCCATGGCCGCCCGCGCCGACGATCGTGATGGGCCGGGCGGCGGTCACGACGCCCGAGGGAGCTGGTCGGCCTCGGTCTCGGGCGGCGCTGGTTCGATCCGCGACAACGGGTCATCGGCCGGGTGGCCGGTGGCACCGCCACCGCGAACGACGACCGCCAACGATCGCACGAGCAGGTGCAGATCGAGGCGCAGCGATCGGCGTTCGATGTAGTCGAGGTCCATCTCGATGCGTTCGGCCCACGTGAGGGCGTTGCGGCCCTCGACCTGGGCGAGACCGGTCAATCCGGGGCGAACCGCGAGGCGACCGCGTTGTCGGTCGTCGTACCGCTCGACCTGATAGGCCAACGTGGGTCGCGGGCCGACGATGCTCATGTCGCCCCGCCACACGTTCACCAGTTGGGGCAACTCATCGAGCGAAGATCGGCGAAGCACCGCGCCGACGGCCGTAATTCGGCTCTCGTCGGGGAATATCGGGTTGTCGCCCGCGACCATGGTCCGCAGCTTGAGCAGTTCGAATTCCGCCCCGTCCCGGCCGACGCGGGTCTGGCGAAAAACCACCGGTCCCGGACTGGTCGCCTTCACCAACACAGCCGACACCGCGCCGAGCACCGCCGCCGGGATGGCGAGGGCGACAACGACGGTTCGGTCGAACAGGCGTTGGAACCGATGGGGTGGCGGTATCAATCGATCACCGTGCGCATCCACTCGATGGTCTCCTTCAGACCGGTGTCGAGGTCGATGGGTTCGATGTCGCCGAAGAGTGCGAGCAGGTTGGACGAGTCGGCCTGGGAGTGAGGAACGTCCCCGGCGCGGGTCTCGATGTGGGTCTTGGCCACCGGCTCGCCCAGGAGCTCGGACATCTTGTCGATGACCTCGAGCAGCGACGTACGGGTGCCGAACGCCAGGTTGAGCGGCTCCGGGTGGCTCAGTCGGCGGGTGATCGCCGAGGCGATCGTGGCCGCCACGGTGCGCACGAACGTGAAGTCGCGGCTCTGGGTGCCGTCGCCGTGCACGGTCACCGGATCGCCGCGCAGGGCGGCGTCGACGAAGGCGGGCACGACGGCAGCGTAGGCGTGGCCGGCCGCCTGGAGGGGACCGAAGACGTTGAAGAACCGGAAGGCGACCGTCGGCAGGTCATAGGAGTGGCCGTAGGCGAGGGTGTAGGCCTCGGCGGCAAGCTTGGAGGCGGCGTACGGACTGACCGGCCGGGTGGTCAGGCCCTCGTGCTTGGGCAGCGAGGGGTTGGCGCCGTAGACCGATGACGACGAGGCGATGACGACCTGGCGAAGCCGATCGCGGCGGGCCGCTTCGAGCACGTTGACGGTGCCGGTGGCGTTGGCGGCGTGCGACGGCACCGGGTCGGCAACCGAGCGGGGCACCGAAGGGCGAGCGGCCAGGTGGACCACGGCGTCGGCGTCGGCGACCACCGTGTTGAGGGCGTCGGTGTCGAGAATGGATCCGACCACCAGCTCGGCATCGACGCCGTCGAGATTCGAGGCGAACCCGCTCGAGAGGTCGTCGAAGGCGACGACCGAGCCGATCGCCGACAGATCGCCGAGGTACCGGCACAGGTTGGCCCCGATGAAACCGGCGCCGCCGGTGACGACGACGTGTAACGGGCTATCTCCCTGGTTGTTGGTGGGGTCATGTGTGGGGCGGTTGGCGGGGCTGGAGGACTGGTCGGGCATTCGCGTATCTCGATTCGGGCGAACGGACGCCGGGTTCTCCCCGGCTCGTTCTCCATCGGCTCGAATCGGTTCCCGATGAGCCATATGGCCCAGGGTCGCCGCGCCGCGGCGGCCGATCTACAACACTGCAAACGTGCGCGTGCTCCACCTGATCTCCGATACCGACCGCCGCGGCGGGCAGGTCTTCGCGAGCGATCTCCACGACGCGTTCGGCCGCGTGGGGATCGACTCCGAGGTCGTCGCGCTGCGGGCGGGCTCGGTGGGTGGGCTCGACGTCGACGTGGTCGGCGGCGATCGGCGAGCGCCGGCCACCTATGCCCGGGTCCGCCGGCTTATGGCGAGTCGCGACATCACCATCGCCCATGGTTCGACGACCGTGCTGGCCTGCGCCGTCGCCGGGATGGGCCCAACAGGGTGGCGGGGCGCGGGGGCCGGTCACCCGTTTGTCACCCGCCAACTCAGTGAGACCGCCTTCTGGGTGAACACCCGATCTCGGCGACTCCGGGTCTCGGCCTACCTGCGCCGGTCCCGGCTGGTGGTGGCGCTGGCCCCGGGGGCGGCGACCGAGCTCGAACGGATCGTCGGGGTGGCGCCGGAGAAGATCCGGGTGGTGCCCAACGGGGTGCCGGCCACCCGGTTCGTGCCCCCCACACCCGACCAGCGGCAGGCTGCCCGCGAGTCGTTCGATCTGGCCCCCGACGCGGTGGTCGTGGCCGTCGTGGGCGCGCTCGTGCCCGAGAAGGGCGTCGACCGATTGATCGACGCGGCCGCCGATGTTCCCGAGGTGACGCTGCTGATCGCCGGAGACGGTCCCGCTCGGGCCGACCTGCAGCGGCGGGCGGCCGAGCGAGCGGTGTCGGCCCGGTTTGCCGGTTCGGTGCCCGATCCCGAGCGGATCTATCAGGCCGGCGATGCGTTTGCCATGGCGAGCCGAACCGAGAACATGCCCGGCGTCATCATCGAAGCCTCGTTCAGCGGTCTCCCGACGGTGGCGAACTCCGTCGGCGCCATCGGCGAGCTGGTCGTCGACGGTGAGACCGGTTGGTTGCTGGGGCCCGACGACCGCGACGGCCTCACGGGTGCGTTCCGGTCGTTGCTCGACGAGGGCGAGCGGGGCCGGCGCGGTGGGCTGGCCCGCACGTTTGCCCTCGAACGCTTCGAGATCGACGTGGTGGCGCGCGCCTGGGAGAACGTGCTCGAAGAGGCGATTCGCCGACCGTGACGAGCACTGGGCTCAGAACAGTTCGACGTCGCCGAGCGTGAGGTTCAGCCCGGCCAGCGGGGGAGCGGGGTGAGCGAGGTCCCGGGTGGTGAGGATCGGCCCCTGGCCCGGCATCGGGGCGAACCCGGGGGGTGCCTCCCCGGCGGCGAGAAGATAGTCGGCGCCCGACTCGTGCAGGATGCGCCTACGGAGCTGGGCGGCCACGGCGCGGTTCGGCACGAGGAGATCGGCGAGCACCGCTTCGAGGCCGGCGCCGCGTCGGCGCAGTCGTACGACCGCCACGCCGTCGGCGATGCTCGAACCCGCCAGCACCGCCCGGTAGTGCAGGGCGTCGAGGCCGCCGTACCGCCACCGCAGATAGGTCGGGCTGCGGTGGGTGCCGAGACCGGCGCGCACGGGAAGGTTCGCGAGTAGCCGAACGGTGCTGTCCTCGTCGGCGAACGCGGCGGCCGCCGCGGTGCCCAGCGCGGTTGGCTCCGACCACTTCGCGGCGGGTTCGCGCGATCGGGCCATCCGGAGGAGCGCCCCGGCGCTCGATGGTCGGCTGGCGATCGGGACCCGGCCCGCCACCTGCCACCCCATCTTCAGATAGCCGGGTCGGCTCTGGTCGTTCGGGGTATTGAAGACGAACTGCGCGCCGTCGGCCTCCGCCGCCTCGAGGGCGCGCTCGGTGAGCCGACGAAACACCCCCCGGCCGCGAAAGTCGGGGTGGGTGGCGGTATCGACCGGTCGCACCGCGGCCACGACCTCGCCACCGGACGTGGCGAACTCCCACCGGAGCAGCGCTCGGAATCCGGCCACCACCCCGTCGATCTCCGCAACCCACAGCGCCGACGGGCCGAACGCGTTGGTGACGTGCTTCCACTCGAACAGATCGCGATTCGGCTCACCGGGCCGCCAACCCAGGGCAAGGCCGGCGAGCTCGACGATGGCATCGAGTTCTTCGGGGCCGGCCTGACGGATCTCCATGGCCGCTCAATCTAGAGCTTCAAACGGCGAGCGGTCGGCCGATCTGTCTACGGTGACCGGAGTACTACGTCAGGCGACCAAGCTCGTCGCCCACGCCTCAGACCAGCTTCGCCGCCCGCGCCGCGGCCTCGTCGTGCTGGTGTATCACCGCGTTGGTGCCAAGAGCGGCATCGAAGTCGACCTGCCGGTGACCCTGTTTGAGGAACAGATGGCCCGACTGGCCTGCGACGACATGGTCGTCGACATCGACACCGCGGTCGCCGGTCTCCTGGCGGGTGATGATCTCACCGGCAAGGTGGTGGTCACCTTCGACGACGGCACCGCCGACTTTGCCGATGTCGCCGTGCCCATCCTCGAGTGCTACCAGGTACCCGCCACCCTGTACGTCGCAACCCGCTACATCGACGAACAGGAGTCGTTCCCCGATGAGGGCCACCCGTTGTCGTGGGCCGGGTTGCGCGATTGCCTCGCCACCGGCTTGGTCACGGTGGGCTCGCACACCCACGGCCACGCGCTGCTCGACCGGGTCGACATCCGCACCGCGGCGCGCGAGCTCGACCGGTCGATCGAACTGCTCGAAGACGAACTCGGTATCGCCGCCGACCACTTCGCCTACCCGAAGGCGGTGCGTGCCCGCAATGCCGTCGAGGCCATGGTGCGAATGCGGTTCCGTTCCGCTGCGGTCGCCGGCACGCGACCGAACCCCGCCGAGGGCACCGACCTTCACCGTCTGGCGCGCTCGCCCGTGCAGGTGAGCGACGGTCTCACCTTCTTTGAGCACAAGGTGCAGGGCGGTATGCAGCTCGAGGACGATGTGCGGCGACTCGTGAACCGACGCCGGTACGCGGGCCTCACCCGATGACGGCACCACGATGACGGCACTGCAGTCCAATGATCGCTCCGCGGTCGCTCACCGAGAGCCGACCGTTGCGACGGTGAGCGGCCGCCCGCGGGTTATTCACCTCACGACGACCGACATGAGCCTCGACTGGCTGTTGCGCCCGCAACTCGAGGCGTTCGCCGATGCCGGGTACGACGTCGTCTGCGCCTCGGCCCCCGGGCCTCACGTGGCGGCGTTGGCCGAGTCGGGACTGCGGCACGTGTCGGTCTCCCACCTCACCCGGGCGATGGACCCGGCGTCGGATCTGAGGGCGTTCAAGGAACTGCTCGCCCTCTTTCGCCGCGAGCGCCCGGAGATCGTGCACACCCACAACCCCAAGCCGGGGGTCCTCGGCCGTATTGCCGCACGCGCCGCCGGCGTGCCCCACATCGTCAACACCGTGCACGGCCTGTACGCCCAGCCCACCGACGGACCGGCCCGTCGCGCCGCGGTGTACGGGCTCGAACGGCTCGCCGCCACCTGCTCGCACGCCGAACTGGTGCAGAACCCCGAAGACGTCGACACGCTGCTGGACCTGCGGATTCCCGCCGATCGGGTGCGCCTGCTCGGCAACGGGGTCGACCTCGATCGCTTCACCATCGATCGGCTGGCGCCGGGCGAGGTTGCCCACCGCCGCCGCGAACTGGGCTTTGGACCCGATGATGTCGTGTGTGGCCTGGTCGGACGCCTCGTCGTCGAAAAGGGCTACCGCGAGGTGTTCGCCGCGGTGCACGAACTTCGTGATCGGTGCCCCCGGCTCAAGTTCGCCGTCGTCGGCCCGAGCGAACCGGACAAGGCCGACGCCATCGCCCCCGAGCTGATGCAGCGGGCGGAGGACGACGGTGTGGTCTTTCTCGGTCGGCGAGACGACGTCGAGGAGCTCTACCCGCTCTTCGACCTGTACGCCCTGGCTTCGTACCGCGAGGGGTTCCCCCGCTCGGCGATGGAGGCGGCGGCCTGCGGTCTTCCGCTGGTCGTCACCAACATTCGCGGCGGCCGTCAGGTCGTCGACGATGGGGTGTCCGGCCTGCTGGTCGAACCGCGTGACCCGGTGTCGCTGGCCAACGGCTTGGAGGCGATAGCGGGCGATGATTCGCTTCGGAACGCGATGGCTCGAGCCTCCTACGAGAAGTCGCAGACCGACTTTGACCAGAACGCCCAGATTCGGGTCACCCTCGAGACCTACGCGGCGTTGCGCAGTTCTTCCTGACCTGCGAGTTGTCGACGAAGCCGGGCGAGCAGCTCCTGGTCCTCGGCGTACTCCGCCCGCAGCGCTTCGGCGGTGGCGGTCGGCAGTGGTGGATAGGACGTCTCCACCCGGTTGATCCGACCGACCGCACGACGAAGCGGCGCCGGGAGCTGGGCTCCGAAACGGCGGAGGCGAAGCGACCGGAACCCCTGGTATCCGTTGGCCCGGGGCCGCTCGGGCTCGATCGCAGTGGGCGGGGCCAGGCCCAGTCGCGCACACAGGTCGAGGAGTGAGCGTCCCTGGTCCTGTGCGTAGCGGTCGAAGTCGACGAGGTGGACGAGGCGGGGGTCGACCTCGTCGAGCAGCGCGGCGATCTGGCGGCCGTAGAAGCCCCGATCGCGGTAGGAGAACCATGCTCGGGTCAGGCGATCGGCGGCCAATCGCTCGGGTTCCGCGGCCAGGGCGGCGGCGAAGGAGAGCGGCTCCTTGCCCCGAGCGACGTTGTGCCAGTAGTGGCTGTAGGCCCGTTTCACCGGGTCGCGCAGGCTGACGATGATGTGGGCGTCGGGCGCGTCGCGGCCGATGCGGGCGATCGCCTGCGGATCGTGCATGTAGTTCGGAGTGGCGTCGAGCCGCAGTTGGTGGCGCCGCCCGCCGAGTTGCTCGCGGTACCACTGCGGTCCGGCGTCGTAGTGCCGGTCGAAGTAGTGCACCTCCTTGGCGGCTGCGCAGTGCACGTCGGGGTGGGCGCCGAGGTGGCGGGCGATCGTGGTCGTGCCGGAGCGCATGGCGCCAACGATGAGAATGTCGACCGGACCGTCGGTGCGGCCTGACGTGCTCATCGGGCCCCGGCCAGCACGTCGACGTAGCGCGACTCCAGCCAGTCGGTGGTTCGGTCCACGTCGAAGGCGTCGGCTCGTTCGGCCGCGGCCGCCCCGAGGCGGGCGCGGAGCGAGTCGTCGCGGGCCACGCGGATGATCGCCTCGGCCAGGGCCCGTTCGTCGTCGGGCGGTACGAGCACCGCCTGGGTTTCGTTCCGGACCGCCTGGGGGATTCCGCCGGCGGTCGTCGCGACGACCGGCAGCCCCAGGGCGAGCGCATCCATCAGCGCGACGGGCAGACCTTCGTGGCGCGACGCCATCGTGAAGACGTCGAATCCGGCCATCACCCGAGTGGCATCGGCCCGATATCCGAGGAGCCGAAACCCGTCGCCCAGAGCCAGGTGGTCGTGTTGCTCGGCGATCTCGTCGGCCAGCGGGCCCTGACCGACGCTCACGAAGACGACGTCGGGCCGCTCGGCGATCACGAGCGCAGCCGCTCGCAGAAGTACGTCGTAGCCCTTTTCCGGTCGGAGGTTGGCGACGATGCCGACCACGAGTTGTTCGTCGTCGATCCCGAGTTCGGCGCGGACGGCGGCGCGTTCGTCGCTGACGGCGTGGACGGCGTCGAGATCGATCCCGTGTACGAGGACGTCGATCGTCGACCGGTGGCGTTGCGGCATGCTGCGGGCCACGTCGGTGGAAACGGCGACGGTGGCGTCATCGAGCGCGAGGGTCGCTCGATTCGCCCATCGGGTCGGGCGCTTGTGCCGTGGCCATCGGTTGTGTTCGGTCGTTATGACGCGGGGCCGGTGGCGCACGGTGCGGGCCAGGACGCGACAGCCGGCCGCCAGGAGGGGCGAGTGCACGTGGACAACGTCGAAGCGGCCGGCGCTCAGCAGTTGGCGCAGGCGCCATGGCCAGGTCGCGGCGCCGAGTCGTCCGCCGCGCCCGAGACAGGTCACGTCGACGTCCTCGCGTTCGAGTTGCTCGACGAGGTGGCTTTTCCCCGGGACGACGTAGGCGGCCCGATAGTCGAATCGGGCGCGGTCGCGCTTGCGCGCCTGCTGGAGAACCAGCTGCTCCGCGCCACCGGGGCCGAGTCCCTTGATCAGCTGAAGCACCCGCACGCGTTCGGTCATCGATACTCGATCGCCTCGATGACCCGACTCTGGTCCGCGTCGGTCATGGCCGAGCCGCTCGGTAGACAGACGCCGGTGGCGAAGACGGTTTCGGCCACGGCCCCGCCTCGCATCGGGAGTTCCGCGAAGATCGGTTGGAGATGCATGGGCTTCCACGCCGGACGAGCCTCGATGTCGGCGGCGGCGAGCTTGGCGATCAGCTCGTGGGGGGTCAGTCCGAATCGCTGTTCGTCGACGGTGATCACCGTCAGCCAGTGGTTCGGCGTCCCGGTGTCGGGGTGGGGCATGAACCCGATGCCGTCGATCGCGCCGAGCCGGCTCCGGTAGATGTGTTCGATTTCGCGGCGCCGAGCGATTCGCTCGGCCAGCTGGCTCACCTGGGCGTGGCCGAGGGCGGCGAGCAGATTGCTGAGCCGGTAGTTGTACCCGATTTCGTGATGTTCGTAGTGCGGCTCCGGCTCGCGAGCCTGGGTGGCCAGATGGCGGGCCCGCTGTACCAACGATTCGTCGGGGGCGACGAGCATGCCTCCACCGCTGGTGGTCAGGATCTTGTTCCCGTTGAACGAGAACACCCCCGCCTGGCCAAAGCTGCCGGCGGGTCGGCCCCGATACGTGGCTCCCAACGCCTCGGCGGCGTCTTCGATCACCGGAACGTCGTATTCGGCGCAGGCGGCGAGGATCCGGTCGTAGTCGGCGCACTGGCCGTACAGGTCCACCGTCACGACCGCCGCAGGGAGCGCGCCTGCGGCCGCAGCCTCGGCCAGCCCCTCTGCGAGCAGGTCCGGGTCGAGGTTCCACGAGGCGGCCTCGGAGTCGACGAACGTCGGTGTCGCCCCCAGATACGTCACGGCGTTGGCGGTGGCGGCGAACGTGAGACTCGGCACGATCACCTCGTCGCCGGGGCCGACCCCGATCAGTTGCAGCGCGAGGTGCAGCCCCGCGGAGCCCGAGCTGAGGGCGACGGCGTGGTCCACCCCCGCGACCGAGGCCACCGCGGCTTCGAACCGTTCGAGGTCGGGACCCACCGGAGCGATCCAGTTCGAGTCGAACGCGGCGAGTAGCGCGTTGCGGTCACACTCGGTCATATGGGGCGGCGATAGGAAGATTCGGTTCACCGAGGAAGTCTCCCGAAGTGGCATCTCACGATGGGCTCCATTCGGCCGATGGGGACGAACATTCAAGTGTCCACCTGTGTTCCCTGAGAGAATTGGGTCCCCCTCAAACCATGGAGTTTCTGCGCTTCGTTCGCGTCCTGCGTCGCCGCTGGCGACTGGTCGCTGGGCTTGTACTGCTGGGCGCCGTTGCCGGTTTCGTGTCGGCCACGGTTTCCGAGGACGCGGATCCGATTCCGGTCGAGATCACCCGCTACGCCGCCACGCACACCCTCATCATCGACGCCAACATTCCCGAGGACACCCGAACGCTCGACACCCGCAACCTGGCCCAGCTCGCGCAGCGGGTAACCCAGGGAGAGGTGCCGGCCACCGTCGCCGCCCTGCTGGGGCGCGATGAGTCCGACGTGGCGTCGCGGGCCCATGTCTCGGTGGACACCAACTCCCAGACGATGGCCATCACGGCCTACGGCGAAACCGATGCGGCCGCGGTCGAGGTCGCCGATGAGCTGGCCGCCTCGCTCCTGGCGTTTCTGAACGCCGAGGCGACGGCCCTGTACGACGGCGAGCTCCAGGGTTTGGAGACCCGGCTCGACCAGGCCGAACGCGACCTCGCCGAAATTCGACAGAACCTCTCCTCAGCGCGTGCCGATGGCAACGATGGCGAGGTCTCGCTGCTCCAGGACCAGGAGGATCAGTACCGGTCGCTTCGCGCCCGGGCCGACAATGCGCTGATCGCCAAGCGGGCCGAAGGGGCCCCGATCGTTCCGATCGAAACCCTCGAAGGGGCGTCGGCCCGAGAGATCGGTGACGACGCCTACCGTCAGGCACTCCTGGACGGCGCGAGTGGCCGCAACGTCGACATCGGTGTGACGGCCGGAGCCGCGGATGAACGCCGAACGAGTCGTTCGACCGGCCTGCCGATCCCTGCGGGTCCGATGGGTCGCGGGCTGCTCGGCGGCGGACTCGGGCTGTTCCTCGCGGTCGCTGCGGTGCTGGTGCTCGACCGAATCGATCCCCGGTTGCGTAACAAGGACGACGTGGAGATGACGATCGATCTACCCGTCGTCGCCGAGATTCCGCCGTTGAACCGCCGTCAACGCCGCCAGACCGACGTCATGGCGTTCACGGCGCCTCGCTCGCGGGCCGCCGAGGCCTATCGCGTGCTGCGATCGGCGCTCGAGTACGGCGAGGCGTCACTCGATCCGACGGATCGCTCCCGCGCCCACGTGGTGCTCGTGACCTCCCCCGGCCCGTCCGAGGGCAAGACGACGACCGTGGCGAACCTGGCCGTCGTGCTCGCCGAGGCGGATAAGGAGGTCCTGGTCATCAACTGTGATTTCCGGCGCCCCCGGCTCACCGATTACCTCGGCGGCGATGTGCGCGCCCAGCGGGTCAACCTCACGTCCGTTCCCGGCGTTCACCTCATCACCCACGTGCTGCCCGAGGAGGCCGAACCCACCCCCGCCGAAGTGCTGGCCGCCCAACGCCGGGTGATCGAACGGGCGCGAGACCGTTTCGATGTCATCCTGCTCGACACGGCGCCGCTGCTGACCACGAACGACGCGGCCGACGTGTTGTCGAGCGCTGATCACGTGGTGCTGGTCGTGAGCACGGGCAAGACCACTCGCGAGGCCGCCGACCGGGCGGTGGAGCTCCTCGAACGTCGCGCCGCATCGATTCTCGGCGTCACCCTGATCGGGGCCCGCGAGGTGCCGAACGCTCGCGAGTACTACTACGACGGCGACGACCCCTACCTGCAACGATCCGGCCGCCGGGGCCCAACCCGATCCGGGCAACGGCGCCCCCGTCGAGCGCCGGCGGACGCCGGGATCGAAGTGGATGACAAGACTGGCGACACGACCGGTGACCCGGCCCAACCAGATCACGGTGATCGGATCGAACCCTCCGGTGAACCCGCCCGGTCGTGATGACCGACCGCGCCTTTCCCCGGCCCAGTGAACGCCGAGCCCGGCTCGCGGATCACCGGCGCCGGCGCAGTGGTCCGGGTCGCCCCGCGCCGTCGCCGGTCGTCGCACCTCCAACCCCGGCGAGAGATGCCGCACCGTCGACTTCGACGAGGCGAACCGGCCGGGCGCGACCGAGCCCTTCGCCGAACGCGACCGAACCCGTCGCCCCCACCGGCGATGTCGACGGGGCCCGTCAACCGCTCGACTGGTTGATGCCGTTGGTCCCGATCGTGCTGCTCGGCGTGGCCGGGTTCTATGTCTGGGGCCACACCAACGCGCCGCGCCCGACCGGCGGTGGGCTCCTCGCGATACCGGTGCTGCTCGCGGTGATGACACCGCTCATCCGCCGCATGGCGCGTCGGGAAACGACGTTCAACCTCGGCGCCGTGCTGTGGCTCTCGCTGTCGGTGAAGTTCCTCGGCACCGGATTTCGATTTCTCGGCGGCGTCGACGCGGTGGTCTACGACGCCGAAGGTGCCCGACTGGCGACCGCGTTTCGTCAACTGGACTTCCTTGCGCCGACCGGCCGGAGTATCCCGGGGACGGGGACCATCCGCTACCTGACCGGCATCGTTCACGTGCTCACCAACTCGAGTTACGTCGCCACGTTCCTCGTGTTCTCCACCCTCGGGTTTTGCGGGCTGATGATGTTTTACCGGGCCGTGGTGATCGCCCTGCCCGCCGCCAACCACAAGCGGTACGCGCTCGCGCTCTTCTTTTGTCCGACGCTGCTGTACTGGCCCTCCAGCATCGGCAAGGAATCGATCATGGTGTTTGGCCTCGGCCTGGCCTCGCTCGGCTGCGCCCTGCTGTTGCAGCGAATGCCTCGCGGCCTGCTCCTCGGCGCCCTGGGGCTCACCGTGGTCAGTCTCATTCGTCCGCACGTCGGTTTGATCTTTGTCACCTCGGTCATCGTGGCCTCCGTACTGCGGGCCCCGATCGGTGACTCGCTCACCGCGTCGATCGCCAAGGCGGCCGGCATCATCGCGTTGGTGGCCGCCGGGGCCGTGCTCGCCGGAGCGACCGAACAGCTCCTCAACGTGGATCAGCTGTCGAACACCGGCTCGATCGGCGTCGCCCTCGACCGCACGCAGGATCAGACCACGCAGGGCGGGGCCCAGTTCGATGCGGCTCGTATCAACTCGCCCGCGGACGTTCCCTGGGCCGTCGTTACCGTGCTCTTTCGGCCCTTCCCGTTCGAAGCCCGTTCCGCGCTTGCGTTGCTGAGTTCGGCTGAGTCGACGGCGATTCTGGTCGGCATCATCGCCAGCGTGAGGGCGGTGGCCGGTTCGATGGTGCGCATCCGACGCAACGCGTTCGTCGCCTATGCGATGTCGTTCGTGTTCACGTTCGCGTACCTGTTCTCCGCCATTGGCAACTTCGGCATCCTCACGCGGCAGCGCAGCCAGGTACTGCCGTTTCTTCTCGTCGCCCTGGCCCTCGGAACCCCCGGCATTGGTCGGCCCTCGGGTTCCGGCGAGTCTCCACCCATTCCCCTTGCCGGGGTGCCGAGCGATGATCGGCGACCCGCGCTGAAGCTGGCGGTCAAACGATGAACGAGTCCCCCAACCTGTTGCGCCGCGCCGGCGTCGCCGCGGCCGAACTCGGGTCGAGCACCATGCTGTTCGATCTGGAGACCCGACGGTTGCACGAACTCAACGAAAGCGCCGCCGTCGTGTGGGGGCTGCTCGACGGGCGCTCGCGGTCGGAGCTCATCACGGCGATCGCGGCGGTTGTTGACGCGCCCGAAGCCGCGTTGGCCTCCGATATCGATCATGCGCTCGCCGCCTTCGACGAGGCTGACCTCCTCGGTACGGGCACGCCGCGAGAACCGGAGACGCCGCCGCAGTCGAAGCTGGCCCGGCGGCTGGCCGAGCTCATCCGGGAAGCGCCCGGCGTGGCCGACGCCGGCACATTTTGCGCCGGCGAATTCCATTTCCGCCTGCTGACCGATCATCCCGAGGTCGGGCGCGAACTCACCCGGGTCCTCGGCTCGCTGCGCGTCGTCGAGCCGATCGCTCCGGGCACCGACATCGCCGAGATCGCCCTCGTGGGACGGTCCTACGGCATGCTCGTCGCCGTCGACGGAGATCACGTGATCCGGCGGTCTTCGGCTCCGGCCGCAGTCGCCATGATGTTGTGGAAGCTGAACCAACTGGCGGTTGCGGGCACGCCCGACTGCGTTGCCCTCCACGCCGGTGCCGTGGGCGACGAGCGGGGTCTGGTCGTGATGCCCGGTCGTTCCAACGCCGGGAAATCGACGCTGGTCACCGGCCTGGTCGAAGCAGGCTTGGGCTATGTGACCGACGAAGCCACCCTCATTCGCCCCGACTCGCTCGCCGTCGTGCCCTATCCCAAGGCGATCGCCCTCGACCCGGGTTCGTTCGCGGTATTCCCCCACCTGCGGCCGGCGGTGGCGGCGTCGTTCGCCGCGGATCGGTCTCGCAAGTGGCATCTCGAACCCGCCGCGGTCGGTTCGGTCGGCGCCGAGGGACCGATCTCCCTGCTGGTGTTTCCGACGTACCGCAGCGAAACGCCCACCACGACCGCCAGGATGACGGCGCGCGAAGTGCTCCACCAGCTCCTGGTCAACTCCTTCCCGTTCGACGCGACCGGACCGATCGGGTTCGAGGCGCTGGTTCGTCTCGCCGACACCGTTCCCGGCTACCGGCTGCTCGCCGGTTCGCTCGCCGAGGGGGTCGCCGCCGTGAACTCGTTGCTGGACGAGACTCGGGCCTAAGCCCGGTTCAGTGGTCCCGGCGGGCGCGCCGGCGCGCACCATCGAGATGATCGTCGGCCAGGTCGACGACGATCCCGGCCGCCTCGCCTCGAGCCAGGCGATTTCGCCGCTTCTGTTCGTACTGGGCTTCATCGGCTGCTCGGAGCACGTCGCTCGGCGACTCCATGCTCGGGTCGAGGACGGCGATTCCGCACGAGATCGAACGTTGGGGGTCGTGACGCCGGAAATGTTCGAGAGCGCGATCGCGTACGGCGGCGGCATCGACCATGTCGGCGTCGGCGATGACGACACAGAACTCGTCACCCCCCATCCGGCAGACGATCGCCCCGTGATGCGCCGCGGCGGCGTGCACCATCGCATCGGCGGCGTCGCGCAGCAACTGGTCCCCGGCCTCGTGGCCAAGGGTGTCGTTGACGACCTTCAGCTTGTCGACATCGGCCATGATGACCGCGGCTCGCCGGTCCGCCGCGGGTTGTTCGAAGATCCTGGTGAGCCCCTGCACGAGCACCCGGCGGTTACCCAGCCGGGTGAGGGGGTCGATAAAGGCCAACCGTTCGAACTCGCGGCGGCGATGGGCACCTTCGATGCCGGCGGCCATCAATTCGGCCAACCGCTGCATGTCTTCGATCGCCACCGCTGGGGTCGGGGCAAGCGCACCCGAGCCGAGCCGCCAGGTCGCCCAGATCACGCCCCACGGTTTGCCGTCGATGAGGATCGGCGTGGTGAGTTCCCCGTCGAGCCCGCGTCGGCGCAACCGTTGGCGCTGCTCGATCGATTGATCCGGGGCGTCGCTCCACAGGTGTACCGCCAGCCCGGCACGAAACTCGTCGAGGTGTTCCAGTGCCTCCAGCGGGTAGCACTGGTCGGTGGGAAACGGCTCATCGTTCGGTCCCAGATCGCCGACGTTCGCGAGAACTCGCAGGTAGTCGTCGTCGAACCGCGCGGCCGAGACGGTGTCGGCCCGCAGCACCCGTCGAGCTCGGCTCGCCAGGACGGCCACCACCTGTTCCACGTCGTCGATCGCCGTGATGAGGGTGGCGATTTCGTCTTCCGTGGCTCCGATGGTTGCGGGGGAGGGGCTCATCAGCGCGGTACGGGCCTGTAGGAGATCGATTACTCGATGGTCGGCCACGGTGCCGGGTAGCGGTGGTTCGACCCGGGCGGCCGCGTCGATGATCGCCGGATCGAAGGCGCCTGGTTCGACGAGCCGCAGCCGACCGAGCGGGTCGTTGGTCATCAGGTCGGCCGCGCCCACGATCGCGGCGGCGACGGGGATGGAACCCTTGCTCAGACCGAGGGGAAACCCCGACCCGTCCCACCGCTCGTGGCAGTGCCGTAGCGCGGCGGCGACGGCCCGGCCGCCCGGAATGCCCTCGAGGGCGGTGGCGCCGAGCACGGCCAGGGGAAGGGTGATCGGTCCGTCCTCGGGGATCTGGCCGGTGACGACCGATGCCATCTCGCCGAGAAGCGAGGCGCTCAACGCGGCAACGTGGTCGGCTCGACCGATCCGCAATTCGCCGGCCAACGCGTCGACGACCCAGGTGCGGCGCAAACGACGGTCGGTGAGCTCAGGGGTGCGCAGGGTCAACAGTTGGTGCAGGGTCAGCACCGAAGGGTCGGCACGGGCGACGTCACCATCTTCGATCCGAGTCATCGTTGCACCTCCTCCACCTCAGGACCACAGGTCTCACTTCATGACCGCGGACCCGGTCCGCGGGCCATCTCCAGTGGTACCAGATCTGGTGACCGGACGAAGGCACCGGAAAATCGGCGATCCGTGCCCCGTTCGTGCCCTGTGCTTTGGGAGTCCTTCCGAGCTCGCGCTACAGCTCGGCGAGGCGGTCGACGATGTCGGCGCGGTCAAGGCGGTCGGGCACCACGGTGGCCGAGCCGTCGGCGGCGATGAACAGCCACGCGGGCGGACTCTGCACCCGCACCTGGCCGAACAGCGAACCGTCCCCGTCGCGCACCACGGCGGTGGCGGCGTCCAACCCGTGCTCCTCGACGAAGATCCGCATCGCCGCGGCCCCCGCCCTCCCACCGACGATCACGACGGGGATCTGGGCCGACGACGCAACCTCGGCGATCATGGCGGCATCGCGTTCACAGGATCGGCACCACGGCGTGTACAACCAGACCACCGCGGCGCCGTCGATGTGGTCGGCGAGCCGGGCCGGTTCGTCGTCGAGGGTGGCGGTTTCGCTCATCAGGAGGGCATCGACCTCCGCCGCGGTGAATCCCCGCTCGGAATCGGCGACCGACGACCCGCACGCGCCGGCCACCACGACGAAGACCATCACGCCGACAAACCTCATGATCGAACCGATGATCGGATGGCGTCGTCGACGGGGATGCATCAGTAGATCAGGATCACCTGGACTGCAAAGGCCACCAGAATCACCAGCCCGCACAGGAGTGCGCTAAGGATCAGCATGCGAGTACTCACGGGGCCAGGATACGACGCGAATCGCGCATCGTCGGCCTCGGCGCACGGCAAAAGCGGCCGATAGGATCGGGAGTCTTCTACGGAGGTGGTTCCAACGGCAGAGCAATTTGATCTCGTGGTCATCGGCGGGGGTCCGGCCGGTTACGCCGCAGCGCTCTACGGCGCCGGCGCCGGGATGAACGTCGCCATGGTGGAGATGGCCAAGGTGGGCGGCACCTGTTTGCACATTGGCTGCATCCCGGCCAAGGAACTGCTCGAAACGGCCGCGGTCTACCGGGCGGTTTCGCACGCGGCCGAATTCGGCATCACCGCCGGCGAACCCTCGGTTGACTTTTCGGTCACCCAAACCCGCAAACAGGGGGTTATCGACAAGCTGTTCGCCGGGCTCCAGGGTCTGCTCAAGCACCGCAAGGTCACCGTCTATGACGGGATCGGCTCACTCCACGCGAACCGCACCGTCAAGGTCATCGGCGGCGAATCCGGCGACGTCGAGCTGACGGGTACCAACGTGGTGATCGCGGCCGGTTCGGCCGTGCGAACCCTGCCCGGGTTCGACGTCGATGGCTCGCTCGTCGTCACCTCCGACGAGGTGCTCGCCATCGACACGTTGCCCAAGCGCGCCGCCGTCATCGGTGGTGGGGCCATCGGCTGTGAGTTCGCGTCGATGATGGCCGACCTCGGCACCGAGGTGACCATCCTCGAATATGCCCCCAAGATCCTCCCGGGCTGCGACGAAGACGCGGCCAAGGTGGTCGCCCGATCGTTCAAGAAGCGCAAGATCGACGTGCTCACCGGCGTGAAGGTCACCGGCCACACCCCGAACGGCGCCGAGACCACCGTCGAATTCGGCGACGGCCAGTCCGTCACCGTCGACATGGTGGTGATGTCGGTCGGCCGTCGCCCTCGCTCCGAACTGCTCGGCCTCGACGGCACGGCGGTCACGCTCGACGACCGCGGGTTCGTACAGGTCGACGAACGTCTCCGCACCGCCGAGGACGGCGTCTACGCCATCGGCGACATCATCGACACCGCACAGCTCGCCCACGTCGGCTTTGCCGAGGGCATCTTCATCATCAAGGAGATCCTGGGCGAACAACCCATCCCGGTGGACTACACCAAGGTCCCATGGTGCATCTACTGCTACCCCGAGGTCGCCTTCGCCGGGTTGACCGAAGCCGGTGCGATCGACGCGGGCTACGAGGTCGTCACCTCGACCCATCGCTTCGCCGGTAACGGTCGGGCCATGATCGTTGGTGAGACCGAAGGTCTGGTGAAGGTCATCGCCGAAAAGCGGGCCGACGGCACCGGCGGGAAGATCCTCGGCGTCCACATGGTTGGACCCTGGGTCACCGAACAGCTCGGCCAGGGTTACCTGGCCGTCAACTGGGAGGCGACCGTCGACGAGGTGGCCGAGTTCATCCAGCCGCACCCGACGATGAGCGAAACGTTCGGTGAGACCATCCTCTCGCTCACCGGTCGCAGCCTGCACGGCTAGCGCAGCAGTTCCCAGCACCCGTCTTTCCAGCACCAGTCTTTCCAGCACCCGTCTTTCCAGCACCAGTACGAATTTCTTCCCACCACGAGCAGCGAGGCAACCAATCCCATGGCAGATGTGACCATGCCCCAACTGGGCGAAACCGTCACCGAAGGAACCATCACCCGGTGGTTCAAGCAGCCCGGCGAGGCCGTCGCCCTCGACGAGATCCTGTTCGAGGTCTCGACCGACAAGGTCGACTCCGAAGTTCCCTCGCCGATCGCCGGGGTGCTGACCGAAATCCTCGTCCCCGAGGGCGAGACCGTCGAGGTCGGCACCGTCCTGGCCCGGCTCGGCGACGAGGGCGCGGCCCCTGCTCCGGCCGCCGCTCCCGAACCCGCGGCCGCCCCGGAACCGGCCCCCGAGCCGGCGCCTGCCGCCCCGGCGCCCGCCGACCTGCCACCCCCGCCCGCACCCGCACCCGCACCCGCACCCGCACCCGCAGCCGCCGCCGCGGCGCCGGCAGCCGCGGCCCCCGTGGCTTCGAACACCGAGGGCAAACTGCTGTCGCCGGTGGTGCGTCGCCTCATCAGCGACAACGGCTTGAACGCCGATGAGATCACCGGCACCGGCATGGGTGGGCGCATCACCCGCTCCGACGTCGAGAAGGTCATCCAGTCCCGCGCCGCCGGCGGTGCTCCAGCCCCGGCCGCTGCTCCGGCGGCGCCCTCCCCGGCCGCTGCGCCGGCGGCGCCCGCCCCGGCCGCCCCCGCCCCGGCGCCGGTGCCGAGCGCTGGTGGGGCCAGCACCGAACCGATGAACAACATCCGTCGGCGCACCGGCGAACACATGGTGATGTCGAAGTCGACGTCGCCGCACGTGCTGACCGCCATCGAGGTCGACTACGAAAACGTCGAACGGGTCCGCCAGGCCCACAAGGCCGCCGTTCGCGCGGAAGACGGCATCAGCCTCACCTACCTGCCCTTTATCACGCGGGCGTTGTCCGATGCGCTGCGGGAATTTCCCCGGATGAACGCCTCGGTCGGCGACGGCGAGATCATCGTGCACCACGACATCAACGTGGCGTACGCGGTCGACATCAACTTCGAAGGACTCCTCGCCCCGGTCGTGCGCGATGTCGACAGCAAGCGGCTCCGGGCCATCGCCCGCGAAGTGGCCGATGTCGCCAACCGCACCCGCACCAAACAGCTGTCGCCCGACGACCTCACCGGAGGGACCTTCACCATCACCAACGCCGGGCAGTACGGCACGATGATGCAGTTTCCGGTGATCAACCAGCCGCAGGTCGCCATCCTCAGCACCGACGGCATCAGTCGGAAGCCGGTGGTCGTCACCGATCAGCACGGTACCGAGTCGATCGCCATCCACTCGGTCGGCATCCTCGCGCTGGCGTGGGACCACCGTGCCTTCGATGGGGCCTACGCGGCGGCGTTCCTCGCCCGCATGCGCGAGATCATCGAAACCCACGACTGGGAAGCCGAGCTCTGAGCCTCGCCCGCCCCGTCGCCGCCGACCCGGTGGCCGGACCGTCGCATCCGTTGCGCGTCCGTTGGCTGGGGCGGGTGCGCTACCGCGATGCCCACGCACTGCAAACGGGGCTGCACGAACGGTCGGCCGACGACCACCTCCTGCTTCTCGAGCATCCGCACGTCTACACCTGCGGGGTCCGGACCGACCCGGCGAACCTGCTGGTCGACCCGGCGGAGGTCGGAGCCGAACTGGTCGACGCCAACCGCGGTGGCGATATCACCTACCACGGCCCCGGTCAGCTGGTCGGGTATCCAATTCTCACGGTGCCGGGCAAGCGCGGCGGCGGCATGGCCGACACCGGCCGGTACGTGGCCACCGTGGAACAGCTCGTCATCGATGCGCTCGCCGAGCTCGGTCTGGCGGGCGCCGGCCGCCTCGATGACTACCCCGGGGTTTGGATCGATGCCGACAGCGACGCGCCCCGCAAGATCGCCGCGATCGGTGTGCGGCTCAGCCGGGCCCGATCGATGCACGGCTTCGCGCTGAACGTCGACCCCGACATGGCCTATTTCGATCACATCGTTCCGTGTGGGATCGCCGATTTCGCCGTCACGTCACTGGCCGCCGAAGGCATCGATGCGTCGATGGCCGACGTGGTCGACGTCGTCAGCTCGCTCGCCGGAGATCGATGGGGCCGCGGCCGGGTCGAGCGCAGCGACGTTCGTTGGCGCCAGGGACCCGACGATCTCAGCGCGTTCAGCCGGGGGGAGGGACCGGGCGAACCGATCGGTCGCGACGGGGTCGGGTACACCGCGGACTCCGATGCCCCGGGCGGCGGCGACGCCCACCTCGACGGCACGTCGGTGCGGCTGCGCGGTCGATTGAGCGAGGCCGGCGTCACCGATGGGCTCACGATCGCGTCCCGCAAGCCCGAATGGATGCGGGTCAAGGCCAACATGGGGCCCGACTATCGCCGGCTGAAGAGCATCATGCGGACGCAGAACCTCGTCACCGTGTGCGAGGAAGCGGGCTGCCCGAACATCTTTGAGTGCTGGAACGATGGCACCGCCACGTTCATGATCAACGGCGAACGCTGCACTCGAGCCTGCGGCTTCTGTCTGGTCGATACCCGCAAGCCCGAGGCCCCCGACCCCGACGAGCCGGAACGGGTCGCGACCGCGGTGGCCGAGATGAACTTGTCGTTCGCGGTGCTCACCACCGTCGCCCGCGATGACCTGGCCGACGGCGGCGCTGCCGGTTTCGCCGCGTCGATCGCCGCCATCCGCACCCGGACACCCGACTGCCAGGTCGAGGTGCTGATCTCGGATTGCAAAGGCGACCCGGATGCCCTGGCCACAATCTTTGCGGCCCGCCCGGACGTGTTGAACCACAATCTCGAGACCGTGGCCCGGCTTCAGCGAGCGGTGCGGCCCTCGGCGTCCTACGCCCGCAGCCTTGCCGTGCTCGCCCGGGCCAAGGCCGCGGGGCTGACCACCAAGTCCTCCCTGATCGTCGGGTTGGGTGAAACCCATGACGAAGTGGTGGGTGCGCTCGCCGACCTCGCCGGCGTGGGTGTCGACATCGTCACGATCGGGCAGTATCTGCGCCCGACGTCGAATCACCTGCCGGTGGCCCGCTGGTGGGAGCCTCAGGAGTTTGAGGCGCTGAAGGCGGTGGGGGAAAACGAGCTCGGGATACCGCACGTGGAGGCGAGCCCGCTCACCCGGTCGAGCTACCACGCCCGCCAAGCAGCGAGCGCCGCCGCCCGGTAAAAGATCCGGCTCAAGGCGACGTGGGCTTGAGGTCGAAGCAAACACCGTGGACAACCATGTCGCCTCGGAGCATCTCCGACTCCTGCTCGCTGCCGGCGAGGACGCCGAGGCGGCGCGCGTGCTCACGGAGATGTTTGACGTCGTCCCCGAGTCGGCCCAGCTGGTACTGCCGGTCGGCGTCGCGCTGCTCGAGCGGAGTCGGGCGGATCTGGCGGTGGGTCTGGCCGACGCCGCGCTTCGGGTGGATATCTGGAACGACACGGCCCATCAACTCAAAATCGATGCTCTGGCCGAGGGCGGCGACATCGAATCGTCGGCCCGCGCCGCCGAGGACTGGGCCGACGTCGCCCCGGACCACGTCGACGCCCAACTCGCACTGAGCTGGGCTCGGCTGGCGCTGTTCGACGACGAAGGGGCGCGCGCCGCGGCCCGCGCCGCCCGCGACATCGACCCTCTCGAGCCGACCGGTTGGTTGGCCATGGCCTGGGTGGAGCGCCTTACCAAGAACTGGGGTCCTGTCGCCCGCTATTGCGAACGGGCGATCGAGCTCGATCCGACCAACGACGATGCCCGCATGTTGCTGGGCGAGGCGCTGATCCGTACCGGGCGATCAGACGAAGGGCTGGCAACGCTCTCGGGCACATCGTCGCCGCGCGCCGAAGAGGTGTTGCAGGGTTATCGCACCCGGGGCCTGGCCCTGGGGGCGGCGCTCACGTTCGCGTTGGTGATGGCCCTCGCCGGGCTCCTGAGCGGATCGTACGTTGCGGCGTCCATGCCGTTGCTGATCACCGCCTACTTCCTGCGCCGACGCCGCGTGGCGCCGCCCCGGCGCCCCGGCGAGTCGACTTCGGCCATGGAGACCGCGGTGGTCGGCCACCCCGCCATCGTGTGGGGAGTGGTGGCGACCGCCGCGTTCCTCCTCTGGCGCGTCCTGCTCTAATCGAGCCGACGTCCGCCGCTGGGTACGCTGAAGCCATGTCGCAGATGTTCGCCACCCGTCTTGACCGCACCCGTTCGCTCATGGCCGACCAGGGCGTCGATGTGCTGCTCGTTTCGGTCGGTGCCGACCTGCCGTACCTCACCGGCTACGAGGCGATGCCGCTCGAACGGCTCACCATGCTGGTGGTACCGGTCGACGGCGATGCCACCCTGGTCGTCCCCGCACTCGAGGCGCCCCGGGTGGTCGAACGGCCCGGCGTGTTTGCGCTGCGCCCGTGGGGTGAGACCGACGACCCGATCGCGATCGTGGCCGACCTGGTGGGCGCGGCCGACACCGCCGCCATCGGCGATCAGACCTGGGCCCGGTTCGTCGTCGACCTGCAGGATCAGCTGCCGCGGACGCGCTTTGGTCGAGGGTCGGCGATAACGAGCCCGCTCCGGTCGGTGAAGGACGCTCACGAGATCGAGATGCTGCGGCGCGCCGGGGCGGCGGTCGACCGGATCGCCGGCCGTCTGCGGAGCGGAGAGATCGAACTGGTTGGGCGCACCGAAGCCCAGGTGAGCTCGGAGCTGGGCCGCCAGATACGGGCGGAGGGGCATCAGCGGGTGAACTTTGCGATCGTCGCGGCGGGGGCCAACGCCGCCAGCCCGCATCACGAACCCGGTTCCACGGTGATCGAATCCGGCCAGGGGGTGCTGTGTGACTTTGGCGGCACGATGTTCGACGATGACCGCGTTGGTTATTGCTCCGACATCACCCGCTGCGTCTGGCTCGGTGACCCGCCGAGTGAGTTTGTCGAATTGTATGACGTGCTGTTCGAAGCCCAGGCGGCGTCGGTGGCGGCGGCGACGGTCGGCACACCCTGCGAGGAGGTCGATCGCGTCGGTCGGGCGATCATCGCCGACGCGGGGTTCGGCGACTACTTCATCCACCGCACCGGGCACGGCATCGGTGTCGAGGCCCACGAAGACCCCTACATCGTGGAAGGCAATGAGACGGCGCTGGTCGCCGGCCACGCGTTTTCGGTGGAGCCGGGCATCTACGTGCCGGGCCGATGGGGCGCGCGGCTCGAAGACATCGTGGTCGCAGCGGTGGACGGACCGGACCCGATGAATCGGGTCGATCACGCCCTCGCCGTCATCGACGCCTGAGGGCGGGCCCGAACGGCCGGCCGGGCCGACCGGAGGGTCGCGCTAGTTGATCATCCGGATGTTGACCGGGTAGCGGTAGTTCTCGCCTCGGTTGGCCGCCATCGCAGCCATGATCATCAAGATGAGCGAGGCGATCAGGACCACGAAGAACAGCAGGAAGCCGATCAGGATCAGCATCAGCACGAACGAGACCATGTAGGCGATGAACACCGTGATCTGGAAGTTCAGCGCTTCGGCGGATTGCTGGCGCACGTACGCCGACTCGTCCTTCTTGATCAGATAAATCACCAGCGGCCCGATAAACCCGGTGAACAGCCCGAGGAGATGGGAGAGCATCGCCATCGTGCGCTCGTCGTTGGTCAGCGCTCCGCCGAGGGCGGGACTGTGGCCGGCGGCCGCTGGTGCGCTGTGGTTGGTCCACGTCGTACCGTCCCAGTAGCGCTGGGTTCCGTCGCCTGCGGGGTACCAGCCCGGCGGCGTGTTGGCCGCGGGTGCGGCGCCGGCCATCGCGGGCTCGGTGAAGGCGGCCTGCGCTGGTGGTGCCGGTGTCGCGGCGGCATCGGCGGCTGGTGCCGCCGGCGGCGCAGGGGTGAATGGAGTGTCGTCCCGCGGTTCAGTCATGTCGCCGATGGTACCACCGGGTCCGGTAGCGGTTCCCCCGGTGGCGTCGCGTACCGTCGGTGTCCGTGTTCGTAGCGAGGTGCGCCCGATGAGCGATCTCCAGGCCGCCACGTTTCTGCTCCAGTGGGCGGCCGGCGGCTGGGTTTTCCTATGGGTGACCACCCGGCGCCGCCAGGTCGGGCTCGGGTATGGCTGGCTGATGCGGGGGATCTTTCTCGCCATGGCCGCCGGCGCCGTGGTGGCCGGTCTGCGCTACCAGGACAATGGGGCTCGTGAGGTGCTCACCGCCGCCATGGTGGTGGTTGGCCTGGTGGCACTCGGCTTGTCGATTCACCGTCGAGGCGCCGGGGTGGCCGGGCAGCGCGACCAGGTGGAGCGCCGCAGCCAACGCATCGCCGACATGACCGGGATCGACCGCGACGAGCAACGGTTCGACAAGACCGCGGCGGAGTTTCCCCCGGTGCTGGATCTCGTCACCGCGGTGATCGGCATGGCGGCACTCGTGCCGGCCGCCGACGGTGCCGGGGGCTCGTTCTGGCTCATCCTGGCTCGGCTGGTGGTCGGGGCGCTGTTCCTCGGCGCGGTGTCCGACGCCATGATGCTGGGCCACTGGTATCTGGTGCAGCCGGGCCTCGCCCGATCGCCGCTGCTCGAACTCGTGCGGTGGACGGCCATCACCTGGCCCTTTGAGTTGCTGGTGATGTTGTTGCCCACCGGCATGTGGTCGGTGATCAACGGCACCATCGACGACAGCTACAACGGATTGTTGGGGTGGTTCTGGATCGCCTGTGTCGTGACGACGATCGGCCTGGTCGCGGTCACCCGGGCCGCGCTGCGCGAACGGCAGTACGCCGCGGTGATGGCCGCCACCGGCTTGTTGTACCTCGCGATTCTCACCGCCTTCGGGATGGATCTCGTCGCCCGCGCCCTGCTCACCGTCTGAGCGGTCCCGGCCCGATCGATACCCAGCGCCGAAGTAGCTACGCTCAGGGGATGAACTCCACGTCGGGCAGCGGTCGATTCCGGCTCATCGAAGACGACCTCTCCGGAGCCGAGATCCAGGAGCTGCTGCGGCTGCACGCGGACGGCATGCGCGAGAACTCGCCGCCCGACGCCTGCCATTTCCTCGATGTGGCCGGGTTGGCCGACCCCTCGGTCACCGTCTGGTCGGCGTGGGATGGTGACGACCTCGTCGGCTGCGGGGCGCTGCGGGAGATCGATCCCACCCACGGCGAGGTCAAGTCCATGCGCACCGCCCCTGCCCATCTGGGCCGGGGCGTGGGTCGAGCGGTTCTGGCCCACGTGATGGGGGCGGCATCGCAACGCGGCTATGTCCGGCTCAGCCTCGAAACCGGGAGCAACGACGCATTCGCGGCCGCCGTGCACCTCTACGAGAGCGTCGGTTTCGGGCCATCGGAGCCCTTCGACGGCTACCAGCCGAACGATTTCAGTCGGTTCTTCACCCTGCGGTTGTAGGCCGCTGAGCCACCGTGGCTGGTGGGGCTCCTGTGGAATCTGCGCAAGCTCGCGTCCATACTGGTTCGACCTCATGAGGGAGAGGAAACCACCATGGCCCGTGCAATTTGGAGCGGATCGATCAGCTTTGGGCTGGTCAACATTCCCGTGAAGCTCCACAGCGCCGTTCGCCGCAAGAACGTGCGGTTCAATCAGATCGACTCGGTCACCGGCTCGCGCATCAAGCAGAAGCGGGTGTCGGCCGACGACGGTCGCGAGGTGCCGTACGAGGAAATCGTCAAGGGCTACGAACTCCCCTCCGGCGAATACGTCATCGTCACCGAGGAAGAGCTCGCCTCGCTCGACCCCGAAGCGGTGCGCACCATCGACATCTCCGAATTCGTCGAGCTGAGCGAGATCGATCCGCTCTTCTACGACAATGCCTACTACCTGGCGCCCGACCCGACGACGGCCAAGCCGTATCGCCTGCTCGCCGAAGCGATGGAGCAGTCGAACAAGGTCGGCATCGCCCGCTTCGTGATGCGCACCAAGCAGTACCTCGCGGCGGTGCGACCCAAGGACGGCAAGCTGTTGTTGTCCACCATGGTCTACGCCGACGAACTCGTGGCCCAGAACGACATCGAGGGATTCGACGGCATCGAAGACGTCGAGGTGCCCGACAAGGAACTTCAGATGGCCGTGCAGCTCATCGAGTCGCTGAGCGAGCCGTTCGCCCCCGAACAGCACACCGACACCTACCGCGAGTCGGTCATCGAGTTGATCGAAGCCAAGGCCGACGGCGAGACCGAATTCGTGGTGAAGCCGGTCGAATCCCACGACGACAAGGTCATCGACCTGATGGCTGCCCTCGAAGCCAGCGTGGCCGAGGCCAAGAAGGCCAAGGGGCGTCACCCGGCTGCCAAGGGGGCCAAGAAGCCCGCGAAGAAGACGGGTCGCAAGACGGCCAAGAAGGCGGCCAAGAAGAGCACGGCGAAGTCGGCCAAAAAGGCGACGAGGAAGTCGAGCAAGAAGTCGGCCGCAGCGAAGAAGGCGGCGAAGAAGACGGCCGCTCCGGCGCGCAAGTCGGCCTAGCACCGGCCGCCTGGGCATGGCTCCTGAACGCGTCGCCGTCGAGGTGGCGGGTCGCACCTTGTCGCTGTCGAACCTCGACAAGGTGCTGTACCCCCTGGTGGGGTTC
Organism: uncultured Acidimicrobiales bacterium; assembly: GCA_938041035.1. GTDB lineage: Bacteria > Actinomycetota > Acidimicrobiia > Acidimicrobiales > SHLQ01 > CALHYX01. The sequence goes on along the minus strand of CALHYX010000035.1, from coordinate 119,634 downwards.
ACCAAGGCGCAGGTCATCGAGTACTACGTGCGCATCGCTCCGACGATGTTGCCCCACATCGACCGGCGGGGCGTGACGCTGCGCCGGTGGCCCAACGGGGTGACCGAGGCGGCGTTCTTCGAGAAGCGATGTCCGAGCCACCGGCCCGACTGGTTGGACACGTGCGCCGGCCCGGGCCACGAGAAGAAGGCCATCGCCTACTGCAACCTCTCCGAGATCGCCGCGTTGGCGTGGACGGCGAACCTGGCCGCGCTCGAAATTCATGCCCCGATGGCCCGGGCCGACGCCGTCGGCAACCCCACCCAGGTGGTGTTCGACCTCGACCCGGGCGAGCCGGCCTCCATCATCGAGTGCTGTCAAGTTGCCCTCGACGTGCAGGCGCTGCTGGCCACCATCGACCTCGAGGGGTTTGCCAAGACATCGGGATCCAAGGGCCTTCAGGTGTACGTCCCGCTCAACGGCGAGCACACCGCCGAACACACGTCGTCGTTCGCCCGTGCGGTTGCCCAGGTGCTGGAACGCCAGCACCCCACTCGGGTGCTGAGCGTGATGACCAAGAAGAAGCGCACCGGAAAGGTGTTCATCGACTGGTCGCAGAACGCCGCGTTCAAAACCACGATCGCCCCGTACTCGTTGCGGGGGCGCGATCGGCCGACGGTGTCGACCCCGATCTCCTGGGATGAGGTCGCCGACGGGGCCGACGGCGAACCGCTGGGCTTTGAGGCCGACGAAGTGCTGGAACGGGTGGAGGAGTTCGGCGATCTGTTCGCGCCGACCCAGACGCTCGAGCAGGAACTCCCGGACGGCTGATCCGGGTCAGCTCACCGGGATGCGCTTCACCACGATGTAGTTGTCGACCGTCAACAACTCGGCGGCCAGCGCCTGGATGTCGGCGGCGGTGACCCCATCGACGATGTCGGGGCGGTCCCACACCGCGCCCGGGTCCTCTTCCGGGTTGGCCGCATAGAACGCGAGGGTGCTCACCCAGAACTCGTTCGAGAACAGCTCGTACTCGCGTCGGAGCTGCTCTTTCACGATGGCCAACTGGTCGGCCGTCGGGCCCTCGGTGCCCAAGTCGCCAACGTCGGCGATGACGGCATCGATGATCTCGTCGAGGCGCTCGGGATCGCCGCTGATCTGCAGGAACGCGATCAACTCCTCGTCGGGCTCGATCGAGGGCTGGAGAATGGCGACGGGGGAGTAGGTGGCGGCCAGTTCCTCCCGAATCCGGTCGGTGAGGCGTTGGGTGACGATCGCCCCGGTGAGTTCGGTGATGATCTCGGTGCGCAGATCGATCTCGCGCTCGACGGAGAACAACATGGCGACGTTGCCCTGGTCGTCCTGGCCCGCTTCGACGGTCTCCTCGACGATCCCCTCCGGTTCGTCAGCGGTGCGGTCGACGTAGGCCTCGAACGAATCCGTCGATGCCAACGTGCCGAGGTACCGCTGGGCCAGATCGGTGACGTCGTCGGTGTCGAAATCGCCGGAGAAGACGAAGATGAAGTCGCTGGCGTCGGCGAATCGGTCGGCGAACACTTCCAGCGCCCGATCCGGATCGAAGGATTCGATTCCGGCGACGTCCGGGATGGGCTCGAGGTAGGAGCCGTCGCCGTAGCGGGCCCGGATCAACGCAATGGTCTGGGCGAGATCCGGCACCTGGGTCGGGTCCTCGGCGAGGGGGAGGATCTGGCCGATGGTCGCATCGACGGCGGACGGGTCGAGCCGGGGCGCGGTCATGAACCGGTTGACCAGCTGGAACAGCTCCTCGAGGTCGCCGGTGGCCGCTTCCCCGTCAAAGCCTTCAAACGTTTGGTCGATGACCGGGCTCACCTGCACGTTTGCGCCCGAAAGCAGCCGTTCGAGTTGCACCGCGTCGAGGTCACCGACGCCGCTGTTGGCCACCATGGCCGGGGCCAGCTGAGCCTCGATGATGTCTTCGTCATCGACCACCGACCACCCGCCCGGACTGGTCGCGCTGAACACGACGGTGTCGGCGGCGATCGTGGTCTCTTTCATGACCACCGTCGCACCGTTGGCCAGCTCGATCACCGTGGCGTCGAGATCGTCGATCGACGACGTTTCATCGATCGCGGCGGGGTCGGGTCGACCCATGATCGCGTCGACGGCCTCGGCGTCGGATTCCCGGCGGTCGACCTCGCCGTTCACGACGTCGTCGAGAAGCGCTTCGAGTTCGTCGATGGTCGGAATGTCATCGTCGTCGGCTTCGGGACCGGCCACGATCACCAACGGTTCGGTGGTGTCGAGGATTGCGGCGAAGGTTCCCCACACCTGGTCGACGGTCATGTCGTCGAGGAGTTGGGTGAGCAGGTCGAAGCGGTCCCGGGCGCTTGGAATGGGGTCGCCGGACAAGAAGTTCGCTACGTACTCATCGGCGAGCTGGCGGTCCTGACGGGTGGAGCGGCGGTCGAACTCCTGCTCGACCGAGCTGCGAAGGGCGGCGAGCGATCGCTCGAGCTCTTCCTCGGTGAAGCCGTAGCGCCGGGCCCGCTCGACCTCCTCGAGCGCGGCCCGCGTCGCGGCGGCGAGGTCGGCGGGGTCGTTTTCGGTGGCCACCCCGGGGCTCTGCTGCGAACGGACCAGCGGGTTGCTCGCCGCCGACGCGCTGAAGAACGGGGTGCCGCCGCGTCGAGCGTCGTCGCTCAGCCGGGTGGCCACGATGTCGAAGCCCACCTGGAGCGCCAACTCCCGGCGGAGCGCGCCGACGGTGTCGGTGGGGGTGACGGGCAGCGGGTAGTTCAGTTCGGCAAACGAACTCGGGTACTCGGGGTCGGCGAGGCGAATGAAGGTCGGTTCGGTGGCCGCGGTCGTCGTGATCTCCGGCCGCTCGGGCGCTTCCTCGGGGTTGGTCAAGGGCGCGAACCGCTCGATGATCTCGGCTTCGGTTTCGTCGACGTCGATGTCGCCGACGACGACGACGGCCATGAGATCGGGCCGGTACCAGTCTTCGTAGTAGCGGCGCAGCGCCTCCGGGGTCATGTCGGTCACCGGTTCGAGCCCGCCGATGGGGGAGCGATCGTCGTACGGCGTGTCGCTCAACAGGCGATCGGTGACCTCATCGAAATACCGGCTCCAGAACCCCTGATCGCGCAGGCGCCACTCCTCGATGACGACCCCGCGTTCGGCCTCGACCTCGTCGGGGTCGATGGTGGCGCGCGAAGCCCATTCGAGGAGCACGTCGAACGCGGTGGTCACGATCTCGTCGTCGTCGGTGGGAATCGCCAACTGGTACACGGTCTCGTCGTAGGAGGTGTAGGCGTTCACATCGGGGCCGAACTCGGCGCCGAAACGTTCGAGCACCCGGATCAGTTCGTTCGCCGGAAAGTTCTCGGTGCCGTTGAACATCATGTGTTCGAGAAAGTGGGCGCCGCCGCGCTGGTCATCGTCCTCGAGCGCGGATCCCGCGTTGACCGCGAGGTGGACCTGCGCCCGCCCGCCCGGACGTTGGTTCGACCGGATGTAGTAGGAGAGGCCGTTGTCGAGCGTGCCGATGCGAACGTCGTCGTCGATGGGCAGGTCGTCGTCATCATCGTCGAAGGTCGGCATGTCGGGAACCTCCGGTGGGGGTTCCTCGGTGGTGGTCGGCGGCGGCTCAGAGTCCGGCGGCGGGTCGGTGGTCGTGACCGTGGGCGCCTCGGTCGCCGGCGGCGCGGTCGGCGCGGTGGTGTCGGCCGGCAATTCGAGCGGGGTCGTGGCGCACGCCGTCGCCAGGAGTCCCACGACGATGATGACCGTGGCCCAGCGGGCCACGAGGGTGGTCGGGTTCATCGACTGCTTCACAGCGCCGCCAATCCGGACAGGGGATCCGTATCGCGAAGGACGACGCGGAGGGTGGTCGAGGAGGCCTGATGTTCGGCGACGGCGCCGCGGACGATGTCGAGGGCGACGGCCCAGTCGGCGGGGCAGGCGCGCGCCGGACCGCCGCAGCCATCGAGCACGACGACGCGGTTGCGGTCCTCGAGCCACGCGAGGTCGGTCCATACATCGACGAGCGCATCCCAGTTGTGGCCAAAGTGCTCCGGAGCCTCGATCGCGGCGGCGAGAGCGGTGAGCAGGCCGGCCTTGTCGGTGACCGCGCTCAGATCGGCGCGCAACAACTGCCACCCCCGGGCGGCGACCTCGGTGAGGTCGGCGTCGGTGCCGGGGGCCACGTAGATACCGGGTCCGACGTCGTTGAGAAGCCGTTGGGTCCAGGTCATCGGGTCACGCTCTCAGGGGGAGTGGCGGTCATTGGAGAATCTCGCGAAACGACGCGTAGTGGTCATCGGTGTAGTACCGCTCGCCGTCGTCGCCGGCCACGATGCGGCGGGCTCCCCGATCGCTCGAGCCCGGTGTGTCGACGGTGAATTCGCGGTAGTGCCCCAGGTCGCGGTCGGGCAAGATGCCCTCGCGGTTCTGAAACGTCGAGCCGTCCTTGCGGTACGGGTAGGGGCCGTCGACCGCGATCAGGTCGAGGGTCTCGAGCGCCTCGATGGGGAGTTCGCCGAGGCCGACGGTGGGCAGATCGCTGAAGCGTGGCGCGCTGGTGGCGGTGGGAGTATCGGGATCGGGGGCTTCGCCGGGCTCGGTCGCCACCGGTGTCGCCGAGCGATCGCCATCGACGATTCGATCATCGGCGACCAGGGTGGATCCGCAGCCGGCGGCCAGGACCCCGAGCGCGACCAGGACGGCGAGAAGGCGGCGGTGCAGCGACATCGCCGTCAGGCTATCGGGCACGATCGGCTCGCCAGCGTCAGGGTCGACCGCCGCGGGCTTCGCCGATCACTACTGTGGTCGCATGTCTTTGCGCTTTGCCACATCCCGATCCGTTCCCGCCAGCACCGGCCTGGTCGCCGTCGCCGTCTTCAGCGACGGGGATCGCCCCGACGGAGTCGACGAGGCTGAGCTCACCGCCCGCGGATTCGAGGGCACGACCGGCCAGGTGCAGATCGTCGCCGGGGCCTCCGGGACTCCGGTCGCCCTCGTCGGCCTCGGTGCGACCGACGAGTTCGAGGTGGACTCGCTCCGCCGGATCGGGGCGGCGTTGGCCCGCGCCGCCCGGCGCACCCCCCACCTGGCGTCGATGGTGCTCGATGGTCTGCCGGAAGGCCACGATGCGGCGGCGGCCGCCCAGGCCTTCGGCGAGGGCCTCATTCTGGGCGCCTACGAATACACCGAGCTCAAGAGCGACCCGACGAAGGCGGAGTTGATCAAGGTCACCCACCTGGGCGGCGGGGGCAAGACGATCACCCGGGCACTCGAACGGGCGAAGGCGATCGCTGACGCCGTGTGCTTCGCCCGCGACCTGGTAAACGAACCTGGCGGTTCGCTCACCGCACCCAAGCTGGCCCAGGTGGCCGGGCGCATGGGCCGCAAGGCGGGGCTCAAGGTCTCGATCATGGATGAAAAGGCCATCGCCAAAGCGGGCCTCGGGGGCATCCTCGGCGTGAACCGCGGGTCGACGCTGCCGCCCCGGCTCGTCAAGCTCACCTACGAACCCGAAGCCAAGGCCCGGGGAACGCTCGCCCTCGTCGGCAAGGGCATCACCTTCGATGCCGGCGGCCTGTCCATCAAGACCGGCACCGGCATGATGACCATGAAATGTGACATGGGTGGTGCCGCCGCGGTCCTCGGGGCCATGCAGGCGATCGCGGCGGTGAAGCCGGCCGCCCGGGTCGTGGCCTACACCCCGCTCACCGACAACATGTTGGGCGGCGACGCGACCCGACCAGGCGACGTGTTGACCATCCGCAACGGCAAGACGGTGGAGGTGCTCAACACCGACGCCGAAGGCCGGTTGGTGCTCGCCGACGCGTTGTCGCTGGCATCGGAGACCGAACCCGATGCAATCGTCGATCTCGCCACCCTCACCGGCGCCTGCATGGTGGCGCTCGGGCCTCGCATGGCGGGCCTCATGGGCAACGACGACGACTGGATTGCCCAGGTGCGATCGGCGGCGGATAACGCGGGTGAACGGGTCTGGCCCCTGCCCCTGCCCGACGACTACCGCAAGATGCTCGACTCGAACGTGGCCGATCTCAAGAACATCGGTGGCCCCCACGCCGGTGCGCTCACCGCGGGGCTGTTCCTTCGCGAGTTCGTCGGCGAGGGGCTCCGGTGGGCCCATCTCGACATCGCCGGCCCGGCGTTTGGCGATGCGGTCGTCGGCGAGGTGCCCAAGGGGGGCAGCGGATTCGGCGTCCGCCTGCTCGTCGAGCTGGCCGAGAACTTCACCCCGTAGTTTCCCGGACAAAACGACGACAAAACGACTCCGGGCCATCGGATCGCACTGGCGATCCGATGGCCCGGATAGTTCTGCTGCTCGGCACCGCCCGAGAGCGCTACCGATGCATCAGCGGTTTAGATCTGGCCGGACTTGACCAGGTTCAGCTGCGTCTTCATCACCGGGGTGACCCGGGCGCCGACGTTCACCCGAACGCCCTGGCCGTTGAGGACCGAGCCGGAGTGGATGGCCTGCACACACGAGGGGCAGCTGGAGCTCTTCCAGCGCCACAGCGGCGCACCGCTCATGCCGCCGAGGGTGTCGTTGCGGTAGAAGACCTGGTTGGCGGTCACTTTGCGGATGCCGTCGGTGGAGGTCCACTGGTCGACCTTGTCACCGGGGTAACCGTTGATGATGTTGGTCTTGGCCTTCAAGAAGTTGTCCTTCTGGGCCAGGAACAGCTTGTAGAAGCCGCTCTGGTTGCCGGCGGTGCAGTCCAGCTTGATGATGCCGTAGTCGAAGCGGCTGTCGCCCTGCTGCGTCCACTGGGTCGGGACGTAGGTCTGGGTGGCGGCGCACACGCCGAACGGCGCGGAGTCGCCGGTCCAGCCCGGAGCGAGCAGGATGTTGTCCGAGAACGCCTGGCCGGCGCCACCACCGTGGAGGCAGTGAGCGGCGGTCATCGCCACGTTGGCCCCGACCATGAAGGCGGTGCAGCGGAACGAACCGGTGCCCTGGCTAAAGGTCATGAAGGCCGTGGCCGACGCCGGGAAGAACGTCGACGGGAACACGACCGAGCGCTGATCGTCGCCGATGATGATCTCGTCGGTGGTCGTCTGCAGCTCGGAAGCGACCTGACTGGTCATCTCCTGGCCGAGTTCGTTGTGCTCGACGTTGTGGACGGCAAGTGAGTCGGCGGCGTCGGTGCCTTCGGCTGCCGGGGCTGCGCCGGACAGCGCTACGCCGCCAAGCATTGCCATGACAGCGACGATGGCGATGCGGCGCCATAGACCGGGTCGGAAAGTGGTCATGAGTTTCTGGGTCCCTTGGTTGATTCTTTGGGTGCATTGCTATTGCGTTGCCGCTGGGGTCAACCTCTCCCGCTTTCCCCGGCCGCTCGAGGACAGCCTCTCCCGTGTCCCGACCCACAGTGGTACCAGCCGTTCGGGGGCTAAACCAAGTCAGTTGTCGTGAATTGGGTCGTTCGGCTCTCCCGGTCGAGCGGCGTCGCGAGCGACTCGATGGGCCACCGCGGGGTGAAATTGCAACGATCGCAGCACCCGTTCGATCTCGGCCATCGATTGGCCGGCAAGAACGAGTTCAGACGCGATTCGCTCCGCCGGTTTCGGGTCGACCGCGTCGCTGGGCCGCTGCATCCACTCGTCGTGACGCAACCGCACGGACTCGGGCAGGCGGCGGAGGTGACCCTGGGTCGCGGGCGGAAGATGGCGCCGCACGGCGAGCGTGGTGCCGTCCATCGGCCGGGCGAGGCCGAACTGGCAGGCTCGTCCGATCGAGCGCATGAACGCGCCGTTTCGGCCGAGCCCCCCGAGTCCGAGCGTCGCGGCGGTCTCGGCGAGGTCGAGCGGAAAGCCCTCCGGTTGCGCGTCGAGCCCGGCCGCCACCTTCCGGAGCAGCCAGACGGTGCTCGGGCCGAGGATCCCCAGCCAGACGTCCTCGACGTAGGAGGATCGGGGATCCACCCCGTGTTCATCGACGATGGGGTCCAGCCACGGTTCGACCGTGATGGTCTCGGTGTCGAAGGTGGGTCGGATTCTGGTGGTGGGCATTGTCTCCCCGAAATCGCCACGGATGGCGCGAGTGGTTGCGGGGGAAGGCGGCACTCTGGAAGGTCCCTTAATGCATTTGAGTAACTTTCGGTATGTTTAGTGTATTTGCACCCGGCTGTCAACGGGTGGGGTAGGGTGCGAGCGATGGCAGTTGATTCTCCCGTGGTACGGGCCGCCGAGCTCATCGATGCGGCGGCCGCGGTCACCGTGCTCACCGGTGCCGGCATCTCGACGGACAGTGGCATTCCCGACTTTCGCGGCCCCAACGGTCTGTGGACCAAAGACCCCGACGCCGAGAAGGCCTCGCACATCCGCCACTACGTCTCCAACCCCACCGTGCGGCAAAAGAACTGGGCCCGCCGGGCGAGCGGCGAGTGGTGGGCCGACGTCGAGCCCAACCGCGGGCACCTGGCGCTGGTCGAACTCCAACGGCGGGGAAAGCTCCACACCCTCATCACCCAGAACGTCGACGAGCTGCACCAACGGGCGGGCGTCGATCCGGCCAAGGTGGTCGAGATTCACGGCACAACCCGGAAGGTGCAGTGCCTGGACTGCGGCTACCGGGCGCCGATGGAGACCGCGCTCGACCGTGTGCGGGCGGGCGAGGTGGATCCCGATTGCCCCGAGTGCACCGGCATGCTCAAGTCGGCCACGGTGTCGTTCGGGCAGAACCTCGACCCCGACGATCTGCGCCGGTCCGAGGTGGCCGCCATCGAATGCGATGTCTTCCTGGCGGTGGGATCGAGCCTCTCGGTGTTTCCGATCAACGAGACCGTGCCGCTCGCCAAAGCCAACGGCGCCGCCGTGATCATCATCAACGGCGAGCCGACCGCCATGGATCACGTCGCGACCGTCGGGGTGCAGGCCGCGATCGCCGACGTCCTGCCCACCATCGTCGGTTACCGGGGACCCGCCGGCCAGGCATAGGCTTTTGCCATGGCAACCTTTCGAGACCTGTTGCGCGAGGCCAAGTCCAAGATCGTCGAGACCGACCCGGCCGGGGCGGCCGTCCTCCTCGACGATGGCTACGCGCTGGTCGATGTGCGCGAGCCCGACGAATACGCCCAGGGGGCGGTCGCCGGCTCGGTGCACATCCCGCGCGGCATGCTCGAATCGCAGATCGAAGGGGCGATCGCCGACCGGGCGACCCCGATCGTCGTGATGTGCGCCGGTGGCGCCCGCAGTGCCCTGGCCGCGGTGACCCTGGCGGAGCTCGGCTACGAGACCGTCGTTTCGATGGACGGCGGCTTCAACGGCTGGAAGGACGGTGGCCACGCCTGGTCGGCGCCGCGCACGCTCGGGCCCGAGCAGCGCAACCGCTACCAGCGCCACCTGACGCTGCCCGAGGTGGGCGCGGAGGGCCAGCTCAAGCTGCTCGATGCCAAGGTTTTGCTCCTCGGCGCTGGTGGGCTCGGTTCGCCCGCCGCGCTGTACCTCGCCGCCGCCGGGGTCGGCACGCTCGGCATCATCGACATGGACGAGGTCGACGAATCGAACCTCCAGCGCCAAGTGCTGCACAGCCGCGATCGGGTTGGCGAACGCAAGGTTGCATCGGCCCGAAAAACCCTCGTCGGCCTCAACGCCGACGTCGACGTCGTCACCTACGACCTGCGCCTCGGTGCGGACAACATCCTCGACACCATCGCCGGGTACGACGTCATCGTCGACGGTTCCGACAACTTCCCGAGCCGGTATCTCCTGAACGACGCGTCGGTGAAGCTCGGCATTCCGGTGGTGCACGGATCGATCTTCCGATTCGAGGGACAGGTCACCGTCTTCGACCCGCGCACCGGCCCCACCTACCGCGACCTCGTCCCCGAGGCCCCGCCGGCCGAGTTTGCCCCGAGCTGTGCCGAAGCCGGCGTGCTCGGCGTCCTGCCCGGAATCATCGGCAGCATCCAGGCGCTCGAGGCGATCAAGCTGATCCTCGGGATCGGTGAATCCCTCGTCGGTCGGTTGCTGGCGTTCGACGCCCTCGACCTCACGTTTCACGAATACAAACTCGGCCCTGACCCCGCGAACCAGGTCACGTGGGAAAACCGTGAACGGATCGAGATCGCCGAGCTCGAGGGGCTCTGCATGCCGAGCTTTTCCGCCGCCGACTCCACCGAGGCCATGACCGGCTCCGACGGCAGAACCGTTTAGCCTGCCCACAGTCATGTCTACGTCCGCTCCGCCCGAGAATGGGCGTCAACGCGCCCTTCCCGAGGGCACGATCGCCATCGCTCTCGGGCTGGTGGTCAACGGCGTTGCGACATACGGGTTCGTCATCGCCTCCCGCCAGGCGCTCGGCCAGGATCGCTACAGCGCCATAGCGGTGCTGTGGACCATCGTGTTCATCCTCGGCCCCGGGTTCTTCCAGCCCCTCGAGCAGGAGGTCAGTCGGATCTCCACCGACCGGGCCACGCGCGGCGAAGGGGCTGCACCGGTGGTCCGGCGCGCCGCCATCATGGGCGTCGGGCTCTTCGGCGTGCTCGCCACCGCGCTGGCGATCGCCGGGCCATGGATGGTGCGCGAGCTCTTCGACGGCCAGTGGCTGTTGTTCGCCGCCCTCTTGTTGACCATGGCGGCGTTCGGCATCGGCGAACTTCTGCGCGGCGTGCTCTCGGGCTATCAGCGCTTCGGTGATTACGCCCGCTATTTCGGCACCGAGGGCCTGGTGCGCATGGTCGCCGCGCTCGTGCTGTGGGGCATCGGCGTCGAGGTGGCCGGCCCGTACGGACTCATCGTGGCGTCCGGCCCCGCGATTGCGGTGCTGGTGGCCGGTCGCGGCCTGCGCGACCTGTTGCAGCCCGGTCCCGAGGTCCCGTGGACCGAACTGCGTCAAGCGCTCGGGTTCCTGCTGGCGGCCTCGCTGTTCGAGGCGTTCCTGCTCAACGCGGGGGTCACCGCCGTCGATCTGTTGGCCTCCGACTCCGAGGAGGATGCCGCCGGACGATTCCTCAACGGCTTGTTGATGGCGCGGGTGCCGCTGTTCTTCTTCCAGGCGGTCAAGGCATCGCTGCTGCCCAAACTGGTGGGGCTGGCCTCGGTCGGCGCCCACCGCGAATTTCGCGCCACGCTCAAACGCCTGCTCGCGTTCGTGGCCTTCATCGGCACCGGCGGTGTCATCGGCGCGTTCCTGCTCGGCCCGTGGGTGGTCGCCACCGCCTTTGACGGCGACGAGATCGCTCGATCCGACATGGCCCTGCTGGCGCTGTCCAGCGCCATCTTCATGGTCGCCCTGTCGCTCGCCCTTACGCTGATCGCCCTCGGCAGCCAGCCCAAGGTGGCGCTCGGGTGGGTTCCCGGCGTGATCCTGTTCCCGATCATCGCCACCTCGATGAGCGGGCCGCTGTTCCTACGGGTCGAGATCGCCCTCATCGCATCGGTGACGGCCTCCGCACTCACGATGGCGGTGCTGTGTCGCCAGGAACTCGCGCACCGGGCCGGGGTTTCGTAGATCCCGACCGGCGTCTAGCCTCGAACGGTTCACCGAACCGAAAGACACAGGGCCCATGGCTGATATCACCGAATCAACCGTCATCGCCGGCGTGTACGAAGTCGAGCCGACCGTCCATGCCGACGAACGAGGCATTTTCGTCGAGACCTATCGGCGGCAGTGGTTTCCACTGGGCCGCGAAATGATCCAGGGCAACCGCGGCGACCGGCAGGCGGGGGCGATCGTCGGGCTGCACTATCACCTCCATCAGTCCGACTACTGGTACGTGCCCAACGGGCGGGCCCGGGTCGTGTTGCACGATCTCCGCACCGGGTCGCCGACCGACGGCGCGACGCAGGAACTCGACCTGGGCGAGCAGGCCGACGGGTCCTTCAGCCACCGCGGCGTGTACATCCCGCCGGGCGTCGCCCACGGTTTCGCGTCGATCACCGACATGACCATCACCTACCTGGTCGACGGGTACTACAACCCCACCGACGAGCTCGGTGTGGCCTGGGACGATCCCGAGATCGGCGCCGACTGGGGCCTCGAGTCGCCGATTCTGTCGCCGCGGGACGAGGCCAACCCGCTGCGGGCCGACATCGAACCGCAGTGGCAGCCGCACATCTCGCTGCGCACCTGACCCGTATCCCCCGGTCAGGACCGGCATCACAGACGAATGCGGGGTGTCTCGTCCTACACTGATCGCCGCCACCTGATTAGGAGACATCAATGAAGTTGCTCGTGACCGGCGGGGCCGGATTTATCGGCTCGAACTACGTCCGCTACGTGCTGGCGAACACCGACGACGAGGTCACCGTCTACGACGCTCTGACCTATGCCGGCAACCGATCGACCCTCGCCGATCTCGACGACGACCCCCGTTTCTCGTTCGTGCACGGCGACATCACCGATCGCGAGACGCTGACCGCGGCGATGACCGGCCACGACCGGGTGGTGCATTTCGCCGCCGAGAGCCATGTCGACAACTCGATCGCCGGGCCCGACGTCTTCGTCAACACCAACTGCGACGGCACCAACGTGGTGTGTGACGTCGCCCGCCACGTCGAGGTCGACCGGCTGCTGCACATCAGCACCGACGAGGTGTACGGCTCGATCGACGAAGGTTCGTTCGTCGAGACGGACGGTCTGGAGCCGAACTCGCCCTACTCGGCGAGCAAGGCCGGCAGCGACCTCATCGCCATGAGCTACTACACGACCTATGACCTGCCGGTGGTGATCACCCGCTCGTCGAACAACTTCGGCCCGTGGCAGTACCCCGAGAAGCTGATCCCGCTGTTCACCACCAACCTGATCGACGGGCACAACGTGCCGTTGTACGGCGACGGTATGAACGTGCGCGACTGGTGCTACGTCGAGGACAACTGTGCTGGCGTGCACACCGTGCTCGACAAAGGTGGCCTCGGCGAGATCTACAACATCGGCGCCGGCAATGAGATCCCGAACCGCGAGATCACCGACCGTCTGGTGGAACTGTGTGGCCGTGACGAATCGGCGATCGACTACGTCGAGGATCGCCTCGGCCACGACCGCCGGTATTCGGTCGACTGCTCCAAGGCGCAGGCCCTCGGTTGGTCCTGCGAGCGCGAGTTTGGCGAGGCGCTCGAGCTGACCGTTGCGTGGTACCGGGACAACCGGGCGTGGTGGGAACCGCTCAAGGGCAGCAAGTGACCGGGAGCACGAACTGATGCGGGTTGCGATCACGGGTACGAGCGGCCAGCTGGGTCGCGATACGGCCACGGTCTACGAAGGGGCCGGGCACGACGTCGTCGAGTTCGACCTCGCCGGGGAGGGGCCCGCCCAACTCGACATCGGCGACCGGGCCGCGGTGCTCGAGGCGTTCGGCGCGGCCAAGCCCGACCTCATCATCAGCTGTGCGGCGTTCACCGCCGTCGACGCGTGCGAGACGGAGGTGGATCTGGCCTACCGGGCCAACGCCATGGGTCCGCGCCACATCGCCGAAGCGGCGCGCGCTACGGGGGCCCACCTGGTGCACATCAGCACCGACTACGTGTTCGACGGCACCAAGGACTCTCCGTACGTGGAATGGGACGCCCCCAACCCGCAATCGGTGTACGGCGCGTCGAAGCTCGCCGGTGAGCTCGAGGTGGGGCCCGAGGCCACGATCGTGCGCACCTCGTGGGTCTGTGGCCAGCACGGCAACAACATCGTGAAGACCATTCTGCGCCTGCTCGGCAGCCATCCCGAGCTGAAGTTCGTCAACGACCAGGTCGGGCACCCGACCTTCACCACCGACCTCGCCCAGCAACTGTTCACGCTGGGTTCGCAGCGTCGGCCGGGCATCTTTCACGTGACCAACGCCGGAGCGGTGTCGTGGTACGAGTTCGCGCGCGAAGTCACCGCGGCGGCGGGGGAGGACCCGGACCGGGTCAAACCGATCACCACCGCCGAATACGATCCGCCGCTGCCGGCGCATCGCCCGGCCAACTCGGTGCTCGACAACGCCGCCCTGCGGCTGTCGGATCTGCCGGTGCTCCGGGACTTCCGCGAACCCCTCGCCGAACTCGTCACCGCCCTCACCTAACCCGCGCTCACCCCCAACCTCGATCTGACCAGGGGTCTGACCCCCTGAAGCCCAGATCCGGGGTCTGACCCCCCTTGTGGACACCTTGTGACCAGGGGTTTGACCCAGAAGTTCATGACCAGGGGTCTGACCCCCTTGATGACGGCTATCTGACCGGGGGTCTGACCCCCGGAGTTCGTTTGGGCGCTAGACGGTGCGGTTGCGGCAGCCGAGGTTGGTGCTCTTGGCGCCCTTGGTGGCGTTGAGCGCCCACAGGCAGACCCGGTAGGTACCCGGCGAAAGCCGGATCTCCAGGTCGACACCGTGGAACTCGCCAAGGCCGTAGCGGCGCCCAAGGGGTACCCGGCGGGCATCGGCGACCTGGTCGGCCACCCGGCGGCCGTCGACCGTCGCGGCGACCACGATCGAAGCGCTGGTGTCGGGGTCGAGCGCCCAGCCGTCGAACATCAGGCGACCACCACCCAGATTGCGCAGGATGTAGCTACCGATCGGTTGGCGGTCGGGCACGGTGAGGTCGGCGCACCCGAGGTTGGTGTCGGGACTGAGTTGGTTGTCGTCGATCCCGAACGCGCACACCGAGTGCGGCCCCGGGGTGACGTCGGCGGTGATGCGGAACGCGCCACCCGGGCCGTCGGCCCGCCCGGTGTTCACCAGGCGGCGGTCGAGCACGACATCGACGTTCACCGGGCTGCTGGTGTCGGGGTCGGTGACGTGACCGCTCAGCACCAAGCGGGGCTGAGGCTCAAAGACGATCTGGATCTGTTCGAGCGCGCCCACCGGCGACGACGCCACCGTGAAGGTGCGACACCCCAGGTTGGTGTCGGCGCCCTCGCCGACGTTCAGCGCCCAGATGCAGTACTGGTGGCGCCCCCGCTGCAGCGCGGTGGTGAACTCGAAACCGTGTCGAGGGCCGAGGCCGAACCGGGAATCGACCTTCGGGCGGGGAATGTTGGCGACTTTGTTGATCGTTCGCCGGCCGTCGATGGTGAGGGTGATCGACACGGGATCCGACGTGTCGGGGTCGACCGCCCAGCCCCAGAAGGTGGCTTTGGGCGTGGCGCCGGTGGTGACCTTCTCGGTGACCTTGAACCGGCCCTCGGGTTTGGCGTCGGCGCCGGCGATGCCGTCGAAGGAGAAGTTGCTGCTCAGCAGCTGGTGGTCGAGGCCGAGCCCGTCGGCGGAGAGCCCGGCGTTTACCCGCACGCGAAACGACGACCCGCGGATGGACTTGCGCCCGGCCGAACCGACCAGCACGACCTCGGCCCGGTCGATGTGGCCGCTCGCCGCGATCGGCTGACGGAACTCGATGCGCTCGATGGCGCCCACGTTCGAATCGCTGAAGGCCCCGAGGTATCGGCTCAGATCGGTGAGCGAGTAGGTGCGGGTCCAGGACGCGAACTTGTTGTTGTGGCCATCGAACGGATCGGGTTTGCCCCGCAGGTAGGGGAGCCGGGCGACAAAAACGTATTCGCTGTCGGCGGAGTGCCCGCCGTTGCTCGAGCTGTAGAACGCGGTGATGGGCCTACCGCCGTGCAGGGCGTACTGGCCCCGGGTGTTGTCGACGGCGGCCACCCAGCGCGAGCCCTGGGCGCCGAACTGCTTGGTCATGCCGATGTAGACCTGGTCGCCGGTGCTGCCGAAGAGGTCGAACGGGTTGTTCCAACTCGACGAGCGCCGCCGGGACTCGGTCACGTCGACGGCATAGGAGCGGCCGGCGATCGCCTGCACGGCCAGAGCCTCGGACGGCCACGACGACGGCATCTCGCCGAGGCCGTACAGGTACTGCTCGACGTTGATGCCGGCGATGATGATGTGCATCGACGACGCCCCGGGCGCCGTCGGCTTCAGCTGGATCTTGCCGTGCTGATAGCGATGGCCGGTCTCGGCGATACCCACCGGCGTCGGCTTCGAGTGGGTGACGGCGAGGGCCGAACCGGTGCACGCCGGGGCGCACAGCTGGTTGCCGTCGATCTCGATGCCCCAGCCCGCAGCGTTGTGGGTGATGACCACCCGTTGGCCGGCGGTGGCGCTGGCCTTCACCCGGTTGTTGATCCGGATGTCGACGTTGCCCTCGGGGGCGAGGGTCGCCGTGGATGCGGATCCGACCTGCACCCGAAGCGTCGAGCTGAACCCGTAGGAGCCGATCGAGACGCCTTCGTAGTAGTGCTGGAGAATCTGGTGGTGGTTCTGGCCGTCGGCTGCCCGTCCGTAGGCACCGAACTGGCTCATGCCCACGCCGTGGCCCCAGCCGCCGCCCCGGAAGGTGGCCACCGGTTCGCCGGCTTCGAACGTGACCCCGTCCTGGTCGAGTTCGCTACCGAGGCCGTCGTCGAAGTCGCTTTCGGTCGAGACACTGGCCGCGATCGCCTCGACGGCGGCTTGTTCCGGGGTGATGTCGCCACCATCGGATTCCCAGATGGTGATCGGGTCCTGGTCGATCGGCGGGAACGGTTCGCCCGTCGTCTCGTCGATCGGGTCAGCGGTGTCGGCCGAGCCGTCCTGCGCGGCGGCGGGCGAGACGAGCACCAGGGTCGCCAGCATGGCGAAGGCGCCCAGCACCGCGGCCACCGTGGTGAGCCGGTTTGCGCCGATCGAGTTGGAGCGGGAACGGTTGAAATGCACCAGGAAAACCATCGCAGTTTGGGGGGATAGCAGCAGGTTCGCGTCGCGTAGCGCGCACGAAGAGCCGCCCGCTTCACTAGTCTGCCACGACCCGGACCGAAACCGGTAGAAGGCCGGGCGAAAAGCCCGGCCGACCGTGCCGCTCTGGGCCCCTCCACCCCACTAGGCTGCCCGCCGATGGGACTGTTCGTTGTAGGCATGCACCGCAGTGGCACCAGCGCGACCACGGCCGCGCTGGCGACCCTGCCTTTCGAGTTGCCCGACGAGTCGGAGTTGGTCGGTGGAAACGACAGCAACCCGCTCGGTCATTTCGAAGTGCTGTCGCTGATGGAGTTCAACCAGGACCTGCTCGAACGTGCCGGCGCGTCCTGGTTTGGCCCGACCAAGGCGGCGCTCGGATCGCTGGCCGAACTCACCGACCCCACCTTTGGGCTTGAAGGTAAGGCCCGTCAGCTGTTTCGAGATGTCTTCGCCACCGATCACTGGCTGTTCAAAGACCCGCGGTTGTCGTTGACCCTGCCGTTTTGGCGCAAGGTGCTGCCCGAGCCACAGGCCGCCGTGCTGGTCCGACGCGACCCGATCGGTATCGCCCAGTCGCTGCGCGAGCGCAACGGCCTGGGTCTTCGTCACGGTCTCGCGCTCTGGGAGCGGTACCTGCGCACCGTGCTGGCCGGTCTCGACGGGCTACCCGTGTTCGTGATCGAGTTCGACGACGTGCTGGCCGGTGGCGCCGAGCGCGACCGCCTGATCGACTTTGCCTTCGATGTGCTCGGCGACGCCGCCCCGACGAGTCGCAAGGGTGTCGCCAAGGCGTTCGCCGCCCCACTCGACGGTCGGCTCCGCCATCACGAGGCCGCCGCCGAAGCCGACCTCGAGCTGTTGTCCAGCGGGCAACAGGCACTACTCGAAGCGCTCGCGGGTCAGGCGGGAGCCCACGAATCGTTCGCTGCGCCGAAGATGGGACGAGAGACGCCGGGGCTCGACCTGATGTTCGAATCGGTCGTGGCCCTCGACGCACAGCGCGAACGCGATGTCGAGAAGGCGATCGAGATCGGACGCGACGACATCCTCGGCCAGTGGAAGGAATCCGAGACCACCTACGAGGGCCAACTCGACGAGGCCCGCGCCTACATCGACGAGCTCACCGACCAGATTCGGCTCGTGCAGCGCGACATCACGGTCAACCGGGAAGCGGCGGAACGTCGGTTCGACGAACAGCAGGCGGCTGCGACCGAGATACTCGAGCGCGAACGGTCTGAGTTTCAGGCCGCCATCGAGCGCGAGCGGGCCGAGCACGCCACCGCGTTCGCCGAGGTCGAGGCGCACCGCGACCTCATCGAGGCCCAGCGGGCCGAGGCCGAGGAGAACGCCGCCAAACAGCTGGACTCGATCCGTTCGGAGGCCGACGCGACCGAGCGCGATCACCTGGTCGAGATCGATTACCTGCGAGATGTCCTCGCCACCACCGAGGCCGCGTTTGCCCACGAGCCCTCGCTGCGGGCGCGCATCATCGAGCTCGAGCAGGAGCTGGCCACCGCCATCCACCAACGCAACCGCGAGTCCATCGAAAAGGGGGAGCTGCTCGCCCGCCCCGCGGTGAAGTGGTCCCTGCGCATCGCCAATCGCCTGGTCAGTGGGCGCCAACAGATCGCCGACCGGGTCGAGTCCGAACCCGAGCAGCCGGCACCGACCGCGGTGGACGCCGCCCCCGCACCGGCCCCGGTCGGCCCGGCCGAGGTCGATTACCCCTACCTGCGCCAGCGCGTTCGCGACGGTGTGTTCTCCCGGCCGCTGACGGTGATCGTGCCGATCTACAACGCGGTCGACGACGTCGAACGGTGTCTCGAAGCCCTCGATCGGCATACCCCCGTCGAGGTGAACATCGTGTTGATCGACGACGCGTCGACCGACCGGCGCATGCCGGTGGTCCTCGATCAGCTTCGCGATCGCCCGGGCACGACCATCGAGCGCAACGACGAGAACCTCGGATTCACCCGAACCGTGAACCGTGGGCTCGCCCTCGCCGCCGAGGGCGATGTCATCATTCTCAACAGCGACACCATGGTTACCCCCCGGTGGTCGTGGCGGTTGCGCGTAGCGGCCAACGAACGGCCCATGATCGCCACCGTCACCCCGTTGTCGGACCATGCCGGCGTGTTCTCCTTCGCGGTCGATGAGCCCACCGGGCTCGACCACGCCGCGTCGCTCGGCGCCGCGGTGGCCCGGGGTGCCCGGTTCTTCCGCCCCACCTCGCCCACCGGAAACGGCTTCTGCCTTTTCGTGTCGCAAGAAGCCCGAGCCGAGGTCGGCGAGCTCGACCACGAGGGCTTTCCCCGCGGCTACGGCGAGGAGAACGACTTCTGTATGAAGCTCGGCGCCGCCGGATTCGAGCATGTGATCGCCGACGACACGGTGGTGTTCCACTCCGAGTCGGCCAGCTTCGGGAACCGCCAGCGCGAGAAGCTGATCGCCAAAGGTCTGAAGGTCCTCGCCGAGCGGTACCCCGACTACGACCGCCAGGCCCAGGAATTCGTTGCGTCGGCGCCGTTCCAGAAGGCCAAGGAGGTGGCGGCGGCGTCCGTCGCCGGTGTTGGCCGCGGCCATCGCGCCCGGGTGCTCTACGTACTGCACTCCGGCGGGGGCGGAACCGAGTTCTTCGCCCGCGATCTCGCCGATTCGGTGTCGCACGAGTACGAGTCGTACCTGCTTCGACCCATCGACACCCAGCTCGAACTGTGGCGCCACGCGGGCGACGAATGGCAGCTCGAACAGACGTGGGAGGTCGGGCGCGGCTGGGATCCACGCCGCTTCCGAGACCCCACCGCGGCGGCGATCGCCCTCGAGGTGCTGACCCGGTGGGACATCGAACAGGTGCACATCCAGCACCTCATCGGCCTCACGCTCGACTGGCCCGAACTCGCCGCCGGTCTCGGCATCCCGTTGGTGATGAGCCTGCACGACTTCTACCTGGTGTGCCCTTCGGTCAACCTGCTCGACGACAACGTGCAGTTCTGCGGCGGAACCTGCACGCCGGGCGAAGGCCGCTGCCAGGTGCCCACCTACCTACCGGCGGATCTTCCGCTCAAGCATCGGTTCGTGCACCTCTGGCGCCACGAGACGGCCGAACTCATGCGCACCGTGCCCCTGTTCGTGACCCCGTCGGCCGACACCCGCTCGCAGTACATCAACGTGTTCGGCGACGAGGTCGCCGACCATGTCCGGGTCATCGAACACGGGCTGCGCATCGACCGGCCCCGCATCGCGGCGAAGTGCCCCGGCAACAGCGAACCCATCCGCCTCCTGCTCGTTGGCGGTATCAACAAATCCAAAGGCGCCATGATGGCGGCCGAGCTCGCCCGGCTCGGCGAGGCCGTCGGCGTCAGCGTTGAGATCCTCGGTGAGGTGGAGCCGGGCTTCGAACACGGGGTCATCACCCACGGCGGCTACCAGCGCGACGAACTCGCCGATCGGCTGCGCCAGATCCGGCCCACGTTCGTCGGCATCTTCTCGGTGTGGCCCGAGACCCACTGCTATGTGCTGTCGGAAGCCTGGGCCAACGGGATCCCGGCGGTCGTGGGGCCCCTCGGTGCGCCGGCCGAACGCATCGAGCAGCACGGCGGCGGCATCGTCGTCGACCAGCTCGACCCCGAACTCATCATCGGCCAGGTGCTCGAGAATGGGCGCGACCGCGCCGCCTACGCCCGCCTGGCGCGCACCGCCCGAATGGCCAACGTCCGCACACCGGCGGCGATGGCCGACGACTGGATGGCGCTGTATCGCGAACAACACCAAGCGGTGCTCGGGCGTACCCGTTGAGCCGACCACGCGAGAGAGCGAACCCGTGACCAACCCCTCCAGTGCCAGCGAACCGTTCTTCATCCTCGGCTGTGTGCGGTCCGGCACGACCATGCTGCGCGACCTGTTGCGGTCCGTGCCCGGGCTGTACTGCCCCGAGGAAACCCACTTCTACCGGTGGGGTCACCCGTACGGCACGCAGCAGTTCCAGAACCAGTACCTGAAGAACAAGGTGTTGGCGAACCATCGCGACATCGACGGGCTCACCGAGCAGCAGGTCGTCGACCTGTTCGACCGGGCCCGCAGCCGCCGCGAGTTCGCGGTCGGGTACATGGAGCTGTTCCGCGAGGCCCAGGGCATTCCCGCCGACCACCGGTGGTTCGACAAGACGCCGCAGAACCTCTTCGGGCTGTTGTTGCTGCACGCCGACTTCCCCGGGAGCCGCTTCGTGCACCTGTACCGCGACCCGCGCAACATCGTGGCCAGCCTCAAGGTCGGCAAGGTGATGAGCCTGCCCGACCCGGTGGCCGCGTCGAACTACTGGCGCGAGTCCGAGCTCATCACCGCCGACTTCGACCGCACCCACCCCGGGGCGATGCTCACGCTGTCCTACGCCGAGCTGACCCGCAACCCCACGGCCGAGCTGGCCAAGATCACCGACTTTCTCGGCATTGACCCGGTGCCGGATTCCGCCGCGGCCGAGGTCCGCCCCGAACGGCGCTCGTTCGAGGAGGTCCTGACCCTTGCCGAACTGCGGGTGGTCGAGGAGATCTGCAACCCGGTCGCGGAACAACTCGGTTACCACTTCGACTGATGCGGGTACTCATTCTCGGCCAGGCGAAGTCGGGGACGACCGCGTTGCACCACGCGCTGCTCGACGCCCTGCCCGGCGCCGCCGAGTCGTTCGAGCCGCTCGATCTTCGAGAGGTTGACCTCACGCCCGAAAACCTGGTGGTCAAGAAGCTGGTCAACACCTTCGCCGAGGTCGAGATGGACGTCTTCGACGCCTTCGACAAACACGTGTTTCTGGTGCGCGACCCGCGGGACCGGCTCGTGTCGTGGCTGATGTATGACCTGTACGGCCGCCCGGCGATGCGGCTGGCCGAAAAGGTCGAGCTGTTCGTCGAACGGCTTCGCCAGAAGGAGGCCGACCCCGGCTCGGTGGAGCTGGTTCGGCTGGTGAACCTGTACTGGGACATCACCGGAATGGATCTCATCACCGAGATGGCGTGGGCCACCCGCCGCACGCTCGGCGTGCGCGCCAAGATCGCCGACCGCTTCTTCACCGTGCACTACGAGGACATGGTCGCCGGCGACCTCGCCGGTCTCTCCGACCACCTGGGCCTCGGGCCGATCGCGGTGCCCGAGGTGACGGGGGAGCGGGGCCGGGTCGTGCGCTCCAAGGGCATCGGCGACTGGCGGCACTGGTTCACCGAAATCGACATCATGGTCTTTCGCCCGATGCTTCAGCTCGCACTGCACGAGTACGGTTACGCGCCCGAGTGGGAGCTGGCATCGCCGCAGGTGATCGACCCGGCGACATCGTCGGAGTACGTGCTGAGCCTGGCGGAGCGGGCACGCGAAGAGGGGGCGGCCGACGCCGGCGGATCGCCGGCGGCGCCCACCGACGGCTAACGTCGAGACATGACGCGACCCGCAGGTTTCGCCCGTTTCCGCCCCCGCCGCACCATGACCCTCGGGTTGGTGGCCGTGGCCTTCGTGGCCGCGGCGTGCAACCCCGCCGCACCGTCGTTCAACCGGGCCCAGGCGATCGCCAACTATCAGGCGGTGTTCGACGCCCCGGGCAGCGGTATCGCCGCGGTCGCGGCCGGCTCACCGACGATCGCCCCCACCGATCTCGACGTGCCCGGGTGCGATGAGGGCACCGTCGACGCCACGTTCGAGGCCCACACCCTGGCCACGGTGAACTACTACCGCGAGCACGTTGGCCTGCCGCTGCTGGTGGACGACCCGGTGATGTCGGCCGATGCCCAACGGGCCGCCCTGGTGCGGGTGCGCAGCGGCGTCGACGGCCTCGGCGGCAATCCGCACGACCCGTTCGGCTCCGGCCATGCCTGCGTTGCCAACGGAACGACGGACCGGGGCCAGATCGGGTCGGCCCGATCGAACCTCAGCGTCGGTTGGACCACCGGCAGTTCCACCCCCGCGATCAGTAACGGTCCCCGAGGGATTCGCGGCCAGTTCCGCGACAACGGTGGTGGCCCCGGCACGGGCATCGGCAATGAGACCGTCGGGCACCGGGCGGGCATGATGTCGCCCCTGATCACCCGGGTCGGGGCCGGTTCGGCCGCGTGGTACGACTCCGGCCTCAACCGGTACTACTCGTCCGAAGCGCTGTACTGGATGGACCGCGACTGGTTCGCCGACCCCGACGATGCCACGTCGTCTCTCGGGTCCGGGTTCTTCTCGGCGACGCGGCCCACCGACATTGACTACATCGCCTGGCCGCCCCCGGGCTACACGCCCGACACGGTCACCTACCCCCGGTTCTCGTTCTCGCTGAACATGTCGGGCGGCGACGTCGACTTCAGCGGGGCGTCGGTCACGATGGCGTTCGAGGGGCAGACCCCGGTGCCGATCGGGGCCACCAACTTCACCAACATCCCCGCCGGCTTCCTCGGCGTCCCCGACGACGTACTCGTGTGGGAGCCCGACCTGTCGGTTATCGCCGACGTCGACTGGGCGACCAGCGGGGGCCAGCACCTCAACGCCGACGTCACCGGGGCCGACAAGCGGTTCCGCATCGACATCACCAACGTGCTGGTCAACGGGGTGAGCACCGACTACTTCTACGTCGTGTTCATCATGGACGCCGACCAGTTCTGACCCTGCTCGGGTAGCAGCCGGGCGGAACGCTCAGTCGGTGGTGACGGTCCAGTCGCCACCGATGTCGTAGAAGTCGGTGACATGGTGGTCCTGCGCCGGGCGGATCGGCAGCGGGCACCGCTGGGTGATCGACGCGTCGCTCACCGCGCTGGTGATCTCGATCTCGACGGAGTAGCGACCGGGCCCCACCGGCAACATGGGGATGTGGTACTCGATCTGGCCGCGGCCCTTCAGGATCGGGCCCAGGTCGTTGGGGCCGGCGGCGCCGAGAAAGATCGGGCCGTCGAGGGCGTGCACCTGGAGCTGGAGCTGCGGCTCCTCGATCGGGTCCTCGAGGTCGAAGCCGGCCCGCACCGTGAGCGGGGCCCCCGTGTAGCCCATCTCGAGCCCGTCCTGGCTGGTGGCCTCCATGTGGGTGATGCCGCTCGTGGGCGCCGCGGGTTCGTCCGGGTTCACCCCACCGGTCATGAAGTCGCGGTACTGGCGCACGACATCGATCGGGTTGCCCAGGGCCTGGGTCTCGCCCTTGTGGATCCATGCGACCTGGTCGCACATGTTCTCCATGATCGCCAGGTTGTGGGTCACCAACACCGTGGTGACGCCCTCGCGGCGCATGCGGTTCAGATGTTCGAAGCACTTCTTGGCGAACCCGACATCGCCGACGGAGATGATCTCGTCGGCGAGGAGGATCTCGGGGTCGAGGAAGACGGACACGGCAAAGCCCAGCCGGGCCCGCATGCCGCTCGAGTAGATCTCCACCGGTTGGTCGATGAAGTCGCCGATGTCGGCGAGGCCGACGATGTCCTCGATCGCCTCGGCCGCCCGGTCGCGGGGCATACCCATCACGGCGGCGTTCATGAAGATGTTCTCCCGACCGCTGAGCTCTTGATGGAACCCGGCGCCGAGTTCGAGCAGGGCGGTGATGCGGCCGTGGATGTCGATCTGGCCCTCGGTGGGGCGGTAGACGCCGCACATGAGCCGCAGCAGCGTCGACTTGCCCGACCCGTTCTTGCCAATGATCCCGAGCATCGACCCGCGCGGCACGTCGACCGACACGTCGCGCAGCGCCCAGAAGTCCTGGGAGTTGGTGCGGTGGAAACCGGTGAGCGCCGACCACACCGAGCGGTTGTTGTGGCCGTCGATGCGGAACTTCTTGGCCACCGACTGCACCGAGATGGCGATGTCGCTCGACGGCGGCGGCCGGTTCTGGTTGCTGCGCGGCGGGATGTGGCCTGCGCCACCGCCGACGGGGGAGTTGGCGCTCACATGCCCTCCGCGGCGTCGGCGGCGCTGCGGTTGAACACGGTCCAGCCGACCACCGTGAGCACCGTGCCGACACCGGCCAGGTAGGCGAGGTCGAAGAGGTTGGGCCAGGCGAGGCTGTAGGTGACCGTGCGGCAGACGTCGATGAGTTTGGCGAGCGGGTTGAACTCGGCGGCGAGCTTCACCCACCGGTTGCCGATGCGGTCCTCGATCATCTGGAACGGCCAGATGATGGGGGTGATGTAGAAGAACAACCGCATGAACAGGGTGTAGATGTAGCCGACGTCGCGGTAGCGCACGTTGGCGACGGCGAGCAGCAGGCCGACCCCGAGACCGAAGATCACCGCGACGAGCATCAGCACCGGGACGAACACGAACGTGATGCCGAAGTTGCCGGCGATGATGTAGAACGCGGCGAGTACGAGGAGCTCGATCGAGGAGTCGACCAGGTTCACCAGGGCCTTGGAAATCGCCGGCGCCGCGGGTGGAAAGTACAGCTTGCGGCGCAACACGATGGCGCTGGTGAAGCCGCTCATGACGTTCATCGACGTCTGGTTGAACAGCTGCCACACGATGAGGCCGCTGAAGAGAAAGTGGGGGAACGACTGGAGGCCGGTCGGGCTGACGCCGATGTTGCGGTCGACCAGCAAGATGACGCCGAAAACCAGGCTGTAGATGGCGAGGGTGACCAGGGGATTGAGGATCGACCAGATCCAGCCCAGGAGGCTGCGGTTGTACTTCGTGCGCAGGTCGCGGCGCGTGAGATAGAAGATGTAGCCCCGGAAATCCCAGAGTTCGCGGATGGCCGACAGCGTCGACCCGGAGCGTCCGGCCGGAGTGAACGTGATGTGGTGCTGGGGGGATTCGGTGGCCACGACGGAAGGCTACTCCGAGCGCGCAATGCCGCGGCGCCAACCAGCCCAACCCCGAACTGGGCAGAAACGGGGTCTGATCCCGGAAACGAGGGGTCTGACCCCGGAACCCAGCGCAGCGGTTCGTGGCGCGCGGCACGACGACGCGGGGTCGGTGATCTAGCTTGGTGCGGTGACGAGGAGACCTTCCCCTTCCCCGAGCAGCGCCGGTGCGGGCGTCGCCCGGGCCGCGGCAGCGCTGGTTTTGGCCGTTCTCGTGCTGTTGGGTGGGGGCTGGGCGGTCGGCCCGGCGGCGGCTCAGCAACCGGCCGACACCGTGCCGCCGACCTCAACCCTGCCGCCGTTGGACCCGGGTCCCACGCTGCCCGGTCAGTCCCAGCTTGAGGCGCAGGACACCAGTTGCCCGGCGCTGCCGTCGGAGATCGACCGGTTCGTTCTGACCGGGACCGTGCAGTCGATCGATGAGATCGAGGACATCATCTTGTTCAGCACCGAAACCTCGACCGGCGTGGCGGTCACGCCGGGCGACCTGGTGTCGATCAAGGTCGAGCGGCGCACCGACCTACTGGTGCTCGGCGAGAGCTACGTGGTGCCCGTGTGGCGCCGCACGTTCGACACCGGCTCCCAGTACGAGGCCTTCCTCGGCGGCGACGACGAGTGCGCGGTCCCCGAGGCGATCACGCCGGCAGACGGCTCCGAGATCAACACCACCATCCTCGGCGGCATCGGCATCGGTCGAGGCCCCGTGTTTTGGATGGGCATCGCGCTGGCCGCGCTGGTGCCGGGCACGGCGATCTTCACTATCTGGTCGCGGATTCGCGAACACCGGGACTGGGTCCGCGAGGAATCGCAGTATCGGTGACCGGGTGACCCGATGACCCACGAAAGGCCCCAGTGACCCCACCCGCAGCGCGGACGACGCACCAGGCGTTGGCCGACGAACGCAACGCATCGGTCGAGATCTACATCAACGGCGAGTTCTTCCCGCGCGCCGAGGCCAAGGTGTCGGTGTTCGACAGCGGGTTTCTGGTGGGTGACGGCATCTGGGAGGGCATCCGGTTGCACCACGGTCGCCTCGTGTTTCTCGACCGGCACCTCGACCGCCTGTTCGCCGGGGCCGGCGCCATCGACCTCGACATCGGCATGACGCGCGCCGAGGTCACCGCGGCGTTGCAGGCGACCATCGATCACAACGCCATGGTCGACGGCGTCCACCTGCGGCTGATGATCACCCGGGGCGACAAAAAGACCCCGTCGCAACACCCGGCGAACTGTGTGGGCGGGCCCAACGTCGTCATCATCGCCGAACACAAGCTCGCCGACCCCGAGGTGCGCGACACGGGCATCTCGCTGTTCACCGCCACCGTGCGCCGTCCTCCACCCGACACGCTCGACCAGAAGCTCAACTGCCACTCCAAGCTCCACGAGGTCATCGCCCTCATCCAGGCCAGCCACGCCGGGGCCGACGAAGCGCTCATGCTCGATCCGACGGGGGCGGTGGCCACCTGCAACGCCACCAACTTCTTCGTCGTGCGCCAGGGTGAGGTGTGGACCTCCACCGGGCAGTACAACCTCAACGGCATCACGAGCGCGGTGATCCTCGAAACGGCCGCCGCGGCCGGGATCCCCACCCATCGGGCGCCCTTCTCGCTCACCGACGTGTACAGCGCCGACGAAGCGTTCGTCACCGGTACCTTCGGCGGGCTCACCCCGGTGCACACCGTCGACGGCCGCACCATCGGCACCCCCGACGGTGGCTCCCCGATGACGGCGCGGCTGCGCGAGCTCTACGAGGCGGCGATCGAGGCCGAAGTCTCGCGGTGACGCTGCGAATCCAGTGCTTCTCCGGGCCGCGCAACGTCTCCACCGCGCTGATGTATTCGTGGGCCCAGCGCGGCGACACCACGGTCGCCGACGAGCCGTTGTATGCCCAGTACCTCAACCGGTTCGACCGCGGTCATCCGATGACGAGCGAGGTGGTGGCGTCACAATCCACCGACATCGACGAGGTGATCGCCACCGAGATCCTGGGCCCGGTCGATACCCCGGTGCTCTTCATCAAACAGATGGCGCACCACCTGCGCGGCGCCCGCACCGACTTTCTCGCCCAGACCGAAAACGTGCTTCTCACCCGTGACCCGGTCGACACGTTGGCCTCGCTCAGCGTGCACCTCCCCGACTGCACGCTCGACGACACCGGTCTGCCCGAGCAGGTCGAGCTACTCGACACCATTCTCGAACAGGGCGGCACGCCACTGGTCGTCGACGCCCGGGCACTGCTCACCGATCCCGCGGCGGTGCTCAGCCGGCTCTGCGCCGGGCTCGGCCTCGACTTCGACCCGGCCATGCTCGAATGGCCCGCCGGGCCGAAACCCTACGACGGCGTGTGGGCCCCGGCCTGGTACGCGGGTGTGCACAAGTCGACCGGGTTCGCTCCCTACCAGCCCACGCCCCGTCCGATTCCCGACCGCCTGGGACCCGTCCTGGATCAGGCCGTGCCCCTCTACGCCCGCCTCCGCGAGTACAGCATCGCCTAGTCGCGGTCGGCCGGCGTCGGCCTGGCCCGCCAGGGCGGAACGACGCGAGGTTCGCGGGCGAGGGTGAACGCGTCGGCGTCGAGGGCCAGGTTGGGGTTGTACGCCGGGTCGCGGAGCAGGGCGTCGCCCCAGCGGTCGAGCATGGCGTGCACCTCGGCGCTGAACCGCGCCTGCTTCTCCGGCGTGTCCTCGGCCCCCCGGCTCACCGACTCGTGGTGATACAGCAGCGCCTGCGGCTCCCAGATGATCCGATAGCCCGCCTCGCCGATCCGCAGGCACAGGTCGACATCGTTGAACGCCACGCCGAATGACTCGGCGTCGAGGCCACCCACCTCGTCGAACACCTCGCGGCGCAGCACCATGCACGCCGCGGTGACGGCACCGGCCTGATGGGTCAGCCCGAGCCGGCTGAAGTAGCCGTAGCCGTCGCCCGGGAACCGCCGATGGCCGTGGCCGGCGACACCGCCCAGACCGAGGATGACCCCGGCGTGCTGAATCGTGCCGTCGCCGTAGAGCAGCTTGGCGCCGACCGCGCCGACGTCGCAGCGAACCGCGTGGCGAACCATCGCTTCGAGCCAGCCGGTCTCGATCACCTCGATGTCGTTGTTGAGCAGACAGAGCAGCTCGCCCGACGAATGCTCGACGCCGATGTTGTTGATCTCGCTGTAGTTGAACGGCGCATCGTGGCGCACGATCGTGGCCCGACCCTCGGCCGCCATCCCGGCCATACCCGCCAGGGCGGCCGGGTCGTCGGACCCGTTGTCGACGACGATGACCTCGATGTTGTCGTAGGTCGAGCGGGCGAGCCCGTCCATGCACTGTGCCAACAGGTCCCAGCCGTTCCGGGTGGGAATGATCACGCTCACGAGCGGCAGCGGGTCGGGGAGCGGCGGGTCGCACCGATAGCTGGTGGGGGCCGAGGCCGGTCCGACCGACCAGTCGGCGGGCACGTGTTCGCGCAGCGCCTTGAGGGCGGCGTCCTCGGCGTAGCCCTTGGCGCCGGTCTCCTTGGCCGTCGACCCCTCGATGGCCCGCCAGTGGTAGGCGACGTGGGGAATATGGCGAATCCGGTCAGGGCCCGACCGCCCCACCACCCGCAGGAAGAGGTCGTAGTCCTGGCTGCCCTCGAAGCCCTCGCGAAACCCACCGACCTCGGCGACCAGGGTCCGACGCATGGTCGTGAGATGCGAAAAGTAGTTCTGGCCCAGCAGGAGTTCGGGGTTGTAGGCGGGCTTGAAGTGCGGGTCGTACCGGCGCCCGTGCTCGCCGATCTTGTCCTCGTCGGTGTATGCGAGGTCGGTGTCGGGGTGGGCGAGCAGATCCCGAGCGACGAGATACAGCGCGATGTCGGGCAGTTCATCGTCGTGGTCGAGCAGGGCCACGAACTCGCCGGTCGCCAGTTCGAGCGCCGAGTTCGACGCGGCGGCGATATGACCGTTCTCGCGCCGATGCACGACCACGATTCGCTCGTCGGCCGCAGCGGCATCGTCGAGCTGTTGGCGGATGTGCTCGGCCGGGCTGGCGTCGTTGGCCAGACACAACTGCCAGTGGGGGTACCGCTGGGTCCGCACCGAGTCGATGCAGGCGGCCAACAGCTCGGGCGGGGTGTCGTACACGGGCACCACCACCGAGATGACCGGCGGGTCGACCATGGCCGCAATCTCGGCGTCGATCGCCGCGTCGTCGGCCGCGGTGCGCACGCCGTGCAGTTCGAGCCATTCGCGATAGGGGATGGCGACCAGGCCGGCGCCGCGGCGCTGTACCGCTTCATAGTCGGCGACCAACTGGGCCCGCAGTCCGCCGACCCCTTCGGCGCGGGCGGACTCCCACCCGCGCGAGAACAACGACCCGGTGGCGTGGGATCCGAGTCGAGCCGTCGATGCCACCGCGGCGGCCATGCGGGCGGCCGCCGCCGTCTGCCCGATGGGGGCGAGGGAGAAGTCGTCGAGATCAAAGGCCCGCGCGGTGATGGGCAGGTCGACGAACAACTCCTCGGCGTCGTCGGGGAGGTAGAGGATGCGGTCGATGCGATCGCGGCGAAGGGCCAGCGACCGCGACACGCTCGACACCGGCCCGGCGAGGCCGGCCAACCGGAGCTGGGGGCCCAACGGCTCGCCCGGATGGGTGTCGTCGGCCCGATAGCGGGCTCGCAGCCGGAACCACCCGACCGGCTTCGGTGTACCGGTGACGCGCAGCCGGGGCCGAGCCCCGGTGACCTGCCAGGTGTGGCGGCCGGATGGGTCGGGTTCGAGATCGCCGTCGGGAACGAGCCGGAAGTCGGTCATGACCTACGGAACATAGGTGCCGTCGAGGGCGAACGCGGTGAGCACCAACAGCAGTGAGCCGCTCAGGGCAATGCCCGCCAAATGCGCCCGGCGCCCGAGCGGGACGGCGGCGATGGCCAACAGCACCGGCACGAGACCCAGCCCGTACCGCTCGAAGCTGTTGATCGTCTCGGCCGACAGCCCGATCACCAGACCGATGGCGCCGTATGCCAGGTAGCTTATCGGCAGGCGTCGGCGGGCGAGAACGAGCGCCGCCCCGAAGCCGACCGCGGCGAAACCGTGGATCATCTCGCTCTGGTCGCCACCGATGCCGCGCCAAAACGCAATCGCGGTCCGGCTGATCGGCTCGTGAAACGAGCCCCGGATCTCGCGCTGGGCGTCGAGGGGTGCCCGCCAGTCGCCCTGACTGCTCTGCGCCCACACCAGAAAGACCAGAAGCCCGGCGAGCGGGGCCAGCAGCGCCGCGAGTTTCGCCGCAACTTGGCGCAACCCGTAGCGCAACGCCGCTTCGGCGCTGTCTCGATGATCGGCCCACAACTCGAACAGCACAAAGACCCCGAGCAGCACGCCGGTCGGCCGGGTGAGCGAGGCCAGCACCGCCGCAATCGCGGCCAAGGCCCACCGGCGCTGGCGAATCAACAGCATCGCCGCCAGCGTCAGGGCCAGGAACAGCGCCTCGCTGTAGGCGAACACCAGCACGAACGCGGCGGGAAACAGCGCCATCCACCACACGGCCCGGTGGGCGGCTTCGTCGTCGAGTTCGCGTCGGGCCAGGTGAAAGAGCAGCCCGCCGGCGAGCAGGGCGCACGCGTTGGTGATGACGACCAGGGCGATGTCCTCGCGCGAGCCGCCGAGCCACCGCCCGAGCAGCGGGTAGAGCGGGAAGAATCGGATGGCGCCCTCGGGCGCGCCGTCGAAGCCGAGCGAGGCGATCCACTCGTACCAGGAGCCGTCCCACGCCAAGAGTCCCTGGTCGAGGGTGAGCGGCTCCGGGTCGTCGTTGGCGATCTTGGCGAACAGGTACCCCGCGGCGACCACGACCCGGGTGCCGACGAACGCCGCCAGCACCGCAGCGATCGGCCGGGATACGGCCGATGTGCCCGTAGCGGTGCTCGCCGGCGCGGTCATCATTCCCCGGCGGGGCCGGATCGCAACAGCGCCGCCGGCTCGAACCGGGTGCCGTCGGCCCGGATCACCGTCTCGGTGGGGCGCACGGCCGACAATGCCTCGACCACGGCCTCGCACTTGCCCTCGAACGTGAGATACGTGGTGGCGAGCACGATCCACACCGCGTTGGTCTGGGCCCGGGCGTCGATATCGGCGGCGAACGCCACCGGGTCGGCGGCCCGGTTGCGGGTCTCGTAGTCGGTCCAGTCGACCAGCCGGGGGTCGCCGAGCTGGGGGAAGGTGTACTGGCTCACGGGGGCGTCCAGGTAGCGGCTCGTCGACGGCCCGAGCTGGTCCGGGCAGTAGATGACGACGTCGCCGGGTGCGGCGCTTTCCTCGATGGCTGTGGCGATGTCGTCGCTCTGACTGCGGTCGATGTTGCCCACGTAGGCCGCGGCCGCCAGCCCCAGGAGGGCCACCGTGCCGAGCACGGCGAATTCCGATGGCCCCCGAAACCGGGTGACCCCGCGGGCGGCGAGCAACAAGATGAACGGCACGATCACCGCCGCGTACCGGGGCTGATAGGTGCTGTTGGTCAGGAATCCGATCGTTCCGCCGAAGAACAACGTGCCGGCGACCAGCAGCCCGAACACCCGGCCGGGCCCGGCGGTGCGCACATCGAACTCGAACCGTTTCTCGTCGCCGACGTGACCGAACAGTCCGAACAGCGCCAGGATCAGCACGGCGACGCCCACCAACTGCGCCTCGGATCGAGGCCCACCGCCCAACTCGAACAGGGTGGTGGCGAGCACCTCGGCCGGCCGACTGCGCTCGCCCCACGGCGTTCCGGTGTTGGCCGCCTGGTGCAGCAACACCGGCAGCCAGGGCAGGAACAACAAGCCGCCGAGGATCACCGCGGGGATCACCCGGCGAGCCGATGCGGCGGGGTAGCGGCGGGTGCGGCCGGCGGCGGCCCACAACAGCAACAGCCCGCCCGTGCCGAGCAACCAGATCGCCCAGTAGTGGGTGTACAACAGCGCCGCGGTCACCACCGTGATGCCGGCCAGGCGGGCGACCGTGGGCTTGGTCTGGGCCTGATCGACGAGGATCCACAACGTGAGCGCCAGCAGCGACACCAGCGCGTACATGCGGGTCTCGGTGGCGTAGCGAATGGCGAACGGCGAAGCGGCAAACAGAACCAGGGCGGCCAATGCCGTGCTCCGCCCACCGAGACGGCGCCCGGCGATGAACGCCAGCGGCAGCGTGCCGACCGAAAACGCGCCCGAGAGCGCTCGATGCGCCGCGTCGCCGTCGCCGAACACCGCGGTCCAGATCTTCAGGGCCACGTAGTACAGCGGTGGGTGCCCGTCGCGGCGCAGGGTGGCGGACAGGTCGCCCAAGTCGACGGCGGCGATGTTGGCCGACAGCGCTTCGTCGAGCCAGAACGGCGTGGCCGCGATGAATCGCAGCACCACCCCGATGACGACCGCGAGGGTGGCGCCGGCCAACGCCCAACTCGGCCAGGCCGGGGTCAGGCGGCGTGGCGCCGGCGCGGGGGCGACGACGGATTCGGTGTCGGTCACGAGGGTTCGGATTGGCCGTCGAGGCGGTCCTCGAGGCGGCGCACCCGTCCCTCGAGCTCCACCAACGCCGTGCGATCGTCGATCGTCGCGTAGTCGACCACCTTCTTCACCGCTCGGGTGCCGCGGAAGAACAGCTTCCGGCTGGCCTTGCCCTGCGTCCATGGGTTGGCGACGTCGTCGGGGAACTCGAGCCGCTGCACGGCGAGCCCGAAGCGATGCCAGCGCGCCGCCTTTTCGAGGGCGTGGGCCTCGGCGCCGTCGATGTCGAGCATGGAGGGCAGCCCGGCGAACAGCCCGTCGTCGGCGTACAGCTCGGGGTGGTGGTTCTCGAACAGATAGTCGGCGGGCGCGATCTGGTGGGGCCATTCGCCGGAGAACTGGGGCCATCCGAGGGTGACGAACGCCTCTGGCTCGGCGAAGCGCTCCGGGGCGACGTCGCGAGCGGTGTTGAAGTAAATCGACCACTCGTCGAGCGGGTACTTCTCGGCGGCGGCGGAGTAGCGCCCGGTCGTCTCGACGAACAGCGCCTTGTCGATGAGCTGGGGGTGATGGGACGCATAGGCGAGCGGCCGGGGAATTCCGGCCTGGCGCAGGACCAGCAGCGCATGGGTGAGGCCCTGGTCGAACGGGGTTTCGTCGCGGCCCCAGGCGTCGAGTTCATAGAAGAAGTAGTTGCGGGTGCGCTCGCCGATGCGGAAGATGTCGGGTCCACAGGTGCGCAGCGGCCGGGCATCGTCGTCGCTCATCACGAACTCGTCCGCGAGGGCGTCGTGGGCGGCCATCGCCACCCGCAGGTGGTAGTTGCGGGTGGTGTGATCGCTGCCGGTCACCGCGGCATGCCGGTCGCCCAGCACGTCCTCGTCGGTCAACACCGTGATGTCGTCGCCGGCCATCTGATGGGCCAGCCCGGACGGGGTGACGACGACGATGTCGTCGATGAATCCGAGGTGGTGGCGGACGTACTCGAGCGTCTCGTGAAAGAGCGCGGGTCGAGCCGACAGGTAGGCGATCTGCACCCCGGCGACGCTAGCCGCCATCGCCCGTCGATAGGTGTCCGCTCGCGCTAGCGGCCGCGGCGGTACCGCAGCACCCCGGGCAACGCCCGGGCCGCCGCGCCGAGCCCGCGAGCCCGACGGCGGGCGAGGGTGGTGTCGATCGGGCCGCCGCGCTGTTCCGAACGGAGTCCGGAGGCGAACATTTTGGCGGTCGTGGCCAAGGCGTGGCCCCAGGTTTGGGCGGCCTCGGCGAGCGAGCCGTTGCGGGCCGAGGTGATCAGGCGATTGCGTTGTTGGAGGACGTCGGTGTTCGCCGAACCCTGGCCTGCGACCGCGGAGTGCCGGTGCTGCACCACCGCGCCCGCCGCGTAGCGGTAGCGCCACCCGGCGGCGCGGCCGCGCAACGACAGATCGGTGTCCTCGTAGTAGAGGAAGTAGTCCGGCTCGAAGAGCCCGACGTCGCGCAGGTAGTCGGCCTTCAGCAGCACGGCGGCCCCGCACCAGGCCGCGGTGTCGGGGTCGGCCGTGAACCTGTCGTCGCGCTGCCAGAACCCGCGGTTGTGGCCGACGCCGAAGCGGTCGACATCGGATCCGGCGTTCTGCACGATGACCCGGTTCGGCTCGGGGAGTTCGACGGTACGGGTCACGGCTTCGCCGCCGGCCACGGCGAAGGTGGCCGCGCCCAACGTGGCCTGTACCGGGGCGGGGGACCAGTTGTGGAGGCGCACCTCGGCCCGGCCGCCGATCGGTGAGCGCAGGACGGCCGCAC
The DNA here is from genome assembly GCA_938041035.1 of uncultured Acidimicrobiales bacterium. GTDB lineage: Bacteria > Actinomycetota > Acidimicrobiia > Acidimicrobiales > SHLQ01 > CALHYX01. The sequence continues at coordinate 84,962 of CALHYX010000035.1, read as the reverse complement.
CGTCGACAACCCACGGAGCCGAGCCATCGCGCCGAGGCACCCGCCGCGGAGCCCGCCCGGACCCGTCGGGAACGAGGTGACAGTCACCCAGGTGGTCGACGCCGCCGATCTCGACCGCTTCGACGGTCACCGGGCCGCCCGGGACCGCGATGGCGAGCTCGCCGAACAGCTGGTCGAACACGATGTGCGGACAAGCCGCCCCGACGCGGGGATCGGACCCCAGCGCCTCGAGCAGCAGACCCGTGGCGTCCGGCGCGATCACCGCGTCGGGATTCAACAACATGACGGCATCGACGCCGTCGAGCTGATCCATGGCCTGGTTGTTGGCGCCGAAGCCGGTGTTCTCCGCGTTGGCGATGGTGCGGGCGCCGGAGTCGGCGATCGACGCCATGCTGTCGTCGGTGGAGGCATTGTCGATGACGACGACCTCGCGCCGGTTGGCGGGGTGGTCGCAGGCGGTGATGCTCCCGACGCAGCGCGCGAGCAGGTCGCCGCCGTTGTGGTTGACCACGACAAACCGGACGAACGGGGTCGGGTCGTCGGTCATCCGCGTCCGAGTCGGCGCCGGGCGGCGTCGGTGGAGCGGCGCAGAACCTCCCCGGGCCCGCCCGCATCGAGTTGGCGGCGAGCGCGGTCGAGGTAGTGGGCCGCACCGGTCGCGGCGGGCGACGGCGGGTTCATGATCAGCCGAGCCTGGGTGGCGTTGGCCAGATCGGCGGCCGGCGGCGCTTCGGCGAGATAGGCGAGCAGCGGAGCGAGGGTGTGGGACCACCGGTAGTTGTCGGCGGCGGCGCGAGCCGCGGCCGCCATCGTGGCGCGCCGATCGTCGGAGGTGAGCAGGTCGACGATCTCCGCGGCCATCGCCTCGTCGTCGCCCGGTTCGACCAGCGAGGCGGCACCCCGGGCCTGGAGTCGGGATCCGAGACCGTCGCCGTGGGTCGACACGGTGGGCAGGCCCGCCCAGAGGTGATCGAGAAGGCGGGTGCGGAACGAGAACTGGGTCTCGATATGGCGCTCCTGAGCGAGTACGCCGACGGCGGCGTCGAGCAGGACCGCTCCCCGCTCGGCGAACGGCACCCAGTCGCCGTGGAAGAACACGTGCTCGTCGAGTTCGAGCTCGGTCACCGCGGCGGCGGCCGCAGTCGCCGTTTCGCTCACGGATGGGCCGCCGTCGGCGATGGTGGCCGGGTTGTGACTACCCAGCAGTACGAGGCGCACGTTCGGCACCGAGCGGGCGACTCGGGCGACGGCGCGCACCACGGTGACCGGATCGAGCCACTCGTGGAGCCCCCCGGCCCAAACCACGATGGGGTCATCGGCGTCGATGCCGTCGATCGCCCGCAGCGGCGATGGGCCCTCGGCCGGCGGCTCGTCGTCGATGCCGAACGGGGCGACGCTGATGAACGATCGGTACGTCGGGTCCGCCGCATGGGTGCTCGGGTTGAGGCGTCCGGCGGCGGCCAGCCACCCGAGCCAGAAGTCGCGCTGGCGTTCGCTCGCGCACAGGAAATGATCACCGCGGCGCAGCTGGCCGGTGAGCGTCCCTCGCGCCCCTTCGACCAGGTCGACCCGTCGGAGCGGATCATCGGCGCCGCGAAAGAGGGCTTCGAGGTGGAACGGGTCGTAGAGGTCGACGACGATCCGGGCATCGCTCGTGGCCAGTTCGGGTCGTTCGAGCAGTACCCGGCCCTGCACGATGACCACGTCGGCGGAGGTGAGGCCGGCCGCCGTTTCCGGCCCGGCGACCGTGAGGTTGTCGGGCAGCTCGCCCAGCGCGGACCCGTCGGCGGCGCTCGTGCTGAGCAGCGAAACCCGATGTCCGGCCCGGGCGACCTCGGTGGCGATCGCTCGCGCCCGGATGGCGGGACCCGCCAACCGATCGGTCAACGGTTCGGCGGTGAGGACCGCAACGGTGGGCGGAGAGGCGACGTTCACCTCCCGATCGTAGTCAGCGCGCCCGGTCGCCCACGGCGGATGGGTGCGGCCCCGCACGGGTTTGGCGGGTCGCAAGCGGGTAGGAAGCAGGCAGGAAGCAGGCCCCCCGGCACCGCACCGGCCGCGATCCGCCGTAGAATTCGGGAAACGAAGGAGAACCAAAAAAATGAAGGTTTGGATCGACCAGGATCTCTGTACGGGCGATGGCCTCTGCGAAGAGATCGCGCCCGACGTGTTTTTCGCCCGGGACGATGGTCTGTACTACGTCAAGGAAGCGTCGGATAATTTCGGCACCGAGAAGCTGTTCGACGGCGAGGCGAACCCCGCCGGCGCCGAAGGCACCGCTCGGATTCCCGACGGAGGCATCGACCGGGTCATCGAAGCGGCCGAAGAATGCCCGGGTGAGTGCATCTTCATCGAAGTCGAATAAGGCGCTCCGAGCGTCCGGTCAGCCCTGAGGGATCGGACGCTCCATCGCGCCAGCGGGGTTGAACGGATGGGGCTCGAGCGGCGATCGATCGCCGCCGAGGCCCCGCCGCGGTGGGTTCCCGCCACCGGATTGGCGCACGCGACGGTTGGCCGGAAACACCAGGCCCACCGCGGTCCACAGCAGTAGCCCGACCGACACGATCACCACCGCCCCCAGCGTCGACACGCCGGGTACCAGCGAAACCGCGAGCACCGATGCCACGAACGCGGCGCGTCGGAGCGTGGCCCAGGCAAAGATCTTGACCCGATCAGCGCGAGACATGGCGTGCATGCGGCCAGGGTAGGGCAGGTGGAGCGCCCCGTGCCTGCGCGACGCCCGCCGGTTACCTCGCCCAGGTGTCCATCAGCTCACAGCCGACGGTGAGCATCGTGGGGTCGAGGGTGGCGACCCAGCCGGCCCATGGCTCGTAGCCCTCGGTCGCGGCGACCAAAAAGCTCAGGGCGACAGCTCCGGAGTCGGCCCGGTCGAGCGTGTCCATCAACAGCTCCTGGAAGTCGGCGGCGTTCACCGCAGTGCCCCAACCGTCGTCATTGCCCGCGGTGATTGTTGGGCGCCCTGCGTCGCGCTGCGTACGACCTTCACGACCCGATGGAAGTCACGCCGAAACCGGGCGGCCGCGCCGGGTTCAACCAGCGTGTGACCCAGGCGTTCGACGATCACCGTCTCGACGTTCGGGCAGTTCTCGAGCACCTGGGAGAGCAGGGCGAAGGCCTCTCGTGGGATGTCGTCGTCGTGGGTGTCACGACGAACCGTGCGGCCGTCAGCGATGCTCCACGAACCGCCGCTGATGTGGCACTCGGTAACCCGATCCAGCGGGTACGTGTCGAGCACCCGGTCGGCGTCGAGCCCAAAGTTGTGGAGCTGGCAGAACAGATTGTGCACATCGAGCACCACGTATCCGTCGGTGGGGCTGAGCAGAGCGTCGAGGAAGTGGCCCTGGGTGAGCACGTCGTCGGCGCTGAACGCCAGCGCCAGGTTCTCGAGCCCGACCCGGGTGCCGGCCACCCGGGCCATGCGTTGCAGGTGGGCCCGGCCGATGGCGAGGGTCTCGGTGGTAAGCGGCACCGGAAGAGGGGGGCCGAGGGCGAAGTCGCCGGCGGCCATGAAGCCGAAGTGTTCGGAGACGCCGGCGAAACGATGGTTGGCGGCGTCGATGCCGAAGCGTTCGTACCAACGCTCCTGCCGGGCATGGTTCGAAAGGGGCGAGAGCGAAACGCCGTGGCCGAGCAGGCGGTCGGCTTCGGAGTAGTCGGCGAGCAGACCGGCGAGCCACGGGGCGACACCAGGTCGCCACGACATGTCGAAGCTCCACTCGATCGCCTCCACCGCGCCCGTCTCGAACAACGGCATCGCCGCCTCGATGAACGCGGTCTCGGGCATGACCGACAGACCGACCCGCGGGGTCATCAGCCCATCCCGCAGGCGGGGCAGTCGTCCCAGTTGTGGCCACCGTCGGTCCAGTCCGTGCCGATGGGTTCGGACACCGCCGGTTCGGTATCCACCTCCGCCGGCGGCTGATCCGGGGTCTGGGTCGCCGGTGGGGCCTCCGTCGTCGGTGCGGGGTCGGGGGCCGGGAGCTCGATGCCGATGGTGCTGAGCGACTGGTCGGCCGGCATGGCCGATACGACGCCGGCACCGCCGATGGTGATGGCTCCGACGGCGAGACCCATGCGGGTGATGGTGGAGAGGGACGGAATCATTGTGTGGCCTTTCGATCGCCGCCGGTCGTGGGCTGGAGCCGACGGCATACTTCATTTCTCTTTGGGTTGGGGGGGTTCGTTCGGGGAGGGCGTGTGGTTCTACGACGTCGCCGCCCCGGCGTCGGTTCCCGAAGCGGAGGATTTTCTGGTCCGATTCCCGGTGGAGCAACGCCCGAGCAGGCCTCGACCGGACGCTGACCGGACGTTGAACAGGCCTCGATCAGAACTCGTCGGCCGGTCGATCCCGGTTCCCGCCGCTCCGCGCTCTATCATCGCCTCGATGCTCGCTGGTCCGGTTTTTCTGGTTGCCGTCGTGGTCGCCCTGGGCGGGGCCCTCAAACTGGGCGCGCCTGCGCCCACGGTCTCCGCGCTGCGCGCCGTCGGAGCGCCCGGCGGTTCGGCTCTGACCGGTGTCGTGTACGCCATGGGCCTGTTCGAAGTGGCGCTCGGCGCGGCCGTGCTCGCCGTCGCCGGCCCGTTCGCCGTTGCGGTGATGGGCGTCGTCTACCTCGCCTTCGCCGGCTTCGTGCAACTCGCCCGCCGGGCGGACAGCGCGCTCGCTTCCTGCGGCTGTTTCGGGCAGGCGGACACCCCGCCGAGTGGGCTCCATGTGGTGATCAACCTGGCTTCGGCGGCCATTGCGTTCGCGGCCGTCGCCTGGCCGGTCGATGACCTCGCCACCGTTCTCGGCGATCAGCCCTGGTTCGGCCTGCCGTTTCTGGCCGTGCTCGGCATCGGCGTCGGTCTCGTCTACGCCGCCCTGACGCTGGTGCCGCAGCTGCAGAAAGTGGAACCAAAGCCCGAGGTCCGGCGTTTTGCACTCGTGACGCCGGCGGGGGATCGAAAATCATGATGGGATCAGGACGACGATGAGTACGTCGCTGGCGACGCGCGCCGCAAAATTTCTTGAACAACGCTCCGGCCGCCGCGGCTTTCTTCGCCGCGGTGCTCTCGTCGGCTCGGCGATGGCGGTCGCCCCCGCCGGGTACGTCCTGAAGCCGACGACCGCCTACGCCGCCATCTGCAATTGCTCGGGTCAAAGCTGTGACTGCGGCGCCACCTGCTGCGACGGCTACACCGAGTTCTGCTGCACCCTCAACGGCAACAACGGCTGCCCGCCCAACACCACCTACGGCGGTTGGTGGAAGGCCGACGGCTCCGGCTACTGCGACAACAACGGCCCGCAGCCCCGCTACTACCTGGACTGCAATGCACCCTGCAACAACTGCGGGTGCGGCTCCAGCGGCGTGTGCTCCGGGGGCTGCTCGGGCACCCCCTGCGGATGCGGCAACGGCAGCTGTGGCAACCGCAAGGTCGGCTGCACCGGCTTCCGCTACGGCCAGTGCAACCAGAACGTGGCCTGCCTCGGCCCCATCGTGTGCCGGGTCGTCACCTGCACGCCGCCGTGGGCGCTCGACCCCACCTGCACCACGGCCGTGCGCACCGACAACAACACCCGGTTCCACAACCGGCCCTGCCTCCAGACCGACCCCGGTAACCCCGAGGGCAACGTCGCGGCCGTGCAGCTCGCCCCCGACGGTGCCCGGGTCGTCGGCTATGTCGTCGCCGGCGCGCCGACCACCATCCAGATCAGCCACGGCGGCAACGTCTTGGCCACCGGCACCGCGAACAAGACCGCCGCCCAGGTCGGCCAGACCCCACCCTCGGGGCAGGCGGTAAACTGGTTTGCCATCAACGTCGACCTGGCCCCGGGCGGCCGCACCCTGTGCGCTTCGGTCGTCGACGGCAACGGCGCCCGGGTCATCGGCTGTCGCTTCTTCCGGGTGCCCGGCGGCAACCCGATCGGTTCGCTCGACAACGCCATCGCCACCGGCGACGGCACGGTGGAGGTCACCGGCTGGGCCATCGACCCCGACTCCTCGGCGCCGCTCGGCGTACACGTCTACGTCGACGGTCGCTACGCAGGCGCGGGTACGGCGAACCAGGACCGCTTCGACGTGGGCGTCGCCTATCCGGCCTTTGGCGCCCGGCACGGCTACAAGGTCCGGGTGCCCGCGGGCACGGGGCCCCACGAGGTGTGCGTGTTCGCCATCAACCGGGAAGCCGGAACCAACGCCCAGATCGGATGCGACCAGGTGGTCGTCCCGGGCGGCTCGCCGTTCGGTCGATTCAAGCCCCGAGCCGTCGCGGGGGGCGTGTTCGTGCGGGGCTGGGTCATCGACCCCGACACCGTGGGCCCGGTGACCGTCGACATCTCCGTCGACGGGCAGGTGGTCGCCACCCAGGTCGCCAACATTCCCCGAGCGGACCTCGCCGGCGTGTACCCGGGCTCGGGTCAGAACCACGGGTTCGAACTCGTGTTGCTCACCGGCCCCGGCACCCAGGAGATCTGCGTCGACGCCCGCAACGCGGCCGGCTCCGGCTCGACGAAGCGCATTGGCTGCAAGTCGGTGTCGGTCGCCGGTGGCAACCCCCAGGGTGAACTCGAAGTGGTCGAAGGCGGACCCGGCGAGATCCTCATCTCGGGCTGGGCGGTCGATCCCGACACCACCGCCAAAGCCAACCTGCACGTCTACGTCGATGGCCAGTACAACCGGGCGCTCACCGCCAACCAGTCCCGCCCCGACGTTATTGGTCAGGGCAGCACGGGCGGCTTCTCGGCCCGCATTCCGGTCGGCCTCGGTGCCCACAGCGTGTGCGTCTATGTACTGAACAAATCGGGTGCGGGGTCGCCGGTCAATCTCGGGTGCCGCACGGTGCGGACCCTGCGCGACTCACCCATCGGCACCGTCGAACGGGTCGTCGGGGGCAACGGCAACCTGACGGTGCGCGGCTGGGCGCTGGACCCCGACGCCACCGGACCGATCTGGTGTCACGTGTACGTCGATGGCTCCTACGCCGGGGCGGTGCTGGCCGACCGCAACCGCACCAGCGTCGGCAACCGCTATCCAACGCACGGACCCCTGCACGGCTACCGGCTCACCGTCCCGGCCTCGCCCGGCAACCACACGGTGTGCGTCTACGCCCTCGACCGTCGCGGCGGGCACAGCAACTCGGCCCTCGGCTGCAAGAGTGCCACCGTCCAATGACCGTGCTCGTCGTTCTGCTGGCCGTCGTGGTCGGGCTGCTCACGCTCCTGGTGGTCAGCCTCCTGCGCAGTCATGCCGAAATACTCCGGGCGCTGCACGAGCTCGGGCTCAACGATGTGCTCGATCCCGACGCCGATGAACGCGACGGGGTCCGCAGCGATGCGGACATCCGCACCCGGCCCGGGGTGGCCACGCCGCGCTCGTCCGATGTTCGGGCGGCGTCGGACCTGCTGGGCAACACGCCCGACGGTGGCTCCCTGCGGGTCGCGGTGAGCGGCGTCGACCACTCGACCCTCGTCGCGTTCCTCTCGACCGGTTGCCTCACGTGCGCCAACTTCTGGGAAGCGTTCGCCGATCCCGACCGTCGCGAGCTGCCCGGGGCCGATACCCGTCTCGTCATCGTCACCAAGGGCCTCGAGAACGAGAGCCCCGCTCGGCTCGAGGAGCTCGCGCCGCGCGGCGTCACCCTCGTCGCATCGTCGTCGGCCTGGGACGACTACGAAGTGCCCGTCGCCCCCTATTTCCTGCTCGTCGACGGCCCCGAAGGCGCCATCCTCGGCGAGGGGGCGGCCGCGTCGTGGGATCAGGTTCAGGATCTCCTCGGCCAGGCGATGGCCGATGCCGGCCTCGACACCAAAGGCGGGTCGTCGCGCCGCAGTCGTGCCCGGGGTGCCCAGCGGGTGGAACGCGCTGACGAAGAACTCGAGCGGGCCGGCATCCTGCCCGGCGATCCCAGCTTGTACCCGGGTGGCGAACCGCCGGAGGCCCGCCCGTGACCGGACCGCACCGATGAACGGACTCGTCGCTGTCGGCGTGCTCATCGCCATGGTCGCCGCCATCCGGTCGACCTGGTCACCTTGAGGGGAATCGATGCTTTCGAGCATCCATCCGCTCGGGGAGCGGACTCGCAACAACAACTGGACCCTGACCGTCGGCGCCTACGTCGTCGGCTCAGCCCTCGGCGGCACCGCGCTGGGAGCCCTCGCCGGCGCCCTCGGCTGGCCGCTCGTCGCCCTGCTCGGATTCGACGTGCGGGTGATCATCGTCGTCATCGCCGCCGTTGCCGGCCTGGTCGTCGAACTCGCCCGCAAGGGCCAGCCGTTGCCGTCGTGGCACCGCCAGGTCAACGAGGACTGGCTGGGCACCTATCGCGGTTGGGTCTACGGCCTGGGATTCGGCCTGCAGCTCGGTTTGGGGGTGGTGACCTACATCACGACGGTCGCCGTCTACGTCACGATCATCACCGCCATGCTCGCCGGCCCGTTGCTCGGCTCCGTGTTCATCGGGTTGGTCTTCGGCCTCACCCGGGGTCTGTTGATCCTCGCCGGTCGGGGCATCGACCACCCGGACCGTCTGCGCCAGTTCCACCGCGAGCTCGCCGAACAGGCGGCCCCGGTGCGCCTGTTCGCCGGCGGATCGCTGGGGCTGGCCGCCGGGTTCGCCGCCCTACTGCTGGTGGTGGGATGAATGCTGCTGGTGGTGGGATGAACCCGGCGGGGATCGCTACCGAGATCGAAGGCCCAGCGGGCGCGCCGTGGCCCGGGGAGAACGCATGAGACAGAACGCATGAGACAGAACGCATGAGCCAGAACGCATGAGACAGCGCGACACCATCGAGGCCTTTGGGCTTTCCGCCAACCTGCCCACCGGCTGGGATGGCGCCATCTTCCGGCGCGAGGTCGACCTGGAGAGCACCGCGGCCGAAGGGGTCGAGAACCCGACCCTGCACCTCGCCAACTTTGCCCTGCCGCCGAATCGGGGCGACTTCGGCAGCGGTGCGGTCGAGGTCATGGGCCGCCGCGGCGTGCTGGTCTGCCTGGTCGAATACGGCGACGACTCCGTGGGCACCGCGCTATTCGATCACCGTCGCCCCGCCGAGCTCAAGGCCGACGATTTCGCCACCCACACCCTCCAGCGACCGCAGGCCGGCCAGGGTGGCCAACAGCAGTTCTTCACCGAGAACGATCGGGCGTTCTGTCTGTACACGGTCATCGGCAGTCACCGAATGCGCAACGTCTTGACCCCCGTGGCGAACGAGGCGTTGGCCGGCATCGTCATCAGCTGACCCGGGTCGGACGCAGCGATGGCTCGGTCTAGTCTGATCCGATGCTGAACCGACCCGTACCCGCCGCGTCCGCTTGCGGGAGCCCCCGATGAGCCGCCGCGAGGAAAAGGCCGCGTGGAAGCGGTTCCGTAAGCAGGACCCGAGCTGGCGCAACATCGTGGTCTACGCCGAAAGCCGCAACGACTGGGCCCACCTCGGGCCGGTGGTCGACCGGTTGCTCGACCATCACGGCGTTCGCATCTCCTATCTCACGTCCGAGGTCGACGACCCGATCTTCGAGCGCGATCACGCCGGGCTCGAATCGTTCTTCATCGGCGACGGTTCGGTCCGCACGATGGCGTTTCGCGGGCTCGAAGCCGACATCGTGCTCACGACAACGCCGGATCTCGGCACCTACGACGTCAAACGCTCGATCAACCCGGTGCACTACGTGTACCTCTTCCACGCGCTGGTCAGCACCCACATGGTGTACCGGCCCGGCGCGTTCGACGAGTTCGACACCGTCTTGTGCGTCGGCCCTCACCACGCCAAGGAGATCCGAGCCGCCGAGGAGCACTACGGCACGAAGCGCAAGCGGCTGCTCAAGCACGGCTACGGCCGGCTCGATCAGCTCGTCGCCGAAGCCGCGGCGGCCGATCGCGTCGATGGTCGGGTCGTGCTCGCCGGCACGTGGGGTCCGGACGCCATGATGGAACGCACCGAAGGCACCGAGGTCGCCCGCCATCTGCTCGGCGCCGGTTACGAGGTCATCATCCGGTTGCACCCGATGACGGTGCGCTACCACCCCGACACTGGAGCCAAACTCGAAGCCGAACTCGCCGGGCTGGGCAACCTGCGGGTCGAGACCGACATTCGGGACCGGTCGTCGTTGCTCACGTCCTCGGTTCTGGTCAGCGACTGGTCGGGAGCCGCCTTCGAATACGCCCTCGGCCTCGAACGGCCGGTGATCTCGGTGAACGTGCCGCCAAAGATCAACAATCCCCAGTGGCAAGACATTGGCATCGAGCCCATCGAACGGGCGCTGCGCAGCGACATTGGCCACCAGATCGACGTCGACGCCATCGCCGACGTCGTGCCCGCGGTGAACGAACTGGTCGGGGACCAGGCGGCTTTCGCCTCACGGGCGGCCGCGCTGCGCGATGAGTACGTGTATAACGTCGGCGAAAGCGACGAAGCCGCAGCGAGCTGGGTGGCCAACGCCGCCAAGGCGCTCGCCGAGGGGTAGCGCTACAGGTTCAGCTCGGCGTCGTCGATCTCGGCGAGATCGTCATCGAGGCCTTCGATGCCGTCGAGCGCGTCCTCGTCGGTGGCCGCGGTGGATGAGCCCCCACCAAAGCGGGATTTCACCCGCTGCCAGCCGGTGCTGAAGAACAGGGCGATGCCGGCCGCCCCCGCCGCTACGGCGGAGAGCAACATGGATCCGGTTCCGGCATCGAAGTAGGCGAACATCTCGTCGACTCTATCGACTCCCGGCCGCTGATTGTGAGCGCGACGGACGGTTCCCGTCGCCGGGGAACCGTGCGTATCCGATCCGTCGCGGCCGGTCGCCGGTAGATTTGCGGCCATGCCCATTCGACTCGTCATTATCGGCGGCGGCCCCGCCGGTACCAACGCCGCCACCTATGCCGCCCGGTTGGGCGCCGAGGTCACCCTGATCGAGCGCGATGTGATCGGTGGCGCCGCCCACCTGTGGGACTGCATTCCCAGCAAGGCCATGATCGCGACCGGTGGAGCGATGTCGTTTCTCGCCCGATCCAAGGGCATGGGGCTCCACGATGTGACGCCCGAGGTCGATCGCGACAACCTCAGCAACCGGTTGGCCTCCATCGAGGCCCGGTTGGCGAGCTCGGGGCGGGCGCTGCTGGAGAGCCAGGGCGTTCGCATGATCGACGGCTTCGGAAAGATGGTCGGGCCGCACGAAGTCGTGGCCGAAACCGACGACGGCGAGATCACGCTCGAAGCCGATGCCGTCGTGCTCAGCACCGGTAGCCGGCCCCGGCTGCCCGACTGGGCCGAGATCGACGGCGAACGGGTCCTCACCACCCGCCACGCCTACCCGCCCGCGGAGATGCCGACCAAGCTGATCGTGGTCGGCTCCGGGGTCACCGGTGTGGAGTTCGTGCACATGTTCTCGAGCTTCGGTGCCGACGTCACCCTCATCGTCAGCCGCCAGCAGGTTCTGCCGGCCAAGGACCCCGAGGTCGCCGCCGCGCTCGAAGAGAACTTCCTGGCCCGCGGGGTCGAGTTGTTCAAAGGCGCTCGGGCCACCGGCATCGAACGCCAGGGCGACATCGTGCGGGTGTCGTGCTCGGACGGACGAATCGCCGAGGGGTCCCACGCCATCATGGCTATTGGTTCGGTGCCGAACTCCGACGGGCTCAACCTCGAAGCGGCCGGGGTCGAGGTCAACGAGTGGGGCTACGTGCCGATCGATCACCACTGCCGGTCATCGGTGCCGCACATCTATGCCGCCGGTGACCTGTCGGGCAAGCTCCCGCTGTCGTCGGTGGCGTCGATGCAGGGCCGCAAGATCGCCGAGCACGTCATGGGCATGCACGACCTGCCCCACAGCCACCTCGACTACGACAAGGCCGCCTCGGCGATCTTCACCGAGCCCGAGATCGCCGACGTGGGTCTCGCCGAGGCCGACGCGTTCGCGACCGGCCGCAAGATCCGGGTCACCAAGGTGCCGTTTTCGGTCTCGGCCAAGGCGTTGATCAACGACGACGCCCGCGGATTCGTCAAGCTGGTGTCGGACCCCGCCACGGGCGTCGTGCTCGGCGGGTCCATAGTCGGTCGCCACGCGGCCGAACTCATCGGCATCATCGCCCTGGCGGTCACCGCCGGGTTGACCGTGCAACACCTGGTCGATTCGTTGCTGGTGCACCCCACCCTGGGCGAAGTGTTGGTCGAAGCCGCCGAATAGGCCGCTCGGCGTTACGCCGGATCGATCACCACGACGACGTCGCCGGTGCCGACCGCGTCGCCCTCGGCCACCCGAATGGCGCTGATGGTGCCGTCGACGTCGGCGGCGATGTTGTTTTCCATCTTCATGGCTTCGAGCACGCACACGGTGTCGCCGGCGGCCACGGTGTCGCCTTCGGCGACCGTGATCTTGACGATGGTGCCCTGCATGGGAACCGCGACCTCGCCGTTGCTGGCGCCGCCGCCGGATCCGCTGCCGCCGCCGGATCGGCGCGGCCGGGCGGTTCCGCCGCCGGCCGAGGCAACCGCGGCCTGCTCGGGTACCCACATGCTGACCGAGAAGCGCTTTCCGTTGACCTCGACGTCGATGTTGCGGCGGACCTTGTCGTCCTCGTCCGGCGAGGAGGCCGGAGCATCGGCGCGCACGTCGGACAGGTCGAGTACTTCCTCAACCCACTTCGTCGAGTGCTCGTTGGCGGCGAAGTCGGCGTGTTCGAGGATGGCGAGATCGGCGGGCACGGTGGTGGCCACCCCCTCGATTTCGAGTTCGCGCAACGCCCGGATGGCCCGCTTGATCGCAGTGGCGCGGTCCCGGCCCCAAACGATGACCTTGCCGACCAGGTTGTCGTAGTACTGGCTGATCTCGTCGCCGGCTTCGTAGCCGCCGTCGAAGCGAACGCCGTAGCCGTCGGGTGGGCGCAGCGCCGTGATCGGACCAGGGGAGGGCAGGAACGCCCCGCCGGCCGGATCCTCGGCGTTGATGCGGATTTCGATGGCGTGCCCGGAGATCTCGATGTCGTCCTGGGTGAACGGCAGCGGTTCGCCCGCCGCGACGCGCAGTTGGAGTTCGACGAGGTCGAGGCCGGTGACGAGCTCGCTCACCGGGTGCTCGACCTGGAGGCGGGTGTTCATCTCGAGATAGAAGAACTCGCCGTCCTCGTACAGGAACTCGACCGTGCCGGCGTTCACGTAGTCGCAGCCGGCGGCAACCTTGACGGCCGCTTCGCCCATCGCGGTGAGGATCTCCGGCGCGATTCCCGGCGCCGGGGCTTCCTCGATTAGCTTCTGGTGGCGGCGCTGGGCCGAACAGTCGCGGGTGCCGAGCGAGATGTGGTTCCCGGCGGTGTCGGAGATGACCTGCACCTCGACGTGGCGCGGCTTGGTGAGGTAGCGCTCCATGTAGATCTCGTCGCGGCCGAAGTAGGCGAGGGCCTCGCGCTGCGCGGACTCGATGGCCTCTTCGATCGATGCCTCGTCGGGCACCACCTTCATGCCGCGACCGCCACCGCCATAGGCGGCCTTGATGGCGACCGGGTAGCCGTACTCGGCGCCGAACGCCCGTACCTGATCGGGGGAGGTGATGAGCTCGGTGGTTCCGGGGACCCCGTGCACACCGACGTTCTCGGCCGCTTCACGGGCGGAGATCTTGTCGCCCATGACCTCGATGGCGGCCGGCGGCGGACCGATGAACGTCACCCCGCGCTCGGTGATCGCCCGGGCGAAGTCGGCGTTCTCGCTGAAGAAGCCGTAGCCGGGGTGCACCGCCTCGGCGCCGCTGCGCTCGATGGCGTCGAGGATGGCGTCGGTGTTGAGGTAACTCTCGGCGGCGGTCTGGCCGCCCAGCGCATAGGCCTCGTCGGCGAGCCGCACGTGGAGGGCATCGCGATCCAGCTCGGAGTACACGGCGACGGTTGTGACGCCGAGCTCCTGGCATGCTCGGATCACTCGGACTGCAATTTCGCCTCTGTTGGCGATGAGAACCTTGGAGAACACGCCTTATGGTTACTCGAATGCTCCGGCCTCATGCGACTTGGGTACACCGATGAGTAAGAACCCCGGCGTGGGGAATATCGACGAGGGGGCGGTCCGCGCTGCTCTGGGCGATACGTCGCTCACCGGATTCTCGTGGGTGGCCGAGACGGGATCCACCAATGCCGACCTTCTCGAGCAGGCCGGTGCCGCCGCCCCGGGTGCCGTCGCCGTGCTCGGCGCCGACCACCAACGCTCGGGTCGCGGTCGGCGCGACCGGCGGTGGGAGTCACCTCCCGGCTCGAACCTGTTGTTGTCGCTCCTGCTGTGGCCGACGCTGCCGCCGGCGGACTGGGTGGCTTACATCGCGGCGGTATCGATCGCGGTGGTGGACACCGCTCGGGCCCTCGGTGCCGAGGTCGGGGTGAAGTGGCCCAACGATGTCGTCGATGCCGAGGGGGCCAAGTTGGCGGGCGTGCTGACCGAGGTCGCCGGACCCACGAGCCGGCGGACCGAGAGCGCGCTCGTGGTCGGCGTCGGCTTCAACGTCGGTTGGCCAACCGCCGATGAGGGCCCGCCGGGCTCGACCAGCCTGGCAGCGCTTCTCGGCGCCGCCCCGGACCGCCAAGCTGTGCTGATCGACCTGCTCCAGCGGCTCGACCCAGCGCTGGCGGCCCTGGGCCGAGGCGAGTTGGCGGCGCTCCGAGCCGCCCATCGCGAACGATGCCTGACCCTCGGCCGATCGGTGCGGGTCGAGTTGGCGGACGGCACGGCGATCGAGGGCGTGGCCTCCGACCTGACCGCGACCGGCCAATTGATCATCGAATCGGGCGGCGAGCAACGCATCGTCACCGTGGGCGACGTGCATCATCTGCGCTGAGGTGGCGAGCGGTCAGCCTTCCGGGGCTGGCGGCGCGATCAGCGGAGGAACAGCTCCACAAGCCGTTCCCGGTCGTCCTCCACCGGGGGTCGAATCACCAGTCGATCGGTCTCGATCGTGCTCTCGGTGGCGGCCACCGCGGCAGCGTAGATCGCCAGCCGATTCGAGGGGAGCGGTCTACCGACGGTCGATGAATGGAGAGCCGCCTGGCTCAGGGATCCAGATTGGTCGCCATCTCGGCGAAGGCCTCAGCGGCCGCGAGGGTGACGGGGCCCGGTGCCGCCGGGAGGGCGACACCGTCGATGGCGGCGATGCCCTGCACGTCGCGGGTGGACGAGGTGAGGAAGGCTTCGGAGACCCGGCCGAGGTCGGCCATGGCGATATCGCGTTCGACGGCGTTGGTGACCTCGAGCGTGAGCTCCCGCGTGATCCCGGCGAGGCAGCCCGACGACAACGGTGGGGTGAGGAACTCGCCGTCGAGCACGACGAAGATGTTCGAGCCGGTGCCCTCGCACAACCACCCCTTCGTGTTGGCGCACAGTGCCTCGGTGGCGCCGATCGCGTGGGCCCGGCGCAGCGCGAGCACGTTCTCGGCGTACGAGATCGACTTCACCCCCGCCAATGCGCCGGTTTCGTTGCGGGTCCACTCGACGGTGGCGACGGTGGTGGTGCCCTCGTACAGCGGCGCCTCCCCGGTGAACGCCAGCACGGTGGGGGTCGACTCGCCCCGCCCGGACCCCGGGGGACCGGTACCGCTCGAAACCGTGAGTCTGACGCGGGTGGCGCCGGGATTGGCGGCGAGCACCCCCTCCGTCGCCGACCGGAGCACGGCGTCGGCGGGCAGATCGAGGCCCAGCGCGTCGGCCGACCGGTGCAGCCGGCGCAGGTGCCGGGTCAAGGCAAACGCGGTGCCGCCGACCACCTTCATGGTTTCGAACACGCCGTCTCCCACGGTGACCGCATGGTCGAGCGGGGAGATCCGGGCCTCGGCGACCGGCATCAGCTCGCCGTTCAGCCACAACATGCCCGGTTCGGCGGGCGGGTTCGTGGTCACGGTTCTGTCTCTAGCACGCTGCCGGTCTCGCCGACGCCGCGGGGGAGGTCTGCGACCCGCTGACCGCTCGCCACCCGAATCAGCCGCCGCGCCTTGAGGACCGTCTCCTGCCATTCCCGCTCGGGGTCCGAGTCATAGGTGATGCCGCCCCCGGTGCCGAAGCGCAGAATGCCCCGCTCCACCCAGAAGCTGCGGATGGCGACGTTCAGCTCGCCTTCCCGGCGGTCGGCGTCCACCCAGCCGACCGCACCGCAGTACACGCCGCGCGAAGCCGGTTCGAGGATGTCGATGTGGCCCATGGCCGAGATCTTGGGTGCGCCGGTGATCGATCCGGGCGGGAACGTGGCATCGAGCAGTTCGGGCCACCCCATGCCTGCGCGAAGCCGGCCGGCGACGGTCGACACCAGATGCACGAGCCCGGGGTGTTCCTCGACGGCCAGCAACGATGGGACGGTGACCGAGCCGTACTCGCACACCCGACCAAAGTCGTTGCGCACGAGGTCGACGATCATCACGTTCTCGGCCTCGTCCTTTTTCGTGAGCTCGGCCGCGGTGGGAGCCGTTCCCTTGATCGGTGACGACCAGACGTTGTGGCCTTCGCGGCGGAGGAAGCGTTCGGGCGACGCCGACGCGACCAGCACACCGTGCTCGGGTAGCCGCACCATGGCGCTGAACGGCGCCGGGTTACCGATCGCCAATGCCTGGCCGAGCGCCGCCATGTCGATCGAGCCCCCGTCGCCGGGCGACGGCAGCGGTGCCGACAGCACCCGGGTGAGGTTCACCTGATACACGTCGCCGGCCGCGATGGCCTCACGGATGGCCGTGACGCCATCGCGGAACCGGGGACCGTCGAGACTGCTCGTCCAGCTCTCGATGTCGGGGCCGACCCAGCGGGGTCCCCGCCACGGCGTGGCGGGACGCACGTGGGCGAACCGGGCGCAGACCGGTGGACCGTCATAGGGCAATACGACCGCCCAGAAACCGCTGGTCTCCAGAGCGCTGAGGTCGCTGGTCACCTCGACCAATCCGGTGGCGATTCGATCGCCCACGGTGGCGAGAGGGGGGAGAACGCGAGCCATCACTCTGCACGCTACCCGAACGCCCCAGGGCCTCCAGCGCCGCCGCAGGAGCGGCCCGCGCTGCTAGGTTTCTCGCCGTGGCAACACCCGACTCGGTGCGTCTGCGCCGGACCTGGCCGCAGCGCTTCCTTCTCCTGTTCAACGTGCTGGTCATCGGCGCGTGCATAGCCGGCGCGCTGTCGGTGCGATCGGTCGAGGAGACCGTGCGCGCCATTCCGCGCGTGACGTTCGCCGAGGACGTGCTGATCACCGAATACGAGCCCGGTTCGCCGGTGAACTTTCTGCTGGTGGGTACCGATTCGTCGGCCGGTTTCGCCGACGACGACCCGCGCCGCAACGGTCGCTTTACCGAGGATGAGGACAACGGCATCGTGCGGGCCGACTCGATCGTGTTGTTGCGGCTGCATCCCACGACGGGCCAGGCCGCCGTCCTGTCGATTCCGCGCGATCTGGCGGTGGACATCGCCGGCCGCGAACAAAAGATCAACGCGGCGCTGCTCGGCGGGCGTGAACAACTCGTCGAGACCGTCACCAACACCTTCGACGTGGAGATCAACCATTACGTCCAGGTCGACTTCGCCGGGTTCGCCGATGTCATCGATGTGATCGGTGGGGTGCACGTCTGGTTCGAGCATCCGGCCCGCGATTCGTTCTTCTTCATCGAGGAAGCGGGGTGCCACAACCTCGATGGCGACGCCGCGCTGGCCTACGTGCGCGGGCGCACCTACCAGGAGTTCATCGATGACCGGTGGCGCATCACCGGCGGCAACGATCTCTTCCGCGTCAAGCGCCAGCAGGACTTCCTGGTGCTCGCACTCGAGGCGGCGTTCGCCAAGGGCGGCCGCAACGTCGTGCAGACGTCGCGCATGATCGATGCGGCATCGGGCTCGGTCGAACTCGACGACCAGATCACGGCCAAGGATCTACTCGACCTGGCCACGGCGTTCAGCACGTTCGACCCCGAGCGATTGCAACGGTTCTCGTTGCCGATCTTCGACGACGTGATCGGCGCCGACGAGATTCCCGAGGATGCGACCGAAGACGAGATCGCCGAGCTCGACAAGGGCCTCGCGGTGTTGCGGCTGCACGAGGATGAGGCCGAACCAATCTTCGACGTCTTCCGCGGCGAGGCCGGTTTCCTCACCCCCGACGACATCACGGTCTTCATCGGCGGCACCGATCAGGCCGATGTGCTCGATGCCCGCAGCGCGCTCGGCGAGCGCGGGTTCGTCGTCAACCCGAGCGTGAAACCGAACGACGGCCCGACCGTTCTGCGCTATTCGCCGGACCAGAGCGAACAGGCCGAGTTGATCGCCCGCTTCCTCGTGCGGTTACCGGTGGTCGAGGTGCTGCCCGGTGAAGGCCAGCTCGAGTTGTTGATCGGTAGCGACTACGAGGCGGTCAGCCTGATCGCCCGGCCCGAATCCGAGGTCGAAGGGCGGCTCGCGACCGCGCCGACGGTGACCGCGGCGACCACCACCACGCTCGGCGCCGCCGATGGGTCCGTGCCGCCGGGTTCGGTCGCGACCACCGATGACCCGTCGGCCACCTCGCCCGCGGCGGGTCCGACGACCACCCAGGCCGCCACCACGGCGCCGGCCACCGAGGTTCCCGAAGAACCCGCGGTCACGACGGTGCCCGAAACCACGACCACGATCGAGATCATCGGGCGTCCCCCCGATGGGGTGTCGTGCCCCTGAGACTTTCCCGAATACTCCTTCTTCCTGAGATGTACCGCCAACGAACCCTTCGCGTGCTCACCAAACCACCTAGAGTGGTGAATTTTGTCACCGGTAGTGGCCAAGCGGTGCAGATGTGCGTACTATGGCGGGCTGTGCCCAGTACCCCGTTGATGAGCCGGAGGCCGCTCACATGACCAGTCGGATTGCCGTTATTGGCACCGGATACGTAGGACTCACGACCGGAGCCTGCCTCGCGCAGCTCGGTCACGATGTCATCTGTGCAGATATCGACCCCAAGAAGGTCGAGATGCTGAAGCAGGGAAAGATCCCGATTCACGAAGAGGGCCTCGAGTCCATCGTGCAGGAGGGCATCAAGTCCGGTCGCCTGAGCTTCGTGCTCGGCGCCGAGAACGCCGTGGCCGGCCGGGAGTTCGTGTACCTCTGCGTACCGACGCCGCAGGGCCCCGACGGCTCCGCAGACCTGACCTACATCCAGCAGGCCGCCGAACAGATCTCGCCGCACCTCGACCGCAACGCGATCGTGGTCAACAAGTCCACCGTGCCTGTCGGTTCGACCCGCCGGGTCGAAAAGGCCCTCGGTCGGCGAGACATCGCCGTCGTGTCGAACCCGGAGTTCCTCCGCGAAGGCACCGCCGTCGACGACTTCTTGAACCCGGACCGCGTCGTCATCGGCGCCGACGACCAGCAGGCCGCCACCCGAGTGGCATCGCTGTTCCTCGGCACCCGGGCCCCGATCCTGGTCACGGACCCGGCATCGGCGGAGACCACCAAGTACGCGAGCAACGCGTTCCTCGCCACCAAGCTCTCCTTCGTCAACGCCGTCGCCGCGGTGTGTGAAGGCGTCGGCGCCGACGTCAACGACGTCATGCTCGGCATCGGTTATGACCGACGCATCGGTCACGAGTTCCTGCGCCCCGGACCGGGTTGGGGTGGCTCGTGCTTCCCGAAGGACACCCGGGCGATGATCTCGATCGCCGAAGACGGCGGTTACGACTTCACGCTGCTGCGCGGTGTCATCGAGGTCAACGACGAACAGTTCGACCGGGTTGCCCAAAAGATCATCGACGCCGGTGGCGGCGGTCAGGTGCAGATCGGTGCCCTCGGGCTCACGTTCAAGGCCGGTACCGATGACGTGCGCGAGTCGCCGTCGATCGAGATCATCCGCCGCCTCGTCGCCAAGGGTTGCAGCATCCGGGGCTATGACCCGGCCGTCACCGAACTCCCGGCCGACGTCATGGAAGGACTCGACACCCTCGAGGTGGTGGACGATCCCTACGCCGCAGCCGAAGGCGCTTCGGTGCTCGTCGTGCTCACCGAGTGGGACGACTTCAAGTGGCTCGACCTCGACAAGCTCGGTGAGGTAATGGCGACGAAGAACATCGTCGACGCCCGCAACATCCTCGACCGAGGCGCCTGTCGCCGAGCCGGGTTCTCCTACGCCGGCATTGGCCGTTAACGATGGCCCGCATCGTCATCACCGGCGGCGCCGGGTTCCTGGGCTCACACCTGTGTGATCGGCTCATCGAACGCGGCGACGAGGTGGTGTGCCTCGACAACCTGATCACCGGTCAGGTCGAAAACATCGAACACCTCTTCGGGAACCCGTTGTTCACCTTCGTGAACCAGGATGTGAGCAATCACATCTGGGTCCCCGGCGATGTCGATGCGGTTCTGCACTGGGCGAGCCCGGCGTCACCGCCGGACTACCTGGAAGCGCCGATCCAAACGCTCAAGGTGGGCAGCCTCGGCACCCACAACGCCCTGGGCCTGGCGCACTCCAAGGGGGCCAAGTTCATGATCTCGTCGACCTCTGAGGTCTACGGCGATCCCCAGGTGCACCCCCAGACCGAGGACTACTGGGGCCACGTGAACCCGGTAGGCCCGCGCGGTTGTTACGACGAGGCCAAGCGGTTCTCCGAAGCCATCACCATGGCGTATCACCGCTACCACGGCCTCGACATCGCCATCGTGCGGATCTTCAACACCTACGGTCCGCGCATGAAGCCGCGCGACGGTCGGGTGGTCACGAACTTCCTGCGCCAGGCGCTGCAGGGCGAGCCGATCACCATCTATGGCGACGGCAAGCAAACCCGCAGCTTCTGTTACGTCGAGGATGAGGTGCGAGGCTTCCTGGCCCTGCTCGACGCCGACGAAACCGGACCGATCAACATCGGCAACCCCAACGAGTTCACGATGCTCGAGTTGGCCGAACTGGTCCTCGACGTCACCAACTCCAGCTCCGAGCTCGTGTTCGAAGACCTCCCGGTCGACGACCCGATGCAACGCCAGCCCGATATCACGATGGCCCGTGAGCGGCTCGGGTGGGAGCCGGAGATCCAGCTTCGCGAAGGACTGCAGCGCACCGCGGCGTACTTCGAGTCGCTCGGTATCGACAACCTGTAGAGACCTCGGCCGAGCGGCGGCGCCGGAACCCCATAGGCTCACGGAATGGCAGAAAAACCTGCCCGTGGCGCTGACGGGCTGCGGGTCGCCTACACCATCGAGCAGTGTTGGCACCGCGTGCCGGGCGGCACCGCGACCTCCGCGTTGTCCGCGGCTCGCGCCATCGCCGATCGCAACGACGTCGAGCTCGTCGGGGTGGCGGCCAGCCACCGGGAGCAACCCGATGCGCCGTTCGACCCGGCGGCCAGCGGCGTACCGGTCTCGCATCTCCGCCTGCCCCGGCGGGTGCTCTACGAAAGCTGGCACCGCCTGGGACGCCCCGCGGTCGAATCGGCGACGGGGCCGGTCGACGTTGTGCACGGCACCGGCGGCGCCACCCCGCCGCGCTCGGCGCCGTTGGTCGTCACCGTCCACGACCTCGCGGTGCTGCACTACCCCGATCACTTCACCCGCAACGGCCAGCTCTTTCTGCGCGCCGCCATCGACGCGGCGCGCGAGCGCTCGGATCTGGTGCTGGTCCCGTCGCAGGCGACGCTCGACGATTGTGTTGCGCACGGTTTCGCCGCCGATCGCCTGCGCCTGGTGCCGTGGGGGGTCGACGCGGAACGGGCGACCGCCGCGCAGGTCGAGGCGGTCCGGCGCCGCCACGGCCTACCCGAGCGATTCGTGCTCACCGTCGGCACCGCCGAGCCCCGCAAGAATCGCGACCGGCTCCTCGAGGCCGTAGGGCATCTCGATGAGCCCGTTCCCCTGGTGATCGTCGGCCCCGACGGCTGGGGCGACCGGGCGCAGCCGCCCGCGGGGGTCGACGCCCGAAATCTGGGCTTCCTCCCCACGGATGAGCTGCGGGCGGTCTACGCTGCCGCCACCGTGTTTTGTTTTCCCAGCCTCCTCGAGGGTTTCGGCATGCCGGTCCTCGAGGCGCTGGCGCAGGCCACCCCCGTCGTCACCTCGTCCGGGACCTCCACCGCCGAGCTGCTCGGGTCTGACCCGAGCATGGGTTCCGCCGTCGACCCCCGGGACACCCTCGCGGTCGCCGCCGCGCTCGCGGCCCACCTCGAAACCCCGCTCGATGAAGCGGTGGCCGAGTCCTGGGTGGCCCGATTCTCCTGGGCGAACACCGCTGCGCTCACCGTGGCCGGCTACCGCGAGGTTGCGTCGAAATGACCGGGCACATCGGTATCAACCTCCTGTGGATGATCCCCGGCGTGGTGGGGGGTTCCGAGGAGTATTCGGTCCGCACCGTCGGCGCGCTGCTCGATCGCCGACTCGACGACCTCGAGGTCACCGTGTTCGCCCTCGAGTCCTTTCGCGACGCCCACCCCGAGATCTGCGAGCGCGTCGACGTGGTCACCCTCGACCTGTCGGGCAATCGGGCCGTTCGGCTGGCCGCCGAGAGCACCTGGTTGGCCGCCCAGGCCCGCCGGCTCGAACTCGACCTCGTTCACCACGTCGGCGGCCGCTGCCCGGCGATTCGGTCGGTTCCGGCGGTCGTGACCGTGCACGACCTTCAGCCGCTGGTGATACCGGAGAACTTCGGCATGGTGAAGTCCCGGTATCTGTCCTACGCCATCCCCCGCTCGGTGAAGGCGGCGCGCACCGTGATCGCACCGAGCGAATACGTCCGCGGCGAACTGCTCCGACAGTTTCAGCTGGACCCCGATCGGGTGGTGGCCGTTTCCGCCGGCTACGAGGTGCCTCGTTTGCCGTCGCCCGACGATCCCCGGGTGCCCGACACCGTGCGCGAGCTCCTCGCAGCCGAGGCGCGCTTCTTCGTGTACCCGGCGGTCACCCACCCGCACAAGAAGCACGAAACGGTACTGCGGGCGTTCGCTCAACTGCGCGACGACGGCGGCGACGCATGGCTGGTGCTCACCGGCGGCGCCGGCAAGGCCGCCAGCGAGGTGCAGCAACTCGTCGCCGACCTCGACATCGGCGATCGGGTGCGCCATCTGGGTCGCATCGACCGCGAGGTGCTCGACCTGCTGATCGCCCGGGCCGAGGCGCTCGTGTTTCCGTCGGAGTTCGAAGGGTTCGGGATCCCGATCCTCGAAGCGATGGCGCTCGGATGTCCGGTGATCGCTGCGGACGCGACGGCGGTTCCCGAAGTGGTCGGGTCCGCCGGAATTCTCGTTCCCCCCGGGGACATCGGCGCCTGGGCCCGGGTGATGGGGGACCGGCTGGCCGGCACGCCGCCGCGGGCGGAAGCCGCCGCCGCCGGCCGGGAACAGGCCGCCCGGTTCGCATGGGAACGTTCCGGTGAGCGACTGGAGTTGGTGTACCGCAAGGCGCTCGGCTGATGCGCGTACAGATCATCGCGCCGCACTTCGACCCCGACGTCGCCGCCACCGGGGTCATGATGACCGGGATCGCCAAGGGCCTGGCCGAAGCCGGACACGAGCTCCATGTCGTGACCTCGTTGCCGTTCTACCGGAACAACGAGGTCGAACCGGAATGGCGAGGCAAATGGGTGCAACCCGTCGACGTCGACTGGGGCCGAATCACCCGCGTGCAACCGTTCCCGATGGAGAAGTCGAGCCTCGCCAAACGGGCGCTTGGATTCGCCGGCTTCACCGGCCTGGCGTCGGTGGTCGCCATGGCCGACCGGTGGCGACCCGATGTGGTGTTGGCCATGTCGCCGCCGATCACGCTCGGGTTGGCCGGATGGCTCGCCGCTCGCCGCCGGCGGGTGCCGTTCGTGTTCAACGTGCAGGACATCTTTCCCGACGTCACCGTCGAGTTGGGGTTGTTGACCAACCGACGGGCGATCGCCTTTTTCTCCGCCCTGGAGAAGTTCTTGTACGCCCGGGCCGACGCGGTGACGGTGCTGTCCAATGACATGGCGGCCAACGTCGCCGCCAAACTCGATGGTGACATCACCCGGGTTCGCGTGATTCCCAACTTCGTCGACCATGAGTGGATCACCCCCGGCCCACGGGAGAACCCGTACCGCGACGAGTTCGGGCTCGCGGGAAAGACCGTGGTGATGTACTCGGGCAACGTCGGGTTCTCCCAGCCGCTGCACATGGTGATCGATGCGGCTCGCGCCCTCGCCGACCGCGACGACGTCGTGTTTGTTATCAACGGAGACGGTGCCGCCCGGGCCGAACTGCAGCGACGAGCCGATGGCGTTGACAACGTTCGGTTCGTCGGCATGCAGCCTGGCACTCGTATGCCCGAGGTGTACGCGGCGGCCGATGTGCACCTCGTTCCGCTGCGAGAGGGGTTGTCGCGGTGCAGCGTGCCGTCGAAGTTCTACGCCATCCTGGCCGCCGAACGCCCCGCCGTGGTGAGCATCGATGCGGGGAGCGAACTCCACCGGGTGCTCGATGAGGTTCCGGCCGGCCTCGCGGTCGGCGCCGAGGACACCGCCGGGTTCATCGATGCGATTCGCTCGCTCATCGATGACCCGGATCGGGCGGCCGAAATGGGCCGGGTCGGGCGACGATGGGTGACCGAATGGGCGTCTCCGGCCTCGATCGGCGAGCGATACGGCGAACTCTTTGCCGAACTCACCGACGCCAAAGCGCGGGGTTAGTCCCCAGATACCGGGGGTTGGAGACCCGACCGTGCGCTACCGGGAGCCGTACAGATTCGCTCGAGATGGTGTCCGGCATCCCAAACCGGTCCCCGCCGGGTAGTTTGTTCGGTCTATGGGCAAAGCTTCATCGGCGAAAAAGGTCGCGCGCGCGGCCCGAGCCGGCAACTCAACATCCAATACCAAAGAGCGGCGGGAACTGGGTTTCCCACTGACGATCGCGGCGGTCCTGCTCATCGGCATCGCCGGCATCGTGCTGGCCCGCAACGCCCGAGACGTCTCGAACACCGAACCGACGCTGCGCGACCACTGGCACAGCGCCTACGCGGTGTGGGACTGCACCGACGAGCAGTTTCTGCCACCGTTCCAGTCGTCGTTCGACCCGCGCGGCATTCATTCGCATCAGGACGGTCTCATCCACATCCACCCGTTCTCCTCCGCGGTGACCGGCGACGGGGCCACGCTCGAGGTCTTCCTCGACGCCATGCTGGTCCGGTTGACCGACGACGAGTTCGAGCTCGAGAACGGCGAGACCCTGAGCGAGGACGGGGCGACCTGCAACGGTGAGCCCGCCGTGCTTCAGGTGGTCCGCTGGAACGGCGCCGATGTGGCTTCTGGCCCGACCGAGGTCGTGCTCGAGGATCTCGACCAGGTGTCGTTCGACGCCGACCTCGAGGCGTTCACCATCGCCCTTGCGCCCGAGGGCGCCGAGATTCCGGCGCCGCCCAGTGTGGACGGTGCCCTCCAGGCGCCGAGCGACCTACAGAGCGAGGGCCCGGTCACCACGATCACCGGCTCCGACGACGGCACCGATTCCGAGCCGACCGACGATGACGGCTCCAGCACCGATTCCACCGACGATGGGACCGACGACGACCCGACCGAAACCCCCGAGGAGCCGGCCTCGGAATGAAGGCTGTTGTTCTCGTCGGCGGGTTTGGAACGCGACTTCGCCCGCTGACCACAAACGTGCCGAAGCAGATGCTGCCGGTGGTGGGAACCACCATGCTCGAACATGTGCTCACCGGGTTGGCCGGCCACGGCGTCTCCGAAGCGGTGTTGTCGATGGGCTTTTTGCCCGACGCGTTCCGCGAAGCGTTTCCCGACGGGGTCTGTGGAGGGGTGCAGCTGCATTACGCGGTCGAGCCGGAGCCCCTCGATACGGCGGGAGCGATTCGCTTCGCCGCCCTCGACGCCGGTATCGACGAGCGTTTCATCGCCGTGAACGGCGATGTGTTCACCGATCTGGACCTCGGGGCCCTGATCGACTTCCACGATTCCTCCGGCGCGACGGGCACGCTTGCGCTGACGCCGGTCGATGACCCCTCCCGATTTGGCGTGGTCCCGACCGATGACGACGGCAAGGTGCTCGGCTTCATCGAGAAGCCGCCGCCGGGCGAGGCGCCCACCAACTGGATCAACGCCGGTAGTTACGTGCTCGAAGCCTCGGTCCTCGATCTGATCGAGGACGGTCGCAAGGTGTCCATCGAGCGCGAGATCTTCCCGGCCCTCGCCGCCGACGGCTCGCTGTACGCCCAGGGCTCGGAGGCCTACTGGGTGGACGCCGGAACGCCGGAGTCCTACCTCCAGGTGCAACTCGACCTCATCGATGGGGTGCGCGGCGGCCACTGGCCGGCGGTACACGTCGCGGCCGCGGTGGCCGACGATGCCGTAATCGAGCGGTCCGTCATCGAAGCCGGCGCGACCATCGGCGCCGGTGCCACGGTCACCCGCTCGATGATCGGCCGCGGAGCCGTCGTCGAAGCGGGAGCATCGGTTACCGACTCTGTCGTCGCCGCCGGAGCCAGCATCGGCGCCAACAGCGAAATCGCCGAACTCAGCGTCATCGGGGCGGGGGAGTCCATCGCCGCGGACTCCGTGCTCCGCAGCGCCAAGGTCCCCGAGCCGGGCTAACCGGCAACGAGCGCGCCGCGCTGCTCGTTACGGGCCCCCGGGGGCACTAGCGAAAGAGATCGTCGGCCGGGGCCCGCACGATCTCATCGACCACGTTGCCGTCACCCAGCCAGTCCGGGTCGACACCGCGCACGATCGCCACGGGCACGTTGGTCGTCTTGCCCATCGCCAGTTCGGCGGCACTGGCCAACTCGTCGACGATGGCGACCTCGGTGACCTGCATTTCGCGCCCCAGCGCGTCCGGAGCGCCCCGCAGGTCCAGAATCGCTTTGATTCCCGCGCACCCGATCGCCACGTCGGTCACGCCGCGACGCCACGGGCGCCCGAAGGTGTCGCTGATGATGACGGCCACATCGATCCCGGCCTTGCCCCGGATGCCGTCGCGTATTCGGCGAGCGGACCGATCGCTGTCCTCGGGCAGCAGCGCGGCGTAGCCCCGTTCGACATTCGACAGGTCGATGCCGGCGTTGGCGCACACGAACCCGTGGCTGGTCTGGCTGATGATCAACTCCCCGCGCCGGCGCAGGATCCGCACCGATTCCTGTTCGACCAGGGGCTTGTGGCTGAGCGGGTCGCCGACGTCGATTTCAACCAGGCGATCCTCGGCCTTGGACACGATCTTTTGGGTGACGACCACGACATCGCCGTCGCGCAGGTCGCCGGCTTCGGCGATCAGCGTCGCCAGGTCGTCGCCCACACCGATCTCGGGTAGTCCGGGCACGGGAATGATCTCAAGGTTCGCCACCGCGCCAGCATGCCACCGACCGTTGGAAATGTGGATCCGGCCGGGTCAGGCGGAGACGGCGTCCAAGCAGTGCCGGGCGAGGGAGGCCGATACCCCCGGTGACGACATGATCGTGTCGGTGACGATGCAGCGCATGCCGATGGCCTCGATATCGGCGGCATACTCGGCGTCGACCTGATCGATCACCAGCACCGACGCGATGTCGCGGTACATCGTCGCTACTCCGACGGCGGAGGCTTCGTGGCCGAGGCCGCGCAACAGTTCCTCGGCCGGCCCCTTGATGGCCTTGCCGCCTACGATGGGTGATACCGCCACCGTGGTAGCGCGACGCGCGACGACCGCATCGCGCAGGCCGGGAACGGCCAGCAGAGGGGCGATGGACACGAGCGGGTTCGACGGCGCGACGATCACGACGTCGGCCGTGGCCAACGACGAGGCCGCCGCCGGGCTCAACGCGGCGGCTTCTGCCCCTGCGAAACGCACCGCGGAAACCGGTACGCCGTGCCGGCGTTCGACGAAATACTCCTGGAACCCGATCTCGCCGTCGTCGGGAACGGTGACGCGCGTCTGCACGCGGTCGTCGCTCATCGGCACGATGTTCACGCCGAGCCCCCATGCTCGGGCGATCTCGCCCGTGACCTCGGTGAGGGTCGCCCCCTCGCCGAGCCGATGGGTGCGGTACAGGTGGGTGCCGAGGTCGCGGTCGCCCAGGTTGAACCAGGAGACGCCGCCGTAGCGTTCGACCATGGACATCGCCTGCCAGGTTTCCCCGGCCAGGCCCCAGCCGGTCTCGGGGTTCACCGCGTCGGCGAGGGTGTAGATGATGGTGTCGATGTCGGGGCTGATGTGCAGCCCGTGCAGGATCACGTCGTCGCCGGTGTTGACGATCGCGGCGATCGCCTCCGGGGCCACCACCTGTTGCACGCCGCGCAGCAGGCGCGCCGCGCCGACGCCGCCGGAAAGAACGGCGACCGTGACCGGAGCCTCCACCGGACCTACAGCGGTCGGGAGAGGCGATCGAGCTCGCCGGAGAGCAGAGCCAGGTCGGCGTCGACCATCAGGTGGACCAGCTGCTCGAAGGTGGTCTGGGGCTTCCAATCGAGCTTGCGGGTGGCCTTTTCGTGGGTGCCGACCAGCAGGTCGACCTCGGCGGGCCGGAAGAACGCCTCGTCGATCACCACGTGGTCCTCGTAGTTGAGCCCCACGCGGTCGAAGGCCAGCTCGCAGAACTCGCGCACGGAGTGGGTTTCGCCGGTGCAGACGACGTAGTCGTCGGGTTCGTCCTGCTGGACCATCAGGTACATGGCCTCGACGTAGTCGCGGGCGAACCCCCAGTCGCGCTGGGCATCGAGGTTTCCGAGCCGGATCTCGTCGATGTGACCAAGCTTGATCTGGGCGACGTGGTGGGTGATCTTGCGGGTGACGAACTCGAGGCCGCGCCGGGGGCTCTCATGGTTGAACAAAATGCCCGAGGAGGCGTGCAGGTCGTAGCTTTCGCGGTAGTTCACCGTGATCCAGTGGCCGTAGACCTTGGCCACGCCGTAGGGCGAACGGGGGTAAAACGGCGTCTCTTCGGACTGTGGTACCTCGACGACCTTGCCGAACATCTCGCTGCTCGACGCCTGGTAGAAGCGGATCTCGGGATCGACGAGCCGGATGGCGTCGAGGAGGCGGGTCACGCCGAGGGCGGTGGTCTCGCCGGTCAGTACCGGCTGGCCGAACGATGTCTGGACGAACGACTGGGCCGCCAGGTTGTACACGTGGTCGGGCTTGTGTTGGCGCAGCGCCTCGATCATCGACACCTGGTCGAGCAGGTCGCCCGGCACCAGGGTGACCTTGTCCTGGATGTGGGCGATGCGCTCGAAGTTCACGGTGCTGCTCCGGCGCACCATACCGAACACCTCATAGCCGCGGTCGAGCAGGAGTTCGGCGAGGTAGGAGCCGTCCTGGCCCGTAATTCCGGTGATCAGTGCACGAGGCGCCATGGGGTCAGTCGTTCCTTCGGTAGGCCGATCGGGCTTCAGCGAGTAGATCGGTCAGGGTTTGTTCGAGGGTAAAGCGGGGCCGCCATCCGGTGGCCGAGGTGAGTTTGGTGCAATCGCCCCGCAGAACCGGGATGTCCGACGGGCGCATGAGATCGGGATCCTGTACGAGTGCTATCGGCCGATGGGCCCGGCTTCGGAGGAAATCGACCACGTCGGCGACCAGATGGTCGACGCCGGAACACACGTTGTACGCCTCCCCGGGAACGCCGTCGGCGGCGAGCGACCGATACGCCCGCACCACATCACGGACGTCGGTGAAGTCCCGGCGGGCTTCGAGGTTGCCGACCGTGATCTCGTCGGCTTCGGTGTTTTCGGCCTCGACGATGCGGTGAGCGACGGCCGCAGCGACGAAGCGGGGGCTTTGACGGGGGCCGAGATGGGTGAATGCCCGCACCCGGATGACCGGCTGGCGGTAGCCGAGAAAGGCCTGAAGGGCGGTGAGGTCGGCGGCGGCCTTGCTCGCCGCGTAGGGGCTGGTTGGGCGGAGGTCGGCCGACTCGTCGAGCGGCAGCTCATCGGGCGTCACGAAGCCGTACACGTCGGCTGAGGTGACCGCGATGACCCGCACGTGATCGCCGAGCGCACGCGCGCCGTCCAGAACGTTGCGGGTGCCGTCCAGATTCGCCCGGAACGTGCCGTTCGGGTCCTTCCAGGACCCGGCGACGTCGGCCTGGCCGGCCAGGTGGTAGATGACGTCGGGGTTCACCGAAGCGATTTTGGCCGCGATGGCCTCGGTATCGACGATGTCGGGCCCGTCGGTGCGGTCGATTCCGGTCACCCGGTCGCCCTCGCCCTCGAGATGCTCGGTGAGATGACGACCGACAAACCCGTTGGCGCCGGTCACGAGAGCATGCATGGACGTCACGCCCGCCAGGCTAGGCCAGTCGGCCGTGTTTCCAGTGGCTCTGCCGCTACCCGGCGGGCAACCGGCCGGGAAATCGTCCGGTCCTCGCGATGGGCCATGGGGGCAGTTCACCGATAGTCTTTGCCGGTCGTGGTGACCGCTTCCGCCCCCACTCAAGAGACGCAACGTCTTCCTCCGGTCCTCGTGGCGATCATCGCCCACGAGCCCGGCGAGCACTTCGACGACACGTTGCGCAGCGTCGCCACCCAGTCCGGGGTCCAGGTCGGCCTGGTGGTTATCGACACCGCCGACTCCGAGGATCTGCCCGACCGGGTGAAGGCCATCGTGCCCGAAGCCACCGTGTTGCGGGCCAAAGGATCGACCTTTCCCGAAGGCGCCAACCGGGTGTTGTCGCTGCCGGATCCCCTGCCGTTTCTCCTGATCTGTCACGACGATGTTCGGCTCGAATCCGACGCGGTCGTGCACCTGGTGACCGAAGCTCTGGCGTCCAACGCGGGGGTCATAGGACCGAAACTCGTCGACTGGGATGAGCCGCGACGCCTCGTCCAGGTCGGCTTGGGTTCGGACAAATTCGCCGTCCCCGTCTCCGCCATCGAGCCGGGCGAGCTCGATCAGGAGCAACACGACGCCGTCGCCGACGTGTACGCGGTGCCGAGCGCCTGTTTCCTGGTCCGGTCCGACCTGTTCGCCACCCTCGGCGGGTTCGACGAGGCCATGGAGAGCGACGGCGAGGATCTCGACTTCGGCTGGCGCGCCCTCGCCGCGGGCGCACGCGTGATGGTGGCCCCCGACGCCGTCGTGCGGCAACGGCCGCCAACTGTCGATCCAAGCGTCAGCGAGGCGCGTCGCCTGCGCCATCAACTCCGCACGGTGCTGTCGGGCTACGGGCCGTTCCGCACGCTGCGAGTGCTGCCCCAGACCCTGCTGTTGTGGCTTATTCGGCTCATCACCGCCGTCGTCACCGTGCGCTTTGGTCGAGCGCGGAACCTCGTGGCCGCGTGGTCGTGGAATCTCCGTCGCCTCGGCGCGATTCGCCACAAGCGCAGCGAGCTCCGCGAGATCCGACAGATCGACGACGGTGAACTGCGCGAGTACCAGCGCAGCGGTAGCGCCGACCTCAGCCGCTGGTTGTCCGATCGCTTCGGTGGCTCGGGCGAAGGCTCCGGTGTCGAGGCCGCCCGACGCAGCCTGTCGACCAGCATGCAGTCCGGCGCGGTCCGAACCACCGTGGTGACCCTGGGCCTCGCCGCCCTGCTGATGCTGTTCGGCAGTCGGCACCTGATCCAACAACAGGTACCCGCGATCGGGGAGTTGGCGAACCTGCCGAGCGCACGCTCGATGCTGTCGGAGTGGTGGAGTGGCTGGTGGAGCGCCGGGCTCGGCTCGGACGCTCCTTCGCCCACGGCGTACCTGCTGTTGTCGGTGCTGAGCTATGCCTCGCTCGGCGCGACCGGATTCCTGCGGCTCCTGCTCACCGTCGGGATGATTCCGCTCGGCGTCCTCGGCATGTGGCGGGTGTTTCGTGACAGCGGCCACGGTCGGGCCCAGTTGGTGGCCTCGATCATGTACCTGTGTGTGCCGGTGCCCTACAACGCCCTGGCGCACGGCAGTTGGCGAGCCCTGGTCGCCTACGCCGCGCTGCCGTGGGTACTGCGCATGCTGACCCATGCCAGCGGCGCACCGCCGTTCGGCACGGGCGACCGGGCGCCCTCCCTGGTGCGCTCGATTCTCGGGCTCGGCCTGACGCTCGCGCTCGCCGCCGCGGTGGCCCCGATCGTGCTGGTCCTCGCACCATTGCTGGTGGTCGGTCTCGCCGGGGGTTCGTTGGTCGCCGGCAACCTGCTGGGGATCCGCCGGATGGCCACGGTGGCCGTCGGCTCGGTGCTGGTCGCCGCCGCCCTACATCTCCCCTGGAGCCTGTCGTTCGTTTCCAACCCGTTGCGGTGGAGTCCCATCGGCGGCACCGGGTCCACCGAACCGGGAACGGTCTCGGCGTTCGATCTCGTCTCGTTCGCCACCGGCCCCTTCGATCGGTCCGGGTTGTCCTGGGCCCTGCTGGTCGTCGCCGCCTACGCGGTGGCTCAGGGCCGAGGGTGGCGGCTCGTGTGGGCCATCCGCGGCTGGTTCGTCGCCGTAGTGGGCTGGGGGCTTGCCGGCGCGGCCCAGTGGGGCGTGCTCCCGGTGCCGTTCTCCGCGCCCGAGGTGCCCCTCACGCTGAGCGCGGTTGGCCTGGCCTTTGCGGCCGGCCTCGGGTTGATTGCCTTTGAGGCCGACCTGGTCCGCCACGACTTCGGTTGGCGCCAGGTGCTCAGCGTTATCGCCGGAGCCGCGCTCGTCGTCGCCGCGCTGCCCGTAGTGGGCGCGAGCCTCGACGGCCGGTGGAAGATGCCGCGCGATGACTACGACCAACTCTTTGCCGACTCGTTTCCGGTGCCCAACACCGGCGACGACAGCGAGGCCGAGGGCGCGGTCGAAGGCGAGTACCGGGTGTTGTGGATCGGCGACGACTCCGTGCTGCCGGTGGCGGGGTGGTCCGTCGGCGGCGAGGCGGGGGACCGGGGCCTCACCCTCGGGTTGTCCGACAGCGGCGCACCGACGGCGCTCGACCTCTTCCGTCCTCCCATCGACCGCCCCACCCGGCTGGTGCGCGAGGCGCTCAACGCCTCGACCGCCCGTACCACTAGCCGTCTCGGCCGCACGCTCGCCCCGATGGGCATTCGGTATGTGGTCATCGTCGAGCGGGTGGCCCCCGCACCGTTTGGCACCGACGTGGTGCCCGTCGACGCCGCCGTGGCGGAGGGACTGGCTGCCCAACTCGATCTGGAACGCATCGAAGGGGTCAACCAAGCGGTTCGGCTCTACGAGAACGCGGCCTGGATCCCGACTCGGGCGGGCGTTCCGCAGGGGTTGGCCGAGGTGCCCGACGCCAACCTCGCCAATCCGCTGTTCGCCGATGCCCCGAGCGCTCACCGCTACACCGGACCCTTCGAACCGGGCCCCGAGGTCCATCACGCCATGGCCGCCGACGCCAACTGGCGGCTCGTGGTCGACGGGCGGGCCGCCCCGCGAAGCACCGGCTACGGCTGGGCCAACCGGTTCGCGCCCACCAATCGGGGCGACGCGGTTCTGGAATACCAAACCCCGATCGCCCGCCGGCTCTTCGCATTGGCCCAACCGCTCGTGTGGGTTCTGGTGTTCGGCTGGGTGGTTGGCCGCCGCCCCGGCGTGAGCGACGCCGAGACTCCGGTGACCGGCGGTGAGCGGGCATGAACGGATTCCGATGGCCGGCCGCCGTGCTGATTCCCGCCCTCCTCATCGGTGGGATCGTCCTCGACCGCGAACAACGCCCCGAGCCCGCGGTCGTTGCGGATGCCGCGACCGCCCGCACGGCCACGATGGCGCCCGCGGACGCCGGTGCGTCGCTGTGGTACTGCGCCGCCGCCGCGATCGAGGTGCAGGACCGGCTCACGATCATCAACACCACCGAGGAGATCCGGGTGGGCGAGGTGACGCTGGTCGAAGCCTCCATCGACCGTTCCGAGATCGGCCAACCGACCGTGGTGCAGTCCGTCGAGGTGCCTGCCCAAGGGCGCATCGACGTGGTTCCCGGTGAGCTGATGCCCGGCGACGAAGCGGTCAGCGCGGTCGTTGAACTGAACGGCGGTGGCGTACTGGTCGAACGCACCGCCTCGGTTGCCGACCTCGGCGCGACGGATCGTCGACCGTGTGTCAGCCAGGCGTCGGGTTCGTGGTATTTCCCTGTCGGCGCCACCGTCGAGGACGCTCGAGAAGAGCTGATCCTGTTCAACCCGTTCCCCGACGATGTGGTCGTCGACATTCGCTTCGACACCGATCTGGGTCCTCGTGAACCGGAGGCCTACGAAGCGATCGTCGTCGCCGGCCGCTCGGCGCAGCGCCTCGTCGTCGACGACGAGGTAGCCGTGGTCGAGCGGGCCTCGGGCCGGGTCGAAGCGCGCAGCGGGCGGCTGGTCGTCGATCGGGTCCTGGTCTATGACGCCACCGACGACCGCCGCGGCCTGTCGGTGAGTTCAGGAGGCTCCGGCCCGTCGACCGAGCAATACCTCCCCGGCGGGGTGTTGGGCGAAGGGCGACAGGTGTCGATCATCATCACCAACCCGTCGGCCACCGCGGCCGAGGTCGATATCGAGATCCTCACCCCCGACGACTTCGTCGTCGAACCGCTCGAGCGGCGGGTGCCCGCACGCGAGTCGGTCGAGGTGGTGCTGACCGCCACATCGGTGGACGGTGTCGAGGGCCGGGTGCTCGACGGCGTGACCGACTTCGCCGCCGTGGTGCGCTCGGTGAACGACGTGCCGGTGGTGGCCGAGCGGCGCGACCTGGTCCTGCCCGGGGCCAACCGGGTTCCCGGTCTGCAAACCACGATCGCCTCGCCGGTCGCGGCCGCCGCCTGGGTCATCGATGCGCCGGTCACCCCGGGCTCGCCCTCGCGGATCGCCATCTTCAACCCCTCGTTCGAAACCATCGTTACCGCGACGGTCACCGGTCCCGGGGTCGACCAGACCGTCGAGCTCGGCCCGGGTTCGGTGCGGATAGTCTCGCTGGCCGACATCACCCCGGGTGAGGGTGGGGCCATGCCGCTCATGGTCACGGGTTCAGCCCCCATCGTGGTCGAACGCGAGCTGGTGTTCGTGAACTCACGATCGAGCTCGATAGGCGTTATCGCCGAATAGGGCGCCCGCGCTCAGTCGGTTTCGCGCAGCTCGGCGACGGCGGCCCAGAGCTCGGCCGTCGGTGGCGGACCGATGAAGGAGCGCTTGGTGGCGCCTTCACGGTCGGCGACCACGACGATCGGCACGGCATCGATCCGGTAGCGCTCGTGCAGCTCCGGAGACTCGTTCAGCTCGACGTCCTGCACCGCCACCACCGAGCTCTCCAGATGGCGGACCTTCTCCCACGCGGCAGCACACGAGGCGCAGGTCGCCGAGGAGAACACGACCACCAGCCACTCGGCATCGGGGCGCACGAACTCCGAACGGTCGAGCTGTACCGGCGCGGTGTGCCCGGTACGCACCGGCGCGTCGCGTTGGCCGCGGCGAGCGATCAGGGCGACCACGGCCGCGATGACGATCACGGCGCCGATGATGATGAGTCGGTCCATGGCGGTCCGTGTCCGGCCCGGAGAGACGGGTGCTCAGTCGCTCAGGTCGTCCTGGCCGGTGGCGGTGGCCACCGGCGGAACCAGCGGTTCGCCGAGCGTGGCGGCGGCATCGGTCGCCCCGCCGCCGTTACTGGTGACCGGTCCCTCGAGGGCGAGCGCCAACAGGCGGTCGACCTCTTTGCCGCCGATGGTCTCGTGTTCGAGGAGCGACCGGGCAACCATCTCCAAACCCTGGAGATGGGTGGTGAGCACGCTCCGGCAGCGATCTTCCTGCTCGCGCAGGATCTTTTCGATCTCGGCGTCGACGATGCGAGCGGTGGCCTCGGAATACTCGCGACCGCCGGAAATCTCGTCGCCCAGGAACACCTGGCCGGCCTGACCGCGCCACGCCATGGGCCCGACCTTCTCGCTCATGCCCCACTCGCGCACCATCTTGCCGGCGAGTTCGGTGGCGCGGGCGAGGTCGTCGGAGGCGCCGCTGGAGATCTCGCCAAAGATCAGGTCCTCGGCCATACGGCCGCCGAGCAGCTTGACCAGTTCGTCGAGGATGAAGCCCTCGCGATAGAGGTAGCGGTCCTCGGCGGGCAGGGTCATGGTGACGCCCAGGGCCATGCCGCGCGGAATGATCGTGACCTTGTGTAGCGGGTCGCAGTTCTCGAGCACCGCCGAGCACACGGCGTGACCGCTCTCGTGATAGGCCACGCGCTCGCGCTCTTTGACCGACAACACGGTGCCCTCGCGCTCCTGGCCCATCAGGACGCGGTCGCGGGCGGACTCGAAGTCGTTGGCCCGGATGTGATCCTGGCCGTCGCGCACCGCGAACAGGGCCGCCTCGTTGACGAGGTTGGCCAGGTCGGCGCCGGACATGCCGGGCGTGCCGCGGGCCACCACGTTGAGGTCGATGTCGGCGTCGAGCTTCTTGCCCTTGACGTGCACATCGAGGATCGCCCGACGATCGTCGAGTTCGGGGAGGGGCACGACGACCTGGCGGTCGAAGCGGCCCGGCCGCAGCAGCGCGGGGTCGAGAATGTCGGGCCGGTTGGTGGCCGCCATCATCACGATGCCCGTGGTGGCTTCGAAGCCGTCCATCTCGGCCAGCATCTGATTCAGGGTCTGCTCGCGTTCATCGTGCCCGCCGCCGAGCCCGGCACCGCGCTTGCGCCCGACGGAGTCGATCTCGTCGATGAAGATGATGGCCTTGCCCATCTTGCGGGCGGATTCGAACAGGTCGCGCACCCGGCTGGCGCCGACACCGACGAACATCTCCATGAAATCCGAACCGGTAACCGACAGGAACGGCACGCCGGCTTCACCGGCCACCGCCC
Organism: uncultured Acidimicrobiales bacterium; assembly: GCA_938041035.1. Taxonomy (GTDB): domain Bacteria; phylum Actinomycetota; class Acidimicrobiia; order Acidimicrobiales; family SHLQ01; genus CALHYX01. Next base: position 48,357 of record CALHYX010000035.1, on the reverse strand, counting down.
GGGCGATCAGGGTCTTGCCGGTGCCGGGCGGGCCGACGAGGAGGACACCTTTGGGGATGCGGGCGCCGATGGCCCCGAACTTGTCGGGGAACTTCAAGAAGTCGACGACCTCGCGGATCTCCTGTTTCACTCCGGCGTAGCCGGCGACGTCCTCAAACGTCGTGCCCGGTCGTTCGGTGGTGTAGGTCTTGGCCTTGGACCGGCCGATCGACATGATGCCGCTCATCTGGCCCTGGGCGCGGCGCTGCATCCACCAGAAGAAGAAGATGAGCAGGCCAACCGGTATGAGCAGTGGCAGCCACTGGGCGAGGATGCCCGGCGTGGGCCGAACAAACTTCACCTCGCCGATCTGGCGGGTGTAGATGTCGAGGGTCTGGTCGGTGAGTTCGTCGGGGCCGACGGTGGTGAACTTGGTGCCGTCGCTGCGCAGTTCGCCGTCGATGTGCCCGGTTTCGGTGTTCACCACGATCGAGGCCACCTCGCCGGCGTCGACCTTGGACAGGAACTCATTGTAGGGGAGCTCCTCGCCGGTGGTGGAGGGCAACAGGTTCGACAGCACGATCGCGGCGAGCACGGTGCCGAGGAGAACCCACAGGGCGAGCCGGGGCCAGCCCGGGTCCGCGCCCGGCTTCTTGCCGTCCGAAGGGGGCGTGTTTTCCGAGGGTGCCATGCGTCCATGGTAGGCGCCCCCACCGGCAAACGGGCCGCGAAATCGTGCGGATGGGCCGAAAGTACGACGACCACGAAGCGGGCTTGCCCACGCGCGCATCGCGGTTTTTGGCGCAAGGGCTGGGTAGCGTGGGGGCATGGCTCGACCCTGTGCACGTCCCACCTGCTCCAAGCCCGCCGCCGCCACGCTGTCGTATGACTACGCGGGGTCCCAGGTCTGGATCGACCATCTCACCATCGACGATCACCCGATGCAGCACGATCTGTGCCTCACCCACGCCGACAAGACGACACCGCCGGTGGGTTGGCTGCTCACCGATCGTCGCCACATCACCTACCTCCAGACCGCCTGAGACCGCCGCCCGGCGATAGCGTCGACAGGATGGATCAGCCGGGCTTCTCCCTGGGTATTGCGGGCGGTGCGTGGCTGCTCGGCACGATCGTGAGCGTGATCTTCGCGCTCTCGATTACCGCGGGCCTCGACCTCGACCTCGCTCAACCCGGCGGCGAAGGCTCCAACATCGGGCGGTCGGTGAGCCAGCTGGCCAACGACCAACCGATCGTCGATCGGGGCGTACCGATCCAGTGGACGGCGGTCTTCCAGCTCCCGCTCTGGTTGGCGTTGATCGGCGCGCCGATTGCACTGGCGAAGGGGTGGCAGGCGGCGCGCGAGCATTTGAAGTTCTCGTTCACGCCCGCCGATGTCGGGATTGGCCTGCTCGCCGGGCTCGGCTCCCAGTTCGTGATCGCCCCCCTGCTGTACCTTGCGCTGCGCCCGCTGATCGGTACCCCCGATGTGAGTGGCCCGGCGCGAGCCCTGGCCGACTCGGCCCAGGGCTGGGGGCTGATCGTGTTCGTCATCATGGTGGTGATCGTGGCCCCGATCGCCGAAGAATTGTTCTTTCGCGGCCTGGTCCAGGGCCAGCTCGCAAAGCTCATTGGGCCGATCGGCGCCATCGTGGTCTCGGCGTTGATCTTCGGTGCCATCCACTTCCAACTCGTGCAGTTCCCCGCCCTGTTCGCGTTCGGTGTGGTGCTCGCCTATCTCTTCCACCGCTACGACCGACTCGGGCCTGCGATCGTCGCCCACATGGCCTTCAACGGTGCCACCGTGCTGGTCCTCATCGCCCTTTGACCTCCTTCGCCGCGCTTGCTTCCGACTCTTGTGCGGCCGCGCTAACAACCGTCGATCCCCGGTCGATGGAACGTAGTCCGGCCGTGAAGGGAGTCGAAGATGTCCGAAAAGCCATGCATCAAGTGCGGGGGTCCACTGGTTTCGATCTCCCTGCGCGTCACCACCGGCATGCGCACGATGTACTCGTGCTCGGAGTGCGACTACCGGGTGTGGGAAGCCGAAGGCTCGACCACCGAACTCGGCTCGGTCCTCCACGAACTCAGCAAGACCCGGGTGCCGCGCCGCAACAGCCGGCAGTAACCGCTTCCCGGCCGATCGCGGTGAGATGCTGCCGCTCGTCGCTCCCCGCGTGCGACGATAAACGGCGATGAACGTCGCGACGCCACCACGCCTCGACGCCGACGAACCCGAAGGCACCCCTGAACTTCGCGTCGAGCGCCGCTCCTTCGCGCGTGGCACCGGAGACCTACGCCGGTTCGCCGACCCGGAAAAGTGGGTCAGCTTCTTCGTGGTCGCCGGCTGCGCCTATCTCGTGTTTCAGCAGATGCACCCCCAACTGGTGTTCAGCTCGAGCACGCCCACCGGCGGCGACATGGGCGCCCACGTGTGGGGCCCCGCGTTCCTGCGCGACGAACTGCTCCCCAACTTCCGCCTGAGCGGCTGGACCCCGGACTGGTACGCCGGCTTTCCCGCCTACCAGTTCTACATGGTGCTTCCGGCGCTCATGATCGTAGGGCTCAACGCCGGGCTGTCCCCATTCGTCTCGGTGCCCCTGAGCGTCTTCATCGCCGTCACCGCCTACTCCGCGGTGCGCTCCGAAACCGCCCGCCGCAAGCCGCTCATCATCACCCTCGCCGTGCTGGCCTGTCTGTTGTTGATCAGCTTCCCCTACGGGGTGGCGTTCAAGATCGTGGCCATCAGCGGCCTCGTGTCGCTGCCGATCAACGCCTGGGCCATGGGCCGCCTGGCCGATGTTCCCTTCCCCGGACCGCCGATGCTCGCCGTCGCGGTCATCCCGTTCGTGTTCGATCGGTCGTTCAACATCTACGGCGGCAACGCCGCCTCGACCATGGCGGGCGAGTTCGCCTTCGCCATGAGCCTTTCGGTCGCGCTCTTGTTCATCGGGCTGGCGGCTCGCGGTCTGCGGACGGGCCGAGGTGGCGCCACCACGGCCGTGGTGTTCGCCATCGTGATCCTGTGTCACCTCATCCCGGTGCTATTCGTCGCCGCGGTCGTCGCCGCGCTGTTTTTCCTGCGCATCGGCAAAGCCCAGATCCGCTGGTTGCTCGGCGTCGTTCCCGCCGGCATCGCCCTCAGCTTCTTTTGGCTCGGACCGTTCCTGTTGCGCCGCGAGTACCTCAACGACATGGGGTGGCGGAAAATCGGGGGCTGGCGTTCCGCCGACGAGTGGGCCGACGTGGTCTCGCCGTTGCTGCGCCGCCACGAACTGAACCCGTCGAACATCCTCGTCGACAGCCCGCCGATCGAGGTCGTGCTCGGCCTGGCGCTGCTCGGGGTTGTCCTCTCGATCGCCCGGCGCAGCCACCTCGGCATCGCGTTCACCCTCAACGCACTGGTGTTCGCCGCCGCGTTCATCTTCATGCCGCAGGGCCGGCTCTGGAACGCCCGGCTGCTGCCCTTCTACTACATCAGCCTCTACGTACTCGCCGGCCTCGGTCTGGCCTTCGCCGTACGGATCGCCGCCGACTCCTTCCAGGGATCGCTCTCCAGGACGGGTGAGCGCGTTTGCGTCGGTATCGCCGCGGGCGTGGGCGCGCTCGTACTCGCCATACCGCTCGGTGGCCTGGCGGTGCTCATCGACCGCCACCCCGGGGCCCTCGACTTCCTCCGCCCCGCGTTGCCCGCCCTCTTCGTCGCCACCTGGATCGTCGTCGGTGGCGCGCTCATCGGACTGGCGATCATGGGCCGGAACCGGCTGCGCCCCGGCGCCATCGGATCGACCAGCGTGCGCAGCGGCGCCCTGCTGTTCATCGCCGGCGTCGTGCTGATCGCGGTCGCGATGCCGATGGGAGCACTGCCGGGCGGCAAGTGGGAGGGCAGCGAATTCCGCTGGGGTCCACTCGCCACCGCGGACCGGAGCTTCGTGCCCGGCTGGTCGAAGTGGAACTTTGGCGGATACCAGGCGCGCCAGGGCAACGCGGACGGCGGCGGTTGGGACGAATACAGCGGCATCGTCGCCACCATGGAGAACGTCGGCACCAACCACGGCTGTGGGCGCGCCTTCTGGGAATTTGCGCCCGAGCTCAACCGCTACGGCACGACCATGGCCATGATGCTCCTGCCGTTCTGGAGCGACAGCTGCATTGGATCGATGGAGGGGTTGTACTTCGAGTCCTCGGCCACCGTGCCGTACCACTTCCTGCTGCAGACCGAGCTCTCCGGACCGCGCGTCACCACCCAGGACGATGCGGGGGAGAGCTCCAGCAAGGGCGGGCCGTCGCAGGCCCAACGCGACCTGCCGTACGGGACGTTCGACATCGACAAGGGCGTCGAACACCTGCAACTGCTCGGGGTGCGGTACTACATCGCCTTTTCCGATACCGCGGTCACCGCGGCCCGGGCCCACGAGTCGCTCACCGAGGTCGACGGGTCGATCCCGTGGAGCGTGTTCCTCGTCGAGGGCACGGATTTGGTCGAGCCCCTCTCCTTTGAGCCGATCCGGCTCAACGATGTCGCCGACGCCCAGGACGAGTGGCTCGACGTCGGGGTCGAGTTCTTCAACGACGATCAACGCGGCGCCTTCCTGAGCCAGTCCGGCCCGGCCACGTGGCTCGAGGCCACGCCGGCCGAGGTCCCCGGCCTCGAACCGCGTGCGCTCGACCCCGTGACGGTCGACAACATCGAGTCGGGCCTCGACACCATCTCGTTCTCGGTGGACAACCCCGGGACGCCCGTGCTGGTCAAGACCTCCTACTTCCCGAACTGGAAAGTGCGCGGCGCCGATGGGCCCTACCGGGTGACCCCGAACCTGATGGTGGTCATCCCGACCGACGAAGAGGTCGAGCTCTACTACGGGCGCACCGGAGTCGACATCGGCTCGATCCTCGTCACCGTGGTTGGACTCGCGCTGCTCGCCGCGCTGGTCATACGCCCGGCGATCTTCGGCGACGGCGACCAGCCGTGGTGGGACCCGATCGAACGGTCCTTCCGCCGGAACCGGCCCGGCCCGGTCGTACCCGAGGGCCCCCGGCCGTTCACCTGGTCGGTGCCTCCGCCTCGACGATGAGGTCATTCCTCAGTCGGTTCCTCGCCGTAGCGGTCGTCGCGACCGCGGTCGACGTTGGCGTCTATGCCCTCCTGCGAGGGAGTGACTTCGCCATCGCGCCCGCCAACCTCATCGCGCTCGTGGCCGCCGCCGTGGTTTCCTACGGGCTGCATCGCTCGGTGACCCTGCGCGATTCGCCGTTCGTGCGCTGGCTGCATCAACCACCGGTCTTCATCGGGCTCGCCGTGTTCGCCGGTGCGATCGACATGGTCCTCGTGTTCGCGTTCGGTGGTTCGGTTCCGGCCAAGGTCGGCGCCGTGGTGCTCACCGCGATCGTTCGGGTGGTCGTGCACCGCAGCTTGTTGTTTCGCGAGGTGCGGCGCGACCAGGGGATCCCCGCTCGCCGCGAGCCCCCGATCGGTGACATCCGATTGTCGGTGGTCATCCCCGCTTACGGCGAGGCCGACCGAATCGCCGGCACCATCGACGCACTGCGAGAGGGACTGCGTGAGGGATTGAGCGACCTCGACGGCGACTACGAGCTCGTCGTCGTCGACGACGGGTCGACCGATGCGACCGCCGCCGTGGCCCGGCAGGCGGGGGCCGACCTGGTGTTGGAACAACCGGAGAACCGGGGCAAGGGCGCCGCGGTGCGCGTCGGCATGCTCGCCGCGTCCGGGCGGGTCCGGGTGTTCCTCGACGCCGACCTCGCCTACGGACCGCCGGAGATCCTCGCGATCGTCGAACAGGTGGAGGCGGGCTGGGACGTCGTCGTCGGCGACCGGCGCCACGTCGCCACCCGCACGCTCGTCCAAGCGGGACGACTGCGCGAGATCGGTGGTCGCTTCGTCAACGCGGCCACCCAGATGCTGTTGCTCGGCCAGTATCAGGACACCCAGTGCGGCGTGAAGGGTTTCCGGGGCGACGTGGCGGTGATGATCTTCGCCAAGGCCCGCGTCGACGGTTTCGCATTCGATATCGAGGTACTGCACCTGGTCGAGCGCTACCGGCTCACCCTCACCGAGATTCCGGTCAGCGTCACCAATTCGGCCCGCTCGACCGTGCACATCTTCCGCGACACCTATCGGCTGCTTCGCGACCTGCTTCGGGTGCGGTTCTGGGCGCGCACCGGGGTCTATGAGCGATCGGCCGACGATCTACCGCTCCCCCCAAGCCGAGGCTGACGCCGATACCCTTTCGGCCATGTCAGACATCGACGCCATCTTCAAGGCCTACGACATCCGGGGTATCGTTCCCGATCAGCTCGACGTGGAGCTCGCTCGGGCCATCGGCGCGGCCTACGCCCGCTTCGTCGCCGACCACCCCGACGGTGCCAACACGATTCTCGTCGCCAACGACATGCGCCCGAGCGGACCCGACATGGTGGCGGCGTTCTCCGAGGGAGCCGCAGGGCAAGGCGTCGACGTCGTGCAGCTCGGTCTGGCCTCCACCGACATGATGTACTTCGCGTCCGGGGCTCGGGACCTTCCCGGCGCCGTATTCACCGCCTCGCACAACCCCGCCCAGTACAACGGCATCAAGATGTGCCTGCGCGGCGCCAAGCCGCTCGGCGCCGACAGCGGTCTGGGCGACATCAAGGAGATGGCGCGTTCGGGTCTGGAGCCGGCGGCGACCACCGGCTCGATCACCACCGACACCATGCTCGATGCGTTCGTCGATCACACCAAGACCTTTGTCGATCCGGCCAACTTCAAGGCGTTGAAGGTGATCGCCGACACGGCCAACGGGATGGGTGGCCTGGTCGTCCCCGCGGTGTTCGCCGACCTCCCCTTCGACCTCGAGATCATGTATCCCGAGCTCGACGGGACCTTCCCCAACCACCCCGCCGACCCCATCCAGCCCGAGAACCAGGTCGACCTCAAGGCGCGGGTACTCGAAACCGGCGCTGACATCGGGTTGGCGTTCGACGGCGACGCCGACCGGGTATTCCTGGTCGACGAGAAGGGCGACGGTGTCTCGGGTTCGCTCACCACCGCGCTGGTGGCCAAGGGCATCTTGGCCAAGGACCCGGGAGCCACGGTGCTCTACAACCTGATCTGCTCAAAGGCGGTGCCCGAGGTCATCGCCGAGGGGGGCGGCACATCGGTGCGGACCCAGGTGGGGCACTCCTACATCAAGAAGATCATGGCCGAGACCGGGGCCGTGTTCGGCGGCGAGCATTCGGGCCACTACTACTTCCGGGAGAACTTTCGGGCCGACTCGGGGATGATCGCCGCGCTGGTGATCCTCGAGCAGATGTGTACCTCGGGCCAAAAGCTCAGCGAACTCGTGGCGCCGCTCGACCGCTACGCCGCATCGGGGGAGATAAACACGACGGTCGACGACGCCCAGGCGGTCATCGACAAGGTGGCCGCCCACTACGACGGCGCCGAGCAGGACCGGCTCGACGGCCTCACCGTCGACTTTGGCGACTGGTGGTTCAACCTGCGAGCATCGAACACCGAGCCGCTCCTGCGCTTGAACCTCGAATCCCCCACCGCAGCCGAGACGGCCAGCCGGGTGGCCGAAGTCCAAGCCCTGATGGCCCCCTGAGACCCCGAAGCAACGGAACCGCACCATGGCCCTAGACCCGCAACTGCTCGAAATCCTGGCCTGTCCGGAGGACAAGGGGCCGCTGCTGTACTTCGAGGCCGACGAGATTCTCTACAACCCTCGGCTTCAGCGTCGGTACGCGATCACCGACGGCATTCCGGTCATGTTGATCGACGAGGCCGAGGAACTCTCCGACGATGATCACGGCGCGTTGATGGCCCGGGTCGAGGCCGAGGGCATCACCCCCACGTTCAACGCTGACTGAACCGCGCCGATAGGACGGGCACCGTGGATATTCTCACCTGCCCCGTCCAGCATTCCGCGTGGGGATCGATCGACGCCATCCCGTCGTTGCTCGGCACCCCGGTCGACGGGCGACCCCACGCCGAACTGTGGATGGGTGCGCACGAACGTGGGCCGGCAACGCTCGAACGCGACGGGGTAACCCGAACGCTCGACGAGGTGATCGCCGCCAACCCCGTGGCCGAACTCGGGTCGACGGTGGCCGGGCGGTACGGCGCGCTGCCGTATCTGTTCAAGGTGCTCGCGGCACAACGCCCACTGAGCCTGCAGATGCACCCGAACCCGGAGCAGGCGAGGGCCGGATACGCGGCCGAAGACGCGGCGCAGGTGCCCGTCGATGCGTTTCACCGTTCGTTTCGCGACCGCAACCACAAACCGGAGATGATCTGTGCGGTCACCCGGTTCGAGGGCCTGTGCGGGTTCCGCGACCCGAAGGTCACCCGATCGCTCCTCGACCGGTTCGCACTCGACGAACTCGATCCGGTGAGCGAGGCGCTGCGACGGCCCGACCCCGAGCGGGCGCTGCGGGCGGCGCTGGCCTGGACCGTGACCCAGCCCGAGGCTGAGGCGGCTGAGCTCGCCCACCTGGTGGCCGGCCGCGCCGCGGAGATCACCGACCCGGGTCCGTTCGTCGACGAGATCCGTTGGGCCGGCCTCATCGGTGACTACTACCCGGGCGATCTCGGGATCGTGACCGCCCTGCTGTTGAACTACGTGGACCTCGCCCCGGGCGAGGCGCTGTTCCTCGGCGCGGGAAATCTGCACGCGTACCTGCGCGGCACCGCCGTCGAGGTCATGGCCAACTCCGACAATGTCGTGCGCGGCGGCCTCACGCCCAAACACATCGATGTGCCGGTGCTGCTCGAGCTTGTCGATTCGAACCCGACCGCGGCGCCCGTACAACGCGCGGCCGATGCGGTGCACCACTACGACGCAGCCGTCGACGAGTTCTCGCTGACCCGGGTGCGCGGCGAGACCGCCGTCGAGCGTCGGCTCGCGGGTCCGGAGATCATCCTCGTCGTCGGCGGTACGGCCACCGTTGATGTGGCGGGCGACCCGGAAGCCCTGAGCCGGGGCCAGATCGCCTGGATTCCCGCCTCCGATGGCCGGTACGGGCTGTCCACCGATGCCGCCGCCGAGGTGTACGTCGCCGCCGTGGCCCGCTCCTGAGCGAAATAGGCCGGGGCTCGCTCATCTCGCTGCTGAGCGGCGGTTGGCTCTACACTGGTGGTTTCCCGGGCTGCTCCGAGTGGTGTCAGTTGACCCCAGCCCAGACCCACCACACCACCGACCGTGGTGTCGCGCCGCCGTGGCGCGCCACCGCTGACGAAGGAGCACACCTGTGAGCGATCACGACTTCAAAGTTGCCGACCTGAGCCTGGCCGGCTTTGGTCGCAAAGAGATTTCCCTGGCCGAGACCGAGATGCCGGGCCTGATGGCCCTGCGCGCCGAGTACTTCGACGAGCAGCCGCTGGCGGGTGCCCGCATCGTTGGCTCGCTGCACATGACCGTGCAGACCGCGGTGCTGATCGAAACCCTGACCGCGCTCGGCGCCGATGTGCGCTGGGTGTCGTGCAACATTTTCTCCACCCAGGACCACGCCGCCGCCGCCATCGCGGTCGGCCCCGAAGGCACCGCCGACAACCCGCAGGGTGTCCCGGTGTTCGCCTGGAAGGGCGAGACCCTCGAGGAGTACTGGTGGGCGACCGAGCAACTGTTCCACTGGCCCGACGGTGAAGGCCCCAACCTCATCCTCGACGACGGTGGCGACGCCACGATGCTCGTGCACAAGGGTCTCGAATTCGAAAAGGCCGGCGCCATCCCCGAGCCCACCGACGATGACTCCGAGGAGTACCAGGTATTCCTCGGCCGGCTGAAGAGCATGGCCGAGTCCCATCCCGGGTTCTGGGGCAAGATCGCCCCGGGCATCCGAGGCGTCTCCGAGGAGACCACCACCGGCGTCCACCGCCTCTACCAGATGCTGGAGGACGGCGAGCTGTTGTTCCCCGCCATCAACGTGAACGATTCGGTCACCAAGTCCAAGTTCGACAACCTGTACGGCTGCCGCCACTCCCTCGTCGACGGCATCAACCGCGGCACCGACGTGATGATCGGCGGCAAGGTCGCCGTCATCGTCGGGTACGGCGACGTGGGCAAGGGCTGCGCGGCATCGCTCGCCGGGCAGGGTGCGCGGGTGATCGTGGTCGAGGTCGACCCGATCTGCGCGCTGCAGGCCGCCATGGAGGGGTACGAGGTGAACACGCTCGAGTCGGTGATCGATTCGGCCGACATCTTCGTCACCGCCACCGGCAACTTCAACATCATCACCGCCGACGCGATGGCGAAGATGAAGCACCAGGCGATCGTGGGCAACATCGGCCACTTCGACAACGAGATCGACATGGCCGGGCTGTTCAAGATGTCCGACGTACAGCGGGTCAACATCAAGCCGCAGGTCGACGAGTTCGTGTTCCCCGACGGTCACTCGGTGATCGTGCTGAGCGAGGGTCGCCTGCTCAACCTCGGCAACGCGACGGGCCACCCGAGCTTTGTGATGTCGTTCAGCTTCACCAACCAGGTGCTGGCCCAGATCGAGCTGCACAAGAACGCCGAGGAACTCGGCATTCAGGTGATCACCCTGCCGAAGTCGCTCGACGAAAAGGTCGCTCGGCTGCACCTGGACTTCCTCGGCGTGAAGCTCACCGAGCTCACCCAGGAGCAGGCCGACTACATCGGTGTCCCGGTCGACGGCCCCTACAAGCCCGACCACTACCGCTACTGATCGAACGCGAGCGCGAACCATCTGGTGCCAGGCACCAGATGGTTCGCGGTTGCTCGTAGCGGCTGGTTAGCCGACGAGTTGGCGCTCTGGCGTCACGAGCGGGGGAGTCGGGTCCAGGTCCCGGGGGCGGCCGTACTGGGCCAGGGCGACGGCGAGTGCCAGAGCGACCCCGCCGACGTTTGGTTTCCCGCCGCTGAGGAGCAGCGTGCCCATCGCGGGCAAGCCGTACAGGGCCGTCATGACCCCCACGATCCAGTTGCGGGCCTGCTGGTCGGCCATCCGGCTCGCGCCCATCAGCAGAACCCCGCCCGCGAGCCAGCCCATGGTGCCGATCTGGTACGTGGCACCGACAAAGGCGAGGTCATCGGCGCTCATCTCGATGGTGTCGATGATCCGGCGGCCCATCACCGCGTGGTAGCCGGCCGTGCCGATAGCGGTGATGCCGGCGAGTCGGAGTGCAGTGTTGCGCTTGCCCATGGTGGATCTCCTCCGGTTTGGGTTGTGCGGTCCGAGTAGATTCGAACCATACAGTTCTGTTTGGTGGGTGTTATCTTAACCATACAGCACTGTTTGGAACCGTCAAGACAGATCTGTATGGTGTTGGTCACATGGCACCAGCTCGAAAAACTCCGTCGTCTCCCCGGCTCACCCGGCAAAACTGGCTCGACCAGGGGCTGGCGACCCTGGAGGTGGATGGTTTCGTCGGGCTGAAGGCCGACCTGTTGGCCCGGACGCTCGGGGTGTCGCGCGGCAGCTTCTACCACCACTTCGTCGACCTCGCCGACTTCCACGAATCCGTGCTCGACCGCTGGCTCGAAGTCACGGTGACCGAGGTGACCGAACGCTTGGGGGCGACGGGCGCCGGCCCGGTCGAGCAGCTCGACACCCTCGCCGAACTGGTGGGCGCGGGTTCCGGCGGGCTCGAACGGGCGATACGTGCCTGGGCGACCAGCGACGCGGACGTGGCCGCCGTGGTCGCCCGTGTGGACCGGCAACGCCTCGACTACCTGACGTCGCTTTTTCGCGAGCTCGGCGCGTCGGACTCCGCTGCCCGAGCCCGCGCCGCGCTCATGTACACGGCCAGCGTGGGGTATGCATTCGTGGTGCCGATGCTCACCCTCGCCGAGCGCTCCGCCGCCCTCGATGACCTCGCCGTCTTCGTTCGGCGCGACGTCTCGTGACCGCGGACCGGGCGGAGCGTTTTCCCCTGGGCGCCGCCATCACCCTGGCCGAACTTGAGGGGAGTCCGTACGCGATTCTCGCCCGGCTTCAGGCGGAGGAGCCGGTGACCTGGGTTCCGGCGCTGGGGGCCTGGCTCGTCACCGGTCGAGAACAGGTCATCGAAGCCATGCGCGACGCGGATCGACTCACCGTCGACGACCCCCGCTTCTCCACCGCGGCGGTGATGGGCCAGAGCATGTTGTCGCTCGATGGACCGGAGCACGAGCGGCACCGCAGCGCCTTCGCGGAGCACTTCCGCCCCAAGCTCGTACGAGATCGGGCCGAAGAGCGCCTCGGCGAACTGGCCCGCTCGCTCGTGCGCCAGGCGAAAACCACGAACGCAGGGGCCGACGCAGCCGCCGGATCGATCGAACTGCGCTCGCAGCTCGCCGGACCCCTGGCCGTCGAGGCGATAACGGAATTTCTCGACCTCGTCGACACGTCGCCCGACGAGGTGCTCGGTTGGTACTACCACATCGCCGACGCCATCGTCGGTGTATCGACCGGTGCGGCGGTAGCCCCGGAGGCGACGGCGGCGATCGCGGCCATTCAAGCCCGGGTTCGGGCCACGCTGGCCGAAGGCGGCCACGAATCGTTGCTGACGACGGTGCAGGCGAGCGGTCGCCTTCGCCCCGAGGAAGTAGCGCCCGCCACGGCCGTCGTGATGTTCGGCGCCATCGAGACGTCGGAAGCCATGACCGCCAACGCGTTGTGGCATCTGTTCGGCCACCCCGAGACGATGGCGGCCGTGCGCACCGATCGCACGTTGGTGGCCCCGGCCATCGAGGAGTCGCTTCGGCTGGAGCCGGCCGCCGCGGTCATCGACCGCTACGCCACCGCCGACATCGAGCTCACGGCGCTCGGTCGCGACCCGGTAACCATCCCCGAACGCGAACTGGTCACCCTTTCTCTCCTGGCGGCCAACCGTGATCCCGACGTGTTCCCCGACCCCGGGCGCTACGACATCACCCGGCCGAATCTGCGCCAGCACGTGACCTTTGTACAGGGCCCCCACGCCTGTCTCGGGCTCCACCTCGCCCGCCTCGAGACGGTCGCCGCGGTCGACGCGGTGCTCGACGAACTGCCGGACGCGGTGCTCGACGTCGAGGCCACGACCGCGCCCGCCGGACTCATCTTTCGCAAACCCGCCGCCATCACCGTTCGTTGGAACTGAGGTGGACGGCCGGTCTGGCTCACCGGGACGGCGCTATCGGAAGTCCTTAGCCTCGGCCGGATCGGCGGCGAGGTCCATCGCCAGCCAGATCCCGCGGCTGTACCGGTAGAACGCGGGCACACCGACCAGGCCAAACACCATGAGCGCCGGCACGATCACCCACAACGACCAGCGCAACCCCACGGCCATCACGCCCAGCAGGGCGAGGGCGATGACGCCGATAACGCCGTAGTTGATCACCATGGCACCGAGAAAATAGCCGGGCTCGCGTTCGAAACCGAAGGCGCACACGTCGCACCGTTCGGCGATCTTCAACCCATCGGGGAACGGCTCGCCTTCGCCGCACACCGGACACCGGAGGCGCCGGGCCCGCTTGAGCATCTCGCCGAACGCCGGTTGCTGAGGGTGTGAGCGATCAGCGGCCACCCGCACAAGCTATCGGCGCCGCACCCTCGTCGACCCGCCCCGGCCATCTCCCTCGGTCCGGATGCCTCGCCTGGGGAAGGCCCCGGAAAGGCCGCGGCGAGCAGAACTGTCGGTGCCGGTGCCTACCGTGCCGGGCTATGCCTATTGACGAACTGCCTATTGACGAACTGCCTAGCAACGAACTGCCCCGTGACGACCTGCCTGCGAATGAGCTGTCCGCCGAGCGGTTGACTTCGGCGCTGTTTGGCCGGCCCGCATGCGTGGCCTGTGACTCGCGCGCCGGGCCGCTGTGTGGATCGTGTCGAACGCTGCTGCGGCCCCCACCGTCGCTGCCGCCCGTCGCCGGGCTCGCCACCTGCCACGCCCTGTTCGACTACGCCGGACCGGGCCGGGCGGCCATCACCGCCCTGAAGTACCGCAACCAACGAGCGCTCCTCGGTGAGCTGGCCGCGGTCCTCGCCCGGCTCGCCCCGCCCGCGGTCGACCATGTGGTGTGGGCGCCGACCTCGGCCCGCCGGCGGCGCCAGCGCGGGTTCGACCAGGCCGAGCTGCTCGCCCGCCGCGTGGCCCGGCTCATCGATCGGCCCATCGGGCCTCGGCTGACGCGCCGGGGTGGTCCGCAGACCGGTCGTAGCCGCAGCGAACGCCTGACCGCGGGGGACGGCAACGTCGGCGTCGGCAACCGTCGACGCCGGTCACCGGGTGGCGCGGTTCTGCTCATCGACGACGTCGTCACCACCGGAGCGACGCTCCAACGCTGTGCCACCGCGCTCGCCGAGGTCGGGTTCGGGCCGGTGCACGGTCGCGTCCTGGCCGCCACCGCGCCGATCCGCCGCCCGTCTGGCCCGGCGCGTCGCTAGGCTCTTGAAACCATGGGAATTTTCGGCAAGGTCCTCCGCACCGGCGAGGGCAAGAAGATCAAGGCACTCCAGGCGCTCGTCCCCGACATCGGTGAGTTGGAGCCGGAGATGCAAAAGCTCTCCGACGACAAACTGCGGGCCAAGACGGGCGAGTTCCGCACCCGGCTCGACAATGGCGAGGGTCTCGACGAGATGCTGGTCGAGGCGTTCGCAGTGGTGCGAGAAGCGGCCTGGCGCACCATCGGGCAACGCCACTACGACGTGCAGCTCATGGGGGGCGCGGCGCTGCACCTCGGCTGGGTCGCCGAAATGAAAACCGGCGAGGGCAAGACCCTGACGTCGACCCTGCCGATCTACCTGAACGGGCTCACCGGCGATGGCGTGCACGTGGTCACCGTCAACGACTACCTGGCCTCGCGCGACGCCGAATGGATGGGCCAGATCCACGGCTGGTTAGGCCTCGATATCGGTCTGGTCATCCCCGGTCAACGCGACTCGGCTCACAAGCGGGCGCAGTACGGCTGCGACATCACCTACGGCACCAACAACGAATTTGGCTTCGACTACCTGCGCGACAACATGGCGATGTCTCGCGAACGCCAGGTGCAGCGGGGGCACACCTACTGCATCGTCGATGAGATCGACTCCATCCTCATCGACGAGGCGCGCACCCCGCTCATCATCAGCGGCCGGGTCGCCGACGCGCAGAAGCTGTACTACAAGTTCGCCAGCGTCGTGCGGGGGCTCAAGCGCGATGTCGACTACGACGTCGACGAGGAAAAGCGCATCGTCGCCCCGACCGAAGAGGGCGTCGCATCGGTCGAGAACGCCCTCGGTATCGACAACCTCTACGACGCGGTCCAGGCCAACCTGGTGCATCAGCTCCAGGCGGCGCTGCGGGCCAAGGAGCTGTACCAGCGCGACAAGGACTACATCATCCAGGGCGGCGAGGTGAAGATCGTCGATGAGTTCACCGGTCGCGTGCTCGACGGGCGGCGCTGGTCCGACGGCCTGCACCAGGCGGTCGAGGCCAAGGAGGGCGTGAAGATCAAGGAGGAGAACCAAACCCTCGCCACGATCACGCTCCAGAACTACTTCCGCATGTACGACAAGCTCGCCGGCATGACCGGTACGGCCGAAACCGAGGCGGCGGAGCTCGCCGGAACCTACGGCCTGCAGGTCGTGCCGATTCCCACCAACCGGCCGCTCGTGCGCGCCGATCAGGCCGACCTGATCTACAAGACCGAGGACGTGAAGTTCGACGCGGTGATCGATGAGGTCGAGGAACGTCACGAAGCCGGCCAACCCGTGCTGCTCGGCACCGCCTCGGTGGAAAAGTCCGAGGTGCTCAGCCGACTACTCGAAAAGCGCGGCATCACCCACGAGGTGCTCAACGCCAAACAGCACTTCCGGGAGGCCGAGATCGTCGCCCAGGCCGGCCGCCTCGGCGCGGTCACCGTCGCCACCAACATGGCCGGTCGTGGCGTCGACATCCTCCTCGGCGGCAATCCCGAGATCATGGCCGAGCGCGAGGTTGAGGCCCAGGGCCTCGAAGCCGACTCCGAAGAGGCCAAAGCGGTCTACGACGAGTTCTTCGCCAAGTTCGATGAACAGACGGCGATCGACCGCGAAACCGTGCTCGAGTTGGGCGGCCTCTACGTGCTCGGCACCGAGCGCCACGAGAGCCGACGCATCGACAACCAGCTGCGAGGTCGATCCGGCCGCCAGGGCGACCCGGGCGAGTCCCGGTTCTACCTCGCGCTCGACGACGACCTCATGCGCCTGTTCGCGACCGGGGCCATGGACTGGGTCATGGGCAAAGCCCTGCCCGACGACGAAGCCATCGAGGCCAAGATGGTCACCAAGGCCATCGAGCGAGCCCAGAACACCGTCGAGCAAAAGAACGCCGAGGTGCGCAAGAACGTTCTCAAATACGACGAGGTCATGAA
Organism: uncultured Acidimicrobiales bacterium; assembly: GCA_938041035.1. Lineage (GTDB taxonomy): Bacteria > Actinomycetota > Acidimicrobiia > Acidimicrobiales > SHLQ01 > CALHYX01. Next base: position 32,059 of record CALHYX010000035.1, on the reverse strand, counting down.
CGAGCAGCGCAAGGTGATCTACCTGCGCCGCGATCAGATCCTCGACGGTTCCGATCTGCGGGCCGAGGCGATGGACTACCTGGCCGAAGCGGTCGACGCGGTCATCAGCACCTACTGCGTCACCGAGCACCGCGACGACTGGGATCTCGACACCCTCCACACGGAGGTCACCACGCTCTGGCCGACCGATTTCGAGGTCGCCGACCTCGCCGAGGCCGAAACCACCGACGAGATGTACGACCTCCTCATGGGCGAGGCCACCGCGCACTACGAAAAGCGCGAGGAAGAGGTCGGCGACGAGGTCATGCGCAGCGTCGAGCGCCAGGTCATGCTTCAGATCATCGATCAGCGCTGGCGGGAGCATCTCTATGAGATGGATCACCTGCGCGACGGTATTCACCTGCGGGCGATGGGCCAGAAGGACCCGGCCGTCGAATGGCAGCGCGAGGGCTTCGAGATGTTCGGCACGATGATGGGCAGTATCGCCCAGGACTTCGTGAAGTACGTGATGCACGTGCAGATCGACGTGAAGGACGGGAGCGAGGAAGCTGCCGCCGCGCCGGAGGAGCCGGCCGTCGAGAACCTCGAAACGTCCGGCCCCGACGGCCCGGTGCAGTCGACCCGCAAGGCGGCATCGGCCGACCCATCCGGCGCCGCCCCGGCCCCGGCTGCCGACGAACCCGCCGCCAAATCCGAACCGGTCGAAAAGACCGAGTGGGAGCGGACCGGGCGCAACCAGACCTGCCCGTGTGGCAGCGGCAAGAAGTACAAGCACTGCCACGGTCGCTAGATCGATGCAGGACTTCAGCGACCAACTCAGCGCGCTCGCCAAGCGGCTCACCGACGCCGAGGATTATCTCTCGATCGAGGAACTTCGGCGGCGCCGCCCGCAGCTCGAGGCCGAGATGTCGCGCCCCGATCTGTGGGACGACGCCGAAAAAGCCAAGGGCGTGCAGACCGAGTTGGCGTCGCTGACCGATGACATCACGCTGTTCGAGTCGCTGAGCGAGAAGATCACCTACGCCACCGAGCTGCACGAACTCGCCCGCGAGCTCGAGGATGAGGACCAGGAGCCCGAGATCACCGCGGCGATCGGCGAGCTCGAGGGCCGGCTCGAGGAACTGGAACTACGGGCGCTGTTCACCGGCGAGTGGGACGAGGGCGACGCGGTGTGTCAGGTGAAGTCCGGCGAGGGTGGTACCGACGCCCAGGACTGGACCGACATGTTGTTGCGTATGTACAAGCGTTGGGCCGAAGGGCGCGGGTTCGGTTTCCAGGTGGAATCCATCTCCGAAGGGACCGAGGCGGGCATCTCCCAGGCCGAGTTCAGCGTGAAGGGCCGCTACGCCTACGGGTTGTTGCAGGCCGAACATGGCGTGCATCGGCTGGTGCGGATCTCGCCGTTCAACAACGAGGGCAAACGCCAGACGGCCTTTGCCTCGATGGTGGTGGTGCCGTTCTTCGAGGAGGCGGCCGACGAGGTCGACATCGACGACAAGGATCTGCGCATCGACACCTATCGATCCTCCGGTGCGGGTGGTCAGCACGTGAACGTGACCGACTCGGCCGTCCGGATCACCCATCTACCGACCGGGTTGGTCGTGTCGTGTCAGAACGAACGCAGCCAGCACCAGAACAAGGATCGGGCCATGCAGATGCTGGCGTCGAAACTGATCGACCTGGAGCGCAAGAATCGGGAAGCGGAACTGGCCGAGATCGCCGGCGAAGCCAAAAACGTCGGTTTCGGCAGCCAGATTCGCAGCTATGTGATGCAGCCGTATCAGATGGTGAAGGACCTGCGCAGCGAGCACGAGGTCGGCAATGTCGACAGCGTGCTCAACGGACAGCTCGACGATTTCATGGAGGCGTACCTCCGCTGGTCGCGGGCGTCGGGAGACGCGACCGAATGAGCTTTTGGTGGCCCGAAACCATCTTCCGCGCGTCCGCCGAGGGATCGCCGACTCCCGCTGCTAGCGTTTTCTCCGGCGTTGAGGCCACGGGCGGGCCCGACCACGACCATTTCCCCCAACAGGTTCGCCGCGCATGATCAAACTTGAAGAGGTCACCAAGTCCTACAAGGGCAACGTCACCGCCCTCGCGGGGGCGTCGGCGGACATTGGCAAGGGCGAATTCGTCTTTCTCGTCGGACCTTCGGGCTCGGGCAAGTCGACGTTCATCCGGCTCCTCAACCGTGAGGAGCGCCCGAGTTCGGGCAAGATTTATGTCGCCGGTAAGGACATTGGCCAGCTTTCGAGCTGGAAGGTTCCGTACCTGCGCCGCAACATTGGCTGCATCTTCCAGGACTTCAAGCTTCTGCCCAAGAAGACGGTGGCCGAAAACGTGGCGTACGCCCTGCAGGTGATCGGTCGACCGAACCACGTCATCCAGAAGCAGGTTCCGGCCATTCTCGAACTGGTGGGTCTGAGCAACAAGGTCGACCGGTTCCCCGATGAGCTGTCCGGTGGTGAGCAGCAGCGGGTGTCGATCGCCCGGGCGTTCGTCAACCGGCCGCTGATCTTGTTGGCCGACGAGCCGACCGGCAACCTCGACCCCGCCACATCGGTGGGCATCATGCGGTTGCTGGACCGGATCAACCGGACCGGCACCACCGTGGTCATGGCCACCCACGATCGCGGCATCGTCGACACGATGCGGCGCCGGGTGATCGAACTCGACCGCGGATCGATCGTGCGAGACCAGGCCCGAGGGGTGTACGAGTGATTCGCAAACTGAGGTACCTGTTCACCGCCACGTTCTCGAACCTGTGGCGCAACGCCACCCTGACGATCGCAGCGATCCTCACGGTGATGATCTCGCTGGTGCTGTTCGGCACGTCGCTGATGGTGCGCTACGCCGTCGACAACGCGACGGCCCGCTGGCAGGGCGGTATCGAGTTCGTGGTGTGGATGAACGCCGATGCGTCACCGCAACAGGACGCCGCGATTCGCGAGACGCTCGACGAGAGCCCCCAGATCAAGGACTGGACCTACGTCGACCAGGAAGCGGCCTACCAGGAGTTCCTCGAACTGTTCGAGGACAACCCCGAGCTGCGCGAGAACGTCGACCCGTCGATCCTGCCGCCGTCGTACCGGGTGGTGCCGACCGACCCCGATGCCGATGTGGTGGCGGAGCTGGCCGACCAGTTCAGAACCCGGGCGGGGGTCCGCAGCGTGGCCCTTCCGACCGAGGTGATCAAAGAAGTGCAGCGCACCGGCGACATCATCTCGACGCGCACGCTGCTGTTTTCGTTGATTCTGGTGGTGGCGGCACTGTTGTTGATCCTCAACACGGTGTTGATCGCCATCGGCGCCCGCCGCCGCGAGATCGAGGTCATGAAGCTGGTGGGTGCGACCAACTGGTTCATCCGATTGCCCTTCATGTTCGAGGGAGTGGTCTGTGGCTTGTTGGGTGGCGCGCTGTCCATACCCGCGGTGTGGTGGATACGCCGGTCGATCATCGAGGAGATCTCCTCTTCGGAGGCGATCAACCTGTTGACCGGGTTCCGGGTCGCCGACAGCGAGTTTCAATTCATCGCGATCGTATTGGTCGGCTTGGGTTGCGCCGTCGCCACCTTTGGCAGCGTGCTCGCGGTATCGCTGCACCTCGACGTCTAGCGCCACCTCCGTTCACGGCGCCGATCCGCTCAGCCCCAAAACAACCACCCGCGAACCATCTGGTGCCAGGCACCAGATGGTTCGCGACTCGGCGGAGATGACCGGGGTGTGACCTGGGTCAAACGGCTTATGCCCCGGATGCGGTGGCCGATAGATACCGGTGACCCTGGCGAAGCGTTTCCGGATGACGATCTGCATGGTGGTTTTGGCCCTCGTGGCCACGGTTTCGACCACCCCCGTGCAGGCCCAGGACGACCCGCCCGCGACCGCCCCGGCCCCCGCCCCGCCGCCACCTGCTCCGGCGCCGCCACCTCCGCCGCCACCGCCCCCTCCGCCGCCGCCGACTGAGCCACCGGCCCCCGAACCACCCGCCACCGAGCCGCCCGCCGCCCAGCCGCCGGTCACGGACGCGCCGGTCGAGCCGAGCCAGCCACCGGCGACGGATCAACCGCCGAACACCGACCTCCCGCCGGACACGTCCACCACGACGCCGCCGCCCGACGGTGTTGGTCCGGCCCCCACCCTCGACCCGGCGCAGCTGGCCGCGATCCTCGCCGGCTATGACGAAGCGGTCGGCGACGAAGCGGTCGCCCTCGCGGCGTATGAGGCCGCGCAGTTGGAACTGGAGGATCTCAATAGCCAGCTCGAATTCCTCGAGGCAACCCTGGTCCGGGTGCAGGCCGACCTCAACGTCGCGCGCGAGCGAGCGGGTGATGCCAAAGAGTCACACGACCAGGCCGAGGAAGAGCTGGCCGAGGTGCGAGTCGAGCTGGCCGACGAAACCGAAAGCCTCCAGGACCAGGCGGTTGAGGCCTATGTCACCGGTAGTCGGACCGGCGATGTTGGCGACGACGCGCTGGGGAGCGAAGACGCCCTCAACGATCTGTTGATCAGCCGGGAGTACAGCGAGGTTGCCCTCGAAGCCCAACAGGACCTGATCGACCATGTCGCCGAGCTCGAAGTGCACGCCACGGCACTCGAAGCCGAGATGGCGGCCAAGGAAACCGAAGCCAAGGCGGCCCGCGATGTCGTGGTCCGCCGCGAGCGGGACCTGCGGGCCGCGGAGCGCAACGTGCTCCAGGCCCGCTACATCGCCGGCATCCGGGTGGCGGAGTCGCGAACGGCGCTCGCCGAGGTGCAGAACCGCAAAGCCGAGTTCGAGATTCGCCTCAACGCCCTCGACACCGATTCGGACTCGATCGGTGGTCGCCTGGCCTCCTGGCAGTCATCGCAAGCCCGTTCGGCCGTCCTGCCCGTGTTCTCGCCGCCCATCCAGCCTCCCGACGTCGGGTCCGGCTACGGCGTGCGTATCCACCCCATCTTCAAGACCGCCCGTCAGCACAACGGTCTCGACATCGGCGGAGTGCTGGGCCAGGAGCTCCGGGCCGGCGCAGCTGGAGTCGTCGTGATCGCGGAGGCGCGCACCGGCTACGGGTTGGTCACCGTGATCGACCACGGCAACCAGGTCTCGACCCTGTATGCCCACCAGAGCGCGTTCAACGTGGTCGTCGGCCAGGAGGTTGCCCGCGGCGAACTCATCGGATTCGTCGGCAGCACCGGATTTTCCACCGGCCCGCACCTGCACTGGGAAGTGCGGGTGCTCGGCGACCCGATCGACCCCATCGCCCTGCTGGCCGCCGAGGAACCCTGGCCCACACCGTGCGACGTGCTGCGCGGCACGGGCCACCCGTTCGATCTCATCGCCGCCGACCTGCGCCCCGACTGCCAGCCCGACGAGGACCCGGACGAGCCCGACGAACCGCTCGACATTCCCGACGATGACGAACCGCCGGTGGCCTTCAGCCCCAGCACAACCGAGGGATAAACCCCCGGCGGGCGCCTGCGGTAGGCGCCGTTCGCTCAGTACCGTGGGGCGATGCGCTCCGACCGACGTTTGACTCTCACCCCGGCCGCCTCGCTGTTCGTGATGGCGGCTGCAATGGTGCTCGTATTCGCCGCCTGCGGCTCCGACGCCGCGGCCCCGTCCGGGTCGGCACCCGAATCCTCGGTGCCCACCCCGACGCCGGCCGACGGGGCCACCTCGTCGGAGGCACCCGCCCCCACCGAACCGGCCGCGGCGGAGGATGACGCGAGCGACGGCGATGGGGACGGCGACGGTGCTCCTGCTGAGTCGGGCGACGAGCCGGAGCTGTACCCGGACGTACTCAACGCCGAGTTCACCGAATCCGGGGACGGCACCTGGACGGTGTCGGTTACCTTGTCCTCGCCCTACGACACGCCCGAGCGTTATGCCGACGCGTGGCGGTTGCTCGACGAAGACGGCAACGAGTTGGGTATTCGGGAGCTCGCGCACGATCACCAGAGTGAGCAGCCGTTCACCCGGTCGCTCAGCGGTGTGGAGATCCCCGACGACGTCTCGGTGATCACCGTGCAGGGCCGGGATCAGGTGTCGGGGTGGGGTGGAGTGACGATCGAGGTCCCCGCTCCCGGGTAGGGTCGGGGATCGCCGAAGGGGCCGCGTCGCCCCCGCCCACGGCGAGATCTGACGTACACGAGAGAGGGGGCCCTCATGGGTCACAAAGTTCGAGCGGTCGTGGCCAAGGCCAAAGGCGAGCCGGTAACCATCGAGACCATCGATGTACCCGACCCGGGTCCCGGTGAAGCCCTCGTGAAGGTGCAGGCCTGCGGCGTGTGCCACACCGACCTGCACTACCGCGAGGGTGCGATCAACGACGAGTTCCCCTTCCTGCTCGGTCACGAGGCCGCGGGCATCGTCGAGTCGGTGGGCGACGGGGTCACCGAGGTGGCTCCCGGCGACTTCGTCATCTTGAACTGGCGGGCCGTCTGTGGCGAGTGCCGCTCCTGTCGCCGGGGCCGCCCCCATCGCTGCTTCGCCACCCACAACGCCACCCAGAAGATGACCCTCGACGGGCAGGAACTCAGCCCGGCACTCGGCATTGGCGCCTTCGCCCAAAAGACGCTGGTCCACGCCGGTCAGTGCACGAAGGTCAGCCCCGACGCCAAACCCGAGGTCGCCGGCCTGATCGGCTGTGGCGTGATGGCCGGACTCGGCGCGGCGATGAACACCGGCGAGGTCGGCCGGGGCGACTCCGTTGCCGTGCTCGGATGCGGTGGCGTGGGCGATGCGGCCATCGCCGGGGCGAACCTGGCCGGTGCGCACACCATCATCGCCGTCGACCTCGACGACAAGAAGCTGGAATGGGCCAAGGAGTTCGGCGCCACCCACACGGTCAACGCAAGTAGCGAAGACGTCGTCGAACGGATTCGCGAAATCACCAACGGCGACGGCGCCGACGTCGTCATCGAAGCGGTCGGTCTGCCCCAGACCTACGAGCAGGCGTTCTATGCCCGGGATCTCGCCGGAACCGTGGTCCTCGTCGGAGTGCCAAATCCGGAGATGAAGATTGAGCTGCCGTTGATCGACGTATTCGGTCGCGGCGGAGCGCTCAAGTCGTCGTGGTACGGCGACTGCCTGCCCTCGCGGGACTTCCCGATGCTGATCGACCTGTATCTTCAGGGCCGACTCGACCTCGAGCGCTTCGTGACCGAAACGATCAACCTCGAAGATGTCGAGGAGGCGTTCCACCGGATGGAGGCCGGCGAGGTGCTGCGCTCGGTGGTGGTGCTGTGAGCCGCGTCGACCACGTCATCACCAGCGGAATCTTCTCCCTCGACGGCGAGGATTTCGACGTCGACAACAACATTTGGCTGGTCGGTGACGATCGCGAGGTCATCATCGTCGACGCCGCCCACAACGCCCAGGCGATCATCGAGGGCGTCGCCGGCCGCAAGGTCAAAGCAATCGTGTGCACCCACGCCCACAACGACCACATCAACGCCGCGGCCGAACTGGCCGAGGAGGTCGACGCCCCGATCTGGCTGCACCCGGACGACGCCATGTTGTGGGAGGTCGTGTACCCCGACCGTCGGGTCGACGATCACCTCGCCGATGGGGGCACCATCTCGGTTGGAGGCCTCGATGTGTCGATTCTGCACACGCCCGGCCACAGTCCGGGCGGGTGTTGCCTGCACGTGCCGAGCGAGCGGCTGTTGTTCAGCGGCGACACCCTCTTTCACGGAGGTCCGGGCGCCACCGGGCGGTCGTTCAGCAGCCACGAACTGTTGGTCGAGAGCATCACCGAGAAGTTGCTGGTGCTCCCCGATGCCACCGTCGTGCACACCGGTCACGGCGACTCCACGACGATTGCAGCAGAGCGGGGCAACGTCTGATCGAAGCCCGGCGCGAGTCTTGACCTCAGCGGGTGGTGAGGAACCTAACCGCCGATGATGACGGCACGAGCGGTGTTGTCGTCGGGGCCGCTCAGCCTCGTGTCGTTGGGGGCGGTGGATTCGATTCGGAACCCGCCGCGCACCAGGGAGCTGATCGAACGGCGCAACGCTTCCTGACGCCGGTCATGGGCGACGGTGACCAGGAGCCGGTCGACGCCGGATCCGTCGATTGCGGGGGCCATCTCGATGTTGGCGATCCAGTCGGCCTTCAACAGGTCGTGCAGTCCGTGCATGACCCGGGTCCGCTGCGCGCCCTCCAGGTCGATGACGACCATGGCGTTTTCGGGTTGGGCCACGAGACCGAGTTCGGCGGCGAGGTCGGACGCCGGTGGGGCAACCGGGGCTTCCGGTGCCGGCGCCGGAGCAGCGGCAGCGGGTGCGAACGCCGCCGGTGCGGCATCGGCCGTGGGCGGTGCCGGCGGTGCCGTCGGTAGGGGAGCGAACGCCGGCGCGGGGGCGGCGGCTTCGCCGACGAGCTCGAGCCGAGGTGCGCTGACGGTGTTGGGTTGGCCTTCGCCGGCGATCACGGCGAGCCGCGATGTCTTGGGCGTTGTCGGCGCCGCAGGTGCGCCGTCGCCGTCGGTGCCGGTGAGGCTCCACTCGGTGCTGTCGGCTTCCGGAGTCGGTTCCGCGGTGACGTCGTCAGCCGAAGCGGCGGTCTCGGCCACCGCCGGGGTTGTGGTCGGCGCCGGTGGTGCCACGATCTCGGGCCCGGCGGTTTCGGGCGCGGTCACTTCGGGAACCGCGGGAGCAACCGGCTCGGCGGCGGTCGGGTCGACGGGCGCAGTGGCGACGACGGGTGCGGCGGCGGCCGGTGGTGGGGTGACGACCGGTTCGGCCGGTTCGGCGGCGGCGGGCACCTCGATCACCGCTGGTTCTTCGATTACCGCTGGTTCTTCGATTACCGGCGGTTCTTCGATCGGCGCGGGCGCCTCCAGGGGTGCTGGAGTGGCGACCGGGGCGATCGGTTCGGCGACCTCGGCCGGGGCCGGCTGCGCGGTGGGTGCCTCGGCGACGACCGGCTGCGGAGCGGCGACCGGGGCGATCGGCGGCGCTGGCGTCGGAGCTGGTTCCTGAAGCTGAGCCGGTGCAGGCGTGTCGGCCAAAACGGGCGGGTTGGGTTTGGCGGCCGGGGTCAGCGGTGCGCCCCGGATGACCCGCGGTGCCCCTTCGGCGCCATCGGCGCGGATGACCTCAGGCGCGAACGGGCGCTCCTGGGTCTTGCGCCGTCGCCGGACGATCATGCGCATCAAGCCCTCGGGCAGGTGCGGGGAACCGTGGCTCATGAAGTACCACAGGGCTCCGATCACGATGACGGCGATCAGTACGCCGATTACTTGGATCATTCGTTCTCCGAAAAGTGCCTCTCGGCCAAAGGTATCGTTCTCCGGCTGCCTATAACTATGGGCCAAGTGACTCAGTCACGCGGCTCGGGGTAATCGGTGGCGATGCGCCACCATGAGGAGGATGGCGTCCTCGGAACAACCAGTGGTCGGCCGGCGTCGCCTCCTGGCGCTCGCGGCCGTGCTGTGGCTCGGTTGTCTCACGTATTTGTCGGTCATCCAACGATTGCCCGAGTTCTGGGGCCTCGACATCGACCGACTCGAGGGCCCGGCCCACGTGCTGGTGAGCTTTGTGCTCGTACTGGTCGTGCACGCGTTCTTCTCCCCGCTTCGATCCGGGCGTTCGATCGCAACCGCGGCGGCGATAGCCCTGGTGATCAGCGTCGGGGTCGAGCTCCTGCAGTTCGGCACGGACGGCCGCACGGTGACCTGGAGCGATCTTGGGCTCGACGTTCTCGGCATCGCGATCGGCATCGCCGCGGTGTTACTCGCAACCCTGGTGGCGTCGGACCGCGCCATCGTCACGGGAATCGCCGCCTTCGTTCTGTCGGCCGTGGTGGCGACGGCAGCCATCGTGGTGGTGTATCGGCCCGAGGCGCAGGCGGAGCGCACCGACAGCCGCATCGAACGACAACTCGACGAAGCGCTCTGCGAGTACCGCGCCGACACCGAAGACCCGGCGAGGCTCGAAATCGACTTCACCGCGATGGTTGACCTCGCGACACTGGACCCGCTCTGCCTGCCGACCTCGCGTTCCGACGTCGCCATCGTGGCGCTCGATGCCGGCGCGGTCGCCGTCAGCGGCGACGGGGTGCGGTTCGACGGCACCACCGACTCGTTACTCGCGACCGATCGATCGCTGCCCATGACCGCCGCAATGGTCGCAACCAACGAGATGAGTGCATGGGTGCAGGTTCGCCCCAGCGACGTCACCCAGACCGGCCCGGCGCGCATTCTGGCCATCTCCCGCGGAGTGTTGTCGCAGGAGATCAACTTCCAAATGGGTCAGGAGGGCACCGCCCTCAGCGTTCGCGTGCGCGCCGGACGGGCCACGGACGAGGTGTACGAAGAGATCGTCGACGGGGTCTTCGGCGGCGAGGAGTCGGTGTTGCTCGGCGTCTCGGTGACCGCGGAGGAGATGATCATCTACGTCGACGGCGAGGCGCTACGTCGGGTGGAACGAGATTTCGACCTGTCGTTTTGGGCACCGGAGTACCGGTTGTTGTTCGGCAACGAGATCACCGGCACCCGGCCGTTCGCCGGAACGATTGGTCACGCGGGTGTCGCGGTCGGGATCGCGCGGGACCGCTTCGAACCGTGATCTATTCGCCGATGTCCTCGTTCCACAGCTCGGGTCGGGCGGCGATGAACTCGGTCATCAGCGAGATGCAGCGGGCATCGTGGCGCACGTCGAGCTCGACGCCGCGCGCCCGCACATAATCCTCGGGGCCCTGAAAGGTCTGGTTCTCGCCCACGATGATGCGGGGAATCTCATACAGCAGGGCGGCGCCGCTGCACATGTCGCAGGGCGACAGGGTCGAATAGAGCACCGAACGGCGGTAGTCGGCTGCCGAGAGCCGACCGGCGTTTTCGAGCGCATCCATCTCGGCGTGCAGGACCGGGCTGCCGTTCTGGACCCGGCGGTTGTGACCTCGGCCCACGATCTCGCCGTCGATCACCAGAACCGATCCGATCGGAATCCCTCCTTCGGCCAACCCGGTCTCGGCTTCGGCGATCGCGGCGTCGAGGAACGGGTCGGGTGGCGGTGGGGTTTCGGGTGGGCCCATGACGCCATCTTGGCAGGCGCCGAGCCCCCGAACAGGAGTCTGTGAGCGTCCACCGGTCGGCGCCCGCACGCTTCAGCAGCGGCGGTTGTGCCGCGCTACGTTCGACGGATGGCAGAACCCTCGGCTGACACCGTTCGTGAAAACCTGGACTGGTCCCGCTACGGCACCGCGGTGCGGGAGTTGGCGACCATGGTGGCCGACGACGGCTTCCGTCCCGACCTCATTCTGGCCGTCGCCCGAGGGGGCCTCTTCGTGGCCGGCTCGCTGGGCTACGCCCTCGCCGTCAAGAACCTCTACGTCATGAACGTCGAGTTCTACACCGGCGTTGATGAGCGGCTGGAGATGCCGGTCATGTTGCCGCCGTACCTCGACCTGGTCGACCTCGAGGACAAGCGCATTCTCATCGCCGACGATGTTGCCGACACCGGCAAGACGATCGAGCTGGTGGTCAATCACTGTGACGGCAAGGTCGGCGAAGTCCGCAGCGCGGTGCTGTACGAGAAATCGCAGTCACTCGTGAAGTGCGAGTACGTGTGGAAGCGCACCGACGACTGGATCGAGTTCCCGTGGTCGACCGAACCGCCGGTAGTCGATCTCGCCGAGGCCGCCCACCGGGTGGTCGACGCCTAACCGCCGGACCGGTTGGCCTCCGTCGCGGTACGGAAGCGCGCCGGGTCCATCGAGGCGATAGCCGCGCCCATGGCCTCGGTGGTGAATGCGGCGGGCAGGTCGGCGCCGGTGATCTCAGCGGCGCAGAGTTGCCCCAACGCCGGGGCGGTCTGGATGCCGTAGCCCCCCTGGCCGACCAGCCAGAAGAAGCCGGGATGGTCGGGGTCGAAGCCCACCGCTGGATTGCGATCGACGGTGAAGGTGCGCAACCCGGCCCACGACGACCGTACCGAACGAATGTCGAGCGTCGTCACCGAGTTCAGGTGGTCGATCGTCCGGGCGATGTCGATTTCCTCGGGCCGGGCGTCGCAGGGCTCCGACAATGTTTCGTCGGCCGGTGAACACAGCAGGTCGACCCCCTCCGGTTTGAAGTAGAAGGCCTCGTCGATGTCGTGGACCAGCGGCCAGCCGGCCCCGTTGAAACGTTCGGGCACGGCGACGGTGAACGCCGTGCGGCGCAGTGGCCGGATGCCGATCGGGTCGACGCCGGCCATCGCCGCGACGACATCACCCCAGGCGCCGGAAGCGTTCACGACGACCGCCGCGTCGATGTCGCCGGCCGTGGTCGTCACCCGCCACCCGCCGGGTTGAGCGCGGAGACCGGTGACCGCCACCTCGGGGCTGATCACGGCGCCGTCGGCGCGGGCCTGGCGAAGAAAGGTTTGGTGGATGCCGTGGACGTCGAGATCCATGGCGTCAGGTTCGAGCGAGCCGCAACCGGCAAAGTCCTCCCGAAGGGCCGGGCACATCTCGCGCACCTCGTCGGCTTCGAGTAGGCGAATCGAGTCGACGAGCCGGCGCCCCTCGGCCACCGCGGCCTCAACCCGATCCCGTTGATCGGCGCGGCCGACCATCATCGCCGACCTCGGGCTCCACAACGGCTCGGCGGGCGGGTTCTCGAAGAACGGGCGCCCGGCGATGGTGAGCCGGCGGATGGTCTCGGAGCCGTAGTTCTCGATGTACTGCGCCGCGGAGCGGCCGGTGGTGTGGTGGGCGAGCGTGGCCTCCATGTCGACCAGGCGAACCGTCATCGATGGCGCCAGGAACGCCGCGGCCGAAACCCCGGCGATCCCACCGCCGACGATGACGGCATCAACCCGCTCGGTCACCTCAGGCGCGCCCGACCGCGCCCATGATCGCCCGCCGGACGTCGATGGGGTGTTCGTTCATCAGCATGTGGCCGCCGGCGAGGTGGTGCACCGTCGCGTCCGGGAGGGCGGCCAACAATTCCTGCGCGGCGCGAACCGGCGTCATCTTGTCCTGGCGGCCGAGGACGAAGGTCGCCGGGCAGGTGATCGCACCGGCTGCGTCGACGGCGCCGGCGTAGGCCGCACACGCGGCGAGGTCGCGGCCCAGTGAGCCATCGGGGGTGCTGCGGATCAAGACGTTGGTGCCGCCCATGAGCCAGAGCCCCGGCGCCGGGCTTTGGCCGGCGTGCGCGGACCGGCCGTGGGCCCAGGAGGTCATGAGGCCGGCGGCGAGGGGATCGCCGACGTCGGCGGCGGCCTGGAGATCCGGGTGGACGGGCATCGCGGCGGCGATGCCGATCATGGTGATCGAGGCCACGACAGCCGGATGGCGCGCCGCGGTCTCGAGCGCCATCAACGCGCCCATGGAATGCCCCACGAGGTGGGCCGACGCAAAACCGGCGGCCGGGATCAACGCGGCGACCCAGTCGGCCAGCCCGGGAATCGACTCCAGCGCCGGTCCCTCGGACCGACCGTGGCCGGGAAGGTCGACCGCGAGGGCGCGCAGTCCGTGGGCGGACAGATACCGGGTCTGGAGTTGCCAGACGGAACGGTCCATTCCGGCGCCGTGGAGCAGTATCACCGCCGGGCCGTCACCCTCGAGGTCGCCGCCGGCGGTGGTGGCGAATACCGGTTTGTCGTCGACGACGATGTCCATCGGCTCAGCCTTTCTGCGAGATCTTGAGCGCGCGGGTGAGGTCGCCCACGATGTCGGCGGGGTCCTCGAGGCCCACGGACAATCGAATGAGATCCTCGCCCACGCCGGACGCGGCGAGATCGGCGGCCGACAACTGTTGGTGGGTGGTGCTCGCCGGGTGGATCACCAGGGTCTTGGCGTCGCCGATGTTCGCCAGGTGTGACGCGAGTTGTACGGCCTCGATGAAGCGGCGCCCGGCCTCGCGGCCGCCCTCGATACCGAAGCTCAGGATGGCGCCCGTGCCCCGCGGGTACAGACGAGCGGCGAGATCGTGATCGGGATGGTCGGACACCGAAGGGTGTCGGACCCAGTTCACGGCGGGATGCTCGACCAGCGCGGTGATCACCGCCTGGGTGTTCGCCACGTGGCGGTCCATGCGCACCGGCAGGGTTTCGACGCCCTGGAGCAGGTGGAAGGCGTTGGTGGGGCTCATACACGCCCCGAAATCCCGCAGACCCTCGGCGCGGGCCCTCATGGCGAAGGCGCCGGGACCGAACTCCTCGGCGAAATCGATGCCGTGGTACCCCTCGTAGGGTTCGGTGAGGGTGGGGAAGCGACCGGACGCCTCCCAGTCGAACCGTCCACTGTCGATGACGACCCCGCCGAGCGCGATGCCGTGGCCGCCGAGGAACTTGGTCACCGAATGCATGACGAGGTCGGCGCCATGGTCGAAGGGGCGCATCAGGTACGGCGTGGCGAACGTGTTGTCGATCATCAACGGCACGCCACCGGCATGAGCGATGTCGGCAACCGCGGGGACGTCGAGTACTTCGAGTCCCGGATTGCCGAGTGTCTCGGCGAACACCAGCTTGGTGTTCGGTTGGATCGCGGCGGCGATGCCGTCGTGATCTCGAGGATCGACGAACGTGCAGTCGATACCAAACCGGGGGAGGGTGTGGGTGAAGACGTTGTGGGATCCGCCGTAGATGTTGCGCGAGGCCACGAGGTGGTCCCCCGCGCTACAGATCGTCGCCGCGCCAAGAAACAGCGCCGCCTGGCCGCTGGCGGTACACACCGCTCCGACGCCGCCTTCGAGCGCGGCGAGTCGTTCCTCGAGCACCGCAACCGTCGGGTTCGACAGCCGGCTGTACAGGTGGCCCGGAGCCTGGAGGTCGAACAACGCCGCGGCGTGGTCGGTGTCGTCGAAGACGTACGACGTCGTCTGATAGATCGGTACGGCGCGGGCGCCCGTGACGGGGTCCGGCTCGTGCCCGGCGTGCAACGACAGCGTGTCGAATCGCAGCCGGTCGGGTTCGATGGGCATTGGTCTCCGGGGTGACTCGGGTGGTTGGTCGTCGCAGCGACGCCCCGCGCAAGCACGGTGCGGGGGTGGCTGAACACTACCGTGACCGCCGAGATGGGACTGGTGCCCGCCGCTGAAGCCCGGCTACGGAGCGACCGTCGGGTCCAGCGGCCGGAGAAACAACCCGGAGCGAACCTTGGGGTGGAAGTAGGTCGACTTCGGCGGCAGCACGAAACCCTCGTCGGCGAGGTCGAGCACGTCGTCGATCACCAGTGGAGGTAGGGCAAAGGCCACGCCGCCGTCCCGGTCGACCCGGGCCGCAAGGGTGTTGAGGTCCCGGCCGCCGGGTGTGTGTTCGAGCCGCTCGTCGGTTTGGGGGTCGTCGATGCCCAACAAGCCGGCCAGCACTTCGCGCTGTAGCGCCACCGGCGGGAGTTCGCGGAGCAGTTCGGCGCCTGACAGCGTTTCCGCGCCGATAGCTCGGGTGCAGCGGTACCACGTGCCGTCGAGGTACACGGCAAAGTCCGGTCGGTCGGAGGGGCGGGCCGTCGCGGCATCGGGCACAGCATCGACCGTCGCGACGGCTCGCAGCCGCTCGATGAAGTGGTCGGCCGGTACGGGAAGTTCCGATACCCAGCGGTTGAACTCGAGCAGGCGGAGGGAACGTGCGGGAAACACCGCACTGAGGATCCATGCCGCCGCGTTGTCGGGCGAGCACGGCGCGCTGGCTTCCACCGTTTCGAGGTGGGCGACCGACGCGGCGGCGCGATGGTGCCCGTCGATCAGGTAGAGGTCGACGTCGTCGAGGGCGGCCAGGATCGCGGCTGCCCGCTCGTCGTCGAGTGCCCACACGGTTTGGCGGAGTCCGTCGTCGCTCGTGATGTCGATCACCGGTTCGGCGTTGGGTTCGTCGGCCAACGCCGCGTCGAATCCCGGGACGGGGCGAGCGGCGACGGCGATCGGGCTGGACTGGGCCCCGACGACACCGAGATGGCGGGCGAGGACCTCGGCCCGCTCGGTGCGGACGTGTTCGTGGGGCCGGATCGCGCCCGAGCGGATGGCGTCCACCGACAGTTCGACGACGGCGGAGATCTGGGTGTGGCCCTCGACCTCCAGTCGATAGCGATACACCGTGGCTGTCGACCGGGAGGTGAACGCACCGCCGGCCACGAGCCGATCGAGTTGTGCGCGGCAGGTCGCGAGCAGTTGATCGGCCGTGGTGAGATCGCCCTCCTCGAGATCTTCGAGGGAGCGGGTCACGTTGAGGTAGCTGTCGGGGTGGTCGGCGATGACCCGACGGCGTTCGTCCGCGGTCATGGCGTCGTAGGCGGGGGAGGGGACCCGGTCGCTCCAGGCCGCGCTCACCAGGTGCCCGTGGGTTGGGCGAACGATCATCGCTGTTCCCCGTTGCGCTCTCGCACCGTGACGGCGATGACCTCGTCGATCTTGCCGAGCTTGTCGAGCACCGCGTCGGTCGGGCCGCCGACGATCTCCATGGCGGCGACGGCCGCATGGCCGCCGTCGAACACCTGGTTCTGCATGCGCTGCACGTTGTGTCCAGCGGTGCGCAGGATTTCGAGGACCTGCGCGAGCACGCCCACCCGATCGAGGTGGCGGACCGAAAGGGTGTGGGTGCCGTGGGTGAATCGCGCCATGTTCACGCAGTTCTCGGCCCGGCCTTCGGTGAAGGCCTGAATGACCGAGATGGTGCCGTCGGCGATCGCCCGCTGAGCCTGCGTCGTCGAGGCGCCGATGTGGTGGGTGCCGACGACGCTCGGATGTTGCGCGATCGCGGAGTCAAAGTTGCCGGAGCCGGCTGGTGGCTCGTTGACGAACACGTCGAGACCGGCACGAATGTCTCGCCCGTTGAGCGCATCGAGCAGCGCCGCTTCGTCGATGACGTCGCCGCGCGAAGTGTTGAGCAGGATCGACCCCTCGGGCATTCGGGCCAGGAAGGCCGCATCGATCATGCCGGAGGTCTCGCTGTTGGAGGGAACGTGCACCGAGACGATGTCGGCGTCGTGCAACAGCTCGTCCAGGTCCTCGACCAGACGGATGCCGATGCGGCGGATGCGTTGTTCGGTTTCGGCGGACCGATTGGGTCGCCGCATCGCCGAAACGCTTATGCCGAAGGCCTTGGCCCGTTCGGCCACGGCCAGGCCGATGTCGCCGAGACCGACGATCGCCATCTGCTTGCCGTACAGCCCGTCGGCCTTGGCGTAGATCGACTTGTTCCAGTAGCCGGCGCGCAGGTCGGCGGTGTTCTCGCCGATGCGGCGGTCGATGGCGAGCAGTAGTCCGAGGGTGAGTTCGGCGACGGCGATGGCGTTCTTACCCGGCACGTTGCACACGTAGATACCGGCGTCGGCGGCGGCTTGGGTGTCGATCGTGTTGGTGCCGGCCCCGGCGCGCACGATCAGCTCCAGCGAGCCGGCGGCGGCGATGGTATCGGCGGACACCTTCGTGCTGCGCACGACCAGTACCTGATGATCGCTGATCGCGTCGGGCAGCTCGTCGGCTTTCAGACCCGGTTCGTAGGTGCACTCGTGGCCGAGGTCGGCGAGGTAGTCGCGGCCGGACTCCTCGGCGGAGTCGGCGAACAGAATCTTCATGGCGGGTCCTTCGGGCGAAGCTCGAAACCGGCGCAAAGCGGATCACGAGGTCGGGAGGTCAACCGCCGCAAGGTACCGGAAAGCCGGAGGGCGGAAAAGGGCTTCCCGTCAGGTGGGCAGGAAGGTGGGCAGGAACGGTGTCGGACCTACTTCGCCGTGGCGTGAAACAGGCGAATATCGCGACCGGTCGTAGGGACCGATTCCATGGCGGCTCGATAGGTGGCCATGTGGGCACTCTGTTGATGAGCCTCCAGTGCCGGCTCGTCCTCCCACAGCTCGTAGAGCCGGAGCCGACCCGGCGTCTCGTGATCGAGGCTGAAGACGTACTCGTGGCATCCGGCTTCGGCCCGGCTGGCCGCCATCATGGGGACGATCGCCGCCCAGGCCGTGTCGAGGGCATCGGGATCGAGATCGATCGTGCCGGCGATGATGATCATGGGTGGTCTCCCGGTCGTCGTAGGTACCGCGCTTGTGGGTACCGCGCTTGTAGGTACCGCGCTTGTGGGTATCGCGCGTATCGGAAACAGCAGTAGGTACCGCCGTGGAGCGAGCGTACGGCGAGCTGCACCCAAGGTCACGAATCGCCCGTCGATTTTCGGTGACCCTTTGGCACTGACGGTCTTCTCACGTTTGCTGCTTGGAGGCCGACAGGAGGTGGGTCGGGCCAGCTGTCCGACATCAGCTGACCACCCCCGCGAGGCTCACGTGCGCACCACTAGCCGACCCATCGGCAACCCCCGAACCGCACCCACCAGGCGCCGCCGTCCGATCGGCGCGGGCAGGTTCAGCCGGTCCGTGCTCGCCCTTGTCGTCCTCGCGGCACTGCTGTCTTTTAGCCCGGTCATCCCGCAGCCCGCCGTGCTCGCGCAATCCGGTAACCCGGTGGTCACCCTCGGCACCGTCCCCGGCCCCACCGGTAACCCCATCGAGACCGGCACCGCGGTTTTCGACGGTCTCGGCGAATGTGGCGGCGCCGCCCCCGCGGCCCCGCCGGTCCCGTACCCCGGAAACGACTGCGGCCCGGGCGACAATGTCGTACGAACCAACGACATCGTCAGCTTCGGCACGTCGATCGCGGTATCGAACCTGCTGGGCCCCGGTGACCCCGGCGGACCCGAGTACGTCGATGACGTCTACTTCACCCAGACCATCACCCCGAGCGGCCCCGATGCCGACATCGAGTTCGTGCAGCTTCCGTTCGCCTGTCGGACAGGAACCAACCCCGACACCGGAAACCCCTACACGCCGCAGTCGGCCATCGTCTCGGACGGCGCCGGGGGCTGGACCATCACCTGCAACATCGGGCGACTCACCGGCCCGACCCAGACCATCTTCATGCGCACCGAGGTGCGGGTGAACGCGACCTCAAAGAACGAGGCGTCCTTCACCGCCACCGACGAAATCTGCCCCGACGCTTCGGTCGGCTGCACGGTTGTCACCGAAAATCCGGACATCACCGGCGTCGACACGAACGACCTGAAGGACGACAGCACCACCTACATCTCGGCCCTGCCCCGCTACGACGCCGCCAAGAACAAGTACGGCCCCAACTACATCGGTCCGATCGAACGGATCAACGATCCGAACGACCCGGACGACAACGAGCCGGGCATCACCTACCGCTACTACTTCACCGTCGAGGTCGACGCGACCACCGACGGCAAGGGCTCGATGGCTCTGACCTCGGACCCGATCACCTTCGACGACATCGTGTACGTGCAGGGCACGAACACCACCGTGCCCAACTACGAGCTCCAGAGCCACTGGACCAACGGCGGCAGCACGACCTACTGCTTCTGGAACAACCACGGCGGCCGTCCGATCCCGTACGGCAAGCCCGGCGGGTCGCGCACGCTCGTGAACTCGACCCCGAACTCCGGCGACTGGGCCTGCGCCCAGCCCGGCGGCCCGGGCACCCCGATCGAGGTGTCGATCACCGGCGCCGACACGTCCGGCTCCACCTTCCCCGACACCGGGTCGAACAACTCCACCGCCCTGACCCCGCCCTACTACGTGCTCTCGGGCTGGATGTACCTCTGGTTCCCGTATGAGGACATCGACCGGTACGACCCCTCCGCCGCCTGTGATGCGGCCGATGCCGCGGCCGGCTACAGCGCCCCGTTCTGTGGCGAGGTCGACAACAGCGGTGACCTCCCGATCACCAACTGCGTCGCCAACTTCGACCCCGATGCGACCGACGCCGACGGCAACCCGCTCTCGAACTACGGCGATGGGGTCGAACCCGGCACCTACGGCGAGCCCGGCGGCAACAACTGCCGCAACACGACCCTCCAGCTGCGCAACACCGGCTCCTACTCGAAGTACTTCACCCGGTTCGTGAGCTCCAGCGGTGGCCTCGGCGGCTACGTGAACGGCCAGACCTACTATCACTCCGGCAACGGTCCGATCGAACCCAACCAGTACTTCTCGTCGTGGGCTCGGTACAACAACACCGGCACCCTGGCTCAGCCCGGCGCCGGCGTCTGCGAGAAGATCGACAACATCACCTACAGCCTGGCGCCGATCCAAAGTGGCGGCGCGTGGGTCCCCCAGGTCGGAGGTCAGACGGCACCAGCGTTTGCGCGGACGACGCTCGAATATCCGGCCGACCAGGGCTACCTCACGATCGAATACGCCTCCGGGCCTGCCGGCACGCCTCCGACCGGTGCCGTGCCGTGGGACAACGATCACCTGAACGGTGGACTCGATCCGTTGTCGGGTCTGTACAACGGTTCGACGTACAACAACCAGCGGTCGAGCGGGTGTACCGACGCCGAAGGTAACTGGACGTCGGACCCGTACAGCTTCGATGCCGACCCCACCACCAGCCTGGGTAAGATCCGCGCCATTCGCGTGGTCATGCCCGACGGCACACCGCTCGTGGCCGGCAACCGGTTGGCGCTTCAGCTGCAGCTCCAGGCCCGCAACACCTTCAACGGTGGCCCCTACGACGGTCAGCTCATCCCCGCCGGCACGATCGTGCCCAACATGTCGGCCTGGCGCACCGACAACCGCAACGGCGGCGTCTGGAACGGCACGGTCTACAACCCGAACACCGACAGCAGCTCCGACGGCGACCGGTTGATCTTCAGTCGCGGTTTCGTGCGGCTCGAAAAGCACCTCGTGCCGTACAACACGCCTTGGGATGAGGTCGACCCAGCCGACTACGACGCCACCCAGACCGATCTCGCGGGCGAGCCGTTCCAGTTCCGCCTGCAACCCGCCGCCATCTCTAACACCGATCCGGCGTCGGGCAATATGACGAACGTGACCGTCACCGACGTGTTGCCGGCGGAGCTGACCTATGACCCGGTCTGTACCGCGGCGGTGAGCGCGTACGGCCCGCCCATCATCCAACCCAATACGCCCAACCCGGGGGAGACGACCCTCATCTGGAATCTCGGCACCGTTGTGCCGAACACCCAGCTCGACCCCATCGACTTCTGTGTCGATTCCGACCCGCTCGCCCCCGATGGCACCAGTGCGGTGAACACCGCGATCATCGCGTCCGATGAGGACACATCGACCGATGCCCAGCGGTCGGGTTCGGCCACGGTGCTGCTCGCCCAGATCGGTGAGTTCCGGATGGCCAAGCGGGTCGACACCAGCCTCGATCCCGAGGACAACCCGCAGGAGTACACCGTCGAATGGCTCAACTCGAGCGACTTCGTAACGCTCGATGCGCCGGTCTCGATCGATGTGTTCCCGCACCTGCTCGATGGGCCGACCGAAGGCAGCGGCGCGCCGCGTTCGCCGGAGTCGGACTTCACCGGAACCGTCGAGCTCAATGGGGCGGCGACCGCTTCGGTCGCGGGCGACTTTCTGTACACCAAGCGCGCCGCGGTGGACATCCAGGGCGACCCCGCCCATGCCACCAATCCGTTCCAGTCGGCGCCCTACGACCTCTCCAACCCGAACCTCGGCCCGCTCCCCGACATCGACGACGATGGTGAGGCCGACAGTGGCGCCACGGTCTGGTGCCTGGACACCGACTTTGGCACGCCGGGGTGCCCCGCCTCCTACGCCGAAGCGACCGGCCTCATGTTCGTGGCCACCGACGAGGTCGGGCCCGGCCAGATGGGCGACTACACCTTCCGGCTCGATGCGCTCGGTAACGACTCCGGTGACTTTTACGCCAACCGGGCCTCGGGCTTTACGCCCTCGCTCCCCGGCCAGGTCAACCAGACCAACACCGTGGTTGTCGAGGTCGTCTCGTTGTCGCTTGGCGACTTCGTGTGGTTCGACTACGACGACGATGGAACCTACGACCCCGGTCAGGGTGAAATTCCCGTTCCCGATGGCGTGGTGATCGAGCTGCGCGATGGCGTGACCGGTGCCCCGCTCGGCCCGACTACGACCACCGTGAACGGCCGCTACCTGTTCGAGGACCTCGTCGAGGGTAGTTACGTGGTCGCGATCCCGGCGACCGAGTTCATCGCCGGCGGCCTGCTCGAGGACTTCGTGCCGTCGACGCCATTCAGCCCATCCGATGATGACGCCAACGAAGACCTCGACCAGAACGGTTATCAGGGCGCCGGCGGCGTCGTGCTGACCGATCCGGTCACGCTGGCATTCAACACCGGGCCGCCGGATCCCATCACGGGCGACGTTGTCGTGACCGGCACCGAACCGATTGGCGACGATGTCGCCGGTGTGGACTTCTTCTCGCTCGATGAGCTGTCGAATCTGACCGTGGACATCGGCCTGGTCGGACCCGCCGAAATCGATCTGGTGAAGGACGTCCTCGACGACGACGCCAATACCACTCCCGGCATCTATGTTCCGACCGGCGACCCGGTTTCGTGGACCTACACGGTGGCAAACACCGGTGACGTCGACCTGTTCACCGTCACCGTCACCGACGACCAGGTCGCGGCCGCTGACATCTCCTGCCCGACCCATCTCGCCGACACCGACGGCAACAACGTCATCGACATCCTGCGCGTCGGCGACATCGTGGTGTGTACCGCCAGCGGCACCGCCATCGATGGCCAGTACACCAACACCGGCGACGTGATCGGCACGACGCCGACCGGCGGTACCGCCGAGGATGACGACCCGGCGAACTACTACGGCTTCGAGACCGGGATCGACATCGAGAAGACCACCAACGGCGACGACGCCGACACCACGTCCGGCCCCCAGATCGGTAGCGGTGGTGCGGTGACCTGGACCTACACGGTCACCAACACCGGCAACGTCGACCTCGCCCAGGTTGCGGTTACCGATGACATCGTGGCCGCCACCGAGATCGACTGCGGCGGTACCGGATCCAACATCATCGCCCTGCTGGCCCCGGGTGCCACCAACGCCGTCACCTGCGTCGCCACGGGGAGCGCCGCCCCCGACCAATACGAGAACACGGGCACGGCCACCGGCAACCCGGTCGACGCCGACGGCGATGATCTGCCGGGTCTCACCGACCCCACCGCCGATGACCCGTCGCACTACTACGGCATCGCGCCCTCGGTCGACATCGAAAAGGACACCAACGGCGACGACGCCGACACGACCACCGGCCCGCTCGTTCCGGTGGGCGACCCGGTGACGTGGACCTACGTCGTCGAGAACGACGGCAATGTGCCGCTGACCGCGGTGACCGTGGGCGATGACCAACTCGCCGCGACCGCTATCAGCTGCGATCCCATCAACAGCGACGCCGGAGGTGACAACGTCATCGACCTGTTGCTCCCGAAGCAGACGGTTACCTGTACCGCGACCGGCACCGCAACCCTGGGCGAGTACGAGAACAACTCCGATGTCGTCGCCACGCCGGCGTTCCCGACCGATGGCGCTACCGACTACGACCCGACCGACCCCGGTTCCTGGCCCGCCGACGCCGCCGACTACACCGACGTCCCCGGCGCGGGTAACCAGGTGGACGCCGACCCGTCGCACTACTGGGGCTTCGACGGCGTGCCCGGAATCGACATCGAGAAGTCGACCAACACCCTCGACAGCGACCTCCCCTCCGGCTCGTTCATCATCACCGGTGGTGGCGTGGCGTGGCACTACGACGTGACCAATACCGGCGACTTCGCTCTCGCCGGCGTCGCGGTCACCGATTCGGTGATTCCCGATAGCGACATCGTGTGCCCCGCCCACAACAGCGATGTGGGCGGCGACAACATCATCGACATCCTGCTACCCGACGAAACGGTCACCTGCGTGGCCATCGGAACGGCCATCATCGTTCCCCCCGACGGCCAGTACTCGAACCGGGCCGACACCTCCGGCAACCCGGTATTCCCGGTCGACCCACCGCCGGGCTTCGACCCGGGAGACCCGTCGACCTACCCGACCGACGCGGCCGACTACGTCGATGCTCCCGGCGAACCCGATCCGACCGACGCCGACCTCTCCCACTACTTCTCCGCCGACCCCGCCGACCCGGCGATCGATGTCGAGAAGGACACCAACGGCTTCCAGGCCGATGACCCGCCGGGGCCCTACCTCGACGCCGGTGACGCCATCACCTGGACCTTTGTCGTCGAGAACCTGGGCGGCTACACGCTCGCTCCCGTCACCGTGGTCGACGACCAGTTGGCCGCCGCCGCGATCTCGTGCGAAGCCCACCACGACGATGCCGGTGGCGACAACGTCATCGACCTCATGTTCCCGGGCGACCGGGTCACCTGCACGGCGACCGGTTCGGCTTCGACGGTGGGGCAGTACGCCAACGTCGTCAGCGTGATCGGCGATCCGGTCACCCCGGTCGGCTGCACCTGTGTTCCCGGCGATTACACCACCTGGCCGACCGACCCGAGCTCGTATCAGCCGGCCGAGGACGCCGATGGCGAGCCGCTTCCGCCGACCACCGAGGCGGACCCATCGCACTACTTCGGCGCCGAGCCGGGCATCACCCTCGAAAAGGACACCAACGGCGACGACGCCGACACGCCAACCGGCCCGTTCATCACCTCCGGCGACCCGGTCACCTGGACCTACGTGGTCGAAAACACCGGCAACACGCCACTCGGCGCGGTAACCGTGACCGATGACCAGGTGGCCGCGGCCGACATCACCTGTCCGGCTTCGCTCGCCGACACCGGTGGGGACAACGTCATCGACATCCTGCTGCCCGGCGAGATCGTGTCGTGCATCGCAACCGACGTCGCCGTCGGTGGTCAGTACGCGAACGAATCCGACGTGACCGGCAACCCGGTGTACCCCACCAACCCGGGCCCCGACTTCGACGCCGCCGATTCGACCACTTACCCGACCAATCCGGCCGACTACGCCGACATTGCCTGGGCCGCTGATCAGATCGACGATGATCCCTCGCACTACTACGGCTACGGCGCGGCGATCGACATCGAGAAGGACACCAACGGCGACGATGCCGATGCAACGAGTGGCCCCTTCATCGACCAGGGCGACACCGTGACCTGGACCTACGTGGTCCGAAACACCGGCAACCTCGCGTTGGCCGACGTCGCCATGCTCGACGATCAGCTGCCCGCCACCGCCATCAGCTGCCCGGCGGTCAACGGCGACTTCGACGGCAACAACGTCATCGCGCTGCTCCTGCCGGACCAGTCGGTGACCTGTACCGCCACCGCTCCCGCCGGAACGGTCGGGGTGTACGAAAACACCGTCCAGACCACCGGCAACCCCGTGTACCCGTCGGCGCCCGGACCGGGCTTTGACCCGGACGACCCCGCGACCTACCCGACCGACCCGAACGCCTATGACGATGTTCCCGGTATCCCCGCCCCGACCGACGACGACCCTTCGCACTACTTCGGTGCCGACCCGTCGGTGATGCTCGAGAAGGCGACCAACGGCATCGACGCGGACACGCCGACCGGTCCCTTCCTGGCCGTCGGGGATGCGGTCACGTGGACCTACACCGTGACCAACGATGGCAATGTGCCGCTCACCGGAGTGGCGGTGACCGATGACATCGTGGCCGCGGCCGATATTTCGTGTGCGGCGTCGTTGGCCGACGCCGGTGGCGACAACGTCATCGACGTGCTCATGCCCGATGAGGTCGTGATCTGTACGGCCACCGGAGTCGCGACCGACGGTCAGTACGCCAACGTCGGCGACGTGACGGGCCAGCCGGCGTTCCCGACGGCTCCGGGCCCGGGCTTTGATCCGGCCGATCCGGCGACGTACCCGACCGATCCGGCCGGATACGACGACATTACGGACCCGGCCACCGGCGACCCGATCGCCGCGGAGGAAGCCGACGACCCCTCGCACTACTACGCCTTCGATGCGGCGATCACGCTGGAGAAGGCGACCAACGGTGTCGATGCCGATTCGCCGACCGGTCCGTTTGTGGATCAGGGCGACACGGTCACCTGGACCTACACCGTGTCGAACACCGGCAACGTGCCGTTGGCCAATGCGACCGTGACCGACAACGTGGTGGCCGCCGCCGATATCTCCTGCGCGGCGTCGATACTCGACGCCGACGGCGACAACGTGATCGACGTGCTCCTCCCGACCGAGGTTGTCGTCTGTACGGCGACGGCTCCGGCCGACACCGTGGGCCAGTACGCCAATATCGGCGATGTCTCCGGCGATCCCGTCTTCCCGACGGCGCCGGGCCCGGACTTCGATCCGGACGATCCGACGACGTATCCGACCGACCCCGGCGACTACGCGGCTGTGCCGGACCCGACGACCGGCGATCCGCTTCCGTCGGCCACCGCCGACGACCCGTCGCACTACTTCGGTGCCGACCCATCCGTGACCCTCGACAAGGCGACCAACGGCGATGACGCTGATACGCCGACCGGTCCGTTTGTGGACCAGGGCGACACCGTGACGTGGACCTACACGGTGACCAACGACGGCAACGTACCCTTGGCGGCAATCACCGTGACCGACGACGTCGTGGACGCGGCCGATATTTCGTGCGCGGCGTCGCTCGCTGACGCCGGTGGCGACAACGTGATCGACGTGCTCATGCCGACCGAGGTTGTGGTTTGTACGGCGACGGCTCCGGCCGACACCGTGGGCCAGTACGCCAACATCGGCGACGTCACGGGGCAACCCGCGTTCCCGACGGCGCCCGGCCCCGACTTTGATCCGGCCGACCCGGCGACGTATCCGACCGACCCGGCCGGCTACGACGACATTACGGACCCGGCCACCGGCGACCCGCTGCCGCCCCAAGAGGCCGACGACCCGTCGCACTACTTCGGCGCCGACCCGTCGGTGAACCTCCAGAAGGCCACCAACGGGGCCGACGCCGACACGCCAACCGGCGTGGGTATCCCGATCGGCTCCACCGTCACGTGGACCTACACGGTGACCAACGACGGCAATGTGCCGTTGACCGGGGTGGCGGTGACCGATGACATTGTGGCCGCGGCCGATATTTCGTGTGCCGCGTCGCTGGCCGATGCCGGTGGCGACAATGTGATCGACGTCCTCATGCCGGGTGAGTTCGTACTCTGTACCGCTACGGGCGTCGCCACGGCCGGTCAGTACGCCAACATCGGCGACGTCACGGGGCAACCCGCGTTCCCGACGGCGCCGGGCCCGGACTTTGATCCGGCCGACCCGACGACGTATCCGACCGACCCGGCCGGCTACGACGATATTACGGACCCGGCCACCGGCGATCCGCTACCGCCCGAGGAAGACGACGACCCGTCGCACTACTTCGGCGCCGACCCGGGCCTCGGCGTGCAGAAGGCCACCAACGGCGCCGATGCCGACTTCCCGACCGGTCCGGCGGTCGCCGTCGGCGATCCCGTGACCTGGACCTACACGATCACCAACGACTCCAACACTGCCTTCGCCCCCGCGACGGTGACCGACGATCAGCTCAGCGCTGCGGACATCTCTTGTGCGGCGCTGCACGGTGACCCCGGCGGCGACAACGTGATCGATCTGATGCTGCCGGGCGATGCCGTGGTGTGTACCGCCACGGGCGTGGCCACGGCCGGTCAGTACGCCAACACGGTGACGGTCTCGGGTCAGCCCGTGTTCCCGATCGCCCCGGGCCCCGACTTTGATCCGGCCGACCCCGCCACCTACCCGGCCGATCCGACGGCCTATGAGCCGCCGATCGATCCGGACACGGGTCTGCCGGTGCCACCGATCGATGTCGTGGATCCGTCGCACTACATCGGCGTCGAGCCCGGGGTCTCGATCCAGAAGTTCGTCAACGGCGCCGACGCGAACACCAGCCCGGGTATCAACATCGACAACGGCACCGACGTGGTGTGGACCTACGTCGTAACCAACACCGGCGACACCGCATTGGTGAACGTGACTGTGGCGGACGACAAGGGAGTACCCGTCGACTGCGGCGACGGCACCCAGGTCATCGCCCTCCTCGTACCCGGTGAGCAGGTCACCTGCACCGGCGAGGGAGTCGTTGAACCCGGCCCGTACGCCAACGTCGGCATCGTCGGCGGCACGCCGGCCTTCCCGACGGATCCCGGACCGCTGTTCGACCCGACGGACCCGACCTCCTGGCCGACCGACCCCGCGGCCTACGACCCGGTGCTGAACCCGACGACCGGCAACCCGATCCCGGGACCGACCGACTCCGATCCCGCCCACCACTTCGGCAACGGTCCGGCGATCGACCTGGTGAAGGAGATCTGCTCGCTCGACAACCCGGCCGACTGTGACCCGACCGACGACTCGCACTGGGTTGACTCCAAGCTCCACCTCGATGGCACCACCCAGGTGTGGCGCATCGTGGTGACCAACACCGGCAACGTCGATCTCACCGACGTCGACGTGTCAGATCCGCTGATCCCGGCGTGCGCCACCGTCGTCGGCGACCTCGCCGCCGGCGAGAGCGTGACCATCACCTGTGAATCGGCGATCGACACGGCGCCGTTCGAGAACACGGCGACCGCCACCGGTAGCGGACCTACGGGCCAACCGGTCGACGCCGACGATCGAGCGACCCTCACCCCGCCGCCCGAACTCGTGATTACCAAGAGCGTCGACGATGCCGTGGTCCAGACTGGAGACACCGTCACCTACACCATCGTGGTGACCAACGTCGGCGAGGGCGATGCGACCGGTACGGTTGCCGTCGACCAACTCCCCGTCGGCCTCGTGTTCCAGTCCGTGGTCACCGTCGGTGCCGATGTCGTGCACGACCCGTCGACGAATACGTTGACGTGGACGATCGGCGACCTTGCGTCCGGCGGCGAGGCGACCCTCAGCTACCGGGCGACGGCGACGTCGGCCTCCGGCTCGCTCGACAACACGATCGTCGTCAGCGCCGACCAGTCCGAGCCGGTTGGAACCCTCGACGACAACACCGCGGTGGCCCAGATCAGCATTGTGCAGCCCCCGGCTCCTCCGCCTCCTCCGACCCCGCCCCGTAGCGGTCCGCCCATTGCCTTCACCGGCGCATCAACGCTCATCGTGGTCAGCGTGGCGTTGATGTTGCTGCTCCTTGGTGGCGCCTTCGTAACCGTTGGTCGCCGACGCAGGGAGAACTAGAGGGGATTCCCGCCCCTTCGGCCCCGGTCCTCACGGATCGGGGCCGAGGGGTCCCTTCGCCCGGAACACGAGACGATCGGCTGTGAGTCGGAGTGTCGCAACGGATGCCACCGGACGCCTCCGGGTACCCGAGACGCGCCCGCCGAACCCGGCCCGAATGAGGCACGGCTGCGGCGGCCGGAGCGGTACGGTGTCGCATGCGCTGGTCCAACCTCTTCGTACCAACCCTTCGCGATGCCCCCGCTGATGCCGAGGCCGTGAGCCACAAGTTGCTCGTGCGCGGCGGGTTCATCCGTCAGCTGCAGTCGGGTCACTATTCGCTGCTACCGCTCGGGGTACGGGTCGCCCAAAAAGTCACGCAGGTGATCCGCGACGAAGTCGAGGCGATCGGGGGCCAGGAATTCCTCCTGCCCTGCATGCACCCGGCGTCGATCTGGGAGAAGTCCGGACGCATCGACACCATGGGGGCCGAGATGTTCACCCTCGTCGACCGCAAGGGCGCCGACCAGGTGCTGGGAATGACCCACGAGGAGATTTTCACCACGGTGTTCTCCGAGATCAGCTCCTACAAAGACCTTCCGCAGATCTGGTATCAGTTTCAGACCAAGTTCCGCGACGAACCACGCCCCAAGGCCGGCCTGTTGCGCGTGCGCGAATTCACGATGAAGGACTCCTACAGCTTCGATATCGACGAGGCGGGACTCGATGCCGCATTCGTGGCGCATCGGGAGGCCTACGAGCGGATCTATGCCCGGCTGGGCGTTGAGGCCAGGGGGGTCGAAGCCTCTTCCGGGGCGATGGGCGGCTCCGAATCCGTCGAGTTCATGGTGAACTCCCCGGCGGGGGAGGACGACGTCGCCCAATGCGGCGCCTGCGGCTACGCCGCCAACCTCGAGCGGGCGACTTCGGTCATCCCGGCCATCGACGACGGTGAGGCCGCCGGGTCCACCGAACGTTTCCCGACCCCGGGCGTCCGCACGATCAAGGCGCTGGCCGAGGTGGAGGGTGGTGCGGCGGCCGAGCGTCAGATCAAGACGCTCGTGTACCTGCTCGATGGCGAGCTCACGTTGCTCCTCGTGCGCGGCGACCACAATCTCGAGCTGCAAAAGCTGATCGACCTCACCGGCGCCGTCACCGTCAACCCGGCGGGGCCCGAGACCATCCAGTCCGCGCTGGGTGCCCTGCCGGGCAGCCTCGGCGCGGTGGGCGTCTCCGATCTGAAGATCTACGCCGATCTCGCACTCAAGGGTCGGGTCAACATGACGACCGGGGCGAACGAGGACGATTGGCATTTGCGCGGGGTCAGCGTCGAACGCGATATCGCGGTCGACCACTGGGCCGACCTGCGTCGAGCCGACGCCGGCGAGGGCTGTTCGGTGTGCGGTAAGCCGCTCGACGTACTGCGCGCCATCGAGGTGGGTCACATCTTCAAGCTCGGTCGAAAATTCACCGAGGCGTTTGGTGTCACCGTGCTCGACGCGGACAGCAATCCGCAGGTGCCGATCATGGGCAGCTACGGCATCGGTGTCGGCCGCGCGGTGGCGGCGGTGATCGAGTCGAACCACGACGACGAAGGCATGGTGTGGCCGGTCAACGTCGCGCCGTTCGAGGTGGTGATCACGGTGGTGAAGGTCGCCGACGAAAAATCGATGGAGGTGGCCGAGCAGATCTACGCCGATCTGCGGGCGGCCGGTGTCGATGTCGTGCTCGACGACCGCGATGCGCGGGCCGGGGTCAAGTTTGCCGATGCCGAGCTGGTCGGAATTCCCTGGCGCCTGACCATCGGCCCTCGCGGACTCGAGGCGGGGCAGCTGGAGTTGGTCGAGCGGGCGACCGGGGCGAAGAGTGACGTGGCGATAGAGTCCGCTGCAAGCACCCTGGTGGAGTCCGTCAACGCGGCTCGATCCTGACCAGGCGTGACGACGCCAGGGCGAACGTAGTGAACGGAGTTGGGTGAGCGAACCGTTGTGGCCTCGAGCCGTCGAGCAACCGGTGGCGCAACCCGGTTGGCACGCCGACCCCTGGGGCGCCGCTCCGTGGCGCTGGTGGGACGGTCGGTCCTGGACGGCGGTGACCTCGGCGGGCGCGGCGTCGGCCGCGGGGGCCAACAAGCCGCGGCTGCCCGGCTGGTTGAGCGTTCCCGTCATCGTGTGCGGCGCGTTGACGATCCCGATCCTGGCCCTCGTGACGTTCGCAGCACCCTTGGCCATCGTGCTCGGCATCGTGCCGCTGTTCATCGTTGGGCCGGTCCTGTGGTGGATCGACCGCGTGGAACCCGAACCGATTTCGTCGCGGGTCCACGCCTTCCTGTGGGGGGCGGCCGTCGCCGGTTTCATCTCCTCGGTGGTCAACACCCTGGTGGCCTGGCCGCTTGGGTTCGGGGTGGCTGCGGTGGTGTCGGCGCCGTTGATCGAGGAGGTCACGAAGGGCCTGGCCATCGTGTGGGCCGTGCGACGCAACGAGGTCGACAGCGTGATGGATGGCATTGTCTACGCCGGCTGGTCGGCGCTCGGATTCGCGGTGATCGAGGACTTCACGTACCTGGCCCAGGCCGAGGACGCGATCATCGCGGTGTTTATCGGCCGCGTGGTTTTCACCCCGTTTGCCCACCCGCTGTTCACGGCGTGGATCGGGCTGGCAATCGGGCGGGCGGTGACTCGCGGCAAGCCGATCAGCTCGGCCTGGTGGGGCCTCGCCGTCGCCATCGGCCTGCACGCGCTGTGGAACGGTTCCCTGACCCTTGCCGCGGCGACCGAGAACAACCTCATCATCGCCGTTGCCGCGCTCACGTTCGTGGCCATCTTCGGGACGGGTATGGCGATGCTCGTCGTCGTGCGCCGCAACGAGCAGGACCACTTCGTTCAGTCGATCCCGTTCCTGGCTGGGCGCTACCAGCTACCGAGCGAAGAGGTTGCCGTGTTCGGCAACTGGTCGAACCTGTTGCGCCTTCGTCGGGCGCTTCCCAACAAGGCGCAGAAGAAGCACTTCGACGCCATGCACACCGCCCTGGCCCGACTGGCCGCGTTGCACCGCTACCCCGAGGCGGTCGATCCGCTCACCGAGGAACGACTGGCTTCGCAGCTGCAGTTGGCCCGCCAGGGCCAGCGCCGACCCTGACCAACCCCCGCCGCGAACCATCTGG